>BQJE01000003.1 GCA_021604545.1 Micavibrio sp.
CGGTAGCATGGTCACGATCAATCCCGCCGGTAATTTTGATCTTGTCACTGACTACGATATTACGGTTCCGTCTGGCGTTATAGAAGATCTGGCAGCAAATTCCTTTGCAGGTATTGCAAGCGGTGATCTGAACTTCACGACCTCTAACGATGTGACGCCGCCTACATTTGCACCCGCCACAGATGCAAGCCCTGCTGACAATGATATTGATGTTCTTCTGAATGAAAATATTATCATTACGTTTAGTGAGCCCGTGAATAAAAATGTTGGCAACATAGAAATTCGCCGCACGGCTGATAATATTTTGCTTGAAACGATTGACGTGACGACGGGGCTTGTCACTGGTGGCGGCACGGCCATCATTACTATTAATCCGGCGAGTGACTTCCCGCTTGCCACAGATGTTTATGTTCTCATCGATGCCGCTGCGTTTGAGGATCTGGTTGGCAATCCATATGCAGGTATAGCCTCAACAACAGCCTTTAACTTTCGCGGCTTTGCGCCAGTGGATATTGCGAGTTTAGCTGTCTGGCTTGACGGGAATGATCTTGATGGGGATGGCGCGCCGGAAGGGGTGGCTGAAGGCGGTATTATAGCGGGTGATATTTCCGCATGGGTTGATAAGTCAGGTAATGGGGTCAATGTTTTGCAGGGCGCAGCCGGCAATCGTCCAACCTTTGTGGCGGCAGGTATCAACGGTCTTCCGGTTGCTAGATTTGATGATGGCACGAACGATTCATTAAACTCTGCCGTGACCAGCATACCTTCTGCAAATGGTCATACGTTGTTTGTTGTGATCGACATTAATAATTCCGGTTCGAGTACAACTATTGTAAGGCACCGCGTTAACGGCGCACAGGGAACTGTCAGCGGCATTTCTTTGGAAGTTAACAGTTCTGAACAATATTCTGTAGTTCTTCACGATGATGTTGGGGGGAAGGCTCTTAGAAATGATAGCAGTGGGGCAGCCGCGCCCACAGTGGCCGCAATTATTGGTGTAGATTTTGGGTCAAGCGTATTGGACATTCGTCATGATGGCGTGATCTTTGATAACACCATTAGCAGCACTACTGGTGTGCCGCCTTTAGGAAATGTAGACGGGAATACAGTTTTTGCGGTTGGTAATAACTTCGGTGATAATGCTAGACCACTCGAAGGTGATATTAGTGAGATTCTGCTCTTTGATGAAAGTCTCTCCGGTGCCGATCGTCAGGCGGTTGAGCGATACCTTGGTGCAAAATATAACATTGTGGTGCCTTAAGTGGTTTAGGCGTCGTTTGTGCAACACTAATTAGAAATCCGGTTTTCCTAAAAAATACGAGGGTATAATTTAATTGGGGACATACGAGGAAATCATCAAACGATATATATTATAATATCAATATCTTAGCCGTACGCGTTCGTACAAAAACAGTATTGCTTTTGTAGTAAAAACAGCACTACGTTTTCCATGAAAGTCATTTAACTCATTGAAATAATTGGCCGTACGGGATTCAAATTAGAGAGTTAATGGGTTGATATTATTGAATAATAAATTTCTTAAAATTGAAGAAGCCCCCAATAAGGCCCCCATACCTCATACATTGAAGCCTTTTTCAATCAATTTTTCTTTCCATTCGTTCTCGTATATCAAAGCGAAGGATATTTGCCTATCTCTGGGAAAACGTCACGCTCTAGGCGATCTATCACCGTTTTAGCGTTCACCTCTGACCATTCATGCTTTTTGTGTTCATGCCATTCACGGGCTATGGCTTCAAAGGTATTTCCGGCCTCTTGGATACGCTCCTGCTTTATTTCTTGCTTCACGGCGGATGGGTCATGCCCATTGGCCAAGAGCTTTTTGGCTTCATCCCTGTGGTTTCTGGCTTCAGCCAAGGTAATGACAGGGTATTCGCCAATACACAGCTTCTTTTCATTGTTCAGGAAGCGATACTTCACCCGCCAAAGCTTGCTTCCCTTGGGTGTGACTTCCAGATAAAGGCCCCCACCATCGGATAGTTTATAGGGCTTATCTTTAGGCTTGGCGCTCTTGCAGAGCTTATCATTCAGATTCATTTGGGGGCCTTTCTATTTCGGCGTATTCTAAAAGCCCCCTAAAAGGCCCCCATATTTCTTGGATAACATAGGACCATATCGGGCGGCTTGAAGTTTATTATGCTTCAAAACCCTTATGGAGTCTAGGTTTTCTGGATTTGGCTGGATTGTAAAAAGTGGATAACTGGCGTCCCGTACGGGATTCGAACCCGTGTTGCCGCCGTGAAAGGGCGGTGTCCTAGGCCTCTAGACGAACGGGACGCGGCTAGAAATGTCCGAAAAGACAGTGCTTTATAATGGTTAAGAGCCATAAAAATCAAGCTTTTCTTTCTCAGGTTTGGCCAGATGCAATTTTGACTGTCTTTAATAAGGCCCTAATAAGGAGTCCGCTTACGGGAGCGCTTTAAATTCAATGTATTAACCCTTCAGACCGTTTAAATTCTACTTATGGGACTGATTGCTTTGGTGGGCAAAAATATGTGCTTTGGAAGTGATGCGCATAAATAGTTAATTTTTTGTACTTAAAAATACTTTTTTCTTGACAAAACCCAGTCATTATTGACATAAAGCTCTTGTTTTATATAACAAATTTGATGAATTAACGGGTTGCGAATATGGCAAATCTTTCCGACGACTATCAAGTAATGAAAGGGGATATCGTTGTAGAGGATATTTTGCGGCTCCCCGAAGTATTAGAGCCCACAGGCATGGCCCGGAGCTCGATTTATCTCTGGATTGAGGAAGGGCGCTTCCCCAAGCAAGTCTCTCTGGGCGCACGCTCTGTGGGCTGGCTGGAAAGCGAAATTGATGCCTGGCTGAAATGCTCTTAGGCTACTACTGCGACCCAGCGGAAAAGAAGGCGAGCGGCCACATACAGGATTAAAACAGCCGTCAATACACGCAAGGTGTCGGGATTAAGGCGGGTGGCTCCCATATAAGAACCAATCTGCCCGCCGATCAGCACAGCAGGAAAGAGCATCCAGTAGAGCATGATGTCACCTGCAAGTTCCAGATTGCTGAGCTTCATTGATTGTCCGATTAATCCGGCTATGGAATTGACGAGAATAAAAACGCTGCAGGTGGCCGCTATTTTTCGTGCATCATCCCAGCGTAGCAAATGCAGGACAGGTGCCAGAAAAATACCGCCGCCAATACCCACCAGCCCGGCCAATAGTCCCAGAAGTGCGCCTGTAACCGGCGGTAAAAAACGATATTGATTGATTAGGATTTCCGTTGAATCCTGCCTCTCTTTTTCCGCCCGAAACATACGAAAACCGGCAGCCAGCAGAGAAAACCCAAGCAATCCAGTAAACAGGGTTTCGGAGATATTTAAATAACCTCCCAGCCACGCCGCCGGAACCGATGTAATAATCCACGGTCCTATACGTCTCAGATTAACATGCCCGGCGCGAAAAAATCTGTATGCGCCGCCGCTGACGACAATCACATTACAGATGAGGGCTATTGCAGGTAAAATACGGTAATCTGTTTCGGCGAGAACCAACAATGCGCTATAAGTTGATCCGCCGCCAAACCCAACTGATGCATATAAAATCGCTGTAACAAAAAAAGAAACCGGCAGGATGGTCATCCCGCTCCGACTTTCCGGCTATCCGCGCGCATATCAACCTGAAGAGAAATAGACAAACCATCATCACTACTGGCTTTAAGCCCGGCACGGCTTCGCCCCATATCGGACAGCTCCTCAACCTTACCCGGCGGGATAAGAAGGTTGAGATAGGCTTCGCTATCATCCAGAACCAGTTTGGATTCCATGCTCTCACCGCTCCCTTGCGGGTTAATTGTTGCGACAAGTGTTTTATTTAACAGACCCACATTAACGTGAAGGCACTGCCCCGCAAGGAGTGTTTTCAACTCCTCTTCCGTAATTTTAAAACGTAAGTCCTGCTCTCCAATTCTGACATTCATGCGCGTATGGCCTCCTGCCATTCTTTCTGCGTATTTATATTCGCCATGAGAGATTCAAATTCTTCAGGCAAAAAAACAGAAGGAACGCCAAGTTCCTCTAATAACGCGTGCACGGATGATGCTATTATGCCAGAGCAAGGTTGCTTTATAAAAGCAGGAAGCGGCCGGTCTTTAAAAAAAGCACCCCCCTCCTGCGCAAGCAGAATGTGCAACACATCCTGCGTTAGAAACGGCATATCGACAGGAACAAATAATGCGCCATCATGGCCATTTAATTCTTTCATGACGCCTTGAATGGCTTCGGCGGGCCCGTTACAGGGTTCGGAATCGGGAATGCAGTGATAACCTTCATAATTACCACTGACATAAATGTCGGCCACGCCCATTTTCTGAAGAAGATCAATCATATGGTCCAGTAAAGGCCGACCGTTATAATCCAGAAGCGCCTTGTCCTGGCCCATGCGGGAGGAGCATCCACCAGCCAGAACCACGCCTGCAATGCTCACCTTATCCACCTACAGCCTCCCTTAAAGAATGGCCGGGCAGCCATTCAGATGGGCCGTGCTCATAATGCTCCTGCTTCCAGACCGGCGCGCGCTTTTTGAGTTCTTCGATAATATAACGGCAAGCCTCAAAACTCTCTGCGCGATGCGCTGAACTCACTGCGATGATGACACTAATCCCGCCAATATCGAGCTGCCCTTTATAATGAGACATATATATATGTATCCCATCCCATTTCTTTTGCGCTTCTCTACAAATCTTCAGGAATATTTTTTCTGCCAATTCCTCATGCACATCATAGGTAATGCCAGACACGCTTTGGCCCTCGTGATGATCGCGCACCGCGCCGACAAAGACATCCACTGCGCCATGCTCCGGATCGGTGACAAAATCATAAGCAGCCTGAAGATCTAACGGGTTGGCCGAAACGCTAACATAAATTGTTTCCGTCATGGGTTATCCCCCGCAAACCGGCGGTAAAATAGACAATCTGGCATCTGTTTTAAAGACATGTGTATCCGGTAACACCGCATTGTCATCTGCCAGAACAGAGTCAAAGACCAGAGAAGACTCTCCACCACTCAAAATATTGCTCATCATCTTCTTTACGAAGGAGGCCGTGCTGCCGGCTGGAACCGTGAAATCCAGCACATCTCCGAACTTACGAAAAGTTCCGAATAGCTTCATATGAATAGCAATTTCGTTCATGGCTTTTCCCTTACTTAAAATCCCTGCTTTGCAATCTTGTCGAGCGCATCACCAAGAAACGGCTCAAGAATATCCCAGCACTCCTTCACGGCCTTAGGCGACCCCGGAAAAGCAATCACCAGCGTTGAACCAACCATGCCTGACGTCATACGTGACAGCCATGCCGTGTCGGTAAAATGCAGGCTTTCCGTGCGCAGAACATCGCCCAGACCACCCAGCATGCGGTCGCTGATCTTCTCCAGAACATCCGGCGTGACATCCCGTGGACCCGGCCCTGTGCCACCGGAAGCAATCAGGAGATCCGGGCTATGCGTTTTACAGACAGAACGAATGCTCTGCTCAATTGTTTCCACATCATCGGGGATAATTTTCTGTTCAACAAGATCGGAGCCTGCGCTCTCAAGGATCTCTTTCAGAACGGGGCCAGATTTGTCTTCATATTCACCGCTCGCTGCCCGATCGCTCATAACAAGCACAGCAGATTTTTTACCCTTTAAGCTCTGAGCATCAGGAAGCTGTGCTTCTAACCAGTCAGGAATTCCATTCGGATTTGTATAAACGCCACTTTTGCCACCCGTTTTCACCAGCAAGCTTACAGCGCCAATCTCTAAATTCGGATCAACACCTTTGGTTAAATCCCAGATGGTCAGAAGCGCAATATTAACCCCGGCCAGCGCCTCCATCTCCACACCCGTTTTTGCAAATGCCACGGCCTGGCAGTAAACGCTGACGCTATTCTCGGTATCATTTAACGCGCAATGAATTGTCACCTGATCCAGTGGCAATGTATGGCACATTGGAATCATTTCCGGCGTTTTCTTCGCCCCTGTAATCCCGGCAGCCTCAGCCAATACCAGCACATCGCCCTTGGGGAGCGTCCCATTTTTCAGATGCTCAAACGCCTCCGCGCCCATGGTAATCGTACCTACAGCCACGGCACGCCTGCGCGTTGGGCGCTTTCGTCCGACATCAATCATCTTAAAGTGCGGATCTTTTGCCGTTGGAAATTTTATAATCTGATCTTGTTTGGCCATATTTTTATCCTCCAATAGATGCTAAATGCTCACGCACTCCGCTATTGCCTTCATGCAGAAAATGCGCAGAGCGTTTGAAATTCATAAGTGCTAAAATCTTTTCCTGCAGCTCTTCAATCTGGTCATCGCTTTGCAAATATTCGCGCAGGGAATAACCGCCCTCGCCAAATAAACACAGATGCAATGCGCCTTTTGCAGAAACGCGCAGACGGTTACAGCTTTTGCAGAAATCTTTGGAATAAGGCGCAATCAGGCCAATGGTGCCTGCACTACCCTCATGCTCAAACTCTTGCGCGGGGCCTGCGCCCTCAACGCGTGGGCGGGCGCGCCATCCGCGCTCTAACAACTTCTCTGTTACAGCAGTGCCAGGTAAATGATGCGCCTCAAAATAGTCCGCATTATCGCGGGTGCGCATCAACTCTATAAAGCGTAGAGAAACAGGCTTATCTTCTACAAAATCAATGAAGCGATCCAGTTCATTATCGTTGAGTCCCTTGAGTAAAACCGTGTTGAGTTTTATACTTTCAAAACCAGCCTCAAAACTGGCTTGCACACCATCCAGCACTTCATGAAGACGATCATGGCCGGTAATTATCTTGAATTTATCAGGGTGCAGGGAATCAATGCTGATATTAATTGCCCGCAAACCTGCATCATAATATTCCTGCGCACGCTCTTGTAACTTATATCCATTGGTCGTAAAGGCCAGCCTGCGAATACCGGGTATTTCATGAATCATAGCAGCAATATCAACGAAGTCTCTACGCACCGTAGGCTCCCCGCCCGTGAGGCGGATTTTCCATGTACCCAATTCAGCAAATGCGCGTACCAGCCGTACAATCTCATCTTGAGCCATAAAAGGATCGCAGCCCGTCTTCTTATATCCGTCAGGTAAACAATAGGAACAGCTGAAATTGCAGACATCCGTGACGGACAATCTGAGGTAGGGAAATGTGCGGCCAAAACTATCCGCTATCGCAGTTTTATTCTCCACTATGCACTCCTTTGCAAACACGGCAGGCCGTAGCGTTTCCGCACACGACCCCGGTCCAAAAACCATACCCAAAAGGGTTTAGGTTAAAAGGACTCGGAGATTTCAGACTACATTCTATGGTCCAAATGCAAGTGTGCCCTTGATTGAAATCAATAGAATGGCAAAAAGCAGGGTTATCCCTGAATTTAGAAAAACGTTTCCGTCGTTTTTTGCTTTCACTCATATTTTTCTGGTAGTATGGGGCTAATTAAAAAAATACCGATTAGCAGGGTGTGCCACCTAACAAATGGGGAGGTAAAAATGCACACTAGCAAGGAAGCCGTAGGAGTATTTGGTAGCGAACAGGAATTCGTAGCTGCTATAGATGAATTGTATGATTCCGGTTTTACACACGAGAACATGGAAATCCTGGCTGATACGAGAACTTCGAGCTATCGCTTTACATCGATTAAAGAGGTTGAAGATGACCCTCAGGTACCAAGATCTTATATCGTACCAAGAAAATGTAATAGCAACCTAAGGGAAATTGCTATTACGACGCCTATATGTCTAGGGGTTATACTTTTAATAGCTTTCGTAGCTGCTTTTGGAAGCTGGCCTTCTGCTCTTATTATAATGATAACAGCAGTGGCTACAGGGGTGGTTTGCGGCGGGATTGGTATAATGTTGGCCCGTCGTGTTGATAAGCGCCATGGTGCCTATATTCAGCGTCAGATTGATCTGGGCGGGCTTCCACTTTGGGTCCATCTGAAAAACAGGAATTCTGAAGAGAAGGCATTAGAAGTACTGAAGCATCATCATGCGCGCGATGTCCATGTACTGAACGCCTAAAAAAATACGACAAGCAATTCACGCCGGGCGACCGTCCGGTCTTGGTTGCCAGAGGGTCGGAACGTAAACGAAAATGTAGATAATATAACAAGCCGCCCACAAAAAAGCGGAGCCGATAATCCATAAATTTATATGATCTGGTAAAGAAACAGGCCCCAAGACCCGCATAAAGGCCGCAGTTTGCATTAAGATAAAGCTTGTCGTTGTTGCCTTTGTCGCAATTAAATTTCTTCCCGTATGCCCCAGCGCCACACGGCACATCATCCCCAAAGTCATGGAGCCGATAGCGCCCGCCGTCAAAGCATGAAGGGCCGTCGAGAACGGCAGTATATTTAAGCCTGCAAGGCCAATTAAAAACAAGCCAGCAATAACCCATATATAACCGATGTGAAGAATCCAGACCATCGGGTCGTTTAATATTTTTTGCGTATGATAACGCCGCATGCGTAAAAGGTGAATGATAGCGGAGGTAAAAGCCACGCCGGCCAAAATCAACCCTTGCGTCCCTACAAACACCAACGCCAAAATGATCAAAACCAGCGACAGAAGCGCCAGTATATCCAATGTGTTTTGAGGGGTCTGGAAAGCCTCCTCGCCGCGCCGCCGCAGGGCTGCAACGGTAAAGGCCGGAATGACCCGCCCGCCAACCAGAGAAATCATGCTAACAATCACCATCACAGCAATGGTAAGTGGGGTACGATCTTCCGTAACAAGAAAAACAATGTCGCAGGAAAATAAAATAGTAAGCAATGCCAGAAAAACGAAATTCCGCTTGTTGCGGCTTTTGAGCAAGGGAATAGACAGGCTGATTGCCAGTGCGGGTATAAAGGCTCCCTCGGTGATAAAAACGGCACTATCCGGTAGGCCCAGATCAAAATTCATTACGATGCGCCCAACCAGCCAGAGAGCGCATAATCCTGCCAGATGAAGTTGCCGCGCCGGTGCGCAGCCTGTCCAGTTCGCCACGGCGGTGAGTAAAAACCCAGCGACAATTGCTAGGGCGAAGCCGTAAATCATCTCATGCGCATGCCATGATACGGGATCAGAAAAAACAGTCGGTGGCGTAATATACCCCGCATAAAACCCGCCCCAGATCAACAGGTTGAGCACACTATAGGCCGCACCCAGCAGAAAGAACGGCCGAAACCCGCGCCCTAAAATTGGAGAATCAAGTAACATGGATATTATTGTACCAGAGGCGTATCGGCCTGTTTAAGCTGAAACCCGCTTACCTCAGCCTCTCCGGCCAAAATCTGGACATACTGGCTAAACGCACGCTGCCAGCTTTGACGCTGTAGATAATCGGCAATCCATTCCTGCACCGCTTCAAAAGGAAGCTGCTTACCCTCAAGACGCTTATGCACCTTGATCACATGGTAGCCAAATTCACTGGCCAGCGGTACAGATGAAATATCGCCCTCCTGCATATCAAGCAGCGCAGCTTCAAAGGCCGGCGTGGTCTGCCCCTTGGTCACTTGCCCAAGATGCCCACCCAGTTTAGCGGAAGAGCAGGCTGACTCCGTTTTAGCAATCGTTTCAAAATGTTCTGGTTTTTTGGTGATGCGCTCCAGCGCCGTTTGCGCCTTCTCCAAAGCACCTGTCCGCGCCGCATCATCACCCGGCAGAGCCGGATAAAGAATATGGGCAGCCTCAAATAAGGGAGAGGTAAAAAAGCGATCCCTATTATTATCATAAAATCGTTTGCATGTTTCTTTATCAGCTTGAGGAACGTCGATTTCTTTTTCAAACAATGCTTCCAGAATATCATCCGGACTCTTGACGGCTTCATCATGATCACAAAGCCCCAAACCTGCAGCACGTTGGATCAAAAGCTCCCGAACGACCAACGCCTGCATCGCCTCATATTTGGCACTGAAAAGGCTTTCAGCCGGATAATATTGCACCTCGGCATTAATTTGTTCTGGTGTGATTTTAACGCCATTAACGGTAATTCCTGGAGCTGCAACCATCTCTTATGTCTCCCGCTTGCGAACGATTTGATAGGGACGAAAAACAAAGCCAACCGGCGCGCTAAAAACATGGACAAGCCTTGTGAACGGCCAGACGAACAAAATGAACATGCCGAGCGTAATGTGCAGCTTGAACACCAGCGCCACATCCACCAGATATTCATGCGCCCCGCCACGGAATGTTGCAATGTGTTGTGCCCATTCCATGAATTTGACCATCTCATGCCCATCCAGATGATGTATAGACACGGTAATCGTCCACATGCCCAAGCAAAGCTGCATCAGCAGTAAAATCAGCACGGCTATATCAGAAAATGAACTTGTCGCCCGAATACGCGGATCAAATAAACGTCGATGGAGAAGGATCACAATACCCACAAAGCAAAACACGCCGGCAATACCACCCGCGACCATGGCTAGTATTTGCTTTGCGCCATGGGGGATGCCGATGGCATCAAACACAGCAATAGGCGTTAGCAGCCCAACAACATGCCCTGCCAAGATCGTGATAATGCCGAGATGAAAGAGCACAGAACCGATAACCAGTTGTTTCTTACGCAAAAGCTGGCTTGATTTTGAGCGCCATGAATAGGGATCACGGTCAAAGCGCAGAATACTGCCCAGCGCAAATACCGCGATCGCGATATAAGGAAAAATTTGAAAAAGAAAGAAATCCATAGCTTTACGTCTCCTTATTTTCAACAGGCAGGTTCATACGGGCAAGCATATCTTCGGCCTTCGGACAACCACCATCCATATCCTGCCCCGTGGTTTGAAGGGAGTTTTCAAAAGCGTTTTGTTCTTCCCAACTTTTATCCAGATCATCAAATGTACTGGATTTTCCAGCCGCTTCCTTAAGCGCTTCTTCGACGGCCTTTGCATCAGGCTTGCGCGCGGCTGCCTCAATCAAAGCTTCAAACACCGCCGCATAGGGCGATTGTCTATTCTTCAAACGTCCCGCCAAAACGCCCAGGACGTTGACAATTTCTCCTAAATTCTGACGAGATTCTTCGGCCTCAATCACGGAAAGATATTCCAAAAACAGCGGCAGATAATCCGGCATTTCTTCGGTGTTAATCAGCAACCCGGAATCTTTATAAACCTCTGAAAGATCAACCAAGGCCTGCCCACGGTCACGAGAATCGCCGTGCACATGCTCAAACAGATGCAGACAGAGCGAAGGCGTACGATCGAACAGGGCAACAAACTCTTCCTGCAAATCGAGTAAATCCTGATCTGCCATCCAATCCACCAGATGATCGAGCGCCTTTAGGGATTCACCCGGCAACCATTTTTCTTTCACAAGGATCTCTTGAAACTCCGGCAAAGCTTTTAGCATATCCGCAGATGGATAAGTTAGAAGCGTCCCTAAAACCTTTAATGTCTTCATTATCTATCTCCTTAACAGCCACAGCCGCCGCTACCGCAGCCGCCTCCACTAGGTTTCGTAGTTCCACAGCCACCTGATGCACTTGTTTTGCCTTGGGAAAACAATGTATTCACCCGGTTATCCTTGCCTGAGGCGCTTGGGCCACGCCAGCTCTTCGGGTTTTCAAACAGCTCAATATCACTATTGGAATGCGAGGAACATCCATTACCAAAACTAAAACCACACGCCCCGCTCTCACCATAGGCATCCAACGTTTCCTCACGGTGACCGGTCGGGATCACATAGCGATCCTCATAATTGGCCAGCGCCATGATCTTATACATGTCCTTGACCAGATCTTCGGTCAGACCAACCTCATCGAGAATAGATGTATCAGGGCCGCCTTCGACCAGTACACCGCGCATATAGGCGCGCATTGCCATCATACGTTTAAGCGCCAGCTCAACCGGCTCTTCCTTACCCGCGGTTAGCAAATTCGCCAGATATTTCACTGGAATGCGCATCTTACCGAGATCCGGCATAATGCCATTTTTCGCTAATGGCAGCTTCCCAGACTCCACCGCATTTTGAATGGGCGAAAGCGGCGGGATATACCACACCATCGGCAAAGTCCGATATTCCGGGTGCAACGGCAACGCCACCTTCCAGTCCATCGCCATTTTATAGATCGGCGAGTCTTGCGCGCCCGTAATCCAGTTCTCAGGAATACCATCTTTGCGCGCCTGCGCAATCACTTCCGGATCATGCGGGTCGAGGAAAATATCGCACTGCGCTTCATAAAGGTCTTCCTCATTGGGAACACTTGCCGCCTCTTCAATGCGATCTGCATCGTAAAGCATCACACCAAGATAGCGAATACGGCCCACACAGGTCTCTGAACACACCGTCGGTTCACCATTTTCAAGACGTGGATAACACAGCGTACATTTCTCTGCTTTACCGGATTTCCAGTTATAATAGATCTTCTTATACGGACAGCCCGACACACACATGCGCCAGCCGCGACATTTATCCTGATCAATCAGAACGACACCGTCTTCTTCACGCTTATAAATCGAACCGGATGGGCAAGACGCCACACAAGTCGGGTTCAGGCAGTGCTCGCATATACGGGGGAGATACATCATAAAGGTGTTCTCGAACTCCCCATACATCTCCTCTTCCATGTCCTTGAAATTATAGTCCTTACGGCGATGTTCGAATTCGGTGCCAAGAATTTCTTCCCAGTTCGGCCCCCATTTAATCTTCTCCATCCGCTCTCCGGATATCAGTGAACGCGGGCGCGCAGTCGGCATAGCCTTGGACTCCGGGGATTTTTGCAGATGATCGTAATCAAAAGTAAACGGCTCGTAATAATCATCAATTTCCGGCATATCAGGATTACCAAAGATCTTCGCCAGAATGCGCCAACGCCCACCTTGCTTGGGATGGATCTTGCCATTCTTCCCGCGATGCCAGCCACCATTCCATTTTTCCTGGTTTTCCCATTCCTTCGGAAAACCAACGCCAGGCTTGGTTTCAACATTGTTAAACCAGGCATATTCCATGCCTTCGCGAGACGTCCAGACATTTTTACAAGTCACCGAACATGTATGACACCCGATACATTTATCGAGATTCATCACCATTCCTATTTGTGCGCGTATTTTCATTATTCTGCCGCCTCCCCAACTTTTAATGAGCCTTCTGCCGGGCCTTCCATCCAGTCGATATCCTGATCCTCAATCTTACGCACCACCACAAACTCATCGCGGTTGGAGCCGACTGTGCCGTAATAGTTGAAGCCGTAGGATTGCTGGGCATAGCCGCCAATCATATGGGTCGGCTTCACCGTCGTCCGTGTCACGGAGTTGTGAATACCGCCGCGCGCATTGGTGATTTTACTGCCCGGTGTATTCACGATCTTCTCCTGCGCGTGATACATCATCAGCATGCCATCATTGACGCGCTGAGACACAACCGCCCGCGCAGTAATCGCGCCATTGGTGTTGAAGACCTCAACCCAGTCATTATCCTTGATACCGACGCTTTTCGCATCCGGCTCACTCATCCAGACAATCGGCCCACCGCGTGACAAGGTCAGCATGTGGAGGTTATCGGAATAGGTCGAGTGAATGCCCCATTTTTGGTGCGGTGTAATAAAGTTCAGCGTGATATGCGGCGTGTCATCATCGCCATGTTTCTCGATCATGCTCTGCACCGTCGCCGTATTGATCGGCGGCTTGTAGGAGACTAGCCCCTCGCCGAAATCCAGCATCCACGGGTGATCTTGATAAAGCTGCTGACGACCGGTCAGCGTCCGCCACGGAATATATTCATGCACATTCGTATAACCTGCATTGTAGCAAACATGCTCGGATTCAATACCGCTCCATGTGGGGGAAGATATAATCTTACGCGGCTGTGCCTGAATATCGCGGAAGCGGATCTTCTCCTCTTCCTTCGGTTTAGCCAGATGCGTGTGATCCAGCCCGGTAATTTTTCCCAGAGCCTCCCACGCCTTCACCGCAACCTCACCGTTGGTTTCTGGGGCGAGGGTCATAACCGTTTCACACGCATCAATATCAGTAATAATATTCGCGCGACCTTCTTTGTTCTCACCATTGAGCTGTTTAAGGAACTCAACCTCATCATCAGTGTTCCAGCCAATGCCTTTACCACCATTACCAAGTTTTTCCAGTAGCGGCCCAAGCGAGGTAAAGCGCTCATAGGTCGCGGGGTAATCACGTTCGACCACTTTCATGCCCGGCGCAGTCACGCCCGGAATCAAATCACATTCGCCTTTACGCCATTCCTTTACGTCCGGCTGCGCCAGCTCGCCCGGCGTGTCGTGCTGAATAGGGGTAAGAACAATTTCCTTCTCCACACCGAGATGACCCGGTGAAAGCTCGGAGAATTTCTTCGCAATACCTTTGTAAATCTCCCAGTCAGAGCGGCTCTGCCAAACCGGATCAATCGCCTTGGATAATGGGTGAATGAACGGGTGCATATCAGAGGTATTCAGATCATTCTTCTCATACCAACTGGCGGTCGGCAGAACAATATCGGAATACATACAAGTCGTAGACATGCGAAAATCAAGCGTCACCACCAGATCCAGCTTGCCTTCCGGCGCTTCATCGTGCCAGACAACCTCTTCAGAGCCTGTACGCCCTTCTTCGCCTAAATCTTTACCCTGCACACCGTGCTGCGTACCCAGGAAATGTTTGAGGAAATATTCATGTCCCTTACCGGAAGAGCCCAACAAATTCGAGCGCCAAACAAACAAATTACGCGGCCAGTTCGCCGGATCATCCGGATCTTCACAAGACATGCGCAGGTCGCCGCTTGATAAGCGCTCGGTTACATATTCAACAGGATCCTTGGCATGGTCTTCAGCTTCCTTCACGAGGGCTAACGGATTTTCCTGCAATTGCGGTGCAGAAGGAAGCCAGCCCATACGCTCGGCGCGAATGTTGCAGTCAATCAGCGAACCTTTCCATTTTTCCTTATCCGCCGTCGGACTCAAAATTTCATTAACGCTAAGCGTCTCATAGCGCCACTGATCGGAATGCGCATAGAAGAACGACGTAGAATTCATCTGTCGCGGCGGCCGCGTCCAGTCGAGCCCAAAGGCCAGAGGCAACCATCCGGTCTGCGGCCGCAATTTCTCCTGCCCCACATAATGCGACCAACCACCACCCGATTGACCAATACAGCCACAGAACACCAGCATATTGATACAAGCGCGGTAGTTCATATCCATGTGATACCAATGGTTCATCGCGGCGCCGATGATTATCATCGACTTGCCTTCGGTCTTATCCGCATTATCGGCAAAGGCGCGCGCAACCTGTGTAATTTTATCAGCCGAAACGCCGGTAATGCTTTCCTGCCATTTCGGTGTATACGGCACATTCTCGCTATAATCGGAGGCAACGTTATCACCGCCCAGCCCATCGCGCGCGATCCCGTAATTGGCGCAGACCAGATCAAATACCGTGACAACGGGCACCTTCTCGCCATCAATCTCCACATATTTCACGGGCAGATTACGATCTAGAATATCGCCGCCCTGATCATTGGCCTCGAAATAGCCATGCTCATGCTCTGCGCCTGCAAAATACGGGAAGCCAACTTTGATGATTTCATCTTCAGAGCCCAACAATGTTTTTTGTGGCAGGAATTCTTTCTTGGTCTTGGCATTATTAGGCTGAATATTCCACTGTCCATCTTCGCCCCAGCGGAACCCAATAGAGCCCGTCGGCACAACGACATCGCCAGTATTCTCATCCAGACAAACCGTCTTCCATTCCGGATTATTCTTCTGTCCCAAATTCTTGTCAAAGTCAGCAGCCCGCAGCATCCGGCCCGGCACATAGCGGCCATCGCGCTTCTCCAGCTTCACCAAAAATGGGAAATCAGAATATTTACGCGTATACTCATCAAAATACGCGGACGTATTCTCCAGATGGAATTCTTTGAGGATCACATGCCCCATCGCCATACCAACCGCTGCATCCGTACCTTGTTTAGGGTTCAACCAGATATCACCAAACTTCGCGGCTTCCGAATAATCAGGCGTTACCGTCACAACCTGCGTCCCCTTATAGCGGGCCTCAGTCATGAAATGCGCATCAGGTGTCCGAGTCTGCGGCACGTTCGAGCCCCACATAATAATAAAGCCTGAATTATACCAATCCGCACTTTCCGGCACGTCCGTTTGCTCACCCCAAGTCTGCGGCGAGGCCGGTGGCAAATCACAATACCAGTCGTAAAAGCTCATACACACACCACCAATCAAAGATAAGTAACGTGAGCCGGCCGCATAAGACACCATCGACATGGCAGGAATAGGGGAGAATCCAACAACACGGTCCGGCCCGTGCTCTTTAATCGTATGAATATTGGAGGCAGCAACGATTTCATTGACCTCATCCCACTCTGCACGAACAAAACCACCGCGCCCGCGAACCTTCTGATATTCGGCGCGCAGAAGCGGGTCAGCCTGAATGGCCTTCCACGTATCCACTGGGTCACCATGCTGCTCCTTCAAGCTCCGCCACATCTTGAGGAGGCGTTTGCGGATCAGCGGGTATTTCAAACGATTGGCAGAATAAATATACCAACTATAACTCGCACCACGCGAACACCCGCGCGGCTCATGATTGGGCAAATCTGGGCGCGTGCGTGGGTAATCCGTTTGCTGCGTTTCCCATGTAATCAGTCCGTTCTTCACATAGATTTTCCATGAGCAAGAGCCTGTGCAGTTTACACCATGCGTTGAGCGCACAATTTTATCATGCGCCCAGCGCCCACGATACGCCTCTTCCCATGCGCGGTTTTCTTCCGTCGTCACCCCGTGGCCATCTGAAAATTTTTCACGGTTCTGAGCAAAGTAGGATATGCGATCGATAAAATAACTCATCTTTTTTCCTTAAGGGTTTTTGTGTTTCGCACCAGGGCGCAAATAAACAAACCAGTTCAAAATCACGCAGAGGGCATAGAAGACCGCAAAACCGTATAATGCAACCTCCGGTGTTGTCAGCTTGATCTGCTCACCCAGAACTTTTGGAATGAAGAAAGCTCCATATGCTGCCACCGCAGACGTCCAGCCTAAAACCGGACCCGTCTGTTCTTTATTAAACACCATAGCGATCGTGCGGAAAGTTGAGCCGTTTCCGATACCTGTTGCTGCGAAAAGCACAAGAAACAAGAGCAGGAAGGGCACGAAGTACACCTCCGGCGTTGCAGATCCATAAGCCAGCTTCATGTAATAGGCCACGCCCAATGTAGAGCCGACCATCACCATGGAACAAATTTGTGTCACCAGAGCGCCGCCCATTTTATCAGCAATCCAGCCACCGACAGGTCGTATCAATGCCCCGATAAATGCCCCCATCCAGGCAAACATCAGAGCGCTCGGCCCATTTGGATTCGCCACATCATGGTTCATTACACCATCAGGGCCGGCCACATGTTGGTAACCAAAGATCACCTTAATCGCCAGCGGGAAAGATGCGGCAAAACCGATAAATGATCCAAATGTCATAGTATAAATCATCGACATAACCCAGGTATGTGGATGCTTAAAGATTTGGTACTGACGTTTTAAACTTGCACCAATATCGCCGGGGAGCATCTTGAGCAGCATCACAGTCACCGCAATTACGCCCGGCAGCACAATATATTTACTAATACCCAGCCCCGATCCATTCGCACTTTCCGGTAACATGAGCCATAACCCAACACCAGCGACAGCCAAACCAATCACAAGCATCACACCAATCTGGAAGAACGCCATTGGTGGTGCGCCCAGCCCGGGAGAAACATGTTTGGCACGGATATTGTCCATCCCCAGCCATGCCGCGATGGAAAGTGGAATCAAAAGCACAAGCCATACAAAACCGGCATTATGAATGAAGGTTTCCGTTCCGGCAGGGATCTTCCCAATCAATGTCCCGCTCGTACTCTCCAGTATCATTGGCGCGCCACCAAAAATGCCTAACGTCATCACAAGGGGAATAAGGATCTGCATCGTGGTCACCCCAAAATTACCCAAGCCTGCATTCAAGCCCAACGCCAAGCCTTGAGTTTTCTTCGGAAAAAAGAAGCTGATATTGGACATGGAGGAAGCAAAATTGCCGCCACCAAAGCCGGAGAGCAGCGCCAAGCCCTGGAACACCCAAAGCGGTGTATCGGGATCGCTTAACGCCAGCCCTGTACCCAATGCCGGAAGAATCAGCAACGCTGTCGTCATAAAAATTGTGTTGCGGCCACCAGCCAAGCGAATAAAGAACGTCGACGGAATGCGCAATGTTGCACCGGACAGACCTGCAATCGCCATCAGAGAAAACAGGTCACTCTTGGCAAAATCAAAGCCCAGATTAAGCATCTGTACCGTAATGATGCCCCAATAGAGCCAAATTGCAAAACCGCACAGCAAGGACGGGATCGAAATCCACAAATTGCGGAAAGCAATTTTCTTCCCGTAGGAATTCCACTGCTCTTCGTTTTCAGGATCCCAGTCCTCTAACCCTTGATGCTGGAACTCAGCCGCTTTATCAACAACAGCGACCTTCTTCTTGCTCTTGGGTAATTTCAACTCAGGTAAGAAGCGCGGCTTCTCAAGCTTACCTTCCATATGAAGGACAGAGGCATGCATCCAAAGCAAGGCAAAGGCTGTAATCCCGAAGAGCAGCATAAAGCAGCTCGTCCAAACCCCGATCAAATCATTCATCACCCCGAAGGTAACCGGCAGGATAAAGCCGCCTAAACCACCGACCAAGCCAACAATGCCGCCAACGGCGCCAACATGATCCGGGTAATAGACTGGAATGTGTTTATACACAGCCGCCTTACCCAGAGACATAAAGAATCCAAGAATAATCGTCAGAGTCACAAAGATTGGCAGACTAATGGCCATTCTAAACTCAATAGGTCCCTCAATCCCCTCCACAATATAAGTCGTTGCCGGATAAGAGAGAAAGAAACACGCAATCACACAGGCCGTAAATGTCCAATACATCACAGTGCGCGCACCATATCTGTCTGACATCCAACCACCCAACGCCCGGAAGATAGACCCGGGAAGCGCATAACACGCCGCCAACATACCGGCTGTTGTAATGCTTAGTCCATATACCCCGACATAATAACGCGGCAACCACAGTGCCAGCGCGACAAACGCGCCAAACACGAAGAAATAATACAAAGAGAAACGCCAAACCTGAATGTTCTTCAAGGGCTCCATTTGCTCCAGAATAGAGCGCATTTTTTCTTTCTTTTTCTTACGCTCGACCAGCCTGGGATCGTCTTGCGACAGAATATAAAAAAGGATCGCAACAACACCTAGTATAACGGCATAAATTTTTGCAGTGCCTTCCCACCCCAGAGCCACCAGCAAAAAAGGTGCGCCAAAATTCGTAATCGCCGCCCCAACATTACCGACGCCAAATATACCCAGCGCCGTTCCCTGTTTTCCTTTCTCATACCACCGGGATACATAAGCGATCCCGACCGCAAAACCACCACCAGCCAACCCGACGCCCAGCGCAGCCACTAAAAACATCTCATAGGTTTCTACGGAAGAGAGAAGATACGTTGCCACGGCAGAGCACAACATGGTCAATGTAAAGACAATGCGCCCGCCATATTGATCGGACCAAATCCCTAGGAGAAGACGGCTTAATGACCCGGTCAAAACCGGGGTAGCAACCAGCAAGCCGAACTGTGTATCGTTGAGCCCCAGATCCTCTTTAATCTGAATTCCGATAATAGAAAAGATGGTCCAGACAGCAAAACACGCTGTAAAAGCAAATGTGCTTAAAAATAGCGCGCGCGTTTGATCTGAGCTTGCCGTCATGCCGACCTTCTTATTGTTTTCATATTGTTAAAAAGCTGGTCAGATATCTTAATATTTGCAGTTAGTTCTTGATCCATATGGAATTTTTGTCATGATTACGACAGCATGAAATTGATTCAGATCAAGAGGGGCTGTTTTTATATCTTTAAAGGCATGAATAATAAAAAATGATACTAAGCGGGGATATAATTTGGCCTAAAAGTTTTTCTAAACTTAGTAAAAAACCCCAGCTCTTTACAAGTTTAAGTGAGGACGCCCTGCAAAGGGTGCTTAAGAACTCGACGCTCCATAATTACAAAGCCGGGCAATTATTGGTACAGCAAGGCGATCAACCAACGCATGCCTATCTCATAATAGAAGGCCGCGTTAGAACGCTCAGAACAAATGAGGACGGCGACGAAGCAACCATACGCATGCTTGGTAAAGGGGAGGTTTGTATGGAAGCCGTTCTCTTTATGGGTGGACCATCACCGGTTGCCGTACAGGTTGTTGAAGATGCGCAGCTCATGCTTATTCCCGAGAAGTTTGTTAAAAAGTTTGTTCTTCAGGATCACCAATTTGCAGCCAATTTGCTCAAAATAGTCACACATCACTACAAAACAGCCATGCATCAGATTGATGCCATGGCCATAAAATCGCCAGTCCAACGTGTTGGGTATTATTTTCTGCAAAAACATATAGAGCAAGGCTCAGACAATATGGAGTTTGAACTACCCTTTAAGAAATCAACAATCGCCAATCACCTTGGAATAACGCCGGAAACATTTTCCCGTGCTCTCGGACAAATCAAAAAAATGGGCGTTGAGGTTGACGGTGAAAAAATCCGCCTGAAAGAAGCCTATGCGCTCTGCCATTTTTGTGATCCGGATGCGGCATATGATTGCACACTTTCAAACAAAGAGGATTGCCCGCACTGTCCGGCTCATGCCGGAAATTGCCATTAAACCAACCCGGCTTGCGGGTAAAGCGGGTATAAATCTACAATGTCGTCCACTTTAATCTCTTCCACACCTTCCGGCGCAACCGCCCAACAATTCATACCTAGAAACGGGCTAACCATAAACGAAGCCTGCCCATCCAATAAATCAACAACCAATGCCCCCCCTTCTCCGCTCTCCGCACGCGCCTTTAAAAACACCCGCAAGCCATCACGCTTTTTAAACGGCGTTGTGGCTTTGGCACTAACAGGTTTTTCCTCGCCCATCCCCATCATCGCCCGTATGCAGGGCTGGACAAAAAAACGTAAGCCAGCGGCTGTTGCCACCGGGTTGCCCGGCAGTCCAAAATACAGTGTTCCATTAGGAAGACGCGCAAATAAATTTGGCTTGCCTGGTTTAATATTAACTTTGTGAAACAGGATTTCCGCTCCGGCCTTTTCCAGCCCTTCACGCACAAAATCAAACTTGCCAGCCGAAACAGCGCCGCTTGAGATAATAAAATCAATCTCCTGTGTAGCAAAATTAGTTAAAAGCTTTTCAAACTGGTCTGGGTCATCTGGAACACTGGACGCAACCGAACATTCAACTCCCATAGCTTCCAAAGCCGCCAGGCCATATGGAAGGTTAGAATTGTAAATCTGCCCCGGCTTCAAATCCTGCGACAGATCCTCAACCAGCTCATTGCCAGTAGCCATAAATACAGCGCGTGGCTTCTTGTAAACCTCAACCTTATCAATTCCCAGCGCCGCCAATGGCATAATATGTTGCGGATAGATAACCTGTCCGGCCCTGAGAACATCCATGCCTTTTTTAAAGTCCTCACCAGCCCGGCGAATATTCGCGCCCATTTCTGGTTGCACCTTAAAGCGCACCTGATCGTCGTTCACTTCCACCAGTTCAACAGGCACAACAGCTTCAGTACCCGGCGGCACAGGCGCACCCGTCATAATTTCTGTGCATTCCCCGGCATGGAGCGGTTCGTCAGGGACAGAATCTCCAGCAGCCACCATGCTCACTCTATTTAAAACACCGCCATTATTGCCCAGATCACCAATCCGCACGGCAAACCCATCCATCGCCGAATTATCAAAGGGCTGAATATCAATCGGTGCACGCAAATCCTGTGCACAAACGCGGCCCACAAGATCTTTTGTTATGACTTGCTCGCCTTCAGGCTTTCGCCCTCGTCCAGCTTGCAGTACAATAGCCTTTGCCTGTTCATATGAAATCATGCTTTTACTATCTTTTTGCTTCGCTTCTATCTTACAAAATTAATGAGTCCTGACCCTAATTGATTCAAATCAAAGCCATAATCCATCAAAATCTTAGACTAGAAATATAAAGAAGAAAGGTTTTTCTAAAAGTGCCCTATAAAAAACTCATAGACGGCTTTCATCTTTTTCAAAAAGAGTATACCAGTTCTGAAAAAGGGGCGTATTACAAAAAACTGATTGGGCGCGAACAAAAACCAGAAACATTGGTGATTGCCTGTTCCGATTCACGAATAGATCCCGCCATTTTAACCCATAGCGACCCCGGCGAATTTTTTGGTATCCGCAATGTTGCGGCGCTTGTCCCACCCTATAATAACGCCGGATTGTTACGCGGCACGAGTTCCGCTATCGAATATGCCGTTCGACATCTTGAGATAAAACATATTGTTATTCTTGGGCATGAGGGATGCGGCGGGGTCAATGCGCTGGCCACTGGTAATTATCAAGCAACCAGCAATCATAACTACCAGTTTTTGCATCATTGGCTTGATATTGGCGCAAAAGCTAAAGAGGAGGTGTCTCATAAGCTTCATGATGCACAAGACGAAGTAAAAACCCGGGCTCTGGAGCAAGCAACCATTCTTGTCTCTATGGAGAATTTACTTTCTTTTCCCTGGATCAAGGATAAATGCGATCGTGAAGAACTTCAGATTCATGGCTGGTATTTTGATAAGTCTGAGGGACAGCTTCTTGAATATAACGCCAAGAATGAGCTGTTTGAAAAAGTTGGTGATAGTGAGGCAGCGCCCTTTTTCCTAAAAGACAAACCGAACTTAAATACATTCCTAAAAAACTACATGCAAAACTGCGCTTGCCGTACCAAGAGTTAATTTACGTTCCTGAATATGTATCATCGCCTGCCTGCAGAGAAAGATGGAAAATCTGGTAACCATTGTTGAGAGTGGTATACAACCAAGATTCAAGCCCAGAACCTGCTAATTACAAAGTATATTATTCTGAAATGAATTGCACCAACTTTGCACCATTTGCCAGTACGCTATATTAACTAACCAAAGACAACAGGTAGACTGCATTCTAAAACGTAGATAGACTTGCGTATGTCTTCAAAGCCGTCACACAGCATCAAATCAGAAATTAACCCCGGCGATCTTGCGGCTCGTGGAAAGGCTTTTTTCTACAAAGGGCAAAAACGCCAAGCACAGATGACTTTTGCCGAAGCTGTGATACTGGCACCGGACAACGCAGAATATAAGGCCATGCTTGTCCAGTCGCTCAGCGGACGGCAGATCTTTCCACAATATGACGAGAACATTAAACGTGCTATTATCTTATGCCTTGAAGAAGACAACATTTTTCACCTTCCCTTGTTCTTCTCGTGGCACTCCCTCTTGCTTCTTGACCCTGCGACCAAGATTCTGTCCGATCTCCAGGATTGCCCGGATTATGAAACGTTTTTAGATATACTGGAATCGCATGATATTTCAGACACCCTGAATGACAATTTCCTGCACCAGGGCCTGAACAAACTTTTGATGAAAGATTATAATTTCGAACGACTTTTGACCCATCTACGACGTTACGCCCTATTAGAAGCATCACCTGATCAACTGCAGGAAATGGCCCCGTTTCTGGCCGCTTTGTCAGCGCAGTGTTTTTTCAATGAATATATATTTTACGTTACCAAAGAAGAACAGGAAAGAATTAATACGATTTCATCAAGTCCGAACGTGCCCGATCCTGTCAATATTATTATCCTTTCCTGTTACCAGCCTTTATATGGGATGGACAAGACTGAAGATCTAGCCCACATCTTGAAACAATCAAGGATTTCCAGCGCGGAAGGGCTTATACAGATACAGATAACAGAGCCTATAGAAGAAGCGCAGATAAAGAAGAATATTGAGAGCTTTGGTTCGATCGCCGACAATACTTCTAAGGCCGTACAAGAGCAATATGAAGAAAACCCTTTCCCGCGCTGGTCTTCATGTGGAGGCCAGAGGGAAGACAATAAAAAGAAATTAAGTGCGGGAAAAAAAGTGCTTGTCGCAGGATGTGGAACAGGTCAACAAGCCGTAATCACTTCTATGAATTTTCCCGAAGCCGATATCATCGCCATTGATCTCAGCAAGGCCAGCCTTGCTTATGCACAAAGGAAGACGAAAGAATACGGCCTAACCAATTTGACATTCATGCATGGTGACATTCTTGAAGTCGGCGATATAGGCATAGAGTTTGATCACATTGCCTGTGGCGGAGTTTTACATCACATGAAATCACCAAAAGATGGTTTCCAGGCCTTAAAGAACATCCTTAAAAAGGATGGCGTCATGCGCATTGGCGTCTATAGCGAGAGTGCTCGCAAGAATATTGTGGCTGTTCAAAATTGGATTATAAATCAGAAAATTCCCTCCACTCTCAAAGGTATACGGAATTTTAGAAAAGAATTTGTTGAAGGCGGATACAAGGAAATATTCGGCGACACTCTACCTTATTTCGACAATTTTTCAGTATCGGAAACACGTGACCTTTTCTTTCATGTGCAAGAACACCGCTTCACATGCTTGGGCCTAAAAGAGCTGCTAAATGATATGGAAATGGACTTACTAATTTTTGCACCCGAAGCCTACGCCGTCCATCAAAGGTTTCCGCAGCTCTTTCCAGACGACCCAAAAGCGCTCAATCTCGAAAACTGGCACATTATTGAGCAAAAAAATCCAGGGCTGTTTATAGGGATGTATAAATTTTATATTTGCCACGAAGGGCAGCATGAGCCTGGAACAACACCTAAATGGCTTGAAATGTAGATGCTAAACCGTAATCAGCTTTCCAGAGCATGTTCATCTGCAAGGCTTGTATTATTTGTTGTGACTTACACAAAATTTGTAGGGCTATAGGCAAAAACGTCGGAATTTTTATTGATTTGTTTTTTCTTCAAAACGTTGCGCGTTGGCATGCTCCAGGCGCTGCACCAGGCTTTCAAGAACGGCTTTAATAAGCTTATCCGTTTTTTCATACTTTCCTCTCAGCATATCTTTGCTAATCGGAACCACGACAGCTCCGGTACCGGCAACTTCGGCAGAGGTGGAATGTTTGGTTTGCGGCAAAAGCGCCCTTTCACCGACAATATCGCCAGCCTTTAAAATCGCAATATCATATTTTTGATCATCAATGATTTTTGTGATTTTGACAGAGCCCTGCTGGATAAGATACGCATTTGTGGCCTCCTCTTGCTCCTTATAAAGAAAATGTCCAGCTTTTAGCGTCCGCTTATCTACAATCACATGATCATCACCACTCATTATATTATTCCTTTACGGTGCCTACAACATTAGCTATCGATCATTATTTATCACTAGCAAAGAGAGAAGAAAAATGGTGCCGCAACCAGGAGTCGAACCCGGGACCTGATGATTACAAAGTGTATTCTTCTGACAAGCCAAGATCGGAACGGAATCAAACCGAATGATAAAGGTAATTGTACCAGTAAGTTAATTGTCGGCAGCTATCCTCTGCATTCGGTGAGTTTCGTTGTTATTCCGAATGAATTGCACCAAATTTGCACCATTCCCCTATAAAGGCTACCTACCCAATCTCCTGTAAACTGGTTCATGATTTTTCTCCTTCGGTGGTGGTTAGTTTTCTTGTTAGCCATATACTGACAGATGGGACGACGAACCACTGTAACAACGGTAGCAAGCCAATCTTGATAGACCCGGAGGTCAAAACAGGCATGGCCTCTGCGTAAGCCCAGCTCTGGTATACGTTCACATTCAGCCACTCACTATAGACCGTATAAGCCACACCAAATAAAACGGCCAACAAAGCAGTCTTTCTAAATCCGAAAGCGGGCCATTGTTCTGAGCCTGCTAAAACCAGTGCCAGAATAAGAGCGGCAAGAGAAATAAGAATATCACCGCCCGTACAATGAAGGATGGCATAGGCAATCTGCATCCACGTTCCTTCCTGCCATAGCGTATAAAAAGGTATTTGAAGAACTTCCCAAAGCAGATGGGCGGCGGCAACAATCACAAGGTAACGGCGCATGAAAGCCAGCCAATGTGTCCCTTCCTTCGTCATTTTATAAATGGACTTTCTTTAATCTTAGGGCATTCAGGATCACCGATACGGAGCTAAAAGTCATTGCGGCACTGGCGATTATCGGGCTGAGCAGCAAGCCGAAAAACGGGTAAAGCAACCCGGCGGCAATCGGCACGCCTGTGGCGTTATAGACAAAGGCAAAGAACAGGTTTTGCCGAATGTTCTTCATCGTGGCACGGCTGAGCTTACGTGCTCTTACGATGCCCGTCAGATCGCCCTTCACAAGTGTAACTTCCGCGCTTTCCATGGCAATATCGGCACCTGTTCCCATGGCAATACCAACATCGGCTTGCGCCAGAGCGGGAGCATCATTTACACCATCCCCAGCCATAGCCACTTTATAGCCTTCACTTTGCAGACGCTTCACAATTTCACTTTTACGTTCCGGCAAAACGCCAGCCTCTATCTCATCAATTTCAAGCTGTCCGGCAACGGCTCTAGCGGTTTTTTCATTATCGCCTGTCAACATGACGATACGCAGACCTTGCGCACGCAGATCATGCAACGCTTGTGGTGTGGTTTCCTTGATTGGGTCGGCAACACCAACAAGCCCGGCCATCTGTCCGTCAACGGCCACAAGCATCACCGTTTGGCCTTTGCTGCGCAGATCATCGGCTTGATTGATAATGTCGGTTTTTTCAATGTTCAGCGTTTCAAGCAATTTGTCATTGCCCAGCGCGACCTTCCGACCATCAACGACACCGGCCACGCCCTTACCGGTAAAAGATTCAAAATCTTTGGCTTCGGATAAGGAAATATCTCTGGCTTCTGCGCCTTCCACGATGGCCGTAGCCAAGGGGTGTTCGCTGCCCTTTTCAAGGCTGGCGACCAGAAACAACAAATCGTCTTCGTTAAATTCTTCGGTCGTGATCACAGAAGTCAGTTTCGGATGGCCTTCGGTCAGCGTTCCTGTTTTATCAATCACCAGAACATCTATTTTTTCCATCAGTTCCAGACTTTCAGCATTTTTGATCAAAACGCCTGCCTGCGCCCCGCGCCCGGTTCCCACCATAATGGACATCGGTGTTGCCAGCCCTAAAGCACAAGGACAGGCGATAATCAGAACTGCTACTGCGTTGATCACTGCAAAAGCTAAGCGGGGCTCTGGCCCCCACAATCCCCAGATTATGGCTGTTACAAGTGCGACCAGAAGAACTACTGGTACGAAATAACCAGCGACAATATCAGCCATCTTCTGAATTGGAGCACGGCTGCGCTGTGCTTCGGCAACCATATGTACAATTTTTGATAGAACGGTATCCGCGCCGACATTCTCAGCTTGCATGATAAATCCGCCAGTCTGGTTCAAGGTCGCCCCCGTTACATTATCGCCTTCTTTTTTGGTCACAGGCATGGATTCACCAGTGATCATGGATTCGTCAATCGTGCTGGACCCTTGCAGAATAAGACCGTCAGTCGGCACCGCTTCACCGGGACGTACGCGCAATTTGTCTCCTGCCTGCACCTGATCCAGTTCCACATCTTCTTCGCTGCCGTCTTCACGGATGATGCGTGCTGTTTTAGGGGAGAGATCAAGAAGGGCGCGGATAGCACTGCTTGTTTGCGCACGGGCGCGTAGCTCCATAACTTGCCCCAGCAATACAAGCGTGACAATCACGGCGGCGGCTTCAAAATAAACATCTACCATGCCGTTTGCCATCTTCATTTCGACAGGAAATATCCCCGGTGCAATGGCTCCGATCACGCTGTAGATATAGGCCGTCCCGGTTCCAATGGCGATCAATGTAAACATATTGAGGTTACGGCTTACAATGGAGGCCCAGCCGCGTTTAAAGAAAGGGATCGCCGCCCATAACATCACAGGCGTGGCCAGCGCAAACTCAATCCACATAGCTGTTTCGGAAGATATAAATTGCTCCATCGGTCTGCCCGGCAAGTGATCCAGCATTACCAGCAGCAAAACAGGAATGGACAACACGGCGCTAATCCAAAAACGCAAGCTCATATCTTTAAGCTCGCTTGTATCCGCTTCGCCTTCCGCCGCATTTTTAGGCTCCAAGGCCATACCGCAGATCGGACACTCTCCCGGCCCAACCTGCTCAATTTCCGGGTGCATCGGGCAAGTGTAAACAGCTCCTGCGGCTACAGGGAGTTCTTCTCTCGGCTCCAGATATGCTTTCGGAGACTTCTCGAACTTATGCAGGCATTTTTCAGAGCAAAAATGATACTCATGCTTTTCAAAGCTAAAATGGTGCTTTGTCTTTTCCGGGTCTACGTCCATCCCGCAAACAGGGTCTTTGACGAGCGTTTCGTGCGCTTCATGCGCTTCGTGTTTTTCGCTACAACAACTATGACCCATGGTGATGTTCTCCTTTATCTTCATTTAAGTTCCTGCGTAAGAACAACCGTTCCCCGGCAAAAATAAAAGCAACCCCGGCCAGAGCCACATAGATCACCAGCATATCCGTTTGCGCTTTGATGATCAGAAACGCACCGAGCACCACAACGTCCATGACAATCGCGGTAATCAGTACCAAAGCATTGGCCTTGATTTCCTTACGCAAGTAACGCAGTACGCCCCAGTGGACGGCTATATCCATGATGATGTAAAAGATCGCGCCAAGGGATGCTATACGGCTCAGATCAAAAAACACGGTCAAGAACATGGCCAGAACAATTGTATAAACCAGCGTATGTTTTTGAATATTTCCCGGCATTCCGAAATGACTATGTGGCACCAATTTCATATCGGTGAGCATGGCCAGCATACGCGATACGGCAAAGGCACTGGCAATGACACCAGATACCGTAGCAATAATGGCGAGAATAACTGTGAACCACAGGCCGAAATCCCCAAAGGCTGGGCGTGCGGCTTCCGCCAAAGCAAAGTTTTTAGCTTCAATGATTTCTGGTAACGATAAATTCGCAGCCACAGCCAAGGCGACCATGAAATAAACAACGACACAGATCGCAATAGAAATAATAATTGCGCGGCCTACGTTGCGGTGCGGGTCAATGATTTCGCTGCCACTATTTGTGATAGTGGTGAAGCCCTTATAGGCCAGAATAGCCAAGGCCACGGCTGCTAAGAAACCAGTCGCGCTACCTGTCTCCGTAGACGCAACGGCCATACTTTCAAAAGAAAAACCAGACAGCCATAAGCCAACAAAACCAAAGGCTGCTATTCCGCTTATTTTAAGCAAGGACATAACAAGCGAAAACGTTCCAATCATACGATTGCCGGAGATATTGACGATAAAGGCAAAGATCAATAACCCCACGCCCAAAGCGGGAACGAGCCAGCTATTCTGGCCAATATCAAAGAGCTGTAACGTGTAGGTTCCAAATGTGCGGGCGACCAGGCTCTCGTTGATGACCATCGAGAAATACATCAACAAGCCGCACGCTGCCGTTATAGTGCCTCTGCCATAAGCTTTTTGCAAAAACATGGCGATGCCACCAGCAGATGGGAACGCATTGGACATTTTCACATAGGAATAGGCACTAAAGGCTATGACAACTGCCGCCACCAGAAACACCAAGGGGAAATGTGGCCCTGCTAATTCTGCAATCTGTCCTGTGAGTGCGAAGATACCAGCACCGATAATCACGGCTGTCCCCATGGATACCGCACCGATCAGGCTCAGACTGCCTGCTTTATACTGTGCTGTCCTTCCATGCCCTGCATGATCATGCGTCATGGGGTTTCCCCTGCTGTTAAGTTTTTACGACGCTTTGGAATAAAGGCTGGCACATGCGCCGCATAGTCATCCCACGCCTTACCAAAACGAGCTTTGGAATCCTGTTCTTCTTTTTTAGCAAGCCTGAGATACATGTAAGTCAGGATTGGAAACAGCACCAAAGTCGGAATGGTCGGCCATTGCAACAAGAAGCCAAACATAATCGCGATAAAGCCAATATATTGTGGGTGCCGAACTTTCTCATACGGGCCTGTCACTGCCATTTTTCCGGCACGTTGTGCTTTAAAAAGCACAGGCCATGCAGCAGATAAAGCCCAAAACCCACCGCCAATAAACACAAAGCTTGCCATATGCATCGGGTCAAAATGGGCATTGCCTTCAAAGCCTAAAATCGTGTGCCATAAATGGCCATTTTCATGGCTGAGAAAATCAACACCGGGGTATTTTTCGGCCAACCAGCCAGACATGAGATAGATGGTGAGCGGAAAACCGTACATCTCGGTAAACAACGCCACAATAAAACCGGAGAAGGCACCAAAAGATCGCCAGTCTGTTTTTGTCTGTGGCTTAGCAAAGCTGAACGCAAAGATAATAAAAATAAGCGAATTTAAAATTACCAAAGACCAAAGCCCGTAAGATTGCATTGCATGTTCCATGATCTAATCCTCCTTGTCCTTGTCTTTATGATCGCCGTGACCACCATGATGAAACATGTGCATCAACGGACAAGCTAACAGAATGAGGTAAACCCAGTTATTCCCAATATGCGCGGCGTGCTCCTTAATCAGAAAATATGCAGCCACAGCAAAAAAGAATATGCACGTTATGCCGAAGGACGTTTTCCACCACGGCTGTTTGTTTTCCGGTCTGTGATAATGTTCGTGATCATGGTTCATGTCAGTCTCCTTCATTCTTAACAGATTGTGTTTCATTTACGTTCCACCCACCACCCATGGATTTAAACAAATCAATGCTATTTGAAAGTGTATCAAACCGTGCACGAGCGTGGTTGTCTTCCGCCTGCAACATAAGGCGCTGCGCATTGAGAACAGTTTGAAAATCCACAACGCTGAGTTGGTATTGGCTGCGGGCAATTTCGTAGGCTTTGCGCGACTTGGTAACAGCTTGCCGCAGGGCATCTTGCCGCGTTTGTGTCGTTTTTACTTTGGTCAATGCGTCCTCTGTCTCCTGGAAGGAAACCAGCACTGCTTTTTTATAGTTTTCTACCAACTCAGCTTGTCGTTCCTTGGTACGTTTTAAGCCGCCTTCCAGTCGCCCACCTTGAAAAATGGGAGCAGATAGGGATGAAACCAGCAAAAGGGCAGATGCGGACGGATTGGCGGCAAGCAAAAGATTACTGCCCAGATTAAGCGATGGGTAAAACGCTGCCCTTGCTGCACCAATATCTGCATTTGCAGCGATAAGATCAGCCTCGGCTTTTCGTATGTCAGGACGACGTTCAAGAAGCTCCGCAGGTTGCACCACCACCAATGGCGGAAGGGTAATGTTATTAAGATTGCGCCCGGAAACGTCTATAGTTTGAGGGGGCTGCCCAAGAATAACAGCCAATGCATTTTCAGCTAAGGCTAATTTTTGCTCAACAGCCGCCAACTCCGCCTTGGTATTGGATAAAACCGTTTCCTGCTGCGCAATATCCAGCGCGGTGACTGAACCGTTTTGAAAGCGTGCTTCAACAACCTTCAATAAATCTTCAACGATTTTTACATTGTCGCTGGCGATACGGCGGAGTTCACGCAAATTCACAACATTAAAATACCCCTGCGCCACATCACCCATGACAATAAGGGCCAGCGCCTCATGTGCATATTGGGTTCCAAGAAGGTTGGCTTCGCTTTCTTCTACCTCCGCACGGTTCGCACCAAAAAGATCAAGCTCGTAGGAAATTCCCGCATCTCCGGTAAATTCAGGAACACCCTTATTCCGCCTGTCTGTAATATTAAAAGCCTGTTTTGGGCCGTTCATGAAGGAGGTTGTCACACTGGCGGAGGGCAAAAGAGAAGCCCCTGCTATTTGCAATCCTGCCCGCGCTTGCTCAATCCTGTGCAGTGACGCTTGCAAATCATTATTATGGGCCAATGCCTGCTCTATAAGCGTGTTCAGCTCATTACTGCCATAGCCTTTCCACCAATCGGCGGCAATTTCAACATTCTGTGATACCTCACCGCCTTTCCATGCCGGGGTGTTGACTGTGGGCCGTTCATAATCAGGCGTGAGTGAACACCCCGTTAAAAAGATAACGGTGATGAAGGTCGTGAAAATATTTCTATTGCTTCGGTTCTTCATTTTCTGATCCTTGATCACTTTCTGCTAATGCACCGCCAACCAGCTTTTCACAAAGACCGCTTGGCAATTTGATCCATTCATTTTTATCTGCGTCCAGCTTCGCTCTACCTGAACAGCTATGTTTACCGGCCTTGGACGCGCAATCGTTTTTATGGGCTTTAACAACGCCGTAACACTTCTCCGTATCTTCGCCTTTTTTCGGCTCTAAATGCGCCATAGCGCCAGTGGCAGAAAAACTTAATATAGCGGCTGAAATAGCCGTAGAGATTACAAGTTTTTTGGTTTGAGTTTTCATTTTAGTTTCCTTTGGTTCGGGTGGGGAGTTTGAGTTTCCATTGCATATACACGGCGTATAAAACTGGGATCAGTATAAGGGTCAGGATCATGGTGCTAACCGACCCGCCGACCATCGGCAAAGCAATGCGGCGCATCACATCAGAACCCGGCCCGATGGTTAGGAAAATCGGGATCAGACCGAAGACCAGCGTGCCGACGGTCATCAGTAAAGGCCGTACACGTAGAACGGCTCCATGCCTGACGTTATCCAGCAATTCATCAAAATCTTTTGGCGGGTGTTCGCGCATTTGTTGATCAAGATAGATCAGCATCACAATTACTGTTTCCACGGCAATTCCGGCCAGCGCTATAAAACCAACGGCTACGGCCACGGAAAGGTTATATCCAGCAAGCCATGTCCACCACACACCACCGATCACACCAAACGGCACAGACAGCATAATCAGCAATGTTCGGTCCCACCTGCCGAAGTGCAGATAAAGCAGTGTCAGGATAATCAGAAGCGTAGCTGGAACGGCCATCTTCAAGCGTTCATTGGCTTCCTGCATTTGTTCAAACTGGCCAGAGAGTTTCAACGAATATCCTTGCGGCAGATCAAGCGTTTTCAGCTTATCTTGAAGATCAGAAATGTAAGAGCCAATGTCGCGCCCTTCAATATCTACAAATACCCAGCCATTCAGCCGTGCATCTTCGGATTTGATCATGGATGGCCCTTCGGCAATGCGAATATCGGCCAGATCAGCCAACGGGATATGCGCACCTTTACTGCTTGGAACCAAAATATTATCCATCTCAGAAACATGCTCACGGAATGGTCGATCATAACGCAGCATAATTGGATAGCGCTCACGTCCTTCTACCGCCTCATCAAGTTGCATACCGCCAAGTGCCGTTTGAATAACGCGCTGAACGGTTTTTATAGAGATGCCATAGCGGGCAATCTCACGGCGGTTGGGTTCAATTTCAATATATTTCCCGCCGACAACCCGGTCAGCAATTGCACTGCGCGTTCCCGGCACATCGCGCGCCAGAACTTCTACTTCCTTAGCAATTTTGTCTATGGTTTTTAGGTCTGATCCGGCGACTTTAATGCCGACAGGTGTGCGGATGCCCGTTGTTAGCATGTCCAAACGGATTTTGATGGGATAGCCCCAGCTATTCATCATGCCCGGCAGGCGTACACGTTTATCCAGCTCGGCAATCAGTTTTTTCGGGGTCATACCGGGCCGCCATTCTTCGCGGGGTTTCAGCTCAATCCATGTTTCAATCATAGCCAGCGGCGCAGGGTCCGTGGCAGAATTTGAGCGTCCTGCTTTGCCGAACGCTTGCTTCACTTCCGGCACGGTCATAATTTGGCGGTTCGTGACCTGCAATATCTCCCGCGCCTTGGTGATCGACACTCCCGGTAGAGTCATCGGCATATAAAGCAATCCACCTTCATAAAGCGGCGGCATAAACTCACTGCCCAGTTTTGAGGCTGGAAGGGCTGTGCTAACCAGCGCAACGAATGCCAGAACAATCGTGGCCTTACGCCATTTGAGCGCCGCGTTCAGGAACGGACGGTAAAGCGCAATGAAGAAGCGGTTGATAGGGTTTTCGTCTTCGCGCTTTATCTTCCCCTTGATAAGCCAAAGCATAAGAACGGGGACAACTGTGACCGATAAAAACGCCGCTGCTGCCATAGCGTAGGTTTTGGTGAAGGCCAGCGGTGTAAACATTTTGGCCGATTGGCCTGTCAGCGCAAAAACGGGAAAGAACGATACTGTGATAATAAGCAGGGAGAAGAACAGCCCTGGCCCGACTTCCTTAGCGGCTTGTATGAGGGCTTTTTGTTTTTCTTCTTTACTGGCATCTTCCGCCATTCCCGACAGTTTTCTATGCGCATTTTCTACCATCACAATGGACGCATCCACCATCGCGCCGATGGCAATGGCAATGCCGCCGAGCGACATGATATTGGCTGTGATGCCTTGCGCGTTCATGATAATAAAAGCCGCTAAAATACCGAGCGGGATCGTAATAATTGCCACGAGAGCACTGCGGGCATGAAGCAGGAACAGGAAGGTAATGAGCGCCACCATCAGGCTTTCTTCAATCAGCTTGTCTTTGAGGTAATCCACCGAGCCTTCAATCAGTTCACTGCGGTCATAAACGACTTTTATCTCAACGCCACCGGGCAAACCTTGCTTCACGCTTTCAAGGCGCTCTTTGACGTTGTGTATGACATCCAGTGCATTCGCGCCGGGGCGCATCACGACAATTCCGCCTACCGCTTCACCCACGCCGTTAAGCTCGGTAACACCACGCCTTATCGCTGGCCCTTCCACCACACGGGCGACATCACCAACTGTAATTGGTGTGCCATCCATGCTTTTGAGAACGGCAGCCTGTAAATCTTCTGGTTTTCCGACATAACCAAATGAGCGGATCAGATATTCTGTTTCGGCCATCTCTAATGTCCGGCCTCCCGTTTCCTGATTGGCGCTGCGCACGGCCTCTATGACCATTTTGAGGGATATATCAAAGGCGCGGAGTTTATTGGGATCAACCAGCACCTGATATTCTTTTACGAACCCGCCGACGCTGGCCACTTCCGCCACACCATCAATGGTCGCTAGCTCAAAGCGCACAAACCAGTCCTGCAAGCTGCGTAGCTCCGCCAGATCATGCTGTCCGGTTTTATCATAGAGAGCATATTGAAACACCCAGCCTACACCCGTGGCATCCGGTCCCAGCTGTGGGGTAACGCTTTCCGGCAGTTGCCCGGTAACCTGCGAGAGAGACTCCAAAACCCGACTGCGTGCCCAGTACATATCAACGCCGTCTTCAAACACGATATAAACGAATGATGTGCCAAACATGGAAAACCCACGCACGACCTTAGTTTTAGGCAGGCCCAGCATCTGCGTGGACAGTGGGAACGTCACCTGATCTTCAATGACCTGCGGCGCTTGCCCCGGAAATTCCGTACGGATAATCACTTGTGTATCTGATAAATCAGGAATGGCATCCAGCGGGATGTTAGTTATAGAGACAACGCCAGCGGCCAGAAGCGCCAATGCGCCCAACATCACAAAAAAGCGATTACCAACCGACCAATCAATGATTTTGGCGGCAAAGCTTTTGGACGGATCATGAATATGCAGGTTATCCGCCATGATCGTGCCCCATCGCTTCCATACCGCCTTTTAGGTTGGTTTCGGCATCCAGCATGAACTGGCCGGAGGTGACGATATTCTGGCCGGGCTTCAGCCCAGTTTTAATTTCTGTCAGACCATTCGCCGTTATGCCTGTTTTTACCATTACAGGGCGGAAATATCCCTCACTCGCATCTTCCATTACATAGGCACCTTGTCCACCATACAAAACGGCTTCCTGTGGCACAGTGAGACGAGGCTGTGTATCGCCTTTAAGATCAACATCAACATAGGTGTCGGATTTGAGTATACCGTCCGGGTTTTCAAGGATCAGTCTCACCATGACTGTGCGGTTTTGCGGATCGTTCACAGGGTGAATGAAATCAATGACGGTTTCATACTCGTCACCCGTTTCCGGCACAGTGACTTTCGCGGGTGTTCCTATGGCTAAAAACTGAACGTCACGTATCGGTACATCAACATTGATCCAGAGCTTAGAAAAGTCCTGTATCATCATCACACTGCCACCCTCATTAACATGTGCCCCTTTGCGCACATTAAGCATGGTGACGGTGCCATCGACAGGCGCATAGAACGGTGTTTTTTCTAGAAACTTTTTCTGCTTTTTCAACTCGGCGATAGATTTTTCATCCATACCAAAAAGACGTAGACGCTGCTCGGCATTGCCAACACGTGCTCCGATTAGATAATCCGATTGCGCGGTCATTAAATCAGGGCTGTAAAAGGTGAAAAGCAGATCACCCTTTTTGACAGTGTCACCAACGGCATCTGTCGCCAGATCAACGATCCAGCCCTTTGTGCGCACATCTACCGCATGTTCAAGGCGAGTGCTGGGCGCTATCTTTCCAAAAGCACGAATACTTCTGCCAAATTCACGGCTCGTAACCTCGGCTGTCTTTATACCGAGCGTATGCACATAAGTAGGGTCAATTTTAATCGCACCTTCTGGTGCGCTTGCTCCCCCGCTTAACTCGTCCTCATAAACGGGAACCAAATCCATACCCATTGGCGATTGCCCCGGTTCGTCACGGCGATAGTTTGGGTCCATCGGTGCCGCCCAATAGGCAATTTTTCGCTCGGTGGATTTAGAAGATGTTTGCATTTCGCCTTCGCCAGAAGACGGCAGAACTTTCAATCCAACACCGATACCGATGCCAAGTGCCAAAACAAACAATAATGAAATAAAAATACGCATAACAAGCCTCCTTTGCTTTTCGTTAAAAAACGGAAATCAAGGAGTGCTCTAGATGCGGAAGCGTTGTGTTGTGAGAATGATGGAGGGTTGGGGTTGCGGTCGTAGCGCCTGATCAGGCGGGCCGCGAATGCCATTAATATTGTCAGGCTGGAAGTTGTAATCAGCCACCAGATCGGCCCATGCGTAGTCAACATTGTCTACAGACAGGTCAGGCTGAATATCGTTGCTTACATCCTGCTGGAAAAGATCAACGCCCATACAGTCTACGACCAGCATGGGGCCGTCATTGCCATCCGTTTCATGGCAAGGTTGTTGCTCTGCTGCATTCGCCATAGTCGGACAAAACGCCATGCCGCACGCCAGAACAGGCGTGAGCATCAAAAGCGTCATAAATCCAAGCAGAACTTTCCTCATATCTTTCATATTACATTATTCGGGTAAAAAAGGGTTAAAGTTTCAAGATTAGGCTTCTTTTGTTAACCCTATACAGAAAACTAATGTTTCCCGTATGGAAAGTAGGTTCCGATAAGGGGGTATTATCACAGGTTATGATAGCTCATTATGAACCGCTGTGTTCTTCGATAAGCCGCCATGAAAATTTGCTGTACAGCACAGGTAGTACAAACAACGTCAGCAGCGTTGAAGAAACCAGTCCACCAACCACCACAGTTGCCAATGGCCTTTGCACTTCCGAGCCTATGCCTGTAGCCAGCAACATAGGAATTAAGCCCAGCGCGGCAATACAGGCCGTCATAAGAACAGGACGCAAACGGGATAAGGCACCGTTAAAAACAGCTTTATCGGCTTCCGTACCGCCTTCTACAAGCAGGTTAATCGCGTTGACCATCACCACACCGTTCAACACAGCCACGCCAAACAGGGCAATAAAGCCGATAGACCCTGGCACCGATAAATACTGGCCGGAGAAATAAAGCGCCGCGATACCACCGATCATGGCCAGCGGAACGTTCAGCATAATCAGCGCCGCTTGCCGTACAGAGCCAAAAGCAAAAAACAGCAACAAGAAGATCAAGCCCAGCGAAATCGGCACAACGATCATAAGCCGTGCCTGCGCCCTCTGCTGATTTTCAAACTGTCCGCCATAGACCACAGAATAGCCGGGCGGCAGCTTCACCTCTTCCTTGATACGTTTGTTAATCTCTTCAACAAAGCCACCCATATCACGCCCGGAGAGGTTGGATTGAATAACCACACGCCGTTGCACATCATCACGGCGGATTTGCGGTGGTCCGGATTCAATGGACACATCCGCCACATCACCAATCCGCACCCATGCACCGCCGGGAGCCTGCATGATCAGATCAGCTATGGATTGAGCGTCATTGCGGTATTCCTTGGCAAAGCGAACGTAAATATCGTAACGCTCGTTACCCTGAATGACCTGTCCGGCATCACTTCCGCCAATCGCATCAGACACAAGAGACATGACCTGCCCCACTGGAATGCCGTAACGCGCTAACTTATCCCTATCAGGCCGTACAACAAGCTGCGCTTCCCCGGCAATTTGTTCCATTTCTACAGATTGTGCGCCTTCAATCTTGCGCACCAATCCCTCAATCGCCTTACCCTTTTCAGCCAATACATTAAGATCAGGGCCGAACAGTTTAATAGCAAGCTGCGCTTTCACACCGGAGAGCAATTCATCCACACGGGTCGCAATCGGCTGCGAGAAGGTAAAGAGCAAGCCCGGATGAACAGACATTTTTTCTTCCATCAGCTTTTGCAGTTCAAAGCGATCTTTAGCGGAAGTCCATTCCTTTACAGGTTTTAGCCCCACATAAATTTCAACATTGGAGACAGGCTCAGGATCGCCGCCCAATTCTGCCCGCCCTACCCGGCTTGAAGCATAAAGCACTTCGGGAAATTCCATCAATTTGCGTTCCAGTTTTTGCGCAACACCCAAAGATGTTTCCAGTGAAGAAGACGGGGCCAGCGTGACGCGGATATTGATCGTGCCTTCTTCCAGCTCAGGCACAAATTCTGTGCCCAAAAAAGGCACCAGCGCGATAGAACCGATGAACAGAGCAACAGCAATAATAACCACCGCCTTTTTGGCTTTCATAGCGCCGGAAAGTGCCTTTTTATAGGCCGCGTCAATCGCATCAATCAGAAAGTTGGATTTGTGGTCTACGCTCTTGTTAAACAAGTAGGTGGAAAGTGCAGGAATCACAACCAATGCCACCATGAGAGAGGCCAACATCGCCAGCACAATACTGACCGCCATAGGCTGAAATAATTTTCCTTCAACGCCTTCCAATGTAAAAAGCGGGGTAAAGACCACGATAATAATTAACACCGCGAAAAACACAGGGCGGCCCACTTCGCGGGAAGCTTCCAGTATTCTTAATTTCACGCTGTTCGGGCGTTCTGCCTCATCGTGATGTGAAAGGTGTTTGAAAATATTCTCCATCATCACTACCGAACCATCCACCATCATCCCGATAGCGATTGCCAAACCGCCAAGCGACATAAGGTTTGCGGATACGCCCCAATAGGCCATCGCCATCAGGGCCAGAGCAATAGAAATTGGCACAGAAAGTAGCACAAGCACCGCCGCCCGTATGTTCATCAAAAACAAAAGCAGTACAATCACGATCAGGACAAAGGCTTCAATCAAGGCTTTGCTGACCGTATGGACAGCCTTACTAATTAAATCCGCCTGATCATAAAAAGCCTCAATCACCACGCCTTCTGGCAAAGCATTTTGAATGATTGGCAGCCGTTCATAAATCTGATCAATCGTGTTTTTAGTATTCGCGCCCATGCGCTTCATCACAATGCCCGTGACAACTTCACCCATTTGCTCTGGTTTCCCAGCCTCATCGCGCATGGTAATACTCACCGCACCCTGGCGGATTTCAGGGCCATAACCCACTTTTGCTACATCGCGCACCCTTACAACCACGCCATCTTCATCTTTGACCGGAACATTGGCAATATCGCGCAAACCATCCGCACCGCCACGTACCCAGCCTACACCGCGAATGACAAGCTGCTCCGCACCTCGGTTTAAATACCAGCCCCCGGCATTGCGGTTATTATCTTCAATCGCCGCCACAACGTCTTCGGCATGAAGCTGATAAGACAGCAGTTTGGAGGGTTCAAGATTGACCTGATATTGTTTAACATCGCCGCCAAAGGAGAGAACTTCGGTTACACCGTCAATCGGCATAAGCAATAATTTCACAACCCAGTCGTTTAGAGAACGCAACGCCATGGTGTCATATTTTTCAGGATTATCAGTGCGTAGCATGTACTGAAAGACCTGCCCCAGCCCGGAGGTATTCGGCCCCATTTCAGGTGTTCCCACGCCTTCGGGAATTTGCTCCCGCGCATCCTGCAAACGCTCAAAGACAAGCTGGCGTGCAAAATAAATATCGGTGCCTTCCTTGAACACAACAGTGACAAGGGATAATCCGGTTTTTGAAATTGAACGCACTTCCTCTACATCGGGAAGAGAGTACATCACCGCTTCCACCGGATAGGTAATAAGCTGTTCAGCCTCTTCCGCAGCCAGCCCTTCGGCTTCGGTGTTAACTGTAACCTGAACATTCGTTACGTCCGGGAAAGCATCAAGGTTGAGTTTCGGCAAGATCATTACAGCACCTACCAAAATCGCTGCCAGCATCAAAACCACCATCAAGCGATTTCGTATCGCTCCGTCAATAATTGTATTCAGCATAATTTATCTCCTAATTCCGCCTTAGTGGTTGTGCCTCAATGGTTGTGTACGGCAAAACCGCTTTTCGCCAATTCCGATTGCACAAAAAACGCGCCTTCTGTGACAACCCGCGTTCCTTCCGGCAAACCCTCTATCACGGTATGATCCTCAACGCTGCGCAGCGTTTTGATTTCCTGTGGTTTAAACTCACCCGGTTTTTCTTCAACAAAAACCACCCAGTCGCCATCGGGAGAACGCAATACGGAGGACGTGGGAACGGCCAGATACTTCTGTTCATCTCCTGCTTGAATCCGTGTGTCCACATACATGCCGGGATGCAAACGGTCTTCTTCATTATCCACTTCAATGCGAACACCAATCGTGCGGGTTTCTTCATCCAGCATATGGTGTTTTTGAACGACCTTACCTTGCAGCCAGCCATTATCAGGAATATGAACCCGCGCACCTACGCCAACCTCAACGTCCTTGGCCTTTTCCGGTGACAGGCGACTTTCTACCCATAGAGAGGATTCATTGACAATATTGAACAGAACCCTGCCCGGTTCAATCAATTCACCCTCAATAAAATCATCGCTAACAATGGTGCCGCCTTGCGGCGCGACAAGCTGAAATGATCCAGGAGTAATGCCCAGACCTTTTTCATGCAGCACTTTAACCTGCTGCTTGGTCATACCGTAGGCCATGACTTTGGCCCGTGCCTGTTCATCGGCAATCTTGGCTTCGCTGTAACGTTTAGCGGAAACAGCCGATGAGCCAAGTTGTTGCACCCGTCGCCATTCCTTATGGGCCACCTGTAATTCACCGATAGCTTCAGCCATTTCAACACCGGACAATGTGACAAGCTTTTGACCTTTTTCAACGGTGTCGCCCAGCTTGGCATGACGCGCCACTATCTGCGCCTCAATGCGCGGTGTAACCTTACTGCTCAAATAGGAGTTAAGCTTCACTTCGCCCGGCGCTTTAATCTCACCTTCCAAATTTTGCAGGGTTAAAGGCTCAACAAGAATGCCCGCTTCTTTCAGAGATTCAGGAGAAAGATCAACAGCGCCGCTTTCTTCCTCTTCATCGTGCCCTTCATGGCCGCCTTCTTCACCGCCGCGACCATCTTCTTCACCATGATCTTCATGAGCATCACCATGTTCCTCATGTTCGGCTTCCTCATGGTTTTCTTCAACAGGGCTGCTTTCCTCATGCCCCGCTTCCCCATGACCGTGGCCATCGTCGGCAGCCAGTGCCGGAAATGAAAAACTTAACGCAGCCAGTACGGTTAAAAATAATATATGTCTCATTGTTGTTCTCCTGAATTTTGAATCCATTGTTCGGTTTTTCCTGATGCGGCAAGCCATGCAAACCACGATTGCCACACCTTGCTATGCAGTTCCTTGGCAGCGACTTCCGTATCCAGAGCCTGTTCAATCTGCACCAGATAATCAGTCGCGCTTAAATCCCCGACCTTGAATTTACGGTCAAGAATATCAACCTGCTCAGCCAAAGCCTGCGCCCCGTTTTCCTGCCAGTTCTCCCAAGCCTTTCTTGAAAGCTGATAAGAACGGCGGCTGGCTTGCAGTCGCGTTTTCGCGGCATGAAAGGCATTTTGCCCTGCTTTGGCTTCGGCAATTGCCTCCTGCTTCGCCACATCAACCTCAGCCCCGTAGGTGTTAAAGACATGCAGCGGCACAGATACCGAAAAACCAATCATATCGGCCCCGCCATCTTCCCCGCCCACAATGCCTATGGTGGGGTCAGGCAATCTATCCTTATTGGCTTGTGTGATGACCGACTTGGCGGCTTCCTCGCGGCTTTTCATGGCGCGAATAGCAGGAAGGTTCATAAGAATACCGTCTTCGCTTTCACCATTATCTGAAAGCTCAGGAAGAGTTCCCGGTAAATCCGGCAGGGCAAAACCGTTTTCCAGCGGAAAGCCTATGGCGGTATCAAGATCCTGCCTGTTTTCTGCCAGCGTTGTTTCCGCATCCGCCTGCTCAATCAAGGCTTCTGATAAGGCCAGTTGGGCAAGGTTATATTCGCTCTGGTCAATATCACCTGCCTTAAAGCTCTTCTCAGCCAACCCCGCAAAACGCTCCATTAGGCTTGAACGTTGCGCTGCCAGTCCGAAAACATCCTTTGCAGCTCTGTAATCAGCTAGCGCGGCCAACACATCCACAGCGATATTTTGACGCACGCCATCACGGTCTGCGGAAGCGGCCAGCCATTCAAATTCAGCAGTCTTCCCCGATGATCGGAATTTTCCGCTCCAATCAATTGTTTGACTTACGCCGAGCAGTTTGGTTTTGTCCTCGCCGTCAACATCCTCGACTTCAAATTCCAGTTCTGGGTTATGCTGCCAGCTTGATGCGGCCTTTTGCCCCGCTGCCGCCGCTGCAACCCGTGCCTCGGCTTCCTGAATGGCCGGGCTGGTCTGCCATATATAATTTATAAAAGCGTTTATGCCGGGTTTTTGCGGCTTTGCCTCTTCCTGCGCTTGCGCCGGAACAGTTAAGCTCATGACAGCCAGGCATGTGAGTATTCGTAATCGTTGTTTCATTTTACATTCCTTGATGATTGGAAAAAAACACAGTTAAGCGACGAAAGAAAACTCTCGTAACGCAGATATATAGGGGAATTTTGGGAGATTAGATCAGGCGTATTTCACCTAAATCAAGACACACCTCACCCCTGAAATTAAATCCGGGGTGGGCGTTTTAGACCGTAAGAAAGGGATGAAAGCGGAGCTTCGGAAAGCTCACCAAACAGCTTTGATTTGCTGTCTGAAAGACTGGCCTTTTTATAGTCAGTAAAAGAAATATGACCGTGACCACAGTGCAAATCACATGATGGATCGGCTGTATTATTGTCCGTATTATCCTGATCTATGCTGAACTCAATCTGCTGATCAGAGCCTTGTATATCACCATGCGCGTGCGCCGCAGAAACAAATCCTGTAGCGAAAAGAGCAAGAGCACATATCAAGAATAAAACGTTCTTCATAGTGAGTAACTTAGCACCATGCTCCTACTCTTGGCAACGGCAAAACAGCGCGATCCACTTTTAAGGTTAATTTTTACCTCCGATAAGGGGGTGATTGAAAGTGAAGTTTATCTTCTATAATGGAAGTTATCGGAGTTAATGATGTAAATTCTTTTGTCTCTATAGGAGCGCACCAACAACCTTTAGCGTCCTTTTGACGTAACCTTTAAGCTCGTTATCATTGATAGCTTCTGTGGCCGCATTGGGGTTTTCGCCATGATGATAGCGTCGGGCGTATACGTTCAATTCCTCCAACTCGTCGCAAACGTCCTTAAGGGGGAAATCATCGTCGTACCCCCTGATTTTTCCAACAATAGTACCGAGCGCGTCATTATCTGCAAATCTGGTCGGGTATAGGTTCCGACAATATCCTTCCAAAAGAGGGCGTATTTTTTGGACAACGTCCCTTTGATTACCGTCATTGGCGCTTGTGTAGTATTTGCTCAACGTATCAATATCGACCCGGTAACGCGCTTGTACGGCTTTTTCAATATCCCACTCAGCAATGCCCGTATTTTTCTCCGATATGCGAAAAAGCTGGAAAGTTTTGCGCTCATCCGCAGGCAAATCGTCCCAAACAAGCTTTAGGAAATGCTGGTCATGAGACAGCACAATTACTTGCGCGCATTCCCTCCCACATTTTCTGATGCGCTGCGCCGTGTGGCCTTTTCTGAAATCATCCTGACTATTAAAGGGGTCGTCAAAAACCACAACCTTGTTTGCCTTGTCCGGATCATGTTCCAGTTGTGCCAAAAAGAACGACAGGGCAAGCGCACTACGATCACCCGAACTTAGCGTGTTTTTGAAACTCGGTTGGTCAATGGGCGTACCGGCATCACCAAGATCAATCGGGGTTTGATTGATAAGGATTTGTAAACTTATGCTTGGCGCACCGCCTCTATAGCCGTGTGACGTTTCGGTAATTTGGAAACCTGTGTTAAAACAATCCAAATATTCATTGATTGTTTTTTCGTATTTCTTAATTATGCGCTTGGTGTATTCATCCAGCTTTTCTTTGGCCGCGTTTTTCCGGTCTTCTAAGTCTTTCTTTTCCGTTAAAATATTGCGATATGTATTGCATGCCGCCTCTATTTGCGGTTCATAGCGCCTTTGAGCGGCTTTCAACTTTGCCAACTCCGTTTCCACTTGCCGCACTTCGTGGCCCTGCGTTTGCTCCTTCTTCGCACGAATTAAGGCGTTTGCCGCATCCACCGCTTGATTATACTGCACGATTGCCGCCTGAAACTGGCGCAGGATTTCAAAATCTGAAAGCAAAGAAGCATCCGGGTTAATTTGTTCAAGGGGCGCTTGTGCTTTCCTTTCTAAATGATCGAGGATGTCTTGCCGCAGGCGCGCCAAAATGACCATAAGATCATTGGAATCTTGTAGGGCCGGGGCTGTCATATCGCAGTATTGCCCCCAAAAATCCACCGCGGCGGTGTTCTTATGCAGAACCCGGTCAATTTGCGCCAGTGCCAAATCGCCAAAGCTACCGGAGGTCTCATCACTAAGGGCCTTGATTTCATCTTTCAGGGCATTATAGGCGGTGCTAAAAAACCCTTTATAGGCTCCGATAAGATCAACGCCAGTCAAGCCTTGGCCACAAAAAGGGCAATTGTCATCATGGATATATGTACAGCCTTCCGAGAGCCAGGTTTTACCGCGCTCCTGCATGCTATGGGCCTCAATATGGGTCGTTATTTGTCTTTCTGCATCGGCTTCAACGCCTTCAATAGTCTTTGCCAAAATCGGTAAAAACTCATCCGGGAAAGCCGGAATGTTCATTTGTTCCAATTCGGGGCCGCGCTGCAATCGCGCGGATTGTTTTACGGCCTGTAAATCCCTTTCTTGATCCGCCACCTTGCTATCAATGTCATCGTCTTTGGCAAGGGTTATAAAATACTTTGCATCCATAACGCCGTCAGGAATTCTGGATTCAAGAAAGGATTTTTTATCCTTGATTTCGCCGTTTTTGACTTTAATCGCCGCATCAATGGCGCTGACCTCATGGGCCAGATCAACGCCCGCTTTGCCTATGATAACGTTATACAAGTTTCTTCTATGGTCTATTTCGACGCAATCGCCGGAAAAAACATTTTCGGCCACAAAGGTTGAATCGAATATAGCAATGTCGGGGACTTGCTGGTTCCATTGCCCGTTTCTGAATATGGCGTTGCCACCATTAATCCGAATTTGAACCTCGGGCGGGTTTTCCGTGTTCCCAATGGTTTGTCTTCCCAAAATATAGGCAGGCATGCCGGTTTGAAGCGACCGCAATATAGCGCAAAGGGTCGTTTTCCCGCGCCCGTTTTCAGCAAATACCAGGCTGTTTTTGCCAAAGCTTACGTCACCGGCAGCCTTACAACTCTGAAACCGGCCTACGCCCTTTATCGATATGAGCTTCTTAAGCATTTTTATATCCTCCACAGCAACAATCATACGGCCTTATATTGCCCATCAAGGTTTTTATTATAACAATTCGTTAAACACGAACAAATATTAAGAGCGGTATCTTTGAGAGTCCATCTCCATTTTTACCTTCGATAATAAAGATCACCAAGGGTAAACCCTCAGGCTATCAGCCCTTAAACAACTTGAAGCTCACCTGATACCGGTAAAATTCAATGTTATTAGTCACCGACAGCGCCCGTTTCAGCCTAAGATCATCTTCTAATGCTATGATGATACCTCTCACCGCTTGGTTGGATTCTGCCAATTCTTCCTGCACATACCCCATGTAACGTTGTATCTGGCCAACTACAGCATCACTGGCACGGCCCCTTTTCAATTCCACCACTAACAATGTTTTTTTGTCTTTACTAATGGCAAGAATATCAATCGGTCCGGTATCGCTAGGATATTGCTGTCCAACGATTTCACCATCTTCCTGAAAAATATCATAGTCCTGCCCCAGAGACGTTTGTGGCCAGTTATGAACGAGGAACTCTTCCAGATGAGCCTCCAAAGCAAAGACACTTGGGTCTTCGACCAACTCATCAGTGGCGATTAACTTTGGTGGTTCGTTTCCGGCAATAAAGCTTTCGATTTCTGGGCCGTGTTTTGTAACACAACTGACCGTACCGATAGAACCAGTAGATTTTTGCAGTGCATCGCTCATCTCGCTGCGTTCTATAACGATGGGGTACCACTGTACTTTACGGCGATGGGGGAGAGGATGACCCGGATGATAACTATAGCCGCCTATAACTTCGCCAACCCAGTACGCACTACTACCGTTGGGGCACAAGACAATATCGCCTTCATTTATGCCCTTACAAATTCTATGCAGCATGCCACAAGCCAGTCCGGCAGTAACTTTGCTCTTACCAGGGTTTTTCTCCTGATAGATCGGAATAAACTTCTTATTAAAATCCCGCCAGTTATCTGTAAGCTCATTTGATAAATCAACATCAATATCCCAACCCCCGCCGAACCACTGTCCTTCGTGACACTCCTCGGCGTGACTGTGCTTTGCGCCTAGCATTATGCGGTAATATTCTCTTCCAGCTATCATAGATTCAATTCTTCCTAATATTTAATGTTTTCATCAGCATTGCGTTCTTTATCGGCTTGGTAAAGCACACGATCGGAATTTCGGAAAGAGAAACCGCGTTTTTCACATTCCTCCTTCAAACGCTTCAAATAATCCAGATACAGCACAATTTGTTGGTTACGATTATGTGGCACCTTCAAAGCCTTACCGTATAAAAAGCGATGCACACGCTGGTCAATAATTTGATAAATCTCAGGATTTACAAACCTTAAAATCGTCGATGCCACAGGCAGGCGGATACCTTTTGTATCCAACAGAGCCAACAAAACCTCTTTGGTCTTTTCTTTATCCATCACCCTCCCCCGAAGAGAGGGAGAATTAATTAAATCTTCTGTATTAGGCTTTATCTGCGCATAACGATTAACCTTCCAAAGCAAAATTTCATTGATAATATCCTGATCAAAATCCCCAGTCGTATGATCAAGCTTTTTTGTCAAATTACCTTGATAATCAAAGCGTTCCAAAAAGCCCGCTTCATCTTGCTTGCATATATCGTTAATAGTTTTCAACGTCATTCCTCCACCATCGCCTCTCTTATAACATCCACCAGCTTTACCATTGCCAAAGTATCAAGTTCGCAATATTCAGATAAATTATTCCATAGTGTTTCATGTTCCGGTTTTGGTAACCTCCCCTCCGCAAATGCCTGATATTGCCCGGAAGCCTCCATACCATTGGCAATACCCATATCTTCATAGCTCAGGTCAGTAAAGGCAGGCAGCACGTATTTAATCGAAGCCGAACCCATCTGGGCCGGATGATAGAGCCAGCGTTTGCGGAACGGGATCAACAAATCTACCATACGCTGATTAATCTGCTGAAGACCTGTAGAATATTCCGGGAAAGCCTCTGCTAGTTTGTTATTACAGCCTTCTTCAAAGGTCTGGCTGTAAACGATGACAGAACCATTATCGCTACATAGATCAATAAGAGCCTCGGTCATAGGTCTGCGAGGATCACTTAGCTCTTTGTGAAGGAACTCATGATGCAGCAACTTCGCATTTGGTTCTGTCTGAACATGCAGGGAGAACTGGAACGGTATCTGATTATAAGGCCCTGTTCCATCAAAGATGGGGATTGCTGGCCCTAGCGTCTCATAATCAAGGTAATAAAGCGGATACTGAAGCCGCCCCAGAAACACCCTGAGATTTTCTTCATCAATATGAACTTTATCATCCTGAAAACAGGATATATCTATTCGCTTAGAACCGCCGGGTAATAAGTCCACCGGAATATTCTGAATGTCGAAACTGTTTATATGCCCGACGATCTCATCTGCTTTTTTTCCAGCATAGACGTTGAAAACAGAGTATTCGGGGACATGTTTCCAACAATGTGCTTTGTAATCACACTCAAAAGGACTGTTACAACGTGCTCCAATTTCTGCCTCCGGTTCCTTCTTCCTATCCAGCACATACCCTAGTTGTCCGGCTACATATTCAACTTCGCTCTGTTTTGCAAATACATGCTCTGAAATATCCTCTAGCTTGAACAACGCCTGAGGATCAATCTCACCATCACGGACATAGCTGTTATCAATGACCATCATAAAGCATTTGCGGATTTTATATCCGGCGTGATAAAAAACATGATACTGCAAAGACACATCATCAATGTGATAACCCTTAATCCCTGTAGAGCTTTTAACCTCAATCAAATCCCACGCATCCGTACCAGCAACTTTACGCAAGATGTCTATGCGGGAATAAGACCCATCAACGGGATGCATTGCTGTAGCTTCATAAATTATATCATGGCCATCTTTTACGAATTGTTCTGTCGAAGTTATCGCTCCTGTGATGTCCCAGTACTCATTGGTAACTTCTACACCCCCTTCAAAATATTGCTGCGCCAACACACCAATATCATGCCCGGTGTCAAACCGAGCCTGTGTCGCCGCATCGGTTTCCGGGGCAAGGTCTTTACGATGCCGGTAAAACCATAGAGCTTTAGGGCATTGCAGCCCCTTTAAGTATTGCGATTTTGATAGTTTTGGCTCAGTTGTCATGCTTGTGACATTGCTCTGTGTGGCCTAAGATTTCAAGCCTTAAGCGCCATAGGCTGGCAGGCAGCCTTAGTTATCAAAAACCTTCAATTGACACATTATAAAGCTTGTCACACTATGAACACGGGAATTCTTCGGAATTTCCAGGGCTTCGAAAACCCTAACAGTAGCGGCTCTTACATCCGCCGGAAGTGGTGTTGCCTCGATCGTATGATCGGGTGCAGCAGTCATGTCCAAGCTGTTCGCAGCCAAAAGCTGCTGGCCGTTTCTACTGTTACGGTTTTCGAATGCCCGGTCACCAGAGATCATATAAATATGGTTTTTGGTGACCTCTTCGAAACTGGGACAAGAACGCAGGCCGCATGACAACAGACCCCGCCGTAACGGATGACACAGACGAACTTTCATATTTTCTTAGCATCACTGAGCGAGATATTGATCTTCTGGTTCTGGAAGAGCTTCACGTCAACCAGGATTTCACCTCATGGTTTGTTCGGAGTTGTTTGCCTGATGCACGGCAAATAGAGTTTTGCGGGGCATGGCACTCGCTGGTTGATTCCGTTCACGGCGAGTCAGACCTGACATTGGTTGTCGAAATCGAAGGATGCAAAACAGCGATACTAATTGAGGACAAGATTGGCGCAATCACTATGCCGGAGCAATCCAGCCGTTACCGGCGCAGAGGTGACAAAGGCATTGCTGACGGTCGCTGGAAACAATTCTTTACCTGCATGATTGCCCCGCAAAGGTATCTGGACCGCCTCTCAGAAGGCGAAGTGTATGACGCTCATATCAGTTACGAGGACATTGCAGAGTGGCTTAAATCAGCGGATAACACAGCCCTCAACTCGGCAAGGGGTGAATATCGTGCTAATTTTGTTACCTCCGCCATCGATAAGCAACGCCGGACAGGTGCATCCCCACGCGATCCAATGGTTGAATTGTTTCTGAGCCGCTATCAGGATCATGTCCGGCAAGAACATCCCGCACTTCCAGCCGCCATGATTAATTGGAACTGGATTACCTTCATTTTACCGCCAATTCCCGGCAGCAACATCGGCAGGAGCTTGCACCACAAGCTGACGCAGGGGTTAATAGAGCTTGAATTTCAATGCACCCCGGACCAACATTCCGACCTGATGCGCCAATACAGCAAACTGCGAACAGGAACCCGCACATTCAAAAAATACTCCAAATATCTCGGCCTACGGGAAGAGGTTGGTAGGCTGGACATCAGCAATGAGTTTGATGATACGAAAGAGGATGTTGAAGCTGCGCTTGCCGCTGCCGAGATTATCATCACCGAGTGTTATCAGATTAAAGAAGGCTCAGAATAAAAACCCTGCGGCATTGTTGTTAAATAAATCACCGTCACGGATATAACGAGAAAGACTGGAATCCGAGGCATGTCCTGTCTGAGCGCGTATCTTCCATGATGATGCGCCGTGCATCGCCGCCGAGGTTGCCAAGCCTGCGCGTAAACTGTGACCGCTGTACCGGGCTGGATCGAGTTCTCCTATCTTTTTGATATGTTCTTTAATAATGCAGGATACGGCGTGACCGCTCAGGCGCTTATCTGATATTACCCCGCCTTTTGTTACGGGCCTGAAGATTGCGCCTGTATCGGCATCCAAAACATCAATCCATGCCTGTAGAGATTTTACAGGACAAATCATACCCCTGCCAAACGGGATGCCGATCTTTCTTCCTACGCCTGTCTGGTCAGTTTTCGAACGGGTTAGTATTATCACTGCACCCTGAGAGGTAAATTCCACATCTTCAATGTTCAGTCCTACCAATTCGCTGCGCCGGAAGGCTCCGCAAAACCCTATCAGGATTAAAGCTTTGTCTCTTGATCCTTTCACATTCCTCGGTATCTGTCCGTAGAGAGCAATAACGTCTTCTTTTAATAATGGTGATGCTTGAGACTGAGGGATTCCATGCTGTCTTTGTACGCCCCGCAATGTCATTTTTACAATCTCACTTTGAGCCGGTGAAGGGTAGCCTTTCATCTGGTGTGCCTTCGATATTGATGCCAATCTCCTCTTCAACGTGGCCACGCTCAAGGCTCCAGAATAAGCCGTCAAATATTCTGCTATCATTTCAGGATTTGCTGGGATCATCCCGCGCCATGCGCCAGTAAAATGCGCGATGTCGGATTTTAAAGCGCGGCGACTATTCTCAGATAGTGAGCACCGGATATATTCGGCAGTTTTCTCGGTCAGTGATAATTGTGAAGATTGCGCAGCAGCTACCTGCATTAGAGAGGACATGGATTCTTTTTTGTGGACATCGACACTCATGCTTGACCTCCAAACAGATCGTTCATTGCTCTTCCTCATTCAAAGACCGTTGCAATTGCTTGCATCTAATATCATCCAGCACTTCCATGTTTTCTGTCAGAAGCTCGCGCAAGCCAAGATATTCGGGCAAACACAGCCCTGCGCTTTCAACATCGGTGATCTCACCCTGTTGCCGGAAGTCATTCAATACCTCTGAGGTTAGTGCTTTATCGATCCTGCGCCCTTCCAGATAAAACAGGCCGAGGCCGATTTGCCTTACGGTGAATTGTTTCAGTTGCGAAACGGCTTTCTGTAGCTGCCGAAAGCTGGCCTGACCTGTTCGCGTAAACATATCGGCAGCATAAAGCGGAATGCCCTCAACTTCCGGCGCAACCGGAATAGGATCATAAAAAGTGTATAGCGGCTTCGGCTGCTTTCTAATCTCCTGCCAAATCAGAGGCGTAAATATCGACAATGGCCACGATGTTTTGCCGATAACACTGATACAGCTTTCAATTAGATCGACAGGCACGTCAAGGCCGCGAAGAACCTTAACCACCTTATCAGGGGAACCCACACGCCCCGGCATAACATCGGAGGGAAATTTCTTCGTCCCGGCCAGACACCAAAGCGAGATGGCCCTTTCTATCAGGGGATTATTTTCATGCGCAGCGTAATCCGCCAGTAAATCATCATCGGCCTTGGACAGCTTTTCTCGCAGGTCGTTATATCCCGGCGACTGCTCTGCTTGAATGAACAGTTCATCGGCAAGCCGGGTTTTTACGGCCCCGCACAGCAGCCGTGTCAGATATATCGCCACCCGCTCGTCACCAACACGCCGCCTCCATGATGACGCAGAAACGGCAGTCAGAACCTTGATAACGACATCAGGGCTGGCTGCACCAACGTCCTCAAGGGCTACTACATGGAGCCTGCGCCAGAAACTTCTTCGGTCTTGCCGCCACAACGCTGATGCGGCCATCATCGCTCTTTCAACTTCGTTTCTTCGAATGGCTTTTTGAAGCATTGAGGCTGCGATATACTTATTACACAGCCACGCAGAAACTGACGGCGTATCGCCGATACCGGCCTCGATCTCATCCAGAATGTTTTTTAAACCCGCCATACCAAAGCCTCATAATTGTTAATTACCTTGGCTTTGAGCGTGGCTTAATGGCGGGCGGGGTCAAGAAGAGTACGATAAATTTTAGAATTTATTTATCTGCTCTTTGAACTTTGCGACCTCAACGCCCATATATGCATATCCTAGATCACAGTAATATTTCATCTCCTGGCATTTTCGCTCGTAGGTTTTCCAGTGCATGTTGTATGGCTTGATGGGAACGCCAGTGGTCAGGTCCCCGTTCCCATACAACTTCCGGTGAATGTTCCGGGCGCGGGTAAATAATCGAGCCATTCTATCATGGCGTTGTGATTGGTAGACGAGGCCACAACATTCCCGGCAATTAAAAGGCCGGTTCGGGCCGGAAGCATACAGCTTTGATCTGTTCTTGAAACACTTAGGGCATAAAAGCCAAGCCCGTCTGTTGCATACCCCTGATTTCGTATACCCAATACCGATAGACTGCTTTTTTACGGGCGCACCGTCTTTAAACAAGACATCGACACGGTTGTTGTAGCCGTCCTCGGTCACAAAGCCCATGAGCATAACGCTATTCGCGACCTCTCCGGTAGAACGATTGTACCACGTTTTAGATGTGCATCGCTTTAGGTGTCCGTCCGGTATCAAACCGTTCTTGCGCATCCAACTTACGCTCAGGCAATAGGGATACTCCTCCACCGTATTTCTGCGGCTGCCTCCCAAACTTCTCCCTGAACCTAATCCACCCATTTTTCTCGAAATCCTTCATAAACTAAAATAAAACACTGCTAAATAACCGGGTAACCCCATAATAACAACCATCGCATTTTAATTCATTATTATAATTTTACTCGACATCTATTTGAACGTTATGCCTGTAGGGAATCATAGAAGCTTATACAGCGCGATTATATTTCTGTGGTAAACGGGGTAGTAAAAGCAGAAAAGATTCACTGGTGAACTCCTATGGACAAAGGAGGAGTCATTGGCAATAGAAATATGTATCATGCTGCCTTAGCTAACGGATTAGAAGGTTCGTCTACATCACCATCTTCACCCGTAGCCGTCTTAAGCGTCAGTGGCATAGCCTGCGGCAGTTGTAGCAAGTGGTGATTATTCAGTACCTGTAACCAAGCCTCACCCCATAAATCTTCCGGCTTCCAGCCCTCAAAGGTGTTCTTTGAAAGACAATATTTTAACTTAGACCGCACATCTACAGGCTGTCTCTTCAAGGCCGTATTGGAACTACCCCGAAAACGAACAGCATCAACAAAGGCCATCCAATGTCCGGGATGAACATTCGGCTGTTTCGTAGGTTTCAGGTTATAAAACTGAACCCGCTGGAAGGGGTTCTCCAAAGACGATAAATGCTGGATCGGAATCGCTTTGCGCAATCGGCATTCAACCCGCATAACATCAGACTTGGCTTCCTTCCCATACTGCTCATGTGCTTTTTTATAAACTGTGTATTGCGTTCCTTTTGATTTTCCAAAGTAAATAGTTTCGAGAGAGCCATCATTTCCAAACACGCTCTGGGAATACCTGGCATATTTTACCTTCAGCATGAAGTCTTCAGGGTTTACGTCCAGAATGTCTGTACAGACATCTAATCGCGTTACATGGCCGTGCGATAAAGTTTCTAAAAAGCCCTGTCCGGTAATGAGGGGGAAGCAGAGATCGACATGGCCGTACATTTTCTCAGGAATTTTAGATGGATTGTATTCTATCCGCAAATGAGGCTTGTCTGTCCCTTTTGTGCGGATTTGAAAGAGCATATGGGGTTCTTTTGTATTGATTACACCATCTTCATCGGGACAAAAGATTTTAGCAGCCGTATTGTAAGCCCCTTTGGAATAAGGTTGTACCCAACCAAAATCTGTATCCTTCAATTCATCCCAGACATTTTGACTAATGATCTGTGCGAAATGTGATTCAGGTATAGGTACTACGATACTTATTTTATCAATTTTCGGTACAGTCATATTTAGTTCGGTTTTGTTTGTTTTCTTTAGCTTTTTCATCATTTCTTCTTTCATGTTTTTATTTAACAAAGGGGCTTGTAAGACATGCCCCCATATAATTATCGATGGGTTCGCTTTGTCAGCCATGCCTCAAGCTCGTCGGCGGGGTACCTGATGCTACGCCCTATCCTGATAAATGGCGGGCCTTCTCCTGATTTCCTCCAACGTTGAAGCGTCTTACGCGATAGGCTAAGACATTCCGCAACCTCAACTTCCGTCATACGCTTCGGCATTTTGTTTGCAAGCTTTGCAAGGTGCTGCAGTTTTTCTATATCCATAGCTAACCTCCCTTGGTCTGAAAGATGTCTGTGATTGACCGTTGAAATGCAATGATTACAACGGCCCGGCTATTCCTCATGATGCTCTCTGTGTTTATCAATCCAACAGTCAAGAGCGTCTAGGTCGATCAGGACCTTACGCCCTATGCGAATGACAACACCAAAGTCGCCCAGCCCATTAGTTTTCAGCTTTTCGCCTTTACTGTTAAATCTCGGCGTACCGACAAAGATGAGATGTCGCAGCGCATGTTCGCTTATCAGATACAGCTATTCAGCCAACAACTCTTTTCGTGCACGAGCACTAATCCAGCTTTTATAGCGCTCATCTAATAAGAACTGCCTATAATAGTGATCAAACCAAAGCTCATCAAAAGAGGATTGGTGGAGCACAAGTTTTTTCCAAGACCACTGCAATATATCGATATTCTCATAGCTGATCTTAGAATCATTCTCCTGTTGTCCGAGTAATATGCTTTCAATGTTTTCAGCCATGCAGCGCATCTTTGAAGCATGAATAACCATACCGGCCATATAATACTCAAACGTTTCTTTTTTATTATCAGTCATTTCTTTCTCCTTCTGTTGTGGTTATTTTTATTTGTGGCCCGTTCAACTTTCACGATGGTTTAAAATCCATTCAGCGAATCTCTCAAGGTCGATATATACCCGTTTGCCGATGCGGAGTATTACACCTGCCTCCTTCAAACCGTTGCCCGGAATAACATCGCCGTTGGCAGCAATACGCGGCTCCGCATTAAAAATGAGGTGCCTCATTGTTGGTGGTGTAAAATCTTCAAACCCTGACTGTTTGCAAACCTTGGGTACACGGACGATGTTCTGCATCTTCCGTGATGAGGCAAAGCCTTCGGCTTGAGATTGCCCCGGTGTTTCACATGGATTCGTAGATGGGGCGACCAGTTGCGTTGTCGCTAATTGTGTCTTGCTGTTCATAACGCTCCTCCTTTTCCTTTGTGTGTTGAAAGAAGACCGTTAGAATCTTAACTCAATGATTTGATAGAGCAAGTTTATCAAATGTGATTTAATATTGTTTATCAGATAGTTAGATGCAAAATATGATAAAAAGACGCTTGTTATTTATCATTTGGAGGATTTTGCTGCTGATAGGCCTGCTCAAGCCATTGTACGGCTCTGCGATTCGCCTGAGTCCGGAAGGTATTGAATGGTATCTTTTTGTCAGGATCGTTGGTTTTTGCGTTGTAAGCTTTAAAAACGGCTTCCGCTAGTGTCTTTATAACGATGGGCTTCTTATTTTTTGACTTCAAATAATACTCCCTTTTACCAACATATTCGGCAATCTGTGCCTTATCCATTTGCTCCCGCGCAATATCACACTTTTTTGTCAACACATCGGGGAACTTTCCTTTCGAAGCCTTGTGCTCCAACCATGCTTCGTGAACCCTTTTTATACCGGCTTCCCATTTCTTATCATCACCATACGTCCGATAGGCCCAATCTATGATGTGGCCTTTTTTAACAAGGTATTTGTTTTGATCGGGGAACTCTTCAACAAAAGAGAAACTATCTTTTTTACCAAAGGCCCATAACGCTCCGGAATAATACCTGTCGGGAAAATCATTGCCTTCCCCCACCTCATTCCAATCAGCAATATCACGAGGCTTATAGCCAAAGGCAATATATATCGCGTTACGCAAATCCAGCGTTGATTTACCTCGCATGATTTTTTTGATCTCTGGGTCAGTCAGTTCAATCAGCTTTTTTTGCACCGGCATCCCCCATATACTTCTTCGTCATGTCACTTATCGCATCGGTGGTGTGATCCTTCATCAGGTGCAGGTAGCGTTCTAAAGATTTTAGGTCTTTATGGCCGGTGATCTTTTGGATTATCTGTGGCGATACACCGCTTATGGCCATGTAGGATGCAAACGAATGCCGCAGATCATGGAACTTAAAATCTTCCAATCCCGCTTCCTCTACAGCTTTCTCCCATAGTTTTTTGAACACAAACGGCTTGTCTACAGCTTCACTGGGAAACACCCAACTCTTTTCCTCATCACGATTGTCATGTCTGCGTTTCAATACTTCGTAGGCTTCATCGGTAATGAAGATGCCGCGTTTTTCTTCGTTCTTGGATTTGTCTACATACAGCCAGCGGTTATCAAGATCGACATGATCCCATGTCAGATTTGTAACTTCTGACCGGCGCATACCTGTGCACAGATCGACAAGAACAATATCATACAGGATCGGGTTGCTACTGTTCCTGCAAGCAGTTAACAAAGCCTTGAGTTCTTTATCATTCAACCATCGTGTTCGCTTGTTCTCTTTAAGACTTTTAACCTTCCCTCTGATTAGATGATTGTCCAGCCAGTCCCAGTCCATTGCCGCTGTAAGCGCAGCAGATAACGCGGCTATATAACGATTTATAGAAGCGTTAGCATAAAAAGGAACTTCTTCTCCTGTATCATCTAACACCTTTTTCTTCGCGATCATGTCGTCGCGTTTCTCCAGTATCACGGCTGTTGTAAGCTCTGATAGTTTGAGGTCGCCAAGCTGGTCTTTCCACCATTGAAGCTGATGTTTCTGGCCACGCTGCGTACTATTACCCTTCTGCGGCAGGGCATTTTTGATATAGCGGTCAACCATATCCGTTACGGTTTTTTGCTTACCCTGAGAGGTTTTGAAATGCTTACCATCGTCAATCTTTGATTCAATACCTCTGGCCCACTTCTGGGCAGCGGTCTTCGTTGTGAACGTGGTGGATTGTATAGGCTGACCCTTCCGGCGCACCTGCACCCGGTAGGTCTTCTTTCCGTTCTTCCCCATACGTTCCTGAATATGTGCCATGACCCCACACCCATCCTTGGTGATTGATATGACTAGGACGCTATTTTATTTTTCAGGATTAGGCAAATAGAATTGCACCAAATTTGCACCATTGCCTGTTTGTAGAAAAAGGGGGAAAGGTCTGTAACCCTTGGTGAGAGTGGTGCCGCAACCAGGAGTCGAACCCGGGACCTGATGATTACAAATCAACTGCTCTACCAGCTGAGCTATTGCGGCATACCAAGATGTCTCGACCTTATTATAGCCTGATTACAGGCTTGGCTGAGATCGTAACCCCTTATAGTGTAACTGATTTTTGAAGTCGAGCCTTTTCATAGCAAATTTATTCACTCATCAACAATCAGGGGTAAAACACCCTATATATTGGTCTTACGGCTGTTTTTCTGCTAAATTAATAGAGGTAAATTCATATTATTTAACTCTGGTGATTTGGTTTTGTCGGGCGGACAACAGGCAGAAAATACACTCCATGAAAATGCGATCGGCTGGATGATTTTGCTGATCGTGCTTGCTTTGCTTGCCTGGATGTTTTGGCGCCATTTTGATACCGAAGTAAGAGATATCGTGCGGTGGATACGCTACAGCGAAATATGGCTGATTTCGTGGTTTGTGGGTGATAATTACACTGTTCTTTTCGGTGCCCAGGAGGTCAACTTCAACTATGGTATGAAAGGGGACGAAAATCCAGGACCAAACGGCTATGCCGGTGTCGCAGGCACAAACAAAGAGAAGTTAAATCTCTATTATATGACTCTGATCAATGCACTGGCCATGCAACCGCTTAAATTTGTATTTGTTATTATCTACGCTCTGGCTGCGGCATGGTGTATGTTTTTAGGACCCGGCAACCAGTTTCGTACAAAGATGGGCCTTCAAGGGTTGATTGAAAGACAATCCAAGATATTCCCGGTAACGGCGCCATTTGCTACTTTTGACCCATCAAAACAACCCCCGCGCCCACCCGGCTCTCCCGTTCCAGTTGAGCTGCCCTCCTTTGCCGAAGCTCTCGGGCCAGAAGAATGGCTAGCCTATAATTCCATCCCGGCGCCCGACGGCAAGATCAACGAAACTGCCGCAGCCAACGCCTTCCGGAAACAATTGGGGAAACGGTGGAAGGGCGCAAATACTGTTCAACCCTACAAGCAAGTTTTGCTGGCTGCCTTTTGTCTGAAAGCAGCGCGCAAAAGAGACAAAGCCGATGAGATGCTTGGCCGTCTGGCCATGTGCTGGTCCCATAAAGGGGGACTGAACCTTGGCAAAGACAAAAGTCTTTTAAAAGAAGCAAGGGGCGTCTTGCGCGACAAAAAGATTATCGGAAAAACACTGGCAAAAGTTAACCAGCATGCTTTTGAAACCACGGCTATAATACGAGCCTTGGCTGTTGCGCGCGAAGAAGGTGGCGTTTTGGCTCCGGCTCAGTTTGTCTGGCTGCGCGGCCATGACCGAAGACTTTGGTATCCGTTGAACAATCTGGGGCGCCAATCCTTCCATATGGAAGCATTGGGCGCGATGTCTCACTATAAGGCCGAAAAACTGACGCAGCGCCCCATCCCGGTACCCAAAATGGAGGGTGCTGTAGGAACAATTGGAGGGTATATGGCCTCAGGACAAGCACGCCCCATTCCGCAACTGGATTATAGCGCTTCCGACAAACGCGGCATTAAAAAAGCTACTTAAAAGAAATAATTTAACAAAAGAAGAAAGAGAGACAACAGAATGAGAAATTTACTGGTCACCAAAAAGAACAAAGCCGCCGCCCGTGTCGTGGACGGAAAGTTGATTTTGTCTTTCCCTGATGCCATCACACCGGTCCTGTGGCAAATGGATTTGGATGAAGCCAAAGCCTCGGCGCTGGAAGTTCAGGAAAACAAAAAAGACAAAATATACACACTTGCGCTTAAAACACCGCGCGGCGAAGCTGTCGATATTGCAGCTTTTGATGAACGCACCGAAGCCGTGAACGGCCTCATGGCTGCTTCTCATGCACTGTCTTCCGCACACGGACAAATACGGCCCGCAAGCGCCTCGGCGGCACCAGGCAATGTGCCGAGCGGGGCAACCTCTGGGCCCCGGGAAAAAGGGATCGGGAAATGGGGCGGCATCGCTCTCCTTCTGGTCTTCCTGTTTATTTTGATAAATGTGTGGGGCTCTTTAGCAACGCGCACGACAGCGAGCTCAAAAATTTCACCAACAACATTCACCCCATCTAGTGAGGCGGGCGTTCCGATGTCGGCAGATGATTTTCTGAAAAACCGCTAGAAAGGTCTGAGGGAAACCGCCAGAGAACCAAAAGAGAGAACCAAAAGTAAGAAATAAATGTCACTAAATCAGAAAAAATACGAGCATAAGCATGAAAATATCCTCCGGGATACGCGCCCCCTCTGGGCACGCATGGGTGAATCTCTAAGTAGACCTAACTATTCGGCCACAATTTTTATTATGGCCGCCGGCAGTGTCTACATGTCACCATGGGTGCTGGCTTTCGCCGACCTTTTGCTGGTGTTCATGCTGCTTTATTTTCTCTGGCTTAAAACCCGTGATCGCTCGCTGCCCTTTAAATTACCCGCCACTGCCAAATACAAAGACGGAAACAATATGGGGCCGGGAAAAGGCGGCAAAGCCGAAGGTATTCTCTATGTAGGCAATGTTGATAAATCCAATGAAGAGGTTTGGTTTACCAACTCAGATGCACGAACGCATGTTCTTTATCTTGGAACAACAGGTTCCGGTAAAACCGTTGGATTAACTTCGCTGGCGACCAACGCCATGAGCTGGGGATCGGGCTTTGTTTATGTCGATGGTAAAGCTGATACGGATTTATGGTCGAATCTTTCTGCACTCGTGCGGCGCTTTGGCCGCGATGATGATTTGCTGGTTCTAAACTATATGACGGGAAACTCAGACGTCAAAGCCCCGTCCAACACGATGAACCCGTTCTCAAGCGGCTCAGCCTCTTATCTTGTGAACATGCTGGTTAGCCTGATGCCGGATTCAGGCGGCGACAATGCTATGTGGGCAGAGCGTGCCGTATCTCTGATCGGGGCCATGATGCCGGTCATGTGCTGGAAGCGGGACCATCAGGATGTCCCGCTCTCAGTTGTAACCATTCGGGATCATCTGAGCATAAACAACGTGATTAAGCTGGCCCGCGACGATGCGGTGCCGGAAGAAATGCGCGCGGGCGTTAAAGGCTACCTTGATACCCTGCCCGGCTTTGTTCATGAAGCTTATGACGATCAGGGCAACACCAAACCACCCGGGCCAGATACACCGCAATACGACACCACCACAGCCAGTCAGCAGCACGGCTATCTGGCCATGCAGTTCACACGCTCACTGCAATCTCTCGGCGACGATTACGGTTATATCTTTGATACCCAGGCCGCCGATGTTGATATGACTGATATCGTTTTGAACCGCCGCATTCTCGTTGTTTTGATCCCGGCGCTGGAAAAGTCCGGCGATGAAATTGCCAATCTAGGTAAAATTGTTTCTGCTACCATGAAGGGAATGATGGGCTCTACTTTGGGGTCCACAGTTGAAGGCTCCAGCGATACCGTCATTGAAAACAAACCGACTCATTCCTCGACACCATTCATGACCATTTTCGATGAGGTTGGTTATTATGTGGCAGACGGCATGGCCGTGATGGCGGCGCAGGCACGTTCACTGGGGTTTTGCCTGGTCTTTTCCGGCCAGGATTTACCCGCCATGAAAAAACGTGTGCGCGAAGAAGCCAACTCCATCACCGCCAACTGTAACATCAAAATTTTTGGGAAGCTCGAAGACCCGACCGAAACCAAGGAATTTTTTGAAAAAACAGTTGGTAGTGCGCTTGTGACAGAAGTCTCCGGTTTCCAGATGGCTGGTGGCTCGGAAATGGGCACGTATCACGATACACAACAAGCCAGCGTACAACTCCGGCCACGCGCCAATTACGATGAATTGCGCGGCTTCACAGAAGGTGAGGCCATTGTTACTTTCGGTGAGACTGTTGTTGATTGTAAAATTTTCTACTCCAATCCTGGTCATGCCAAAGCCATGCGCGTGACACGTTATATGGCGCTACCGCCGCCTGATGAAAACCTTGTTAAACATGCCAGCTCCATTACCAAGCTTCGTGATCTTATGATTAACAAAAGCTGGACAGCGATGCGCGCCGATGTTGCTGTTCCAACATCGGTCGAAATCGAAGCCTTACTCGAAGGCTATCGTATAGCTGAAAAAGCCAGCGATGATATGGTTCATACCGGTATTGCTGCATTGGTGCAGGTTCATGCGATTGATAATGAAATCATAGCGGAGCCTCTGCCGCCCGCTGCACCGCCGCCGCCTGCGGCAAAAGCACCTGCTGCTACCCCCCCACCGACTGAAGCAGCGTCACCGCCACCTGCCGCGCCGCCGACTGAATCAAAACCACCCGCCGCTACCGGTGCCGGGCCCATGGGCTTCTTTTCTGGTGATAAGAAAGCTAAAGACAAACCGCCTGCCGCACCACCAACAGAATCCACAACACCTCCACCTGCGCAACCCCCGCAGCAGCCAGAACAAAAGGAAGTGAAAAAAGCAGAAGAACCACCGGCCGAAGCGCCACCAAAAACAGAAGCGCCAATTTCGTCGCTACCGCCTGCAGAAAAAATTGCTACACCGGACAAGCCATACAAGCTACCGCCGGAAATTGAAAAAATAATCAGCGACGCCGCTAAAAACGCCAAAGGTAAAATATTCGATGACAAGGAAGATGTATAGATCGCAAGAAGGGGGAAACATTTTCTTCTTCGTTATGCTCGGCGTTGCCCTGTTCGCCACGCTGGCCTATGTCGTCGCCCGTAGCATGCGCTCAGACACCGCCAGCGCCCTCACCAAACGGCAAATCGAGCTGGCAGCTACGGATATTATTGATTATGCGCAAAGACTTGAACATGGCGTGGCGCGCATACGACGAAAAAGCATTTCTGAATCAGATATCAGCTTTGAATACAATGCCGACTATATCAATACCGCTTGCGATACGGGGGCGGACCCGGAATTTCCCGGCTGCCTGATTTTCGATCCCGTCGGTGGTGGCCTTAGTTATCTATCGCCGTCAGACGATGTCACCACGGCTGAATGGCATTTCACTGGCGAGACCTGCATTATTGGCATTGGCACTGGCGTTGCCGGCTGCGATTCTGATGCCGATATCTCAAACGAAGAATTGCTGACCGTGCTACCCAATATTGCGCAGTCGGTTTGCGAGGAAATCAATGATCGCCTCGGCATCGGTGCAACCCCCGCCAGTGTCGGTGGTCATGCGGCTGGAAAATTTACCGGCGCTTTTGCAGATGGTACAGTGCTTGATGGGTTGGATGGTGTGAACGCCGCCTGCTTCAGCAATGGCGGCAATTTTCATTTTTATCAGGTTCTGATTGCGCGTTGAATTCCCATCAACAACATTCTTGACAAATTAGGATATATTTCCTATAATATAAATTGAAGAGGTGGCACTAAAGGCCTCTGAAAAACCGGGTCCACATTTCGGGGCCACTACCCCACAAGCGATAAAAAAGCAGACCCGAAATGTCGGCCCAAAAAACGATAATGTGGCCCCACATACACCCCAGCGCTTTTCACCCATCACCATTCTTCCTCCTTCTAAAAAGAAGGCTTTTAAATTATGAAAAAATAAATATTGGTAGGTTAGACCCTGGCGTACCAGGTTGCACGCGCCCTGCCGTGGCGCATCAAATACCCGCCGGAGACCAGCTCTCCCAGCCGTAATTTCAGCGTTGAGCGCCGGCCGCGGCTCAAACGTTCGATTTCTTTCATCGACAGGCGCTCGTGATTTTCAAATAATTTCAATACTTTAGTCGAGAGTTTCGGCATATCGGCGATTGTGTCACCGCCTTTTTCCATGCGTACGGCCAACTGGTCTTTTTGATCTTTCAACAGCCCAAAAAAGAACCGCAACCACGGCCCCCAATCCGGCTGCCCGGCTTCGAGCGTTTCCTGCGTATAGCTCAGCGCGTCGAAATAATTGCGCATTTTGGCATTCATCGCCGGCTCCAGCGCACTATATGGCGCATAGCTATAACCCGCTTTAAACATTAGCAAAACGATCAACATTCGGGCCAGCCGCTGGTTGCCTTTTTCGAATGGCGAGAGCTGTAAAAACACCGCCATAAAGAGTGCGATGACCAAAAGTGGGTGTACGTCTTTTGCCTCAAACGCCTCATCCGCCCACTCGACCAACTTTCCCATAAGCGCCTCAGCATCTTCGGGCGTCGCCACATCCAGCGTGCCAATAATCTCCTCACCGCGTTGAATAATGAGCGGAAAATTCGTCGCCTTATATTGACCTTCTTTTTTACCGCTAATCACGCCGTGAAGTTTTTTGATTACATCTTCGCTGAATGGTTGCTCCTGCCATGGCTCCAAAACGGCCTTAAAGTTTTGGCCAAAATTGGCTACATCACCTAATAATTGCAGCGCTGTGGTGTGCTTTTCAAGGGCGCCCCAACTGCCCTTAAACTCATCTATTTCAGTGAGTTGCTTAAGGATTTCCGGGGTAATTTTTATGTGGTCAGGATTTAGCATCGGAGCCGATACTAGCCATAAGTTGCGGCCAGCGCAAGCCCTTACATGCGCTCGGGAATCTTGATGCCGAGCAGGCCGAGCACCAGTACAATCTGGCTCTGCGTCAATTCACATAGCGCCAGACGGCTGGATCGTAGCGCTTCATCTTCTTCCGACAAAATATGACAGGCAGCATAAAAACTGCTGAATTCTTGCGCCAGCCTGTACGCGTATTCACAAAGCAAATGCGGCGTGTAATTCTTCAGCGCGCCCTCAAAAACATTCGGCAATTCGGTCAGCAACAGCGCCAGCGATCTGTCAGAATCCCGAAGAAGGAATTCCTTACCGGGCTTAAATCCCTGACCTTCTGCTTTTCGTAACAACGACTTAATACGTACAGCCTGATACAGCAAATACGGCCCTGTTTTACCTTCAAAGCTGGTCATACGATCGATATCAAAAACATAATCGGCAATACGATTGTTTTGCAGATCGGCAAATTTAATCGCGGCAATTGCCACTTTCTGGGCGATATCCGCGCGTTCGCCCTTATCCATGTCACGCGCCAGATCTGCCTCGGCCAGCCGTGCTTGCGCCTTTTCAATTCCCATGGAAATCAGATCTTCCAACCGCATCACGCCGCCAGCGCGAGTTTTGAACGGCTTACCATCCGGACCATTCATCGTACCAAACCCGGCATGGGTAAGTTCAATATTTTCAGGCACGATCCCACCCTTATAGGCGGCGCGGAAAACCTGTTCAAAATGAAGGCTTTGGCGCTGATCAACGACATAAATAATCTTCACCGGGTTGTTTTCCTCCATCCGCTCAACAATTGTCGCCAGATCGGTGGTGCCATACATCACCCCGCCATCGGATTTCAATAAAATCAGCGGCGGCATCTCCTTTTTGTCGCCCTCCTGCTCCACCGAAATCACCAGCGCCCCTTCGCTTTCGACAGCAAAACCATTTGTTTTCAGCTTGTTAACCATCGGTGCGATTAGCTCGTGTACGTCTGCCTCACCCTTCCATAAATCAAAATGGACACCCAGCGCATCAAAGTTCTTCTTCATACCCTTAACCGATACATCGATAAACTGCTTCCACGCTGCCTTGTACGTCTCATCACCATCTTGCAGTTTTACCGTTGCCTCACGCGCCTTTTCCATCTGCGCTTCGTCTTCCTTGCAGGCTTTGGCGGCAGCCGGATAAATCTCCTCAAGTTGGTCCATGGTCACTGGCTCTCCCAGCGTTCCGCGCGCTTCCAGCACGGATAAAATCATGCCCATCGGCCTGCCCCAGTCGCCCATATGCACATCACCAATGGCGCTATACCCTGCGAAATCACAGATACGGCGTAAGGAGTCACCGATAATGGAGCTCCTCAAATGCCCGACATGCATGGGCTTGGCGATGTTTGGCCCGCCGTAATCTAGAACGATAGTTTCCTGTTTAGCAATTTTCTCGACGCCCAAACGCTCATCGCCCGCGCTTTGCGCCAGATGCGACGCCAGATAGTCATCGGTGATGTTGAGGTTAATAAAGCCCGGCCCGGCGATCTCGATTTTGGAGAATTCTTTATGACTTTGCAGGGCTTCAACAACGGCCTGCGCAATTTCACGCGGGTTCTTTTTGGCCATTTTTGAGGCCGCCATCGCCCCGTTACACTGGAACTGCGCCAGATCGGGGCGGTCAGATACGCGCACCTGCCCAAGTTCCACAGGCAAGTCCAGCGCTGCAAACGCCGCGCCCGTTATGTCCGTCAATTTTTCAGCTATAGAGGCCATAAATAGCTCTTAAATATCAACCGCCGCCTTCAGCGCATTATCCTGAATAAACTCGCGGCGCGGTTCGACCACGTCACCCATCAGGGTTGAGAAGATATCATCAGCCTTGACTGCGTCCTCAATCTCAACCTGCAGCAAGGTGCGGACATTCGGGTCCAGCGTGGTTTCCCAGAGCTGCTCCGGGTTCATTTCCCCAAGACCTTTATAGCGCGAAATGTTCAGACCCTTGCGGCCAAATTCCTGCACCTTGTCATACAATGCCGCCGGGCCGTTGACCTTGGCCTTATCTTTTTCACCCAGACGCAGCTCTACCGGTCCGGCGAAAACATCCTGCAGCCAGTCCACCGTCTTGGCCAAACGCCGCGCATCGGGCGAGCGAATATGATCGGCGGAAATACGGATGCTGTCGGTGACACCGCGCAATGTACGCGATAAGATATAACCACCTACGATCGTGAACTCACCCTTCCAGCCTTTGGCGTTTTTCGCAGCAACCGCATCCAAACGTTCGGCGATGTTTTTGGCGTATTGCGCGCCGGCTTTTTCGTTTTCGAAAATATTGTCATCAAAGGCGCCGGTAATCGCCGCCTGTTCGACCACTTCGCGGCTGCCGACACGCTGCGTCAGATTGTTGACGGGGCCGCGTAGTTTGCGTGCCTCAACCAGAATGTCGCGCAAATCATTGGCCGTACGGGCGCTGCCCTTATGATCGACCAGCGCCATATCACCGAGCGTTGCATCAATCAGGTAATCCTCAAGACTGCGTTCGTCTTTCAGATAAAGCTCACCCGCATTACCACGCTTGACCTTGAACAATGGCGGCTGCGCGATATAGAGATAACCCTTCTCGATCACCTCCGGCATGTAGCGGAAGAAAAACGTCAAAAGCAGAGTCCGAATGTGCGAGCCATCCACGTCCGCATCGGTCATGATAATGATTTTGTGGTAACGGGCTTTTTCAATGTTAAATTCATCCGGGCCGATGGACGTCCCGAGCGCCGTGATCAGCGTGCCAAGTTCCTGCGAACCAAGCATACGATCAAACCGCGCGCGTTCGACATTGAGGATTTTACCACGCAACGGCAAGATCGCCTGATTGTGGCGATCGCGGGCCTGTTTGGCGGAGCCACCGGCAGAGTCCCCCTCAACGATGAAGATTTCAGATTCCGCCGGATCTTTTGATTGGCAATCGGCCAGCTTACCGGGCAAATTCGAAACATCCATGATGCCTTTGCGCCGCGTCAAATCCCGTGCCTTACGCGCGGCTTCACGGGCGCTGGCTGCTTCGATGATTTTGTTAACGATGATTTTGCCATCGGCAGGGTTTTCTTCCAGCCATGTCCCCAGTTTTTCGGCAATGGCCCCCTCAACAACCGGACGCACCTCAGATGACACCAACTTGTCCTTAGTCTGGGAAGAGAATTTCGGGTCTGGCACCTTCACCGAGAGCACGCAGGTCAACCCCTCGCGCATATCCTCACCGGTGAGCTTGAGATCGTTCTTTTTGATCAGCTTCTTTTCATCGGCATATTTGGAAATCACACGCGTTAGAGCGCCGCGGAAACCGGCCAAATGCGTCCCGCCATCGCGCTGCGGAATATTGTTGGTAAAGCACAGCATGGTCTCGTGATAGGCATCTGTCCATTCCAACGCCGCCTCGACCGTAATCCCGGCTTTCTTGTCGTCATGAATTAACGATACCGGCGCCTTAATCAACGGTTTTTTGGTCCGATCAAGATATTCGACAAAGCTTTCAATTCCGCCTTCAAAATGGAAATGCGATTCCTTGTGATCGTCTTCGTTCTCGGGGCGGTGATCCTGCAGATAAATATTGACGCCCGAATTCAAAAACGCCAGCTCGCGCAGGCGATCTTCCAGCGTTGTAAAATTGAAATCCGTCATCGTGAAAGTTTCGGTCGAAGGCAGGAACGTCAGCTGCGTGCCGTTGCGCTCGCCATCATCCAGATCACGGGTCGCCGCCAGCGGCGCCTCCGTTTCACCATGCTTGAACTTTATATGCCATTCTTTGCCGTCGCGTTTGATATCCAGCGTCAGCCATTCAGACAGTGCATTCACCACCGACACACCAACGCCGTGCAGACCACCGGAAACCTTATATGAGTTTTGATCGAACTTCCCACCAGCATGAAGCTGGGTCATAATCACTTCGGCTGCAGAGACTTTTTCTTCCTTGTGTTCATCCACAGGAACACCACGGCCATTGTCCTTCACGCTTACAGAACCGTCCGCATTCAAAATTACATCAATGCGGTCGCAATGCCCGGCCAGGGATTCATCAATGGCGTTATCGACAACTTCGTACACCATGTGATGCAAACCGCTGCCGTCATCAGTGTCGCCGATATACATCCCCGGACGCTTGCGTACAGCATCCAACCCACGCAAAACCTTGATGGAATCGGCATCATATTCGCCGCCATTATCAACCGTTTTTGTCGTCGTTTTTTTAGTTTCTATATTGTCTTCTTTTGCGGCTTTCGCACCCTTTTTTGCCATGTCTTTACTCTTGGTCCTTTTTGACTGCTTTTTGGGAACCTAACCCATTGATTTTAAATGAGCTTTTTCCTATTCTGTTGCGTACTTATTTATAGCACAGGGGTCTGCAAAAACATAGGCAAAACAGATGATTTTTTTCGGTTTTTTTGGGAGTTTTCTCAGCTTTTTCGAGGGATTTTGGAGCAGCGCATACCGTAAAGAAAACCCAAGACAAATTGATCAGGTTTAACTATCATCTGAAAAATGAACGAGCATCTAAAAAAACTGATCCGCAGCCATTACCATGATCTCTCCGGCTATGTCTCGGCAGGTATGGAGACCGCTAAAGGCGACGAAAAGATTTTCTTGAACGCCAATGAAAATCCCTATGCCTTGCCAGGGTTGGGTAGCATGAACCGTTATCCGGAGCCGCAACCTGCCGAATTGCTCGAGGCTTACGCCAAAACATATGGCGTCCAGACGGACCAAATTTTGGCCACACGTGGCGCCGATGAATCAATAAAACTGCTTACCCGCGTTTTTTGTGAACCGCATGAGGATAGCGTGCTCATCCATCCGCCAACCTTCGGCATATATAAAGTCGATGCGCAAAGCCTGCCCGTAGAAGTTCTCGAAGCACCGCTTGTCGAAGAGTCGGGGGCTTTTTCTTTGAATACCGAAGAGATGATCGAAACGGCCAAAAACAAAAAAGCCAAAATGGTTTATATCTGTTCGCCCAACAACCCGACGGGCAGCAGTTTTGCGCATGAGGATATCTTGCGTATCTGCACAGAGCTGGAGGGAATGAGCGCTATCATTCTTGACGAGGCTTATGTTGAATTCTCTGAAAAAGACAGCCTCACCCCGAAACTGGCCGAACACCCAAACCTGATTATTCTGCGCACCCTGTCCAAAGCCTATAGCCTTGCCGGGGCACGGATGGGTGTCACATTATGCGCGGATGAAAAATTTATTTCCTTCATGAAGGAAAAAGTGTCAGACATTTACCCACTACCTTTGCCTAGCGTTATGGCGGCTTTGCGCGCCCTGTCACCCGAGAGCAAAGATGACTTTCAAAATAACATCCAGACCATTCTAAGTGAGCGCGAAAGAATGAAAGAAGAATTTCGAACCTCGCGCTTAATTAGAAAGACCTACCTGTCTGACGCTAATTTCCTGCTGGTAAAAATGAGTGACAATAAAATGGACAAAAATATTGCCAGCGATTTTATAGATTTCTGCCGCCTGCAAGATCTGATCCTGCGTGATCTTTCAGGAAAGCCAGACACGCAAGGCTGCATCCGTATTACCATCGGCTCGCCTAAACAAAATGATTACCTGATCAAGGTCATGAAACGCTTCGAAGACAAGATGGCTGAAGCTGCGGCGTGATAGCAGCAGCATGCACCTCAAAAAACTGCGCCTTACTCTCTATGGCTTCGAACAATTTCTCTTCCGTCCCCGTCAGCCAGACCTGACCACCGAGGTCAATCAGCAAATCATAAAGCGCGCCGCGCCGATCTTCATCCAGATGCGCCGCCACTTCATCAAGCAATAAAATCGGGGGTGCGCCGCGCTCAGCCGCAATCAGCCGCGCATGCGCCAACACCAGCCCAATGAGCAGCGCCTTTTGTTCGCCTGTCGAGCATTGATCCGCGGGCATATCCTTGGCCGCATAACGCACCAGCAAATCACTTTTATGCGGACCGGTTGCCGCACCACCAACGCGCGCATCTTTTTCGCGTGATTGTTTTAATTGATACGCGAACATCTCTTCTACCTCCAGCGCCGGCGCGTTATGCAGAAGCTCCTCAATCGTACCGCTGACATTTAATATCGCGCGCGGAAAAAACTCACTCTTTGGTTGATCTTGGGCAGATTTATCACAGGCACGCTGCAAACGCTGCGCAAACTCAAGCCGCGCTGCGGCCAGAGCCGTGCCCGTTTCCGCCATTTGTGATTCCAGCGAGTCCAGCCAGGCAATGTCCGGCGTGTCATCGTCTTGCAGCAATTTCGAGCGTTGGCGCATCGCGTTTTCGTATCTTGTCGTCCGTCCCGAATGCCCCGGATCAAACGCAAACACCAGACGATCCAAAAACCGCCGCCGCTGCCCCGCTGCATCGATAAACAACCGGTCCATCTGCGGCGTTAGCCATACGCAAGCTACATAATCGGCCAGCGCGCTTTGGCTCTTGGCGTTTTGCTCATTGATACGAATGATGCGCTTTTCGGTTTGCGCATCCAGCCCGGTGCCAAGGCGCACGTTTTCATGTTTGGTCTGTACCTGCGCTGCCACCGCCCATGGCTTTGGTGCCTCGCGGCATTGCACTTCCATCACTTTGGCAGCGCGCAGCCCCCGCCCCGGCGCCAAAAACGACACCGCCTCCAGCACATTGGTCTTACCCGCGCCATTTGGGCCGTGCAAAACAATGAGACCGGAACCCAGCTCAGACAGCGCCGCCTGCTCGTAGCAGCGGAAATTATGAAGTTTGAGCGATGAAATATAGGACATAAGCAGCAAGCATTGGTTTTAAGGGTAACCTCTACAGCTTAGCACTTATTGTCTAAAACTAAACCCTGAGCGGCATAATCACGTAAAGCGCGCTGGCATCAGAATTATCCTGAATTATCGTCGGTGAAGCCGGGTCAGCCAGCGTCAAACGGCAACCTTCGCCTTCAATCTGTGACGTGATATCCAGCAAATATTTGGCGTTAAAGCCGATCTCGATATCGGTATCACCGCTAACCTCGACCTCTTCCGTCGCACTACCTGCATCAGGAGAGCTTGCCGAAATGGTCATGTTTTTACCCTGCAATGTCACCTTCACAGCACGCGATTTGCCATCGGAAATGGTTGAAACCCGGTCGATTGCACTTGTGAACATTTTCGGATCAACTTCGACAATCTTGTCATTGCCCTGCGGAATAACCTTTTGGTAATCGGGGAACGTCCCATCGATCAACTTCGAGCTGAGCACAACATGATCGAACGCAAAACGTATTTTGCTCTCGGATAAATTAATCTCAATCGTATCGGCCGCTTCATCAACCAGCTTGCGCAGCTCACCCACCGCTTTGCGCGGGATAATCACGCCGGGCATACCGGCGGCGCCATTGGGCAGTGGCATTTCAAAACGTGCCAAACGGTGACCATCGGTGGCCACAGCGCGCAGCACTTGCACGCCATCATTTTCAGCCTGATGAAGATAAATACCGTTGAGGTAATAGCGCGTTTCCTCTGTCGACATCGCAAATTTTGTGCGGTCAATCAGTGCGCGTAAGTCAGCCGCCGGAATGCCAAAACCTGTCGGCAAATCACCACCACCAATTTCCGGGAAATCGGCCGTTGGCAAACAGCTAAGCTTAAAGTTAGAGCGTCCCGCCGATACGGTCATCAGCGTACCTTCAGCATTCAGCGATAATTGAACATCACTGCCATCCGGCAGTTTGCGGATAATGTCATGCAGCGTATGGGCCGGCGCGGTTGTTGCACCCGGTTCTGAGACCTGTGCAGCCACCGATTCATTGATCTCCAGATCCATATCTGTTGTTGCCATTGTCAAAACGCCATCTTCGGCTTTGATTAGTACATTGGCCAAAATAGGAATGGTATTGCGCTTCTCAACAACACTTTGGACGTGGTTCAGGGACCGGAGGAGGGCTGCGCGTTCAATGCTCAGTTTCATGGCTGCTACTTTCAACAGTTAAAATTTTAATCAGGGAATCGGAGCATAGCACACTGGAAAAGCCCGTGGGAAGCGGAAAATGACGCAAAGATCAGGTGGGAATCAGGCGGCCAGCAGACTTTTCTGGCGATTGGCAAAACTTATGCACAGCTCTGCCCACAGCTTGCCAAAAAGTTCGGTCTCATAGGCGCTTAACGTTTTCAGCCTATCTTCGTCGTCACCGCACATCTCAAACATTTCGGCCAGATGCATGTCTTCTTCGGCCAACAAACTTTTCAGTGAAAGCTGCAAATCACTAGCGTCCAGCACGTCTTGATAAATTGCGTAAAGCCAGCATGCCCGCAGCTCGATAATCAGCGACACCCATGGGTAAGGGTCATCCGGCGCAACAGCTTTGCTAATCCCGGCATCCATGCGGCCAAAATACATCAGGGCCGGCACCCGGCACATGGTGTTTTCATCCACGTAGCCATCCAATGCATGCCCGGCCACCCGCTCGGCCTGACGCTTAAAGAAATACGCATGGCGCGCTTCTTCGGCCAAATGCTTGAGACTATCTTCGGTCAGGGTTTTGTTCATCTGTGAAAGCATAATCTTGCGGCTACCCATATGCTCGAGCATCGAAAGCATGTTCATAAACAGCGCATGGTCTTGCGGCTGCTTTACGATATCTTGTAGAAACGCACGAACCGAATTCTCATGCTGCGCGTTGTTCTCTTTCATCCCGGATATGATCCAGGGCCCGCCAGAGTGTTTCATAGATATTCTCCAGATCCTCAGATGTTATGCAATAAGGAGGCAAAATATAGACCGTATTGCCGACCGGGCGCAAGAGAACATCATTTTCGATCATGAAATCATAGATTTGCGGACCGATCTCAGACAGATAACCTTGCGTTTCATCTTTGATATCCATGGCGAAAATACTGCCTTGCACCCGCAGCGCTGCCACATCAGGCCGCGCGTAAAACCAACCCGCCGCCTTTTCATGAGCCTGTTCGATGCTACGGATATTGCTCATCACCGGCTCCGTCGCCCAAATTTCTAAACTCGCCAATGCCGCGGCGCAAGCCAGCGCATTGCCAGTAAAGGATGTCGAATGGAAAAATGTCTTGCTGCGATCTGTGTCATAAAACGCCGTGTAAATCTCTTTGGTCGCCAATGTTGCGCCCATTGGCAGGAACCCACCGGTGAGGCCCTTTGACAAACACATCAGATCCGGCGCAATCCCCGCCTGCTCACACGCAAACATGGACCCCGTGCGACCAAAGCCGGTCATCACCTCATCAGCAATCAGCAGCGCCCCATGCGCCCGACATAAATCATGCAACGCCTTCAAAGTCTCCGGCGTGTAAATCCTCATCCCCGAGGCACCCTGTACCAACGGCTCAACAATGAGCGCCGCAACATCACCGCCGCGTAAAATCGATTCAAATTTCTCCAGTGTTTGAAATTCCCGTCCCTCGAATGGAAACGGCAAATGCTCAACATCAAATAGATACGGCTCGTATAGTTTATTAAACACGCTGCGTGAGCCTGCGCTCATCGCTCCGAACGTATCACCGTGATAACCACCTTCGAGTGCAACAATCTTGCGGCGCGGTGTGCTCTCATGTTCGAAATAGCCAATCGCCATTTTTAAGGCAACCTCTACGGCCGTTGAACCGCTATCGGAATAAAATACAAACTCGAGCGATGGGTCGCTGAGGCGCAAAAGCTTCTTGGCAAGTTCCTCCGCCGGCTCATGCGTAAAGCCTGCAAACACCACCTGCTCCAGCTTTTCTGCTTGGGCCTGAACCGCCTTCACAATTTTGGGATGGCAATGGCCATGCGTGTTCACCCACCAGGATGAAATCCCGTCAATAATCTTGCGGCCATCCTTTGTATGCAGATACGCCCCTTCCGCCCGCTCGACATGAATCGAATCAGGCAGCAACGCATGCTGCGTCATTGGATGCCATATGGGTGAAACTTCATTCACGAGTTTAAAAATCCCCTAACTTAAAATTCTTCTCGAAAGCCGTTTTCAATGAATCCGCATTGAGCGTCTCCAACTGCGGCAAACGCCCCAGCACCTTCTCCTTTGAAAAATTAGCAATCGTGCGGATATTATCGTCATTTTCCTCGCCGATAAAGGCAATTCCGTGAATTTTTATCTGGCGCGACCACAAAGCCTCCAGCGACAAAAGCGTATGATTCAGCGTCCCCAGCCCTGTGCGGGCGCATAAAATCACCGGAATCTGCCATTTCTTAAACAGATTCACCTGAAGATTTTCACGGCTCAGCGGCACCATCAACCCGCCGGCGCCTTCAATAATCAACGCCCGCTCCGAATCCGGCACCTCGAGAGCGTCAACATCCACCGTCACCCCGTCAATCTCGGCGGCGCGGTGCGGGGAAAGGGGTTCACTGAAAATATGTTTTTCCGGCAAGAAATGCGCGTCCGGCAGGCCGGTTAAATCCTGCACGGTTTTGGTATCGACCCCGCCGTCGATTCCAGATTGCAGCGGCTTCCAGTAGTTGGCCTGCAAAGCCTGCACCAGCATCGCCGCAAAAACCGTTTTGCCGATATCTGTATCGGTACCTGTGATGATGAAATTCTGACTCACGCGGCCTGGTCCTGAAGGTAAGGCATAAGATGCACGAAGAATTGATCGAGTGCTTCTTTATCCAAATCAGCATTGAGTGACAGCCTTAATCTAGCTGATCCTTCCGGCACGGTCGGCGGACGGATGGCACGGATGTCAAAGCCAGCTTTTTGCAACGCGCTCGCGACAAAAACCGCGTGGCTGTCTTCGCCCAGTATAATCGGCACGATCTGGCTGCCTGCGCCGCCCATTTGTGATTTTACATTGTTACAAATGCTATGAAGACGCTGCCTTCTTTCTTTTCCTTCTTCTGATTGAACAAGCCTGAACGCTTCGCGTACCAGAACAGCCTGCAACGGCGGTGGCGCAGTTGAATAGATAAAGGGCCGCGCCGTATTTATCAGCGTGTCGATAATGTTCCCTGAAGCGCAAACCAACCCGCCAGCAATCCCCAGCGCCTTACCACATGTATGAAGCGTCATCAGATTTTCACGGGGCAAACTCTCCGCACAGCCTTTTCCACTTTCACCCCACACGCCAGTGGCATGGGCTTCATCAACGATCAGGATCGCATCATATTTCTGCGCCAGATCATAAAGCTCTTGCAGCGGCGCAAAATCGCCATCCATCGAATACAGCGATTCGACCGCAATAAAAATCTGCTGCGCTTCATCCCGAAACCGCTTGAGCGCATCTTCATAAGCATTGAGATCATTATGCTCGACCTTCACACCCTTCGCATGCCCGGCATGAATGCCATCCTTCACGCTGGCATGAATCAGCGAATCATAAAGCACCACATCATGGCGGGTCAGTAATGTCGTAAACAACGCGTAATTGGCCTGAAACCCTGTGACAAAATATAATGAACGCTCATAACCAAAGAATTCAGCAGAAAAAGCCTCGAGCTCTTCATGCGCCGAATGATTGCCCCTAAGCAGCCGCGAGCCACCCGAACCAAGATCAATCCCCGATTCGATCGCCCTTAACGCCGCTTCACGCAATTTCGGATGGTCCCGAAACCCGAGATAATCATTCGAGGTCAGATCAATGCCCTCCGACAAAGTCAAAGAGCGGTAACGCCCCCGCTCTTTAAGCTGTTCAAGACTCTTCTTAAAATAATGCATGCCTAGCTATTTATAGCAAAAACACCCGTCTCTCAACTGTGTCCTTATTAATGTGCCTTACCCCATACTTTTGCCGGTTTTTTGATTTTAGGAGGGCGATAGGACTTATAGATATTAGGACTATTATTATGTGATTGCGGATAAACAACTTTTCCTCCTCGTATTCTAACGCCACCTGGCCCTGGCTTGACCTTTTGCTTCTCAAACAAAATACAATTATCAAACCGCCAAAGATCCGTACAATCCAGGGTTCTTCCAACACTTCCACATGAAGACAAAGACAGACATACTGCGGATAACAATAAGATTTTTGTAACTTTCATAGACCTTAACTCCCTTTAAAAATAGTAATTGAACATCGTTCAATTACTATTACAGCATTATTTTCTATAATTTGTCAAGAAAATTAAACACTGTTCAGAATTAAATCCGGCGCGAGGTAAATAAAGGAAAGCCATAGGCCTTCCATTCACGGTTACATTTGATGAAAGAAACTAAGCTGCTTGCTGTTTTTCTTCTTTATATGGCGGGCGCGGCTTGAGGCCCAGCACCTCCAAAAGGTTATAATCCTCATCGCTTTCAGGATTCGGCGTCGTTAGCAATTTCTCACCGGTGAAGATTGCATTGGCCCCGGCCATGAACGCCAGCGCCTGCGCTTCTCTTGAAATCGTCAAACGCCCGGCTGATAAGCGCACCATAGCTTTCGGCATCAATATCCGCGCCACGGCAATACAGCGGATCCATTCAAAAATATCAAGAGCCTCTACGCTTTCCAGCGGAGTGCCTTCTACCGGCACCAGCATATTGATCGGCACCGATTCGGGCTGCGGATCTAAATTTGCCAGCGTATGCAGCAAACCGATTCGGTCTTCTTCCGATTCACCCATGCCAAGAATGCCGCCGCAACATAATGAAATCCCTGCTTTCGCTACATTTTCAATTGTATGCAGCCGGTCCTGATATGTGCGCGTCGTAATAATTTTATCGTAGAACTCTTCGCTGGTATCGAGGTTGTGGTTGTAAGCGGTAAGGCCAGCCTCTTTTAACTTGGCCGCCTGATCTTCGGTCAGCATACCCAGCGTGCAACATGCCTCCATGCCCATATCGGAAACACCCTTGACCATATCAAGCACGCGATCAAAGCCGCGCCCGTCTTTGACATCGCGCCAGGCCGCACCCATGCAAAACCGCGTCGAACCTGCGTCCTTTGCTGCTTGCGCCTGCTCCAAAACCTCATCGGTCTTGAGAAGTGTCTCTTTTTCAAGCTCTGCATTGTTGTGAATCGACTGCGAGCAATATTTGCAATCCTCAACGCAGCCGCCGGTTTTAATCGAAAGCAGCGTGCACATCTGCATTTCATCATGGGCGTGATGCTCGCGATGCACCCCCGCCGCCTCGAACACCAGATCGAGAAGCGGGCGGCTATACAGCGTTTTGACGTTTTCTAAATTCATAATAATCGGGAGATTAGCAGGTGTTGATGAGGAAAAAAACCCCTAAGAATCAAAGGGCGCGAACCCAGGAGACAAGGATCCGCGCCATAAGAAACAGGCTTAAAACGACAAATGGAGATTAAGTCTGGCCTGCTTCCTTTATTCTATTTGGTTATCCAGTGAGGGCGCGCCGCACGACATCAACATCCTGTGCGATCTGGGCGTCTTCTTCCATCAGCTCTTCGATTTTGCGCACAGCATGCATCACGGTTGTGTGATCGCGGCCACCGAATTTGCGGCCAATCTCAGGCAGCGAGCGCGCTGTCAGTTGTTTGGCCAGATACATTGCCACCTGTCTTGGGCGCGCAACATTACGGGCACGACGGGCAGAATGCATATCGGTCAGACGTAAATTATAATGCTCTGCAACCTTACGCTGAATCTCGTCAATGGTGATTCGGCGATCATGAGCCCGCAATAGATCCTGCAGCACTTCCTGTGTCGATTCGAGGGTAATTTCCTGCTTGGCGACATCAGAATGAGCAACGATTCGGTTAAGCGCGCCTTCGAGCTCACGAATATTGCTTGTGACCTTCAGCGCCAGGAATTCGAGCACACTATCAGGCACATCGGCCTGCAACTGCTCCCGTTTGGACTGCAAAATACCAAGACGAAGCTCATAGGTTGTTGGATGTATATCAGCCACAAGCCCCCAAGCCAGCCGTGAACGCAGGCGTTCATCTATGCCTGAGAGATCGCTCGGTGCCTTATCGGCAGAAATAATAATCTGCTTGTTTTGATCAACCAGCGCATTAAACGTATGGAAAAACTCTTCCTGCGTTGATTCCTTACCCGAAATGAACTGAACATCATCGATCATCAGAACATCAACCGAGCGGAACTGCTCTTTGAAATTCATCGTGTCATTGGCGCGCAAAGCCCGCACAAACTGATACATGAACTTTTCAGCCGAAAGATACATCACGGTTTTATCGGCCCAGTGCTCTTCCATCTGCCAGGCAATCGCATGCATCAAATGGGTTTTACCAAGACCAACACCGCCATAAATAAACAGCGGGTTAAACGGCACCGCCATGCTTTCAACAACGCGCCGCGCTGCCGCATGGGCGAGAGCGTTCGACTTGCCAACGACAAAACTCTCAAATGTGAAACGTGCATCTAGAGGTGAGGAGACTGACGCCACCTCATCTTTTTTATTCTGGTTGGCTTTGATGGTTTTTTTATCAGCGCTATCGGCGTCATCATCTTCGATAATAGCGTTTTGAATCACAACGATCTGAAGCTTCTTAATGCCTTCATCGGCTTCCGAGCACATGGCTAAGATACGTTCAGCATAATGATTCTGGATCCAGTCACGCATGAAACGCGTGGGGACAGACACTTCCATCGTGCCATGGTAATAGGCTTGTAGTACAAGCGGTTTTAACCAACTGCGAAAAATGGCCTCACCAAACTCTCCGCGCATGCCTTGATGAACCTTCTTCCAAAGAGTCATGATTTCGCGTGATGGCACTAATGGCGCACCCTCCAGCCCGGCATTCTCTTTGGCCACTGCGGCTGACTTTCCCCCAACTTCTGACATATCAATACACTCCATAATCTAAAAATTTATATTTTTGACAAAGAAAAGGGGTCCGCAAACGTTATACGTTTGTCATTTTTCTTACGTCAGAACGGTTTAAATTAAAGGCGTCAATAAAATCGTAACAGTCAAATCTGTATATTCAGTTATTTCCCCATACAGTTTTTTTGACAACCTTGTCTCAAATATAAAGACCACCAAGCCGACTTTTTATTTTAAGGCCTAAACCCCAAAAAGCCGAAATGTGACCTTTCAAAAAAAGCGATGTGCAAAATGAAGAAACCCATTCCCGTTCGCAATAAAAAAACTCTACAACAAATTTTTACAAGGATGCAATAAGATCAAATACAGAACATGAAAAAAGAAATAATTGTTCTGCCCTTAACTTACGACAACACAAAGCGCTCTGAAAAATGTGTTTTTCAGAACGTCATACGCAGATAGATTTTAAAATGTTGATTTCAGAGTGCGATAAAAAGTTCACACTATGGAGACCCTAACCTAAGGCCTTAACCCGTGCCGAAAGTCTCGACATTTTCCGGGCCGCCACATTCTTGTGAACAACGCCCTTGGATACACCCTTGTATAATTCCGGTTGTGCTTTTTGTAAAGCATCTTTGGCATCCTTGGCACTGCCTGATGCAATGGCCATTTCAACACCTTTGAGAAAAGTGCGGATACGGCTCAATCTTGCCTTATTAACCAAAGCGCGTCGTGCGTTACGACGAATACGTTTCTTTGCTGATGCATGGTTAGCCATCTTATAAACCTTCTTGTAAGTCCTGTTATCCTTTAAAAAAGCCTCATTTTAAAGGAGGCCGCGTAAATCCTTGTGTCCTAGAGCGGGATTAATAGCCGCTGTAGGCCTGTTTTGTCAAGCAATATATAGGGTTTAAGCCATAAAAATCAGCCCCAGAATTAACCGTGAGGCATGATGATAATTTTGAGAAAATCCTGTCCGTCAACGGTCTCAAAATTCATACGTAGATATTCACCCTGCCGGGCAAAATAATCATCACCGATTCGCCTCCAGCCAAGCTGCGGTAGGCTTGCCTCATAATAGGTCCGAATCGATTCAGGTGTCAGCGATTCTACAGCCGCCACCGATTCGATGATCCGCCCCTCCGGCTTGTCAAAGACAACCGTATAGTCTGTTAGCTCAGTTAGACCCGGCATCAAAGGCACATCCTGCAAAGATGCAAAGAACTGCGGCGTTGCCAGATCCGGCCGAACATTGGAGTCCTGCGCCTGCCCAGGCATCACCATGGCTATGTACACCATGGAAAGAAAGAACACTTTTGTAAGCATACGAATCGGCATTACAGCTCCTGTTTTACCTTTGTTTCATCTTTGTTTTACGGGGCAGAAAAAAGTCGAGCGTCCCGCCTGTACAATCCGGCGCACATCAGTATCACATGTGCAGCCTGGGCATTTTTTACCTTCCTTATCATACACGGAAAAAGCATGTTGGAAATAGCCCAGAGATCCATCAGTTTGCCGGTAATCCTTCAAAGAGCTGCCACCCGCAGCAATCGCCTTTTGCAATACGGAACGGATCGAACCTGCAAGGCACTCTGCATCTTTTCCTGCAATACGCCCGGCAGCTCTTTCAGGGTTAATCCCCGATTCGAACAAAGCCTCGCAGGCATATATATTGCCAATTCCCGCCACTATTTTCTGATCAAGCAGCGCAGATTTAATATTGCTTTTGCGCCCACGCAATTTCTCCTCCAGACATGGGCCGCTAAATTCATTTCCCAAAGGTTCTGGCCCCATCTTTAAAAAAGGATCTTGCTTTTCCCAGTCATTGGCAGGTGCCATATAAAGCATACCGAAACGTCGCGGATCATTAAAAACAATGCGTCCACCATCGTCCATATCAAGAATCACGTGATCATGTTTTTCAGGCTTATAGGCCGCACCCGGCTCATGAATATGAATGCGCCCCGACATGCCCAGGTGGAGAACCACAACCTGTCCACCTTCCAAAAAGATCAGAATGTATTTTCCCCGCCGGGATATCTTCCGAACTGATTGGCCTTCTATGACTGATTTGAAATTGCGCGGTACAGGCACCCGTAAATCCGACCGCCTGATTTGGGCACGTTTAAAAACCTTACCGGTGATAGCCGGCTCCAGACCACGCTTTACGATTTCAACTTCAGGAAGTTCCGGCATATTAACGTGATTTTTCCCACTTTATCGCAGCTTCCTCACGATCAGTGAGCTTGAAAAGCGGATGCATTTTCCTCTTCTTGCCCTGCATAACCACGTTTGGCTTCCAATACAGAGCGCCGTTACGCTTGCCTTTATAAACAGTGACGCCATAATCGCGCATTGTCAGGGCCTTGTACCGAACCCCTTTTACCGGATCGGGCTTACCAAGACTTCTATTCGGCTTCAAAACAAGCACCCCCTGATCTGCATCATAGGTGTAACTACCCCTGGAATATTTGCGGGTCTGACCAGATTTGCCTCTTACATATATAAGCTGGAAAGCGCCTTCGCTGATCTGCAAGAAAGCCTTGTTCGCGCCAAAGTCTGCCTGCCAGCTTCCAGCCAAATCCCTTTCCTTTGGTGTTTTAAGCTTACTCTTGGACGGTAAAGAGTCAGGCTTAGCTGCCACAGTTTTGTTCTGATTGGGTGCCGTAGCGTGTTGTTCAGTCGCTGCAACATCAACTTTTTCCTGCTCGCCACCACCAAACCTGGCATAAGCCAGATAGCCCACGCCGATGACAGCGGCAACACCCATGGCCAAAACAGCCACACCGATCAGGTCACCCGTCATTTTCCTGAATTTCACAGGGCTTTGTGGTTTTTTATTTTCTTGCTCCATGATTTTCTCGTTTGTTTATAGACCCTATGGCTATAGCAATCTCCACCACAAAACTCAAAAGAAACCAAAATAAAGAGAGGCCCCAAAGAAAAAGCCGCTGTGGGGCAGCGGCTTTAAAGTTACGTGTGTGGGGATTTAAGAGGCTTATACGGCCCGGATCAAGTCCGAATTACGTATAATTTATATCCTCTTGTGCTTTTTATAGTACAGGCCTGTATGGAGGGTCAAGAGGAAAAGTTATATATTTTGTAAAAAAATACAAAAAATATAACCTCTGCATAAAAAATGTCTTTTCGCTATGATTTTCCGCGACAAATAGCAACTTTCAGTGCTAGATTCTCCACGTTATGCCAAGCATTGAACAAATACGCGCTGCTAGAGCGCTCCTGGGCTGGAGCCAGTCTGATCTGGCGGACCACGCTGGTCTGTCCCAGACGGGTATTGCGCGCATAGAAAACGGCACCAATAAGCCCAATAGCTCAACCCTTACCAAAATAGGCAACGCCTTTGATTTTGCTGATATAGAATTTTTGAGCAATGACGGCCTCAAAAGAAGATCCCACAAAGTCACCTCATATACGGGCCGTGAAGGTTTTAGACTCTTTCGCCGTGATGTTCTTAAAGAAGCACAAACGAACGATAACGCCGACATATGCATCACAAACCTCGATGAAAGACAGTTTGATAAATGGGGCGAAGGTGAAGTAAACGAAGAATACAGAAATGCAATGGCCGAAATTAGACAGAAAAGAAAAGATTTAAAATTTAGATCTTTGGTTAAACAGGGTGATACGCATTTTTCGGCGGCTCGCCATTCAGAATATCGGTGGGTACCTGAAAAAGATTTTGGCGACTTTCCTTACTATATTTTTGGCAATACAACCGCGATGATCATGTTTGAAGAGGATAATATAACGATCTTCATTATTGATCATCCGCTTATTACAAAATTTTACAGAGAGCAATTTGAAAAACTTTGGGCCAGTTCTAAGGACCCAGAATAAACCCTTAAATTTTTTTATTTACTGAAAGCCGTTAATAGAGGGACCGTTTCTGAAAGGTTCCTTCAGCAGCGACATAAAGGATTCTATATCGTGCTGGCTTATAGGTTGGTCCGGGTTATGGTTGCTTACAATTGTTGTCAGCAAATTGTTAATCATTCTTGTGTGAGCAGTGTAAACATCCTGGAGCGAAGTATATCCTGGGCTTGTCACGGCGCTGCGCTGGTCTATTTTAATTTCGCTTTGTTCCGCTAGCGTCATATCACCCTTCCAGCCAACAGTATTGGCATCATAGGTGTTTCCTTTATTATTCACGCCTACATCAAGCGGGTGTATGGATGTAATCAGACCATTTCCCTCAAAATAATGCACGCCATCCCTAAACATAATCATCGCAATATGCCCAGGTTCAAAATAAACGGTGTTCTGTGGGCTGATCGGGGTCCCTGTAATAATTTTATCCTTCAAATTCAAAAGAGGCTCTTCCAATCTGAAGATGCTAAACCTAAGACCATTCATATGATTGGAATCTGCGGTATTGGTTGCCGGTAAAACAATCGCTATTCTAAGAGATGTTTCGGGATACTCTCCTGAGAAGTCAGGATGGTAATGTGCCAATTGGGTCCCAGTCATCAGCATAGCATTCATGCTGGCGTAAATATCTGTCCCGCGCTTTGGCTCCGTTTCCCGTATGATTTTATAATATTCTGCCGCCTTGGCACTGTGATTAAAATGTGGGGCGTGAGAATGAACACAGCGTTCTATACCGCTAAGATTTTCGACCAGAGGAGCAGAGATTGAATCTTCACTCTTTGCCCATTGTGAAACATCACCATTAAACGTAAAATCTTTTTCACGTTCTGTGCCATTGAAGTTTGCTAAACTCCAGGCAAACAAAATTGGTGATTCTGCTTGTTCCTTTGAAAAAGGCTCACTCTCAGATTGTCTTAAAGCATTACTCATTTATTCGCATTTCTTTTCATGTTCTTCAACCAAGGAGGTTGAACTTGGATTGTCGTCTCTAGCCCATTCTGAAACATCACCGCTAAACGTAAAATATTTTTTAGGTTCTGTGCCATTGAAGTTTGCCAAACTCCAGGCAAACAAAATTGGTGATTCTGCCAGCGCAGGTGAAGCATGCAGACTCGGGATATTTCGAGTCTTTTTCTGCCCTGACGTACTTCTTTTCTCCCCTGACTTACTTGATGTAAGACTACTATCCATTTCTTTACTTCTTTTCATATTACTATTTATAAGGCTTTCTACCTTAACAAAAAGCCAAATGCAAGTTTTTCTACACCTTTTTTACTAAAATCTATACTTTTATCACTAAAAAAAGGCCGCTTCCCAATATAAAGCGGCCTTTTACGTATTTTGTTAATATTTACAACTCTATAGAAATGCTTGGACTACATCATGCCGGGCATACCGCCCATGCCGCCCATTCCACCCATATCACCCATGCCGCCGGCCGAGCCTTTATCGTCGCTTGGCGCATCGGTAACCATGGCTTCAGTGGTGATCAGCAGACCGGCAACGGATGCCGCGTCCTGCAGAGCGGTGCGAACGACCTTAACCGGATCGATAATACCGGCCTTCACCAGATCGCAGAACTCGCCTTTCTGGGCATCAAAACCAAAATTGGACTCTGTTTGCTCCAAAAGCTTGCCGACAATCACGGAACCTTCTTCGCCCGAGTTTTCAGCAATCTGGCGAATAGGCGCCTGGATCGCGCGGCGGATGATCTCGATACCAACATTCTGGTCATCATTATCACCTTCGAGCTTTTCCAGTGCTTTCGTTGCATAAAGAAGCGCAGCACCGCCACCGGCGATAACACCTTCTTCAACGGCAGCGCGCGTCGCATGCATTGCATCGTCAACACGGTCCTTGCGCTCTTTCACTTCAACTTCAGTGACACCGCCAACACGGAGAACAGCAACACCGCCAGCCAGCTTGGCCAGACGTTCCTGCAGTTTTTCCTTGTCGTAGTCCGAAGATGTTTCTTCGATCTGCGCACGGATTTGAGAGCAACGCGCTTCGATGTCTTTCTTAGCGCCCGCACCGTCAACAACAGTTGTGTCGTCTTTGGTGATAGAGATTTTCTTGGCTGTACCGAGCATATCAAGCGTCACGTTCTCAAGCTTGATACCAAGATCTTCGGATACCACCTGACCACCGGTCAGAAGTGCGAGATCCTCGAGCATTGCTTTACGACGATCGCCAAAGCCAGGGGCCTTAACAGCGGCAATCTTCAAACCGCCGCGCAGCTTGTTCACAACCAACGTCGCAAGGGCTTCGCCTTCAACATCTTCGGCGATGATCAACAGCGGACGACCGCTCTGAACCACAGCTTCCAAGATTGGCAGCATGGCTTGCAGATTGGACAGCTTTGATTCGTGCAACAGGATGTATGGGTTTTCAAGAACCGCCTGCATCTTGTCGGCATCGGTAATGAAGTAAGGTGACAGGTAACCGCGGTCGAACTGCATACCTTCAACAACTTCAAGTTCGTTGCCAAGAGATTTTGCTTCTTCAACCGTGATCACGCCTTCATTGCCGACTTTATCCATGGCTTCTGCGATCAGTTCACCGATCTCGGTTTCACCATTGGCAGAGATTGTGCCAACCTGTTTGATCTCGTCATTGGTTTTGACGTTCTTGCCACGCTTGGCAATGTCTTCAATGACAACAGCAACAGCCTTGTCGATGCCGCGTTTTAGATCCATTGGATTGCGCCCGGCAGAAACAGCCTTGACACCTTCATTGGAAATCGCCTGCGCCAGAACGGTAGCAGTCGTTGTACCGTCACCGGCATGATCATTGGCTTTGGAAGCCACTTCACGGATCAGTTGCGCGCCGAGATTTTGAGCAGAATTTTTCAGCTCGATTTCTTTGGCAACAGTCACACCGTCTTTGGTGGTGCGTGGTGCGCCGAAGGATTTCTGGATGACAACATTACGTCCCTTAGGACCCAGCGTCACTTTGACGGCGTTGGCAATAATGTCTACGCCTTTCAAAAGCTCATCACGAGCTTCTTCATGGAATTTTACGTCTTTAGCACTCATTTTAAATCTCCTTAGTTTTTAATGTTTAAATTTGTGTTTCAATCTAGAGCAAAAAGCTTTTGCTAGAGCAAAAAGCTTTTGTTCGTGGCCAGGAAAGCAAGGCGAAATGTACACTTACGTACATGAGCCGATGCTTGACGCCGCCATCGGACGAAAGCTCGAAGCTCTTAAGCGGCGATAACGCCGATGATGTCAGACTCTTTCATCACCATCAGCTCTTCTCCGTCGATCATGACTTCTGTGCCGGCCCATTTTGAAAAGATAACCTTGTCGCCGGATTTAACATCCAACGGGCGCGTTTCGCCATTATCATTCACGTGACCATTACCGGTGGCGACGATTTCGCCTTCCATCGGTTTTTCCTGTGCCGTTTCGGGAATAATGATCCCACCGGCTGTTTTCTCATCCGCATCGATACGGCGAACCAGAACGCGATCATGCAAAGGACGGAATTTCGTTTTTGACATTTCTTCTTCTCCTAAAAGTTAGTGTTATCCTCGCTTTGGGCGCTATTAGCACTCCCATTAAGCGAGTGCTAGACAATTAGAGCAACATGGCAACATTTTCAAGCTTTTTCGTACTATTCCTGATCAGGCGTAACCTTCCAAAACTGTTGATAATTAAGGACTTAGCACATCCATTGTCCATAAAGCGGCTAAATTTGGTATAATAAAAGGAGTGGGAGCAATAGATACGAGGAGTTTTGACCATGGCAGAACTGGGCAAACAACTGACAGATTATAGATTAACAACGGCAAAAATCGTTTATCACATGCCGGATTACAGAGAGATTTTGCAGGAATTTATCTGGCAGGATTACGACGTCGCGCCGAAATTCCCTGCTTTAACCAAATTTCTTGATTTCTGGACCCGTGAGATCGACGGCAAGCTTCACTCGGTCTACGTGGCCAAAAAAGAACTCATCACCCCCGGCGATTACCGCTTTGCTGATTTTGAGGGAACGCTTCAGTAGTCAACCCGCATTCTCAACCAGCTTCACCTTTAACCCGTCCAGATCTTCACTCATTATAATCTGGCATGACAGCCGTGAATTATCCTGCAGGTGAAATGCCTCATCGAGCATTTCTTCTTCCTCATCCCGCTTTGCCGACAGTTTCACGGCCCACTCTTCATCAATATAAACATGACAAGTCGCACAGGCACAGGCACCACCACATTCCGCTTTCATCTTTAGACCATGATCTCGGATAATCTCCATCACCCGCCAGCCTTCCACAGCATCGAGCGTATGTTCCTCACCTTTCAGATCCGTCACATATATTTTCATTTTTTTTCATCACCCGCGTTCATTATCGATTCCACGCCATAGGCAATTGTAATCGTCACCACTATGGTTGATGCCATATTGGCTATAATTTCTGCCGCTGCCATCACGTACTTATAAGCGACCGAAGGGCCATCGGTTTCGGATGGAAAAGCGATAAGAGCCATATCGGAAAACAGCATCAGAAGCAAAATGAAAGGCACATAGCAAATCAGCCACGCCCCCACCATATATAAAGATATCGTATAGCCCCTGATCCTGCGCATAAATCCGACAATCGAATAACCCATCACCATTGGAACGTAAAGCCAGATCAGACGAAACAGCCACATGCCAAACGCAAAAGCAGCCATTCCGACCAGATAAGCTTCTAACGTAGGTTCAGGAATTTCTTCGACGCCGTTAACGACACTTCTCATTGCCATGCCGTTGACGCAGGATAATATTGTCCATGTTAAAACATAAACCGCAATCCCGGCGCGCATAAAACGATAACGCTCCGGATTTGCAGGCCCCAGTTTCTTTTTCAAACTGGGTGCCCGAAAAGGCAGGTCTTCATTATATAATGCGCACCGGATCAGATAGGCCAGCAACCACGCTTCCGCAAAATAAGCTGGCAGGAGAATAAGGCCCTGGCGCAAAAAATTCTCTTCCAAACCGAACGTTGTAATCAGAATATAGCTGATAAACCTGATAATGATCGCCGGAAAAGCAAGGCGTGCAATAACCTGTCTCTCAATCCAGAGAAACTTATAACTTTTTGATGCCGCTTCTATAAAATCGAATGTTGCCATGGTCCCGATACTCTTTAACATAGGCTATATCTTCAGGATAGGCAGAACATCATAGATGAAGAAATATAAAGAAACACATGCGCCAATCCTTGCCTTCTGGCTCTTTGGCTGCTGCTTCCTGGTGACCGCCATGGTTATTGTCGGTGCTATCACCCGGCTAACGGATTCCGGGCTATCGATGGTGGAATGGCGGCCTCTGATGGGGGCGCTGCCGCCTTTAAATGAAACTGAATGGGCCCGCGTCTTTGACCTCTACAAGCGAAGTCCTGAATTCATGAAGGAAAATTCATGGATGAGCCTTTCTGATTTTAAAACAATTTTCTTCTGGGAATGGTTGCACCGTCTGCTGGGGCGTTTAATCGGTCTGGCCTATGCTCTGCCGTTTTTTTGGTTTCTTCTCAAAAAACAAATCCCGGGTGGATACAAACTCAAGCTGTTTGGCCTTCTCCTGCTGGGCGGGGCACAGGGCATCATGGGCTGGTATATGGTGCAGAGCGGGCTTATCGACCACCCGGAGGTCAGCCATTACCGTCTTGCCGCCCATCTGGGCCTGGCGCTGTTAATACTAGGCCTGATGTTCTGGTTGGGCCTGACTTTCAGGAACACAACGCGCAATCCAAACCGGACCCTTTACGCCCATGGTCTTGTGGCACTTGGCTTTGTCGTTATAACCATCTTCTGGGGTGCCTGCACCGCCGGGCTCGATGCCGGACTTGTCTATAATGAAAGTTTTCCAAAAATGGGCGGGCACTGGCTTCCCCCTGATCTGTTTTTTTATCAGCCTGCCTGGATTAATTTTTTTGAAAATCATGTCAGCGTACAGTTTGCCCATCGCTGGTTGGCTACGATAACAGCGCTATTTGTGCTGAGCCTGTGGGGTCATGCTGTATATAAGAAAACAGCACGTATTGTTTTTCATTTACTGGCTGTAATGATTTGTATTCAGTTTGCGCTTGGCATTTCAACACTTCTGTCCGGCATAGCCTTGCCACTAGCCGTTGCGCATCAAAGCGGCGCTGTGATCTTATTACTGCTGTTGATTTTTTGTCTTTATTCTACGCGGCCCGCAGCAAGTTGATTAAAGATCATCTTGAGGGGCATAGCTTGTGTTGGAGAAGCTACCGCAGCCTCAGCTGATTGTAACGACGGTACTGGCGGATCAGAAGCCTCGATTCCTGGCTGGGGAATAGCCTTTTCCTGACCGTCGCTTTCTTCTTTTTCAGCATCCGCGACCAAATCCTTATAAGAAATCGGGTCAGAATAAATAAAATCAACCTGCACTATATTTCTTTTGGCTCCCAGATTAAGACCCGAGCCGCCCTCACTCTCACCCATCTTCTCAGTGGCAGGTTCGGCTGAAGGCGGTGAAACATCGATCGGCTGGACATCATCTTCCAGTGGCGGCAAATCCGTAACCGGGGTTGGTGATAATTCATCGACAACCGGCGGCTCTAACATCGTAGAATCATCACCATGCCCTGCCTCTTGCTGTCCAAGCTCATTCGTCTCTTCGGCTTCAGCTATTTTTTCATCGGGACCCGGCGGGATAATATCGTCAACCAACTCAGTGGCATAAACATAAAGGGCTATTTTACGCCCCAGAGCCATAATCGTTTTTTTAACATGATCGGGTTGCAACGAGCCGTGATAAACACTTTTATGCTCGAAATCATCCAGAGCTTCGACCAGAATCATTCGTCTTTCTTCGGCTTCAGCCTCCAGCTTCGCACGGTGTTCCTTGTCCTCGGGCCCCTCTTCGTCATATTTAATTAATTCGGCACAAAAAATATGCGACGCGGCCTGCGGCCAGCTCTTACGAAAATGCAGCCGCCCACTAATATTGCCCTTGATATAGAGGCTCTCTATCGCATCAACAAAATCCTTATACTTTTCAGCATAGGGATTTTTTTCTTCAGGCGGTGCCTCCATCGGCACTTCCGGTATAGGTGCATCTGTCATAAGAGTCATAATTTTTTCTATCTACCTTAAACAAGGATATAGGCTCACAGAAAAGCTGCAAGCCCGAATCATTTTAATCATTTACGCAGCCGGCTTAACCTGTTGAGGGGTAGCATCTGGCTCGTCATTGCCCCAATTCCAAGGAAGAAGGCTTTTAAAGAAACCCTTACCCGTTACATCATTCGCATTCTCCCCGAAGTCCGGATCACCTGGCATACAGATCCTCCCATTCGCACGAATGTTAAATTTACCGCTACAGCCGGGCTCCGTCTCCCAGTCTGCCATATTTCGGTTACCATGATGCACCAACTTATTGGCATCACGATGTTCACGCTGATAGGCCTGCACCGCATCGTTAAGATACTGTGCTTCTGTTTTTCCATGCTCGTCCTTTTCGCCTATTTTTATAGGTTGGGCATTCGCGTCCCTGAAACCGTCGTAAGTGGTAAATGTCTTCGGCGTGTGAGGTAATATTACCTTCTTCTCAAGTTCGCCTGTATGCAGGTTCTTATTCTCAACCTGAACCATGTCCATAACCTTTATTTTTGTAAAAGGGGTATGCGTCAGGTTGTCAAAACCACTGGAGTGAACAAAATCATTAAACCCATCGGCATCATTGCTCTTTATTTTGAAATCACCAAAATTTCCTTCGAAGATATCTTTTTGGTTGGCAATCCTGAATTCCATACGAGCCCTGCCGGTTGTGCCATCACGCACCTGTTTAGCAAGAATAATATCGTCCGGTTTTAATCCCATGACTGGATGGAGTTTTGCATGATGATTTATTATCCCTGCTGTCATAGGTGTAACACCGATTACAGCCGTATCCTTGCTGCCAATACTATAGCCGGGGCTATGACCCTTGCTCCCGAGTTTCAGGGCGGTGTCCGGGTTGAAACCGGTTGCATACTGAAAGGCCAGCTTGTCATGTGCCGAAGTGGTCATGATCCGCGGCAGATTCTGAAAGTAATCATTGTTGTTCTTGGAGCGATCCTTGTTGTGGATGTCATGATTGGTAACTTGAATATTGAGCCTCTTACCACCATATTTCATGTCATCAGGTGTCGGCGCAACCACTGAAGGGTCTCCTGCCTGTGGCGTTGCCTCAGCCGCTCCCTGCGCTAGTGCCGGAGGCGTTGTATCATCCACTTTTGTTTTCTGCTCCTCAACTAATGTTGCACTGCTTTGTCCTTCCGCTATCTGCTCTGGCATCGACCTATAATGGTTTATATCGAGGAAACCTTTTTCTACCTGGACTTTAGCAGGAGCACCCATACCCGGTGGCATTGTCAGGCTTTGTTTAATCTCTCCGTTTTCTTTCCAAACATACATGCTTGGCTCCTGGCTAGAATCTGCCTCCTCATGAAACAAAACAAGGTCAGCGTTATTAACATCGTGATTGTAGCCGTCGCCGTCCTCAAAATAGAGAGGGACCTCATTAAACTTAGCCTCAATGGCTGCCTCAAGAGCCCGTTGAGCCAAAACAAAATCTGTTCCACCCCCCACCGCAGTAAACTCTTCTGTCACAGTAGTTGATGGTTGCGCTGGTTCTGTACTTGCCGGAGGATTAGCATCACTCATTACTGTTCCTGACACTTGAGCAAGAAGTGTTGCTTGTTCGATCTTGCCATTATTACTCACTACACTGTCTGGTAACGAAACTGGGGGCGCAGTTTGAACGCCAGGATTTGGTGCTCCACCATCCGCCTGCGGAGCATTCGCCTCCGCAGCACGCATATCCGCAGCGTAGTTTTTCAGAGCCTGAACATTCTCCACAAGATAACCAGAAAATGCGGCGCCCCCACTGCCGGGCACTTTCGCCTCTGCCGCTTCTGCCGCGTCTAATGCGCCATCAAGAGCTTCTTCTAATTCTTTAGGATTATAACCAGGTACAAGACCACCAATCGTTTGATTGAAAAGCTTCAGCTTACTCATTACCTCTTGTTTAAGTGTTACCCCATTCCCATCAGCAAATTCATCCAGGGCAAATTTATAAGCGTCGTTTAACTCTTGCCTTATATCCAAAGCCGGGTCCGATCCTTCATCCCGCCCAAGCAACTTCATGATGGATACGCCAAAAAACGCCTTAAAGACGGTTGCAATCAACGCACCAATAGCACCAGAATCTTCAATAAAATCAGCAAGCCAGTTCTTGGTATCATCTGGTAACGCGAGAACGATATTGAGGAAAGTTTCAGTTTCTTTTTTGAGTTTTATATCTTGACCATTTTTATTGTGATGAAGAAGCCCTTGGTCAGACAACATGATAGCTGTGTCAAAGTAGCGCCCCATCGTGTCTTCTAAACTTTGACCATCATCACCGGAGCCAAGATTCAGTTTGTCAGTAAGGGCGTCCTTGTCTTTTTGATCTAAATCTTTAATACCTTTGGCCAAATTGGCCATGATCGAAAGGTTAAAGGTACCGTCAATTGCCCCGTCATATTTCCCATGTACACGCAATTCAAATTTTGTAGCCCGTAAAAGATGCTGGAGTGATGTCGATGAAGCTTCCTCCCATGATCCGTCTCTTACTGCATCCGGTGGCGGCATATCCTTAACCGCACCACTAGCCTGAACCCCCTCCAGGAAATTTTGGAATTCTATAACACTCTCTTGGTCACTAAGCTCTAAAACGACGTCTTCCTTGACCACCTCGACTGGAGCAGTTTCTTCCTTGGCCACCTCGACTGGAGCAGTTTCTTCCTTGACCGTCTCGACCGGAGCAGCTTCTTCTTGGACTGTCTGTACCGGAGGAGCGACAGGAGCCAATTCAAAATGACCACCTTCTTTAAGTTCTTTAACTGCCAAAATAATTTTTGGGCCTGCTTGTAGTAGCTTAGGAAATTCGCCAGGATTATCCTTTAGCAACTGCGGGACTGTTGGATTTCCTTGCAATTCTTCGCGAAGATCCCAACCCATACCAGCTTTATTCAGTGCGGCATTCGCCCGCAACTTGCGGCTCGCAGAAGCGATTTTAGAATTCAGAGCAGTTTCCAGCTTTGGTGTAAAACCTTCTTCTTTGTCAAAGTGAATTTGTGTAGCTAACGGCTTTTCATGATTAAGCATCCCCACAAGATTTTCTAATCCTTGATTAACAACCCTGCCGAGATTCTCCTCTGTAGGAGTCTCGCTCACGCCCAAATAACGGGCCCAATCTTTAATAAGTTGAAAATTAGCGTTAAAACTCGCCATAAGTACACCCTCAAAATATAATCAAGCCATTGTTTTGGCTTTGTTTTACACACTTACCGTCTTGGCCTTTTTAGTCTTCTTTTTTATCTTTTTGCTCGTCTCTTATTAAGACGTATTTTTGTTAATTTTAGGCTAAGATAAGGTGATTATGTCACATTTGGGGGGTATTTACAAATTTTGACCCGTTTTTCCGGCCTATGCGGCTTCAGATAGGCCTTCCCGCTCTTTTATCTCTGCGAAATAGTCAAGATAAGCCTGCACGGTCTTTTCCTTGGTAAATTCGTTTAAATAACGCTCATAGGCATTTTCAACGAGATTCGCGGCCAACGCCTTATCCTGTATCATACGGGCAATCGCCGCTTCCATTTCTGCCTCATTATCAACCCCGACAACCAGCCCGTCTTCCTCATGCCGGACAAACTGGCGCGGGCCATCAGCATCCGTTGTAACAAGTGGCGTTTTTTGTGCCCAGGCCTGCACAAACACCGTACCAAACGGCTCAAAACGCGATGGAAAAACACAAATATCCGCTGCCTGTAACAAAGCCGCGCGGTCCTCACGCCAACCCAGCAATTTCACGCGGGCACCGACACCCAGATCAGCGATAAGCTGTTCCAGCTCTTCTCGCTGCGGTCCTTCTCCGGCAATCCAGAGATAAACATCTTTCATGCGGGCCACCACTTTAATGAGCGTATCAAAAGCTTTACTCGGGTGCAGACGACCAAGCGAAAGCAAAAGCTTTGCCTCTTGCGGTGTATCAAGTTCAGCCCGACTGACCGGCGTTTCCACTTCTTCGACTTCGGCAAAATTATTGATGGGACGCACGCGATTCTCCGGCACACCATGTTCAACGAGATGCTTGCCAATATCAGGCGCAATTACATTAAAGTAATCGGCACTTTTGAAATATTTGGTGTTATAATAACCACCCAGACGCGGAACAACCAGATAATGCGGTATTCCCATTCCATCATGCCATGCGGGGGTTTTGGAAGGCGCCCGCGCCATCCAGGTCTGAACGATATCGGGACGAAAACCCTGCATAATCTTTGTCATTTTCCAGGGCGTATAAACATCCAGTCTGCCGCCAAAGGGCAATGTATGAACACGCAAACCCGCTTTTTCAAGAGCCGGCACGCGAATATCATTGGCGCGCGTAACCACTTCAACGTCCTGCCCGGCTTCTGCAAAAGCAATGCACATATCGACAAAGGCTGTTTCAGCCCCGCCGTGCTTTGCTCCGGCCATAACTTCAAGAATTCTCATGAGCTCCAGACCTGGGTAACAATTACAATTCTTTTTTCGCCGCAGGTATGGATTGCGGATGGCTCACCAAAGTTGCCCTGAGAAGCAAAAGCATCGTTGATTGCGTGTCATCCATTTTTTCCAGCAAAAAAGCGCATGCCTCCGGTGTCGTCACGGGAACTTTTTTAAACTTACTGGCTGTATAATCGCGCGTTTCATCAACCAAAACGAAAATATTTCTAATATCCTGCGCTGGCGCATAGTCCTGCGCAAAAACCATATTGTTTATATTAACCTCAGATTCTTTTATGTTTGGCTCTACAGCCTCACTCCATTTTGCAAAACGACTGCCCAGTTTTTCCTTCATATCCGGGTTCTTTTTACTGCAGGCTTTGATTGCTTCTGAAACATCGGAACGTACCGTTTTCACCGTATTGACCATGTTGTAATTATTATAAAGAGTAGCAAAATGCTGCCTTTCTTCCGGCTTTAAATTTTCCGCCAGCGCCTTGATAGCCTCGCGCATTTTTACTGCCGATTTATTTTCTTCCTCGGGTTTTGTTTCCGGCTCGGGTTTTGCCTCCGCCTTCTGCTCTGACTCCTGTTCTTCTGGCTGCTCAATAGTCTGTTCAGCGGCAGAGCCAACATCCCCTGCGCTGGCTGAATGAAAAACAAAAGCCATTGAAACCATCAAAACCGATAAAAACATAAAACGTGAAAACATAAGCCAAGCTTTCCTGTATGAGATATTTAATTAACTTTCATCTTAGCATAAAAAAAAACCGCCGGGAAACCCCGGCGGTAAGGAAGGCCTATTATAATTTTGAACCGGACTTCATATACTTGCGGGGTAATGAAGCAACCCGGAAATCAAACAGGCCAGGCACATGACATAAGAGATAAAACTTTAAAATCTAACTTTCACTAAAATTAATGGACGGGTGGTCCAGCCTTCCCCAAGGCTTCCCCTAGGACCTTTCCCGTCTCTGTCCAACCTTCTGCTTTCCCTCAAGCGCTGGTCTGGCTTTCAAGCTCATTGCACCTAAACACAGGCATAAAAAACCGAATAAAGCTGCAATAAACCCCATAAACATATTTTTCTCCCCAATATATTTACCATAACACTAAACAAGTAAAAACAAAGTAAATAAAATGCAGAATTAATTTGTTATTGATTTATTGAGCATTTTTATTTGAAAGTATTTGAATAAAATTTAAATAAAATTTTATATAAATTGTATTTACTTCACAATCATCATAAAAAGCTACACATTTACAATGATTTAGGGTTGTCTTGGCCTTTGTTTTGTGAATACTTAAATATCTTGACGAACAGTAAGGTAAGCTAACATGACTCTTAAAACTTCCCGGCGCTCCGATATCCCGATGTTTCGTGCATTAGACATCCTGCGCGATGCCAATGAAAGGGCTGCAAAAGGCGAAGATATTAAGCGCCTTGAGGCAGGTTTGCCCTGTTTTGGAGTCCCTCAAGCCGTGCTCGATTACGCCAAAGAAGTCATCGATCGTGACCCGCGCCAAACTTATACCGAGGCATTGGGCATAGCCTTGGTACGTGATCGTATCGCCTTATATTACCGCGATCACTACGGCGTTGACTTTCATTATTCTCGCGTTGCCATTACGGCTGGCTCTTCCGGCGGATTGTCCATGGCATTTCTTAGCGCTTTTGACGTGGGTGACAAAGTTGGTATCTGCACACCAACCTACCCGCCCTATCGCAACATGATTAATTCACTCAACTTGCAAGTCGTTGAAATTCAAACAACGGCAGAAACCAATTACCAGCCTACAGTTAACCTCATTGAACAATGCGGAGAGAAACTAGATGGTCTTGTAATTTGCAGCCCATCCAACCCATCCGGCACCATGCTGTCCGAAAGCGAGCTTGAAAAAATCTGCAACTGGTGTGAAGCCAATAATGTTCGCCTGATATCTGATGAAGCCTACCACAACATCACGTATGAGGAGCCCGCACAGACCGCTGCGAAATTTAATAAAGATGCTATCGTTCTCAATACGTTTTCAAAATATTTTGCTATGACCGGCTGGCGGCTGGGGTGGATGGTTGTACCCGAAGAGCTAACGGACAGAATAAAACGACTATCAGAAAATTACTTTGTTTCACCACCAACCATTTCACAACATCTGGCTTACAAAGTTTTTGACCATATGGATGTGCTTGATACCTATGTCGCTTATTACAAAAAGAATCTCGACATTATAAAATCCGAGCTTCCCAAAGCCGGTTTTGATAAGCTTTCAAATGCCAAAGGGGCATTCTATGTTTACGCTGATGTTGGGCACATGACAAATGACTGCGAAGAGTTTTGCCACCGTATTATTAGTGAAGCCGGGGTGGCAATGACCCCCGGCCTTGATTTTGACATGATACGCGGCCATACCAGCGTGCGAATCTGTTACGCTGATGATACGGATGATATCATCGAAGCCTGCCGCCGGTTGCAGGAATGGCAGAAATAGCAAAGGGAAGCCTATGAACAGATCACGGGAACGAGGAAATGTACTTTGGTTTATCCTGATTGCCATTGTCCTGCTCGGCGTTCTGACGGGAATATTAAGTCGCGGCAGCTCTTCTGTTGATCAAAGTGGCGATTTTGAAAAAGCCAGAATTAAGGCCAGCCAGATTTTGCGCTACACCAAAAGCGTTGAAACAGCGATCCAGCAAATGCAGCTGCGCGGCATCAGCGAAAGCGATATCAGCTTTGAAAATCCAACCACGGCCGTTGATTACACCAACGCCAATTGCAGCATAGATGATTGCATGATTTTCGACACCGGTGGCGGACTAACCTATCGTGACCCTCCGGCTAGCGCCAATGACGGTAGCGAATGGATTTTCACCGCTGCCAATAATGTCGGCACGGCCGCAGACCCGGTCGGCACAACAGCCGCCACCACAGGCAATGATTTAATCATGCTGATGCCTAATGCGGATACATCTTTATGTATTCAGATTAATCGTGATCAGGGTGTCGGCACTGCCGGAACTATCCCGATTGAAACCACCGGCATTGCCACAACTGAATTCACGGGAACTTTCGTAGGTGGCGGGCCGACCATTCTCGACGGTGACCCCGGGCCTTTTGAACTAGACGGCCAACCCATAGGTTGTTTTACGGACAATGCCGCAAGCATTACTTATTTCTATGCTGTGATTTTAGAGCGTTAATCAGTAAGCTTATTCCACCAGCCACTCTTTTTCTTTTTCGGGGCTTCGTTCACTTTCTCATGTTTGCTCGGCTCGGCCTTTTTCGGTGCTGCCACCTTCTTGGCCTTTATAGGCTCAACAGTTTCATCATTGGCGACTTTGGAAGATTTTTTTTCATCCTTCTTCTCGGACTCTTTCTTTGCTTCCGGTTTGTTGTCTTTATTATCACGAGCAGAATCCTTAGCGGCAGGGCGACGACCTCTTCTTGGTTTTTCGTCCTTATCCTGATCTTTGGGGCCAGCCTCTTTAACATTCCCATCAACATCTTTGCCACCGTCATTCTTACCATCAGCAGCAGCATTATTACCGCTATCCTTATCGCCATTCTGACGATTGTTACGACCGCGACCGCCTCTACGACCTCTGCGCCTGCTACTCTTACGCTCACCATCTGCTGGCTTTCCATCCTTAACAATCACAGCTTCGCCACCGTCTGCCGCATCACTATCCTCGCCTTCGGCGCTGGCCACAGGCTTGGAAACTTCAATATTATAGCTTGATGGTGCGATGGTTTCATCAACGCGGATCAGAATGGTAAAATTATAACGTTTTTCAATTTCTGCCAGATTGCTCTTCTTGTTGTTCAGAATATAAAGCGCAACATCATTCGACACATGCACGATAATCTGCGCGGCGCGCGAACGCATGCCCTCTTCTTCAATCGCCCGCAGAACAACAATCGACATTGCATCGCAAGTCCGGGTAATACCGGTGCCGTTACAATGCGCACAAACATCATATTGCGCCTCAGTCAAACTCGGATTCATTCTCTGACGCGAAAGCTCCAGCAATCCAAACGAAGAAATTCGCCCTACTTGAATACGCGCACGATCCGTTGACAGCGCTTCTTTTAATTTACGCTCAACCTTGCCGTTATTGCGGCGCTCTTCCATGTCGATAAAATCAATAACGACCAAACCGCCCAAATCACGTAGCCGCAATTGCCGCGCCACTTCTGTCGCCGCTTCCAGATTGGTCTTCAACGCTGTTTCCTCGATATGGCGCTCCTTGGTTGCCTTACCGGAGTTCACATCCACTGATATCAAAGCTTCGGTAGGGTTTATCACAAGATAACCACCCGATTTCAACGTCACTTGCGGCTCGCCAATTTCATTAATCTGCGATTCGACCTGGTACTTGTTAAACAACGGCACCTTGCCTTCTTTATACTGGAAAATTTTCTTGATGTGGGACGGGATCATCATTTTCATGAAGCTGCGCGCCGCCTTAAATCCTTCTTCACCGGACACATGAATTTCTTCCACATCGCGCGTATACAGATCGCGTATAGAGCGTTTAATCAGATCGGCCTCTTCATAAATCATCGCCGGCGCGCTTGACTGCAATGTGTTCTCCCGGATTGTATCCCAGAGCCGCACCAAATAATCAAGGTCACGCTTAATCTCCGCCTTGCTTCTGGCCACCCCGGCTGTACGGACAATCACCGACATACCATCGGGAATTTTCAGCTCTTCGAGAATTTCCTTCATCCGTGCGCGGTCTTTGTAATTAGCGATCTTGCGGCTGACACCACCGGCACGCGGGCTGTTGGGCATCAATACACAATACCGTCCGGGCAGAGATAAATAAGACGTCACAGCAGCACCTTTATTGCCGCGCTCTTCTTTTGAAACCTGGATCAGCATGATCTGTCCGCGTTTGATCACTTCCTGAATTTTATATTTACGCCGCAGATTAAAACGGAACCGGCGCTCGCTGTCCTCAGTATCGCCGCCCAGTGATTCGACGTTGCGGCTACGATGCGGCACGCGTTTGCCACCACCACGACCACCGCGACCGCCTCTACCACCGCGACCGCCACGGCCATAGCGGCCTCGACGACGCGCACCTTTTTCTTCGCCAGAATTTTCTTCTGAATCTTCTGCAGCGGAATCAGAGTTTTCCGCTTCGTCTTCGGATTCATCCTCGGAGTCAGCTTCTATCTCATCATCATCTTCAGACTTACCCTTCTTCTTTTCGCCCTTTTTAGCCTTTGCGGCGACTTCATCCTCGGATCCACCACCGACTTCTTCAATAATATCCTCATCTTCGATATCTTCTATATTATCAGCGACATCATCGTCCTTGGCTTTACCCTTAGCCTTACCTTTGTTTGCAGACGGCTTTTTATCGCCCTTGCTTTCTTCTTCCTGCTCCTGCTCTTCGTCTTCCTGCTCCTCTTCATCATGTTGCTTGAGGAATTCTTCCTGCTCGGCCATCAGTGCCTCGCGGTCAGCAATCGGAATGCGGAAGTAATCTGGATGAATTTCAGAAAAAGGGAGAAACCCATGACGGTTGCCACCAAAATTGACAAAAGCAGCCTGCAACGAAGGTTCCACACGCGTGACCTTCGCGAGGAAAATACTGCCTTTCATAGGTTTTCGGAATTTACTTTCGTAATCGTATTCGAAAAGACGTTTACCGTCGATAATCGCAACCCGCGTTTCTTCTTCGTGGGTCGCATCAATGAGCATCTTCTTAGCCATTTTAATCTCCATTTCCGCACGCTCTTATGAGCTTCTAAGCTGCAGCCTGCTTTCATGTTCTTATGAATAGCGGCGCAACGGCGCGGACAAAACTGTTATACATAAGCTCTGTGTTGGCAACAGCCTGCATTTCCATAGCTGAAAATACAAACCCATTGCCTTCCCCCCATTACTTTCCTGGGAGGGACATCCACCAAACGGGGGCTAAACACAGAGCCAACCCTATTTAGCGCTTACAGTTTTGCGAAACTTGTACTTGTTTATTGATCTGATAACCTTATCGATCTCATAAACGCGAAAAACCGCATGCGCATAACGGGGCAACCATACACACTATATATGTGCTGCTCAAGACAAAGTTGTGATGTTTTTTAACGCCTTGATTTTACAACATGTTTTTTCGTACCGAAAATCTACTTTACAGAGCCTTCTTTACAGGGCTTGACCCAATTGTGGTATAAAGGACAGTATAAAAGCTGTTTATATTATTAAGAGTATCCGATTTGCTTTCAGTCCCAAAACACATATTTCTGGCACTTTCTATCGTCTGCCTTGTCATCTTTTCGTGGCCGGGGCATGCGCTGGCGCTCAACATCAATGAAATCCGTTTTGGCGAGCATCCGGACAAAACCCGCATGGTTCTGGACTTAAGCGAAGCGACAGACTTCCGTGTCTTCGCTTTATCCGATCCGTATCGTATGGTTATTGATCTGCCTGATTTCAACTGGCAGGTTGGCACTGTCTACAAACCGGACAGCTCCGGTATTTCGTCCGTAAGGCAAGGCAGGGTTGAACCCGGTATTTCGCGCATTGTTTTTGATATGAACCAGCCTGTGACAGTCGGGGCCGCCTTTTTATTGCCCGGAGAAACCACCAAGCCCGACCGCCTGGTGGTCGATTTCAGTGCTACCAAGAGTGCTGCCAAAGGCCAAGTTTACGGCACATTAACCAGCTCTGCGCCACAAACGACACCGGCCCAGGCAATAGAGTCGCCCAAAAGTTACAAAACCGCCTCTTTGGGTACGATAGCGCCACCGCCTAGAAAGCCGCAACGTTCCCAGCCCACCCAGAAACAACCCTCTTATAAAAAGCCGCTCATCATTATTGATCCCGGTCATGGCGGCAACGATCCCGGAGCCGTTGGTAAAAGGAAAACACGTGAAAAAGACGTGGTGCTGGCCCTTGCCAAAGAGCTCAAAAAGCAACTCGAAGCCACCGGCCAGTTCAATGTGAAGCTCACCCGTACCAATGACAAATATATCCGCCTGAGCGATCGCAGAAAATTCGCCAGGAAACATCAGGGTGATCTGTTTGTCTCCATCCATGCTGATTCTATCGAGAAATCAAGCGTGCGCGGCACCTCTATATATACACTCTCCGAAAAAGCCTCTGATGCCCAAACTGCCAAGCTAGCGGCAAAGGAAAACCGCTCTGACCTCATTGCCGGGCTGGACCTCAGCCATGAAGACGAAGATGTCGCCAATATCCTTGTTGATCTGGCCATGCGCGACACGATGAACCAGTCGAATTTCTTTGCCAATAAGCTGGTTGATAAGCTCAAGGCACAAAGCGGTGTGCGTACATTGCCCAATCCGCACCGCTATGCAGGCTTTGCCGTCCTTAAGGCCCCCGACATCCCCTCCGTCCTGATTGAGGCAGGCTTTATGTCCAATTCAGAGGAGGAGCGCTTGTTAGGCCGCGCCGACCACAGGCGCAAAGTCGCTTCAGCCATACGCTACGGCATTACGGCCTATTTTGAGCACGTCCGTAAAAACGAGCGCAGTTAAAGCCGCCTCAAAAAAACCTTTGAAAAAAACAAAAAATTCTTCAAAAACGGTGTGCAATCACCAATCACTTGTGTATAAGGGACGAGGAATATGGATTTTTGCTCTTGCGTAAGGGCTTATTCTTATTTACTTAGTGAAAAAACCAAACGGATAAATGAGGACGAAAAATGAAAAAGTTAGCCTTAACATTATGTGTTGTCGGAACCGGATTTGCACTGGCCGCTTGTGAAACTACAAATGGCGATGATCTGAACCCAGATGATTACGAAGCACCATATGCGGATGAACGCACAGTTGGCAGCGATCCAGCACCTGTACGTGCTCGTCCTGCTCCTGCACGCGCAGAGCGGACATTCTCAGCTGCACAATCTAAATAAGCTTTTGTGCTGATAACGAATTAAAAAGACTGTCCCCCGGGGCAGTCTTTTTTGTTATGATATGTCTATGATTAATCCATCAAAACTTATTCCGTTCCTTCTTATAAACCTGCTGGGGTTTTTCAGCGTTGGAATTTGTTACGTGCTCGGCATCGTAACCGGGGCTATTTCAACCGAGTCCCCAGACTTTGATTTTGAAGCCTTCCAGCAATTCTTTTTTGCCGGCACCATCATAACATGGGTGGTGTGCGCCATATTCTCTACGGCCTATTTCTTTATCAGAGGAAAAATGAAACTGGTGTTTTTATGGGCGCCGGTCTATGTCCCGCTGGCTTACGGGTTGAGTGTTCTCTTTTTACCGGGAGCTTCATAAGACGCTTCTTTCTCGCTACCGTCTTCTTCATAAATTTCTTCGAGAACCTCACGCGCCTTACGATCTTCTTCTTCCCAATTCACGTCCTTCACTGCCTCTTCCTGACTCTCTAATGCTGATGGGATATCACGAAGTGCCGCCGGACGACGACCAATCTTAACCGGAAAACCACGCCGATCCCTGATGGCGGTACGGATAGCGGCCCAGTGCAAACGGTCCTTATAGTCTCCGGCAACCTTGATGATCTGCTGCATATCGGCATCGGTGAGCTTCTGACGTGAAACCTGGCCGGTTTCTTCCATCTGGATGGCTTGCGCCATATCGGGATGCGCTTCGAGATAAAGCTCATCATCAATCCAGGCCAGCTTAATCGGCTGATTGACCACCGTCACTTTGGTGCCAACCGGAATCAGTTCATAAAATTTGGCAATCCCTTCCGGATACATGCGAATACAACCACTGGAAACGCGGCGGCCAATTCCGAACGGTTTGTTGGTACCGTGAATGGCATATTGCGGCCAGCCGAGATAAAGCGCATGAGAGCCTAACGGGTTTTCAGGCCCCGCTTCAACCACTGCCGGCAATTCCGGGTCTTCCTCGCGCATGCGTTTGGTTGGCCGCCAGACAGGGTCGGCTGTTTTACGCACAACTTTAGTCTGGCCGACCGGCGTCTCCAACCCTTCGCGCCCGACACCCAGCGGAAACGTTTCCGGCGCGCCATCACCATTGATAAATGCATAAAGCCTCATCTCCGGCAGATTAATGACCACGCCATCGCGCTTGGCATCGGGTAAAATATGACGCAGCGGTAAAATCAGCTCCCGCCCTTCCCCCGGAATCCAAGGATCAGCATCGGGGTTGGCAGCACGAATTTCGACATAACCAAGATTGTTATCACGCGCCAGATGAACGAACGTGTCCTCATATTTGGCCTTATAGACTTTCGTCTCACCGATATACGGCTTGTCATAGCCGGCGTCTGCAGGATTTATACCTACAAAAAGAAAGCCCAGCGCTAAAACCATTAATCTCATCATCGTCTTCATGTTACTTATTTAACGCTATTTTCCAGATTGGCCACCACTTTGTCCATAAATGCTTCGGTCGTCAACCATTTCTGGTTACTTCCGACCAGCAGCGCCAGGTCCTTAGTCATGTGCCCAGCTTCTACCGTACTCACACAAGCCTGCTCCAGCGTATCGGCGAAACCGATCAAATCCTCATTGCCATCAAATTTACCCCGGTAATGAAGCCCCTGCGTCCACGCAAAGATCGAGGCAATCGGATTGGTCGAGGTTGGATTGCCCTTTTGATGCTCACGGTAATGGCGGGTTACGGTTCCATGCGCCGCCTCCGCCTCCACAGTCTTGCCATCAGGTGTCAGCAATACCGAGGTCATCAGCCCTAATGAGCCGAACCCCTGCGCCACCACATCGGATTGCACATCACCGTCATAATTTTTACAGGCCCAGACAAAGCCGCCACCCGATTTAATTGCTTGCGCTACCATGTCATCGATTAAACGGTGCTCGTACCATAAATCATTCGCTCTAAATTCTTTCTTAAATTCGGCATCATAAACGCTTTGGAAGATCTCGATAAACCGCCCGTCATATTGCTTCAAAATCGTATTCTTGGTCGACATGTAAAGCGGATAACCCAGACCCAGCGCATAATTAAAGCTCGAGCGCGCAAAGCCTTCGATGCTCGCATCAAGATTATACATCCCCATCGCGACGCCAGCAGAGGGGAAATCAAAAATTTCATGCTCCTCAATTTCGCTGCCATCGGCAGGCTCAAAGCGCAAGGTCAGCTTGCCGGGGCTTTTGATCTTCATATCCGTCGCCTTGTACTGATCACCAAAAGCATGACGGCCGATGACAATCGGCTTTTCCCAACCCGGCACATAGCGCGGCACGTTGGCTGTATTGATTGGTGCGCGAAACACCGTCCCGTTTAATATATTCCGTATCGTCCCGTTGGGGCTGCGCCACATTTTCTTCAGGCCAAATTCCTCGACCCGCGCTTCGTCCGGCGTGATGGTTGCACATTTGACCCCGACCCCGTATTCCTGAATGGCATGCGCGGCATCGATGGTGATCTGGTCGTCAGTTTCATCGCGACTCTGGATCGACAGGTCAAAATATTTCAGATCAATATCAAGATAAGGCAGGATCAAACGCTCCTTGATCATCGCCCAGATGATGCGCGTCATCTCGTCGCCATCAATTTCCACCAGTGGTGTGTCGACTTTAATTTTGGTCATGATTTGTCCTGATTATAAAAGCTCTTCGATTTCCTGTTGCAATCGCTGCACCACTTTAGAGAAAACACCGCTTTTTGCAATACGGCCCTTTTTCTGGAGGTAAAGCTCATACATCATGGTACGCGGCCCGACTTTGCGGATCACGAACTGCAGGAAAGGCGGCTGGTTTTCGGACGTATAATAAGTGTAACTCGCCACGCCTTCATCGAAATCACATTCCACACTGCGATAGGTCAGCACTTTCTCCGCTGCGGCGCGCAAATACAGCGCATCGAGCTGTTTAAATTCTTTTTTGGTAAACCCTGAATTGCGAAGAAAAGCGGGATTGTTTATGACTTCAAAGGACATATATATAGTATACCAGCTCACGCAAATGAAAGGAAACCACCCATGGCATTGCTCCACACCCCGCAAAAGGAAGAAGGCTTTTATGCCCCTGATTTTTCACTCAAAAACATCGATGGCTCGACCGTGAGCCTCGCCGATGTGAAGGGCGAAAACGGCACGCTGGTCATGTTTATCTGCAATCATTGTCCTTATGTGAAGGGCATCATGGATCGCCTGCCGCAAACCGCCAAAGCGCTACAGGATAAAGGCATCGGCGTTGTCGCCATCATGTCCAACGACACAGAGAACTATCCCGATGACTCGTTCGAGAATATGCAAAAATTTAGCAAAGAAAACAATTTCACCTTCCCTTACCTGATTGATGAAACGCAAGGCGTTGCCAAAGCCTATGATGCTATCTGCACGCCTGACTTTTTCGGCTTTGATAAAGACGGCGCTCTCCAATACCGTGGTCGCCTCGACAGCTCCGGCAAAGACCCTGCGAATGACGGCACAACCCCCGAATTACTGGACGCCATGAGCCAAATCGCCGAAACTGATGCCGGCCCGGCCGCCCAAACCCCGTCTATGGGCTGTTCGATTAAGTGGAAAGCATAAAAACCACTGGAATCGCTGCGAAATATCATTAAGATAGCTCCAGATTATAGATATTTAGTCATTCATATCTTTAACTGGGCAAGGCATGAGTGACGACAGGTAGGGGGTTAGCTACCTTAGGAACGAAATAACGCTGCCCAGATGAAAATATGGATGACTAGATTATGGCAGATGTATTTGCAGAAGTAGACGAAGCCCTGAAGCAGGAGCGGCTTGAGAAACTATGGGCGGATTACGGCAAATGGATAATTGCCGCGATTGTGGCCATCATTCTCGGTACGGCCGCCAGTTCTACCTACCGCAGCTGGAATGAAAGCGTTCAGATCAAACAAACCAACGCGGTGCTCGAGGCCTTAGATGCCGAAGATATGCCCGCCGCCCTCACACAGGCCAGCGAAAACGTCCGCCCGGGTCTACGCGGTATTGCCTTGCTGACCGCCGCCGGCACATTAATCAGTGAAGACAAACCGGACGAAGCTCTGGCTCTCTACGAAAAGGCCGCTGATGATTCCGCTATCCCTGCAGAGCTGCGCGACCTTGCTATTATAATGAGCGTGCGCCTCGGCGCAGACAAAAAAGACGCGCAGGAAAAGAAAGACACGTTCTTATCAAGACTACAAAGTGTTTCATCGAATGCCAAAAGCCCGTGGCGCTTTCATGCTCATCTGGAGTCTGCCGTTATCCTCGCTCATTTCTCCCAGGCTTACAAAGCCGCACAAGCTGAACTCGACATCATTCTCGAAACACCGCAATTGCCGGAAACGCTATACAACAAAGCCCGCGCCTTGAAACATGTCTACGCGCTGCGGGATCATGAAAATTCAAAAGTAAAAAGTGAGGGGTCATGAGACTGAAGGAAAAGTTACTGGTTCTGGGATTGGTCTTTATTTTTCCAGTCCTTTTAACGAACTGTTCTACAGTCGACGGCATGTTTGGCAGCGCTGACGGGCCGCCGATGGAAGGCGAGCGCATATCTGTGCTGGAACTAACCCGCTCTCTGGAGCCTGAAGATCCGGTTCTGGAGGAAACAGGCTTGGTCGCCCCCGATGCATGGCGCAATGAATTCTGGCCTCAGGTTGGAGGCTACCCTAACCATTCTATGCAACATCTCGAGCTTGGGCCGGGCCCGCTTACCGAAGTCTGGACCGCCGATATCGGTGATGGTAGCAGTGATGAATTGCCGCTGACCGCGCAGCCCATCGTTGTTGATGGCCGCATCTTCACATTGGATACTGATTCACAACTATCAGCCTTTCAGGTTACTGACGGCAAGCGGCTCTGGACAAGAAATGTCGAAGACCCTGACGAAGATGACCCTGTGATCTCCGGTGGACTGGCTTTTTCTGATGGTCGCCTTTATGTCACCAATGGCTTTAACGAACTTCTTGCCATCAATCCGGTCAACGGAAAGTTTTTCTGGCGCAAAAAAATTGCTGCACCTTCGCGCGCCGCACCGACCATCATGAATGGCCGTGTGTTTATCTCGACACTGGACAACCGCCTCCTGGCCTTAAATGCCGAAACCGGCACACTTCTCTGGGAACATAACGGCCTTAGTGAAACTGCTGGATTGCTCGGCGCAGCCAGCCCGGCCGCCAATAACGAGATCGTTGTCCCGGTTTTTTCCTCCGGTGAAATAACGGCTCTGCGTGTTGCCAACGGCTCTGTTGCCTGGTCGGATAACCTCTCCAATTTACGCCGTTTTGGTGGCCTTGCCGGATTGGCGGACATCAAAGGTCTGCCCGTCATCGACAAAGGTCTGGTGATTGCCATTAGTTTTTCCGGTCGCCTTGTTGCGATTGATGAGCGCTCTGGCGTACGAGTCTGGCAACGGGAAATTGGCGGATCTGAAACGCCATGGGTTGCCGGCAATCATATTTTTGTGCTGTCCAATAACAATCAACTGATCGCACTGGGCCGTGAAAACGGCGTCATTCGCTGGGTGGTTGATTTGCCACGTTACGAAGATCCGAAAAGCAAAGAAGACCCCATCGTCTGGACCGGTCCGATTTTTGCCGGTGGTCGCCTGATATTGGCCGGAACCGGTGGCCGCATTCTCGAAGTCACCGCCAACAAAGGCATTGTCAGCCAGAAATGGTCCGTCGATCGTACCGTCTCTATCCCGCCGGTTATCGCTGGCGGCACGCTTTACATCCTGGCTGAAGACGGTACATTGTCGGCCTTTAGATAAGGCTAATCATATGTTCACCCTTGCCATCATAGGCCGTCCCAATGTCGGCAAATCAACACTCTTCAACCGTTTTGCCGGAAAGCAACTGGCGATCATTGACGACACGCCGGGCGTTACGCGTGACTGGCGCGAAGCCGAAGGCAATTTGTTTGACCGGGATTTCAGGATCATCGACACCGCCGGCCTTGAAGAAAGCTTTGATGATTCCATTCAGGGCCGCATGCGCCAGCAAACCGAGGCCGCTCTCAAGCAAACTGATGTGGTTCTATTCATTATCGACGGCCGCGAAGGTGTCACACCGATAGACGAGCATTTTGCACAGTGGCTGCGTAAACAAAAAAAGCCTGTCATTCTTGCCGTCAACAAATGTGAAAACGACAAAGTGACGGGCACCGCAGTTGGCGAGGCCTATTCCCTCGGCCTGGGTGAGCCCGTTGCTATATCCGCCTCACATGGCACAGGCCTGGAAGATATTTACGAGCTCCTCACCCCGCATTTCCCTGAGGAAGAAGAACCCGAAGAAGAGGACGAGAAGAAAGATAGCCTGGACAATCTTGATGACATCGAGGGCGATGAAGACTTCGAATTTGACCAGGAAGAAGATGATCCCGACAAGCCCGTAAAAATTGCGATTGTCGGCCGGCCCAATGTGGGAAAATCAACACTTCTGAACTCTATCGTCAATGATCATCGCGTTATGGTCGGGCCTGAGGCCGGCATCACCCGCGATGCGATTACCGTTGACTGGACCTATGAAGACCGTCCGTTCAAACTGGTTGATACCGCCGGTATGCGCCGCAAAGCCAAAGTTCAAAATAACATCGAAAAAATGTCAGTTGAAGATTCCCTGCGCGCCATTCGCCTGGCGCAGGTGGTTGTTCTTGTCCTTGATGGCAATGAAATTTTTGACAAACAGGATTTGCAAATTGCCGCGCATGTGATTAATGAAGGCCGCGCTTTGGTTGTTGCCGTCAACAAATGGGACGCCGTCAAAGACAAAAAAGAAGCACTGGAAACACTGGAGGATAAACTTGAACATTCTCTGGCGCAGATTAAAGACGTACGTTTTACCACCATTTCAGCACTGAACGGTAAGAACATCGATAAACTTCTCAAAGAAGTTCTCCATACATATGAACTTTGGAACAAACGCATTCCCACTGGCGGGCTTAACCGCTGGCTGCAGGCGATGGAGAGTAAAAACCCGGCGCCGCTAGTATCGGGACGCCGCAACCGTGTTAAGTATATCGCGCAAATAAAAACCCGTCCGCCGACTTTTGCGCTCTGGGCTTCACAGCCCAAAAAACTCCCCCCGGCCTATCGCCGTTATATTATTAACGGGTTGCGTAGAGATTTTAATATCCCCGCCGTGCCAATCCGTTTATTGGTGAGGGCCTCCAAAAATCCATATGTATAAAATTTATAGGGCGCTCAAGTGGGCAGAAGCGCTGACGCCACATCATCATGTTTTTTTGAAGAAGCAGTATTGCTATTTACTTGCGGCAGCGAAGGAAATTCCAGACTAACAGGCTCTCGACCAAACATATTTGCAAATTCATTAAAAAGATTCCGATTTTTTCTCCAAGATTCAAAAAGAGACGGACCAGCAATATGAATCATTTCAGCGGTGGCATCTAAAGGTCCCGGACCAAAAATACAAAATTTTCCATCTTTTGCTATTATCGCTACTTCCTCTACCTTCCCAAGATTGCCATATATATGCCGTTCCTCGGACTGAGCAGACCATTCTACTGGTTCAATAATCGGGTTGAGCAGGTCTTTAACGGCTACGTTATCTTTCAGCCGCTGAGTAAAAATCCAGTAAGCAATATCACCACGCAATTCCTGGATAGCAGCACACCACTTTATTCCCGTAGCATCTGTTAGTGCTTTTGCGATCGGTTCATAAAAACTTTTATTGATAAGATTTTTTTCATCTCTTGAAGCTGTTTTTTCATTTCTTGAGATCACGACTGGATCGTCGGTTATGGCGCGCGTGAAAGCTATGCTTGGATTCAAAAGATTTACTCCATTATTAACAAATACAAAACACTCAATGACCCGATCATCCAAGCCATAACATTATATTAGCGGACCGCTCAGATCGTTGACTATAGTCAAAATTATAATATTATGTCAAAAATTAGGCCGCCAGCGCAATATCACCGTGCTTTTCGCAGGAAGAAGACGCCAACTCCAGGTAAATATCCACAACGTCATCTGGCGCTTTTACATCGCCCGTGCAACCGCCGGGATAGGCCTGATCAAGCAAATCGGTTTGCGTGGCACCGGGATAAACGATATTCACCCGCATATTGGTTTGTTCGGTTTCCTGCGCATAAATTTTAACCATAGATTCCAACGCCGCTTTGCTCGCGCGATACGCACTCCAATAAGCACGCGCGCGGTGCGCGGTTTCTGAGCCGGTAAAAATCATGCGGCCTGCATCCGAGGCGCGCAACAACGGATCAAGTGTGCGGATCAATCGCGCATTCGCCGTCACATTAATATCAAAAACTTTCTGCCATTCTTTGGGGTCCATCTGATGCAGCGGCGTCAGCGTGCCAAGCACGCCCGCATTGCCGACAAAAATATCCAGCCCTCCGAATTTTTCAAAGACCGCCGGACCAAGCTTATCGACATCGTCAAACTTACGTAGATCCAGCTTCATCAATGTTGCCTTGCCGCCTGCTGCACGAATGGCATCATCGACTTCCTCGAGCGCCCCTTGTGTGCGTGCCAGCAAAATCACATGCGCGCCGGACGCCGCAAGCCCCTTGGCCACTGCGGCACCAATCCCGCGCGAAGCACCGGTTACAAGAGCAATTTTTCCGGATAGATCTATCACTTATTCTTCGCCCGGCGCTCACGTAAATCTGTTACCTTGGCATCACCGTTTTTATTCTCATGGTCGATCAGCGCCACAGGATAGTCGCCGGTGAAACAGGCATCACAATATTGCGGGCTTTTGGCATTGCGGCGTTTTTCGCCCACGGCGCGATACAAGCCATCAAAAGAAATATAAACTAGTGAATCTGCACCGATAAAATCACAAATTTCTTCAACCGATTTTTGGTGCGCGAGCAACTCACCCGATGACGGCGTGTCTATACCGTAAAAACAACCATGCTTGGTTGGCGGCGATGAAATCCGCATATGCACTTCCTCAGCCCCAGCGGCGCGCATCATCTCTACAATTTTCTTTGATGTTGTGCCGCGTACTATAGAATCATCAACCAGTACAACCCTCTTACCCTTGATGTAAGCCTTGTTGGCATTGTGTTTTAGCTTCACACCCAAATGGCGGATTTTATCGCTCGGCTCAATAAATGTCCGGCCAACATAGTGATTGCGAATAATACCAAGCTCGAACGGAATACCGGATTCTTCTGCATAGCCAATCGCCGCTGGCGTACCGCTATCGGGAACCGGCACAACCAAATCAACATCAACCGGCGCTTCGCGCGCCAGCTCTGCGCCAATATTCTTGCGCATCTCGTAAACGGACTTGCCTTGCATAAAACTGTCGGGCCGGGAAAAATAAATATATTCAAAAATACAAAACCGTTCTAGCTTTTTTGCTAGCGGGTAAGAGCTTTGCACGCCCTTGCCATTGAGCACCACCATCTCACCCGGCTCAATATCGCGCACATAATCGGCACCGATAATATCAAGCGCGCAGCTTTCCGAGGCGAGAATATAGCTCTCAGCCAGCCGCCCCAGCGCTAGTGGCCGTATCCCATGGGGATCACGCATACCAACGATTTGGTCCTGCGCGCAGACGACAAGCGAATAAGCGCCTTTGATTTTTTTAAGCGCATCGGTGAGACGCTCTGTTACTGATTTTTTCTGCGATAGCGCTACCAAATGCACGATCACTTCGGTGTCGCTGGTGGATTGAAAAATCGCGCCGCGTTTAACGAGATCCCGGCGCAGCGTATTGGCATTCGTTAGATTACCATTATGCGCCACAGCAAAACCGCCGAAATCCATATCGGCATAAAGCGGCTGAATATTGCGGATACCGGATTCGCCTGTGGTCGAATAACGGTTATGGCCGATTGCTGCGTGGCCTTGAAGCTGGTCAATAACGGCAGCTTCGCCAAACGTGCTGTCGACCAAACCCAGTGCCTTTTTGGAATGAAACCCTTCGCCATCGAAACTGACAACGCCACAGGCTTCTTGCCCCCTGTGCTGCAAAGCATGCAGGCCGAGCGCCGTTAATGCCGCCGCGTCATCATGGCCGTAAACGCCAAATACGCCGCATTCGTCGTGGAACTTATCGTCCTCGTTATCAATCATTAAGCTTGCGCTCATTATCCGTTTTCTCTTCAAACAAACGGTCCATATTATCTCTGAATTCTTCGGTATAGCCGGGGGCATTTTTCTTTTCGCCCTCGATTTGCTGCGCCCCTTCTTTTTGCAGGATATTCATGTTCTCAAGTTTTTCGCGCGTACTCGCGGCGCCGTCTTCGACTTTTTCTTCGATATCATCAACCGTCGATTCAGGCAAAAACTGTGACATCAGCCCAGCCGTTTTTTCGATATAAAAATGTGTCTTGCTGCCTTCGAACCATTCCTGCTTTGTTTCGGGCGCAACCATCAAATGCACTGGCAAATAAAGCAGGCCAAGTAAAACCAGCCCGCGGGCAAAACCGAAGATAACGCCAAGGGTCCGATCCACCGCACCAAGCCCCAACGACTTCGCCGTTTCGGCCAGAATATGACTGATAATCGAAAGGACAATAATCACGACAATAAAGATCCCGCCATAGGCCAGAATCGTGCCTAGCAGATCATAAGGCAGCATGCCAAACAGCTTTTTCGGCTGTTCATCGGGTAAAACACCCAGCCAGCCATGAACAATAGGGGTAAAATGCGGGCCGCCGAAATAGGCCGCCGCCAGAGCGCCAACAGTGCCCAAAATGGTGAGAATTTCACGAATAAACCCGCGCAGGAACGAAATCACAGCGGAAATCAACATGACGACGAGGGCGAGAATATCAACAACCATGGGTGCTTTTCCTGCTTTAAGCGTGGCGGAAGCTGAATAGATAGGCAAAACAGGGCTAAAAAGCAAGGATTATCATAACTTTGGGCTATATAATGTTAGAGCACTTCACAATATGACTTGCTCACACTTTGTCTGTTATGGTAAAAGTATTCCGTAAGAATTTAGAGAGAGTAAATACTATGACTGACAAAAACCATGTTGGAATGCACCCTAACCAAGATTCTGAAGAAAAAAAGCGTCAGGAGTTAGTTAAGAAATTTGGCCTAGCTAAAGACGCCTCCTGGCTTAATGTTATGGAGCATCATGCAGAACTCAAGCGTCAGGAGTGGGTTGTAAAACTTGAACTACCAGAGGACTCCTCCTGGCAGTCTATTTTAGATTATATGATCAAAAATGATATAGCCGTATCCAATAACCCCGACGAAAATTTAAGCCCTTAACTGCGTTACCTCATCCCCCGAAAACAGATCAGCGATATCCTGCACATGCGTGGCTTGCGTGATCTCAATCATATCTTTAATGCTGCCCGCAAATTCCTTTTTGCCCTTCGGCACCACAGCCCGATCAAAGCCAAGCTTTGACGATTCTTTCATGCGTAAATCCGGCTGCGCCACTTGCCGCACTTCACCGGCCAGACCAATTTCACCAAAAAACACCGTATCGGCCGGCAAGGGTTGCCCGCTCAGCGCACTCACCAGCGCTGCCGCCACCGCCAGATCAGCCGCCGGTTCATTAATCCTAATCCCACCGGCAATATTGAGAAAAATATCATTGCCCGAAAGCCGCAACCCACATCTTGATTCCAGCACCGCGACAATCATCGCCAGCCGGTTCGGATCCCAACCCAGCACCGCGCGGCGTGGCGCCGCCATATTCGACGGCGCGACCAGCGCCTGCACCTCGACCAGCATTGGCCGCGTACCCTCCAGCGCCGCCAACACCGCACTACCGGCAACGCCCCCCTGACGCTGCGAGAGAAACAGCGCAGAGGGGTTTTCAACTTCAACCAGTCCCTGATGTGCCATCTCAAACACACCAATTTCGTCCGTCGGCCCAAAACGATTTTTAACGCTGCGCAAAATGCGGAACTGATGCGAACGCTCACCTTCAAAATACAAAACCGTATCGACCATATGCTCGAGCACACGCGGCCCGGCTATCTGTCCGTCCTTGGTCACGTGGCCAACAAAAATAACGGCAATGCCCCGCGCCTTGGCGGTGCGGATAATTTCCTGCGCGCTTGTGCGCACCTGTGACACCGTGCCCGGCGCCGATTCAATCGTGTCGATAAACATTGTCTGGATGGAATCAATCACCAGCAATTCAACCGGGTTTTGTGTATCATCGATTGAGGCAATAATATCGCGCACAGATGTCGCACTCGCCAGCTCAACATCAGCATCGCTGAGGCCCAGACGCTGCGCGCGCATGCGCACCTGATCCACGGCTTCTTCACCGGAAATATAAACGCAGCGCGACTTTTTTTTCGCCTCACCTCCCGAAAGGGCACACACCACCTGCAGCAACAATGTTGATTTGCCGATCCCCGGATCACCGCCGATGAGAATTGCCGAACCCGGCACCAGCCCGCCGCCCGTGACGCGGTCAAATTCTTTAATCCCGCTCACATGCCGCCGGTAATCTTTGTTCGCTTCATCTTTCAGCGCCGCAAAGCTGATCGCCCGGCCTTTTTTCTTATGGCCCAGCCCCTTGGGCAGCGCCGCCGGGACCACCTCCTCGGCAATCGAGTTCCATGCAGCGCACGACTCGCATTTCCCGGCCCATTTACCGGAAACGGCCCCGCAGGACTGACAGACATAAGATTTGGAGGACTTGCTCATGTAATATGTATGACTGATAAATCAGAACATATCAAGAACAAAATGTCCGACTATAAGGCATTGGGATATATCACCAATTGATAGCATATTCCGACCATGCCTGTGGCTCTGGGTCCTCGGGGTCAGGGGCAATGTGATTGCCTGAAATGCCTTTTGCTAAAATCTGAGCACGTCCCAGAACCTGCGCATTACCATAGGCTTCGATTATTTCCGGCTTGTCCTGTTCTAAATCTAGCAATGGCTTTTGCCCTTTGGTGGATAGCAGGGCAAGAAATAATGCAAGCTGATCGAAATTTTTCTTAGTACCGAGAGAATAGTCATCTTCGAACACAGGTATATCACTTGGTAAATACAAATACATTTGGCGTGTTACCTCATGTTGTTCAAACCCCACTTGACACTTATTATCTTTAAAAGTTTCATAGAGTCTGCCACTTCTTATATACATTTTAAGTTCTTCGCTCGAATAGACCATTTCTTTCCCGCCAAGCTCAGATATTCTATAAGGTGGCAACGCCTCTGCATCATCCAGAACGAAGTAATATACTGGCATAAAAGTGCTCTCATCATTGCCCTTAATTTTCGAAAATAGGGGGAGCCCATGTTCACAGCTTATTTTGCTGTCAAGATGCGCGCATGGAAGAGAAAGCTCTCCCATTTTTTCTAAAGGGCGACCAAGCTGCTCTTTTATTTTATGTCGAGGGTCTTGAGCATTATTTTCAAACCTCGAATTGGCTAAATAATGTAATATTGATGCCGCATGCGCCATAATCGTTACTCAACTCTAATTAGTGATTTGCGCTATATATAGCACAAACCCTCACATGGCGTCAAAATTAGACGGTGATTTTGGCGAGATCCTGCCATTCCTTAGCAAAAACCTCGCGAGTCGGCAGGTACAGCCCCTGTACATATTGAATATCAGGGAAATTTTTATGAATTTGCTGCGCATGCTCAGTCGTCTTTACGCCTTCCGCCACAATCACCGCGCCGGGCAACAGGGACCGGATAAACGACATCACCTGCCCCAGCGATGTCGGCTCTTCCGGGTCGGCGCACACGCTATGCCGGTCAATCTTGATGTAATCGGCCATCTCTGCAAATTCCGACAGCCGCATCACATCCTTCATCGACAGTCCGACATCATCAATTGCAAATCCACCACCAAAGGTACGGAACAGCTCGAGCACATGCGGGCTCATCACTTCCGAGGTGCTTTCATGAATCTCGGCGATGATACGCTCCGGTCCGCCGGGCTTCAGCCCCGCATCCTCCAGACCTTTCAGCGCCGTCTTGATAAACTTTGATGAATGCAAAGACTTGGCGGAGATATTAATCGTCACTTGCGCCTCGTCGTCCTGCCCGAATTGCCACAACCCGCACAAAAACAAAATCAGATCAATCTCCGCCGTTAAACCGTTATCATAAAACGCCATGATCATCGGATAGGGTGGCAGCGCTTCACCGCTTTCATCATTCAGACGCAGCAAATACTCACCCGGCGATAAAACATTCCCATGCCCGGCCAGCGGATGCCACGGCTCAACACCAAAAATCATATCCTTGTTATGAATCGCACGGTCAAGAGATTCGAGACCACTCAGCGCATAGATAAATTTATTTTTTTGTTCGATGTCCTTAGCACCGTCACGAAGCGTAATGATTTCCTTTTGAAGATTGTCCACTTCCTGCCGGAGATCAACGCTGGGCATTTTTACGTACCTTCTCTTTGCAATGCCCATTTAACGCGGGCGCAATCCTGTTCCATCTGGCCGTAAATCACCAGCTGCTTGGTTTTGCGCGGGCGGCTGCCCTCACCCAGATAAATACTGTCCTCCAGTGCGAGCGCGCCGCTACCATGACGGAAGCGCCAGCCAACTCCACCCGGCATACGCAGCAACGCCTCCTCGCCATCGCGAATAAGCGAAACCTGCACACGCGGATGAATGTGAAACCGCATGGCAATTTCCTGTGGCTTCGCAATACCGGTAAAGCAGCTAAAACTATCCTCGCCGCGCAAATCGCATCCCTTCTCGGTCAGGAACAAACGCCGCCCATGGGTGATACCATTCAGCGGTACATAACCATCATGCGAAGCCTCAAGCAGCGATGATTTTTTTGAATCTTCACGCACGGTGATAATGTTTCTAACTTTGCGCCCCAAATGACCACCTTCACGAATCTCACAGGAATTCCGGTAGTCAATTGTTGCGGTGTTATGCGCTGACGTCGCGCGCAAGGCTTCATGCCATTCATCCGATGTGGGATGCACGCCGCAATTCACAAATAATCTTTCCTTGCCGTAGGAAAACTCAAACGCCAGCGGTGCCGCGTGCGCCTTCTCATCATACGGCCAGTCCGGCGCCTTGCCGGTATCCATGAGAATCAAACTCCGTCCCTGAGCGATACGCTCATACCCCGTACATGGCAGGGATTGCAACGCCTTACCGCGTGCATTAGCCTGCGCCAGCACGCTATCGATATAAGCAACATTTCCTTCCTGCGTACCGTTGAACAGCGCAAAACCTTTATCGGCATAACGGAAAAACCGCACAGCCGGACCCATCTTATCAATCGCATGCTGGATTTTATCAAACGCCGGATAGCCGCCCGCCATCAAAGCCGTGCGCACGTCCAAAAATATTTGCAACGCCTCTAGCAACTGCGAAGGAGATCGCGACACATGCCCACCATCGCCAAGAATTTGCTTTGCTATCTCGCGCTCAAAAATACTCAAAGCCTGCTCGATCCAGCTCTCACGCCCCTCAAACGCCAACCCGGCATAGAGCAAGCCTTTCGCACCATGCAACAACTCCACCCCATGTAAATCACCGGGCAGACTGCGCGCCAGATGCCGCGATTGCCGCATCAGCGAGTCAAAAAAGTCATCCTGAAATTCATCACTCGCACTATCGGCGAAACAATCATAATGCGAAATCCACATCGCGACCCGCCGCGCTGTAATGTCGGGCCGCCACGCCATTTTATGCCAGCTGCGATAATGATCCATCCAGCTCGCCATCAATTCGCGCCCCTGACGCCTTGCCGCTTCACCGCCCAGGCTCCGCAAGTCACGCAACCATTCAAAGCCATGCATATGCTCCAGCCAAACCTCGCTCACCTCAAACGGTTCCCAACAATGATGATGTTCGAGTTGTTCTCCATCAATGGAAAAAGCACCACTTGCCGCGCCGAAGCCGCCCGACGAAGTAGAAGGGGGCGAAGGCGGGTCGCAAAGCCACCGCCCACGCTCGGCATCGCCCGGCCACGGATCAACCGGCTTGACGACAAGGCGCTCCGGCACGCTGCCGCGCAAAGACCAGTTATATAAAAAACTACTGTATGTGAACTGACCGGCGGCAGATTTAATCTGGTTGATCATTCGAAATGGCATAGCTACCCTCTGAGCGCTAAAATATTTTCGGCGTATTTCTCCGGCCCGTCTTTGAACACCGATGTACCGGCGACCAAAAGATTTGCGCCGGCCTCAATGCACATCTTCGCGGTCTCGGGCGTCACGCCACCATCGACTTCGAGATCAATATCGCGCCCTTCTTTGTCAATCATGGCGCGCGCCGCAGCGATCTTGTCCATCAAAGGAATAAAGCTCTGCCCGCCAAAGCCGGGATTGACCGTCATGATCAAAATCAAATCAACCATGTCCATGACATGCGCAATCGATTCAATCGGCGTTGCGGGGTTCAGCGACACACCCGCTTTCACACCGGCGGCTTTGATCGCCTGCAATGTGCGATGAATATGCGGGCCCGCTTCGACATGGGCGGTGATAATGTCCGATCCGGCCGCCACAAAATCCTCGATCAGCGGATCAACCGGCGCAATCATCAAATGCACATCAAAGATTTTCTTCGTGGTTTTGCGCAGGGATTTCACCACCGGCGCACCAAAGGTCAGGTTCGGCACGAAATGCCCGTCCATCACATCGATATGAATGTAATCGGCCCCGGCCGCGTCAATCGCCTTGACCTCATCCCCCAAAATGGAGAAATCGGCCGATAAAATCGACGGAGCGATACGTATTTGTTGGTCTTTGGAGCTATTTTCAGACATGGCGGCGCACAGTTGTGGGTAAACTTGTGAATAAGATAAAGTGTTATAGCTAAAGCTATATATAAGTTTTAGCAGAGTTTTTTGCCAATTGCACGGGGGAACTGTCTTTTAAAATTCCACGGCCTATACAAAAGCTTGCATTTTTTCTGGGTTTTATATACAAATCTTACAATACGGAAAATAAAGGTTTTAAATCATGTCTGAAATTGAAGATTTAGAAGGAAAAATCAGATTCTACGAGGACCTCATCCCCCCTGTCTATCCGGATAAATTCCCGGAAGGTTTTACCCTGAACCCGACAGGCTGGGCTCTAACCCCTGAGGTTGTAAACAGGCCTGATATTCAGGCCCAATTTGAAGGCTCTGTGAAAACAATACGGCCCATCGGCACGATGGATGTCGAATTTATCGATAACCGCGTTATTGCCGCCGCCAAAAGGGGGGAAATTGACCTTACTGAATACTATCCCTGTGGCATGCCTTGCTCAGGTTGTTTTTCTGAAGCTGCCATTGTTCGTGACCCCACCCTTCTTCTGACGTGGCAAGAAATGTTCGAAAAGGCCATTGACCCGGCGCGGAAAATTGGTCTGACCAGTGTTAAGTTTCTGGGCTGGGGCGAACTTTTACAGAATAGAGATTTGTTTGATATTCTTGATGCCTGTGAAGAACGGGGCCTTGAAGTGAGTGTTTTTACCAGAGCACAAGAATTGGGATCCGATCACCTAACCGAAATGCATTACGGACATCTGGGCATTACAACCGCAAGAGAACTCGTTCAAAGACTTTCGCAATATAGCACCCTACGTATTCTTTTTGGTTTTCATTCCTTTGATGAAAAGCGGCAAAATAAAATTGTCAAATCAACGAAAGACCGTACTCGCGACTATTCTAAGAATGGTCTTATTTTTGTTGATAAAGGGGTATCGGATTATATCGGCAAAAGAAACAGGGCGCTACAATATCTGGTTGAAGCCGGGTTTAATGACCCTGCAAAAGGCCAGAGATTGACTCTCACGGCTACTCCCACTGGTCTCGATCAAATTGATGAAATGCCAGACATATACGCTTGGGCAGCCAGAAGAAATATGCCGTTTATCATAGCCCCAACAATGGAATCCGGCGAGAAGGCACAGGGCCTTATGGTACGCGATACTAGGGTAGATCCTGAGCATGAAAAATTTATAGCCCTGTATACTGCTGTCTATCAAAGAGCACTGAAAGAAGGCATCCTGAGCAAAGAGCAGATAAAAGAGGCGGGCATTTCAGCTTATGCCGCCACAGCAGCCTGCAACCAAGTCGCTAATGGTCTTTTTGTACGCATAAACGGCTTGGTTAAAATGTGTCCCGGCATATCAGAGGAAAACTCCACTTACGGTAATGTTCATAACCAGTCGATTGCGACCCTTTGGGCGACAAGCCCAAATTACGAACTCGGCCGCAAGATGAACAACTGGTGTACGGCCAAAACAAACGGCATGCCAGTTTCCTCTCAGGAGGAAATTCATAGAAGGCTGGATCTTTAATACCTTCGTGTCTTCGTGGTTAAAACCCTTGACAAAATAGGATATATTTCCTATAATATTTGCATGGAAAACGAGCCGAATAAGTCGCAAAAACACCCCACACCCCGTTGCTCCGCGAAGCAAAAGCAAAGCTTTTGTTCGCATCTTCAAAACGAACAAGTCCCTTGGACTTGCTTCGAGGCAACCCTCCTGATTTTGAATTATGTAAAATAATAAATGGATTGTGCAAATATGAAAATATGGAATCTGCGGAACAGAAAGAAGGACCATGGTTACGCCCGTTAAAACAAGAGCTTACCCTCTAATATGCGCCGGAAATTCAAAGAGGGGGAGCCCCTCCCCACAAAAATGAGGAACGAACTGACGAAGGCGAATAATGATTTTATATCAATGGTTTATAGGAGAGTTTCTAGCCAATCTTGGTTAATCGGGCCGCGTAAAATCCGTCCATCCCGCCATGCGGCGCCAGGTGAAACGGCAGAATCCGCAGATCGCCGTTTTCGTCAATCAGCTCGGCGTAATCGCCAATTTCGGACCCAGCAATTTTCACCCGCTGCAGATCGCCGCGCGCAGCCAGAATCCGTTCAATCTGCGCTTCGCCTTCGGCGCGTTGCAGTGAACATGTGCAATAAACCAGCACGCCGCCAACGCCCAAAATCTCCGCTGCATTATCAAGCAGTCGCGCCTGCACATCGATCAAACTCTCCATATCCCGCGCAGTTTTCAGATGCAAAATATCCGGGTGGCGGCGGATGGTTCCCGTCGCTGTGCATGGCGCATCGAGCAAAATTCTTTGCGGCGCATCTGCGGCTTTCCACTGCGCGGCATCAACCGCAACAACGTCCACGCGCTCGCTCAAACCCAGCCGCTCCAGATTTTCTTCCAGCCGTTTCAACCGTTGCGCTGAGCGATCCAGCGCGGTTACCTGCGCGCCTAATGATGCCATCTGCGCCGTTTTTCCACCAGGCGCGGCGCACAGCTCAACCACATGCGCGCCTTCCAACGGTCCGAACAATTTCGCCGGCAACGCCGCCGCCGCATCCTGAACCCACCAGGCACCAGCATCAAAACCTTCCAGCTCATGCACCGCGCCACCGGCCGGTCTGCGCAATGTTCCCGTCGATAATTCCGATGCTTTCAATGCATTGCCCCAATACGCCTTTGTCTCTGCATCCTTCACCGTTATATCCAGCGGCGCTTCGGCCAGATTGGCGGTGGCAATTTCCGCCGCGAGACGCAAATCATAATCGGCAATCCAGGTCTTCAGCAGCCATTCCGGTGTGTTTATCCGCGCTTCATCCTGACGCGATACCAGCTCTTTATAGGTGCGTGTGATATTGCGCAAAACTGCGTTGGCAAAACCTTTCTGCCCTTCCATCCCGGCCATTTCAACAAGGCGAACAGTGGTATCGACGGACGCATGGTCAGGCACTTCCATGAAAACGATTTGGGTCACGCCAAGGCGCAGGATGTTTGCCAGCGTATGGTTCTTAAGCGAACCGGGCCGCTCGAGATTGCGTTCAATCAAATCGTCGACCTGGCCAAGACGCCTTAATGTTGTTGCCACCAACATGCGTACAAATCCGCGGTCGCGCTGCGGCAGCGTGCGGAACTTGTCGTTGCTTTCCAGCACCTGGTCCAGCGCCTGTTTTTGCACCAGCACAGCTTCGAGCAATGCGAGCGCGGCACGACGCGCCGCCATGTTGTCAGTTGATACTGTCTTATCTTGGGAAAGCGCCTCGGCACTCATATTACGATGCCTGTTTTTTTGCGCGAGCGGCAATGATGTCATCTTCAAGATTGCAGCTGTGTTCAATCAACTGCGCATAAAGCCCGCGAATGAAATCCTCGTCCAACCCTTTTTCCGCCGCCATCTTCGCGGCATTTTCGCGCACCTCATCCACCCGGTCGGGCAAAGTCGCAGCAATGCCATGCGTGGCCTTGAGCGCGCCAACCTCTTCAATCACGTCATAACGCTGACGCAGCAGTTCAATAATCTGCTCATCCAGTGCATTAATGCGTGCGCGGTAGGGTTTAAGTATTTCCATCCTGTTCCTTTTGCCTTAAATATAGAGAGATGAGCAAGCAAAAACCAAGCCCCAAACAGCCAAAACCCCAGAAACCCCCTAAAAAGACTGAGGGTAAAAAGCCGCCTCAAAAGAAATTAGCCAAGGAATACGGGGGTTTCGAGAGCAAAAAACTCCCCGAACCGACGCGTTATGGTGACTGGGAAGTTGGCGGCAGATGTAGCGATTTTTGACCTGCAACTTGGCCAATCCTACATATCGATATCAATAATAACCGGCACGTGGTCGGATGGTTTTTCCCAGTCGCGTGCTTCGGTCAAAATAGTCTGCGATTTCAGACCTTTCTTTAAAGGCTGCGTTACCCAGATATGATCAAGCCGCCGCCCGCGATTTGATTTTTTCCAGTCACGATTACGATAAGACCACCATGTGTAACATTTCTCGTCTTCGGGCACGAAATGCCGCGCCGTATCAACCCAATCTAGAGATTTGCGCATGCGGCCAAGCTTTTCAACTTCGACCGGCGTATGCGACACAACTTTCAAAAGCTGTTTGTGTGACCAGACATCCTGCTCATGCGGCGCAATATTAAAATCACCAAGCGCGACCAGATTGTCATTGGCCGTGTAAGTTTTTTTAAACCACTTCGCCATCTCATCGACAAAAGCCAGCTTATGCGCAAATTTATCATTAATCTCCGGGTCAGGCTCGTCACCACCAGCAGGGATATAAAGATTATGCAGCTCGAATTTAGGGAATTTCACAGCGATATGGCGGCAATCCTCGCGCCCGACGCGGTGATGAATATCAGTAGCCTTGAAAGGCTTGCGTGATAAAATCGCCAGACCATTATAGCCTTTCATCCCGTGGATATGGACGTGTTTATAACCTGCATCAAGCACGTCCTGCATCGGGAATTTTTCATCCGGCGTTTTGGTTTCCTGCAAACAGATAACATCGGGCTCCTGCTCCTTCATCAAGCGCAGAACATGATTTATTCGCAAACGAACGGAGTTAATATTCCAGGTAAGAATTTTCATTTTATCATTGAACCGGAATCAATTCTATTTCTGGATTCCACCAATCAAGAACTTCACCACAATATGTTTTATTGAACCATAAGCCCATGCTGTTTACCCTATGAGCTGCAAAGTTTTGACGTATATATAAATCAAGCACTTTAGGCTCTTCATCGTTATAACCACTCACGATGACTTCATCATCACCTATAAGCTTAAATTCCATACCCACCCATACATACTTTGTAGTTTTAGGAACCTTTCCGTCATAACCTGTAACCTCTCCCGCCTCAAAATAAAGTGAGTACTCTTCTCCAGTATTTTTCTTCACTCTACAAATTTGTGCATATTTATGTTCTTCATTTACAGCAAAAATAGGGTTGTCTATAATATCCTGTAAATCTTCAAGTCTTTTAGCGCCAAAGGCTCCCAAAAATACTTTTTTCGGAAATATCCATTCTGCTGGCAAAGAACAACGATTGGCAATTTCTGTCAGACTTTTATCAGTATCACGCATTGGCTTACTCAGTCTCTAAAGTTACATCCCCGGCAATTGCGTGCCTTCGGGCAGGCCGAGCTCTTCCATCATTGCCTGGGTTTCGGTTTTGATGCGCTCATCCTTGGCGGTGTTGGCGTTGTTTACCGCAGCAACAATTAGATCTTCCAGTGTCTCCGCATCATCAGGCACGATAATCGACGGATCGATCTTGATGCTTTTGACCATACCGCTACAAGCCATGACAACCTTAACCATGCCACCGCCGGATTCAGATTCAACATTAACCTCGGCCAGCTTTTCCTGCATTTCCTGAATCTTGAATTGCATTTGCTGGGCTTGCTGCATCATTTTTTGAAAATTCATCATCGCTTATTTATCCTTTATTTTTTACGTTCGTAATTTTTGCATCTGGAAATACTTCAAGAATATCCTGAATGACCGGAAGTTTCAAAACATCTTCATACTCTTTTTTCTGCTGCGCTTTTTCCTGCTGCGCTAAAGTCGGCGCACCCTTTGTCCCTGACACACTGACCATCCATCGCCGACCAGCCATAGCACTTAATTTTAGACCCATATCCTGCGCCAGTTTTTGCGGCGCTTCCGGCTCAAGATTAATCTCCAGACGTCCTTGCTCGAGTTTTACAAGATGCACAAACTGTACAACCTGACCCGCCAGTAAAAATTCATTTTCTGTTTCCAACAAAGAAACAATGTCCTCAAGACTGGCCAGTGCCTTTTCCGTGACTGGTTCTATTTGTGTCTGGGGACTTTGTTGTGGCGCCGGTGCGCTAGCGGCAGCCGTATTACCGACTGAAACAGGAACACTTTCCCGCTCACCGCCTTGTGGTGGCGCTGAAGGTTGATTGCTCTGCGCACCCGAAGGCTGGTCTTTCAGCTTTTTAATCAGATCAGCAGGATCAGGCAAATCGGCTGCATAAACCAACCGGATGATCACCATCTCGGCGGCGGTTTGCGGACTCGGTGCAATATTTACCTCACCCAGACCCTTGAGCAAAATCTGCCATGTTTTTCCAAGGGTCGGCATGCTGAGTTTTCCGGCCAGTTCTTTGGCGCGTTTGATCATATCACCCGAAAGCGCCTGTTTCATTTCACCGGCTTCGGGCACGGCGCGCAACCGCGTTAAAATATGCGTAAGATCGAGAAGGTCCTGAATAATCGTCGCAGGGTCACCACCATTACGGTAGAAATCCTCCATAATAGCCAACGCCTCCGGCATATCCCCAGTTAGTGCTTTCTCCAGCAAGTCCAATGACTTCGCCCGATCCGCCAGCCCCAGCATCGCACCCACTTGCTCTGCTGTGATCTTCTCCCCGCCCAAAGAAATCCCCTGATCGAGCAACGATAACCCATCACGCACCGAGCCATCAGCAGCACGGGAAATCATCGCAATCGCTTCGTCTTCAGCGCTAACGTTTTCCAGCCCGCAAATTTTTTGGTAATGCGCAGACAGCGTTTCTTCATCCACGCGGCGCAGATCAAAACGTTGGCACCGTGATAAAACTGTCACGGGGACTTTGCGAATTTCAGTGGTGGCAAAAATAAACTTCACATGCTCCGGCGGTTCTTCCAGCGTTTTCAGCAGAGCATTAAACGCCTGCTTCGAAAGCATATGCACTTCATCAATAATATAAACTTTGTAGCGCGCTTCGCTGGGCGCATAACGCACACCATCGAGAATTTCACGAATATCATCAACGCCAGTACGCGTTGCCGCATCCATCTCCATCACATCCGGGTGGCGGTCCTCAGAAATCGCCTGACAAAGCTGACAATCATCGGTTGGCCCCGTGGTTGGGCCAGCCGTACCATCGGCGCCGGTGTAATTCAGCGCCTTGGCAATAATCCGCGCTGTCGTCGTTTTGCCAACCCCACGAACCCCGGTCAGCATGAAAGCGTGAGCAATGCGGCCTGATTCAATCGCATTTTTCAGCGTACGCACCAGCGCATCCTGACCAATCAGCTCTTCAAAGCTCTGGGGGCGGTATTTACGCGCCAAAACGCGGTAAGGCTCTTGTTTTTCGCTCATGTACTTTATGTAGAATGATTCCCGGCTTGGAGCAAGCTGTAAGGGCTATTTCAGGGCTGTTTTGCGCAGGTTAAACCCAATATAGAGTGGAAGGCCGGACACGACCCGATAGAATTTCGTTACGGCTGCTGCCTTTCGGCCCTGACCGGGTTGGCGAACTCACCGCCCGCGCCGACCTTCCGATTAGGGATATAAGGGCTGAAAACCGTTCTTGCAAGTTTTTGATTGAAAAATGCTGTGATTTCGCTGTATTCCATAGCATTGGAGCCGCTGTAGCTCAGGGGTAGAGCAGAGCTTTCGTAAAGCTAAGGTCGGGTGTTCAAATCACCCCAGCGGCACCATTTTCATTTCTTCCAGCTCCAGCCAGCGGGATTCATAACGCTCCAGCTTCGCCTGTGCTTCGGCCAAATCTTTGGTGGTGTCATGGAAACCATCCGGATCACGTTGGTAAAAATCATTATCTGCAAGTTTTTGTGAAAGCGCTGCCACTTCTGCTTCGAGCTTTTCAATCTTTTGCGGAAGCTGTGAAAGTTCCCGCTCCAGCTTGTACGTTAGTTTTTGGGGAGTCTTTTTTTCTTCTTTAGACTCTTCTTTGGTAACAGGTTTAACGTCTTTCTTCTTTTTATCTTTAGATGATTTCGCCTGAGACATACCGGTTTTCTTCTCCAGATAATCACTATAGCCGCCAACACAGCTATCGATTTTTCCATCACCTTCAAAGGCCAAAATCTTGGTTACCGTTTGATCCAGAAAATCACGATCATGCGAAACAACAAGAAGCGTACCCTGATATTGCGACAAAATTTCCTCGAGCATATCCAGCGTATCCATATCCAGATCATTGGTTGGCTCATCCAGGATCAGGCAGGTTTTCGGATTGGCCAGAATTTTAGCCAGCATTAAACGGTTTTTTTCACCGCCGGAAAGCTGCGAAACCTTATCCTGCACCCGCGCCGGATCGAACAGAAAGTCTTTTAAATAGCCAGCAACATGGCGCTGCTTACCCATCACATCAATATAGTCACCAGAAGAACAAAGCGTTTTCTTGAGGCTGTCCGTAGGGTCAAGATCGCGGCGTTTTTGATCGAAATAAGAAAACTCCAGCTCTTTGCGGGTTTTAACCCGGCCCTGATCTGGCTCCAGCTCACCTATGAGAAGTTTTAAAAAAGTCGTTTTCCCCGAGCCGTTCTTCCCCAAAACGCCAATACGATCTCCACGCTGAATACGCATCGAAAACTTATCAAGAATATTAATACGTTTTCCGTCTTCCTCGAACGTTTTATAAACATTGTAAAATTCAGCAACAATCTTTGAACTGGCCTCAATATTTTTCAGCGGTTGTAATTCAATTTTCGCTGTGGCGCGCCGATGAGAAGACTCGTCAGCTTTCAACTGATCGCGCATTTCACGCATTTGCTCGACGCGGCGTACATTGCGCTTGCGGCGGGCTTTCACGCCTCGACTGGCCCACTCGACTTCCTGCCCTACAATTTGCTTGCGGTTTTTTAACTCGCGCTCTTCCTGCTCCAGCAACATTGTCGACCATTCATCAAAATATTTGAAACCGCGTGGAGAAACCCTCAAAGCCCCGCGATCCAGCCAGAAAACCTGGTTGGTGATATTGGCCAGAAATGTACGATCGTGCGAAATACACAAAAGCGTGCCGCGATATGATTTCAAATACCCCTCCAGCCATTCAATCGCTTCCAGATCGAGATGGTTTGTCGGCTCGTCCAACAGCAAAATATCCGGCTCTTCGACCAGCGCCCGTGCCAACCCGGCGCGTCGCAGCTGTCCTCCAGAGAGAATTGTCATCTGCGCCTGCGGATCAAGATGCAGCGCCTCGGCAATGATATCGACCTTATATGTATGCAGGTCACGTTCTTCGTCCTTGATCTCGCTAAAGATATAATCAAAAACGCTCTGGCCTTCCTGCGGCGTAATATCCTGACGTAAGTACCCGGTGGTAACGCCAAGTTCCTCCCAGCGCTCACCTTCATCCAGCTCCTGCACACCTGTAATGATATTCATCAGCGTTGATTTGCCCGCGCCGTTCTTACCCACCAGCGCAATGCGGCTACCCGCATGGATATTAAAAGCCAGATCTTCAAAGACCGGCACTTCGCTATAGCGGATCATGGCATCTTTAACGGATAATAAAAGTGGCGGTGGCATCGCTCGTTTAACCTTTGTGCTTTTCCCTAAAAGAAGCGCGTTGTACCATATGTTAGCAATATTGCACAGGTATAGGTTGGAAATGGGCTGGATTGTTTACATTCTCGAATGCGCGGATAAGAGCCTTTATACCGGCATTACCAATGATATCGAAGGCCGCCTCAAAGCCCATGAAGAGGGCAAAGGTGCGAAATACACCAAGGGGCGCGGACCGTTTACACTTATATATGAGGAGGACTGTGATGACCGTAGCACCGCCTCAAAGCGAGAAATGGCGATTAAGCGTCTCAGCCGAGAGGAGAAGCTAAAGCTCTGCAATACATAATTATTATTATGTCTGTTGCATCTCGCCCTTTCTTTGGGCATTTTAGGCTTTCTATTTGAAAATAGGGAAGAATTTATGGCCAAAATTGCTGTTGTCATTCCGTGCTATAAATCGCGCGATCAGGTTCTTGATGTCTTGAGCGCTGTGCCCGATGTGGTGAACACAATCTATTGTGTCGATGATGCCTGCCCTGATAAAACAGGCGAACATATCCAACAGAACAGCTCGGACAAACGCGCTCACGTTTTAACCCATGAAAAAAATCAGGGCGTTGGCGGCGCGATGGTGACAGGGTACAAGAAAGCTCTTGAAGATGGAATGGATATCATTGTCAAGATCGATTCCGATGGGCAAATGGATCCGTCTATCATCCCGCGCTATGTGGAACCCATACTGCAAGGACAAGCTGACTACACAAAGGGCAATCGCTTTTACAATCCCGAATTTTTGGAAGGAATGCCCAAGGCCAGAATTTTCGGCAATGCCGGGCTGTCCTTTTTAAATAAATTCTCAACTGGATATTGGCAGATCTTTGATCCAACAAACGGCTTTACAGCCATCCATGCCAATGTCCTGAAATTGCTGCCTCTTGATAAAATCAACAAAGGCTATTTCTTTGAATCCGATATGCTATTTCGCCTGGGAACATTGCGCGCACTGGTCATGGATGTCCCGCAAAAGGCCACCTACGGCAATGAAAAAAGCAATCTAAGCGTATCGCGCGCAATCTTTTCCTTTGCCTGCAATCACATGCAAAATTTTTTCAAACGCATTGTCTACAGCTATTTCGTCAGAGATTTTCACCTTGCCTCTATCGAATGGGTTTTGGGACCATCCCTTCTTTTATTTTCCGTTCTGTTTGGAACCGGGCAATGGATCAGTAGCGTACAATCCGCAAGCGAGGCCTCAGCCGGAACAGTTATGCTCGCGGCGCTTCCCCTTATTGTGGGTTTGCAGCTGACTTTATCCGCTTTGCATTTTGATATTCAAAATCAACCCAAAACACCACTTCACCTGCTTGTAAAACAGATGAGCTAAATCGTGGGCATTCTTCGTAAATTTGAACTGCCGATTTTCTTTATCATTTTTGCCGCCATTCTATGGCTTGGCCAGCCTAGCGGCGATAAGCCCCATGCCTGGCAGGGCGACGATTTACGCTATATCAGCTATGCCGTCTCTCTTCACAAGCACGGTGTTTTTGGATTAAGCAGTAGAGATACAAGCATTGCGCCGGAACCCGGCAATGCAAATGCGCCGTTTTATCCAGCCCTGATCACTGGTGTGATGGCCCTCGATCCGTCCTTTGCCGAAAGCATGGTTTGTACTATAGAGAAGAACGAGGGGCCAGGATGCGAGGAGCATTTTCGAACTTTCTTTATCGTACAAATGGCTTTCGCATTGCTCTGCCTGTTCTTGATTTATTTAACAGCGCGGCAGTTTAGCCGCAGCCATTTGACGGGTTGGATCGCAGCATTTTTAGCTGCTGCATCAGGTGTTTTTTCTGAATTTTCAAATGCCTTCATGACTGAAATTCTAATCTTGCCTGCTTTTTGTGCGCTCTTATTGTTTTGCCAAATCTTTTACCAAGACGGTCGTTTACGCTGGATTGGCGCTATAGCCTTGATGCTGGCTGTCCTGACCCTTATACGCCCATCCTATCTTTATCTGTTCTATGGCTTCGCTGCATTTCTTGTAGTAACAGCTACAATAAACCGAACAAAATCATCATGGTTACGTCTGGGTGTTTTGGTTGTAACTTTTATCATGATCGTTTCGCCCTGGGCCATACGCAACAAAACCAATTTTGACTCCTTTACCCTCACATCAGGTGGTTACGCCGAAGCAATTTTGGTACAGCGCATTAACTACAACCAGATGAGCTGGCCAGAAGTCGGCGTTGCGATGCTTTACTGGCTCCCTGATTTTGGAGACTCTCTTGCAAAAAAAGTATTTCCAACACATTTGCACGACAAACTCGGGTGGAATGAAAACTCATACTACGGACAAGGATATGGTCCACGTATTGAGGTTCTCTCCAAAGAACTCGGCGGCAGTGACAAAATATTGGGGCATTTAATTAAAGAGGAAGTCCTAACACCCAAACACATCGCCGTCAGCGTTCCTTTGGCGCTACGCGGGACTTTCATCGCCAAGTACTGGGGCCTTGTCGGCTTTATAGCCTTTATAGCCTTATTGATTCAAACCCTGCGGCAAAAGGATTATACTATCCTTATAATAAGTCTGCCTCTTTTTTATATGGTGGCTTTTCATGCCGGTTTATCGGTCAGCATTCCGCGTTACAATCTTCCTTTGGTCACGATTTACGCATTAAGCATGGCTTACTACATCAACATTTATGGTCAAAAAATTGTTACAAAAATCCGTACCCAATAAACCGGCACTCTGGATTTCCGCTTCTCTAATCAGCATTGTTCTGCTGGCCCTTGTCGTCATGCAGGTCGACATTGCGCAGGCACGCACCATGCTGGAAAACTTATCCTGGTCCATGCTGGCGGTAGCTTTTTTGTTTTTACTAATGGAAGGCATCATGACGGCTTTGCGTATTTGGTTATTCGCAAACAAAAAACCCTGCGTTGGATCAGCGCTAAAGGCCAATGCCTGGTATGTTCTATTATTGATCATTCTACCCGCCCGGCTCGGCGAAGTCGCTGCTATAGTGGTTTTTGAGCGTTACCTCGGCCAAAAATACGGCGCAGCCGCGATGAGTATTATCGCTCAGCGGCTTTATGATGTCATTATTCTCGGCACGTTCTTCTTGATGGCGCTATTGGGACTCGGAGACTTCATGGACAAGAAAATCATGAGCATTGCGGCTACGATTCTAATTATGTTTTCACTGTTTGTGCTAGTGCGCCTTGATATGTTCTTAACGATAGCGGCGGCAATGATGCAGAAAATGAATATAGGGCGCACAGGCATCACAAGAAAAATCATGCGGCTTATTCTACAAGCCCGTATATACAGCCGCCACAACCTAAAGCGCAAAGACGTCCCAATGGCTCTGATTCTAACCATAGGAAAATGGATCAGCAATCTGGGAGCATTGGCGTTTTTATTCAAGGCGCTTCACCTAAACCTACCATTCCTACAAGAGGTCACAATCGCTGCCGCCTATAATTTCCTGGCGATTATCCCGCTACAAACGATTGGCGGCATTGGCGTTGGTGAAGCAGGCCTAACCTTGCTTTTGGTTAGCGCAGGCATGGCGACCTCCATAGCCGCCGGAGCCAGCCTAATGATCCGTTTTGTAATTCTTATTTTTCCCTTTATATTTTGGGGACTGGTCATGGGCGGATTACGATTAAAGGAAGGTCCCAATGAAGGCTGATACGAACGTAGATGCACGTTATAAATTTTTGCGCGATCGCCACGGCGAAGAAAACCCGCAAGCCAACGGCTATCGGCTGGGAAGTTTTTTTGCACGTGAACAGCGCGTTCTTTTATCAGCGCTCGATTATAAAAAAGGGCCATTTTTGGATGTTGCCTGCGGATCTGGCCTCATGCTAGCACCGCTACTTAAAGAAGGACACATGGTCTATGGCCTTGATTTCAACGATGACGCCTGCATCGCGGCCATACAAAACGGTATCAAAATTCTACGCGGCGATGCTTTTAATATGCCACTGGCCGATAACACAATCGGCCAAATCGTGAATTGTCAGTTTTTAAACCAGCAACCGCCAGAGCAAACCAAAAAGTTTATTGAGGAAAGCGCGCGCGTCCTAAAGCCAGGCGGGCAACTTATTATCCTCTGGCGCCATGCCCGTTCAATGATTCACAAAACTTCGCATGCTGTGTTTACTTTTATGGACCGCTTCACCGGCCAGCCACCCTTCCCGCAATATGAACACCCAATGCAAGAAGTGCAGAGCTTTGCTGAAGCTTCCGGTCTGGAAGTAAAACAAAAGGCCGTTACCCTGCCGTTTCTAAAACGCGACATGATTTGCACGGATGGTCTCACGGCAAAAACCATCGGCGCCTCTCTTTTTATTGTGTTGAGAAAGCCATGAAAATTTTTGTACTGAAAGATAATAAAAAAGAGTCGTGGAATGAATTTGTTCATGCCAATCCGCAAGGCACATTTTTTCATCTGGCTGAATGGAAAGATGTAATTGAATTGTCTTTTGGCTGTAAAACCTATTACCTCTACGCTGAAGAGGGTGGGGTTATTACCGGCGTTTTACCATTAGCGCTTGTGAAGCGCCCAATATTTGGACCGGTCTTAATCTCCACGCCGCTTTGCGTTTATGGTGGCGCATTGGGGGATACAAAAGAACTTGAAGAAGCCGCAGCGAAAAAGGCGCAAGCGTTAGGCGTTCAATATCTTGAGCTACGCAGCCAAACGCAAAGCCGACAGGACTGGCCGGTTAGCAACCGGTTTTATACCTTCCGCCGCGCTCTTTCGGATGACAATGAAGAAAACCTGAAGGCCATCCCGCGCAAACAACGCGCTGAGGTGCGGAAGGGCATGGCCATTAATTTGCAAACAAGTGTTAATCAGGATATCAATATTTTTTACAAAATTTATGCAGAAAGCGTGCGCAATCTTGGTACACCCGTATTTTCAAAGCAATATCTTAAAGACTTGATTACCATTTTTGGCAAATCCTGCGAAATCACAACAATCGGGCACCAGGGACGCGCGCTCACCAGCGTTCTCAATTTTAGATACAAGGACCAGATTTTACCTTATTATGGCGGCGGAATATCTGACGCCCGGCATTTCAGCGCCTACCCTTATATGTACTGGAAAGTCATGGAGAGAGCGGCACAAGAGGGCTTTAAAGTCTTCGATTTTGGCCGCTCGATGGAAGGAAGCGGCGCTTTTTCTTTTAAAAAGAACTTTGGGTTCGAGCCACAAAAACTTTCCTATCAATATCATTTAGTGAAGGCACAGGAATTACCTGACATGGACCCGGATAGTCAGCGCAATAAATTTCTTACAGATGCGTGGAAATTACTGCCGCTGCCGATTGCAAACAGATTGGGACCAATTTTATATCCCGTTATAATGTAGCCGGATCAACGATCTGTTTTACTTTCTTAAAATTCTGATCTTTAAACGGCTTTGAGAATTCAAAACTATCAGTGAGCCTTTCAAGCTTGCTAAAAGTATTCTTCCTATTTATCCAAAGCAGCAAGCTTACAGGCACGGAAGCCCCCTTAATTCGCCAGTTTTTCTCTTCCGCATCAAAATCATAAGGGTGACAATAAGTCCATGGAATCGTGCTGTCATCGGCTTTTTTGACCTGATTTTTAATCACGCCAAAGGGCAAATAACGAAAATAAAAACCGCCGAGATAGGGCATTAAAAACGGTCCCACTTTCCCAATTGGCGCCGGAATTTCAATCAAACCATTTGACCATTTAAACGGCGTGGATGGCGCACCCGGCAACCCATGCAAAGGATTGGCTACCGGAAGAACACTAGAGGAATATTCAAAACCAAGTTCTTTTAGAATATCAACGGCCCACAATGTATCCTTTGTGAGTGAAAAAACAGGCGCGCGATATCCTGTTATTTTCTCTCCGGCAATATCTTCCAGTATATCTTTGGCCCGCTTGGTATGCTCCTGAAACTGATTTCTACCCTGCTTTGTCAGCGGCGTATGGTCATAGGAGTGATGCGCGATTTCATGTCCCGCCTCATGAATGCGCCGTATAAGCTGCGGATTTTTTTCTGCCAGCGCTCCAACCGTAAACACTGTGGCTTTGATTTTATGCTCATCCAAAAATCCTAAAATTTTATCTGTAATAACAGGATATCGTTCCGGCAAATTTTCATCGAGGCGATGATCCTCTAGATCCAACGTAAATGTAATTAATTTTTTTTCTGAGGATCCCATCAGACTTTTGAATATTTTATTTTAAAATAATTACGAAACACAATATTCGGTACAAAGCGCATCAGCCCATCACGGATCATATGGTTTTTTGCACTCATCGGCACATACCATTTTACCGCGCCACGCGTCGCCGGCATAATGTCCTCAATAATCGGTCGCATTTGCGCTTCATAAGCTTGGAAAGCCTCCTCCGCTGTATCATGCGCCACCAACGCGTTACACAACCTACATGCCCCGGCAAAAGCCGCCGCCGCGCCGCGCCCCGAAAACAGTGTTAAGCAATGGGCCGCATCACCAACCAGAACGGCTCGCCCCTTATGCCAGATTGGCATATCGACCTGGCTCAGCACGTCCATGTAAAACTGCTCATCTTTTGGACAATGCTCAAGTACCTTCGCCGTTGTCGCGCTCGTTCCCTCGTAAGCTTTTAACAAGTGATCGTGGCGTTGATCCGGTGGCGGTAAGCTACGGTCTTTATTTGCCCAGACAAACACCGCTCCTATATCATCCTGCAACGTATTAAAAACCGCCATATAGCGGTCGCGCTCCATATGGGTGGCAAACTTGCTGTCGATATTAATCGCATTGGGAAGGCGGAAGGCCGCAACATGAAGATCGAGATAATCACGTTTATATTCACTTTCATTAAAAACCAGTTTACGCACGGCAGAATGCAGACCGTCCGTGCCAATCACCACATCAAATTCTTCCTCAACGCCAGACGCAAACGTAACTTTCGCCGCCGCGCCGCTATCATCAATCGCCGTGATATGATCACCAAAACGAATATCGGCGACAGATTTTGCATGTTCATAAAGAACCTGCGCCAGATCATCACGCATAATCTGAATAATGCTGAGACCCTCAAACATTTTGGAATAATTAAGATCCAGCAAATTGCGACCCGTGCGATCATGATAGCTGGAAGAACGAATGCGCATATCATAGGGCTTTAAATCGGGAACCAATCCCATCTCTTCGGCAAAGATATAAGCCTGATGTGAAAGCGCGACCAAAAACCCGCCGACCCTCGTCGCCTCCGATTTTTCAACAACAACAGGCTTAAAACCGGCTTTGGCCAGGCGAATTGCGGCGGTTAAGCCCGCAATCCCCGCTCCACTGATCAGAATTTTACTGCCTTTTTTCATGCTATCAAATCTATAGACTAGAAGGCATAAGAGCAAGTGGGATAGGCACTTCCGGACCAATTACTCCGCAGCGCGGCTGGCTTTTTTACGATCATGCGGACACAGATCTGCCTTACGCAGGCGCATATTATTAGGCGTCACTTCCAAAAGCTCGTCATCATTGATGTAGGACATCATTTGCTCCAGTGACATCTTTACTGGCGGCGTACATGTGGTCGCTTCATCCGTACCCGAAGCCCGCACATTGCTCAGCTTTTTCCCTTTGAGGATATTCACTTCCAGATCATTGTCACGACTATGCTCACCGATAATCATACCTTCATAAACCGGCTGTTGATGTTCAACAAACATAATGCCGCGATCCTGCAAATTGAAAATAGCATAAGCCACAGCCTGGCCTTGCGCGTTGGAAATCAAAACGCCCTTGGCCCTTTGCGGGATATCGCCTTTATAAGGTGTGTAAGAATGAAAGACCCGGTTCATTACACCCGTGCCGCGTGTATCGGTCATAAAGCGGCTCTGATAGCCGATCAGGCCGCGTGATGGCGCATGAAAGACAATGCGTTGTTTGCCCGCACCACTTGAGCGCATATCAACCATATCCGCTTTGCGGCGATTCATTTTATCGACCACTGTGCTGGCGTATTCTTCATCAACATCGATGGTAACTTCTTCGACAGGCTCGGTGCGATTACCACTTTCATCTTCTTGAAACAGCACACGTGGGCGCGATACTGTCAGTTCAAACCCTTCGCGGCGCATGGTTTCAATTAAAACGCCAAGCTGAAGTTCTCCGCGCCCGCCAATTTCAAATGAATCTTTTTCTGAACTTTCACTAAAAGTAATAGCAACATTTGTTTCTGCTTCAGCCAATAATCTTTCGCGGATCATCGTCGAGGTCACCTTCTTACCATCCTGTCCAGCAAACGGGCTGTCATTCACAGAGATGGTTACCGACATAGTCGGTGGATCAATTGGTGTCGAGGCAATCGGCGTTTCAATGGCTGTGGCACCAATCGTATCGGCCACAGAGGCCTTGGTCAGACCGGCAATACATATAATGTCTCCGACATTAACCTGCTCCACCGGCACCCGTTCTGTGCCATCAAATGTCAAAAGCTTGGTCATGCGGCCGGTTTCAACCGTTTCACCATCCAGATTAATCGCTTTCACCGTGTCATTCACTTTCGCGGAACCCTGCATCACGCGCCCGGTCAGGCACCGTCCCAAAAACGGATCGGAATCCAGCAAGGTGGCCAACATCGCAAATGGCGCATCTTTATCACCAGCAGGCGATGGTACATGCTCGAGCACCAGATCCAGCAGCGGGTGTAAATTATCGCGAGGATCTTCCAACTCACGCACGCACCAGCCATCGCGGCCTGAGGCATATAAAATCGGAAAATCGAGCTGCTCGTCCGTTGCATCCAGTGACACGAACAGATCAAACACCTCATCAACAACTTCTTCAGCGCGCTCATCGGCGCGGTCAATTTTATTGATAATCACAATCGGCTTCAAACCCTGCGCCAGCGCCTTACCCAGCACAAATTTCGTCTGGGGCATTGGCCCTTCTGCAGCATCAGTCAGCAAGATAACACCGTCCGCCATATGTAGGACGCGCTCAACCTCACCACCGAAATCGGCGTGGCCCGGCGTATCGATAATATTGATACGAACATCACCCCACTGAATAGACGTTGGCTTGGCCAAAATCGTAATGCCGCGCTCCTTCTCCAGATCGCCACTATCCATGACACAGACATCGACCTGTTGATTGTCACGGAACATACCGCTTTGTTGCATCAGACTATCAATCAGCGTGGTTTTGCCATGGTCAACATGGGCAATAATCGCAATATTTCTAAGCTCTTGTGTCATTTATGCCGCCCTGCGTGGATTCTTCTTGCCTCTGTGCTTTTTTGCATGCGGCTTGGCCTTAATATAACGCGATGTCGGCTTTTGCGCATTGCCATCCTGACGGTGTCTTTTTTCACCGTTGTTCTGGCCACTCTTTTGACCGCCTTCATTACGGTTTTCCTGTCTATCTCCCTGACCCTTCGCCTTACGGTTCTCCTGACCGCGGGCCTTACCAGCCTCAGGACGTCCCTCAGAACTCCCACCCTCGGAGCGTCCCCCTTCTGAACGTCTATGTGAACGCTGTTTTCTGCGGCCCACATACCCACCCGGCTTGCCTGAAAAAGGCTTTTTCTTACCATATGCACCCGGTACGCGGCGTGCGCCCTGCGGAGCCTGCGCCTTTTTGGATGGATCAAGCAATTGCTCAATCGCATGCCATTTGCGGCCCTCTTGCGACGATACAAAGCTCAAAGCTGAACCTTTTGCGCCAGCCCGGGCCGTTCTTCCCATACGGTGAATGTAATCTTCGGCCACTTGCGGTAAATCATAATTAATCACATGTTCGATATGCGGTACATCAAGGCCACGCGCAGCAACATCAGTCGCAACGAGTATTCTGAATTTTTTGCGGCGGAAATTATTCATCACGGTATTACGTTTGTTTTGTCTTAAATCACCATGCAGCGCATCGGCTTCAAAACCATCGCGGCGTAAGTTTTTGGCCATTCTTTCCGTGCCGTGTTTAGTTTTAACAAAAATAATCACTGAGCCACTACGATCATGAAGCTGCAGCACCAGTTCTTTATATTTTTTATCCTGCTCAATACGGATAACATCCTGCTTGATATTCAGCGCCACAACATTCGTAGCCCCCATTGAAACGCGCTCGGGATTGGTCAGATATTTGCTTGAGAGCTTGATAATTTCATTCGGCATGGTTGCCGAAAACATCAGCGTTTGACGCTTTTTCGGCATGAATTTTAAAATTCTATCAATCTGCACGCCAAAGCCCATGTCGAGCATACGGTCGGTTTCATCTAAAACCAGAAACCCTGCGTCATGTAGCTTCAAAGTGCCACGCTCCAAATGATCGTTAATACGTCCTGGTGTACCAACAATAATACGAGGCTGCGCGCGAAGCTGTGAAAGCTGTTTGCCCATCGACTCACCGCCGATGATAAAGGCGGTTTTAATCGGGCTTTTATAGCCGACCAGTTGATGGATAACATCGAGAACCTGCTTGGCAAGTTCGCGTGTTGGTGTCAGCACCAATGCGATACCGCGCGGGTTGCGCAGTAATGATTCAACCAGTGGAATAGAAAACGCAGCCGTTTTACCGGTTCCCGTCTGGGCGCTGCCCAAAACATCACGCCCCTGCAACGCCAATGGAATGGCCTTTGCCTGAATGGGTGTAGGCGTTTTATGGTCCATCTTGGACAATGATTTATTCAGCTCTTGTGACAGGCCGAAACCCTCAAAATTTTTCATGTTATTTTCTTTCTTATTTTTGTTCCAACAAAGCACTCTCCCGCGCACAACGCACGGGATGAAGCCTCAAAGGGCCGTTAACTTATAAGTGTGAACTTTGCGGAAAAAGGAGTGATTTTTTGATTTCACGTATCCTTATTGCTCTTATGTCTTAAAGGAGCTGGATACTTTTTCTGTAAGTTCTCAGCGTCTACTAAACGCAGCGGAGGTTATGGCAGGTTTCGTAGATTCTGTCAAACTTTTGTTTTCATGCCCAAATTTGAATCCCTTCCCTTTCACCATAAAAGCTGCTAAATACCTCCCTGTCTGCATGTAAGCGGGCAACCGGTCGCGGACCTACCCGGTACTAACGAAAACAAGGACAACAAAACGTGAAAACAATTGTTATATGCTCCGGCGGACTGGATTCCGTCATTTTGGCTCATAAAGTAGCCACCGAGAAACAGCTCACAGGACTACTCTCTTTTGATTACGGCCAGCGCCATAAAAAGGAGCTGGAATTTGCAAAGCTGTGCGCAGAGCGTCTCGGCGCTCCTCATTCTATTATTGATATATCGGATGTCGGCGCGGCGCTGAGCGGTTCAGCCCTCACCGACAATGTCGATGTACCGGACGGCCATTACGCCGAAGAATCCATGAAGATCACGGTCGTACCCAACCGCAACGCGATTATGCTCTCTATTGCTTACGGTATTGCCAGCGCACAAAAAGCCGAGGCCGTTGCCGCAGCCTTTCATGGTGGCGATCACTTTATATATCCCGATTGCCGTCCCGCTTTTGTCGACGCTTTTGAAGCCATGCAAAATCAGGCACTAGAGGGGCTATCAGAAATTAAACTCTACACGCCATATCTAAACCTGACCAAAGCCGATATTGCCGCTGAAGGCGCGCGACTGAATATACCGTTTATCGAGACATGGTCGTGTTACAAAGGTGGCGCTCAGCATTGCGGGCGCTGCGGTACCTGTGTTGAACGACGCGAAGCCTTTCATCTGGCCAATGTCAACGACCCTACAAAATATGACGATCCCGATTACTGGCAGGATGCCGTTAAAAAAGCGGAGGCCGCGTGATGTACACAATTTCCAAAGAATATCACTTCTCTGCTTCGCATCAGCTATTCCAATTACCGAACGATCACCCCTGCGCCCGGCTACACGGCCACAACTATGTTGTAGAAGTAGAGTTACAATCAGAAACGCTTAGCGATGTTGGTTTTGTTCGTGATTACCGTGAGCTTGATGCACTTAAAACTTACATCGATGAAAAATTCGATCATCGGCACCTTAATGATGTTCTTGGCGATGATAATGTGACGGCCGAACAGCTGGCGCGGCATTTTTATGACTGGTGCAAGATGCAATGGGGCGAAGTCACAGCTGTGCGCGTTAGAGAAACGCCCAAAAGCACGGCGGAGTATCGGGCATGAGTGAAAAAAACATCCGCATCAGTGAAATTTTTGGCCCCACTATTCAGGGTGAAGGCGCCGTGATTGGCCAGCCGACTGTTTTTGTCCGCACCGGTGGCTGCGATTACCGCTGCACATGGTGCGACACTCTATATGCGGTTGACAGTGAATACCGTCATCAATGGCAGGCCATGAGCGCCGAAGAAATTTTTGGCCGCGTCCAGGAGCTTGCAAAAAAACCTCTCATGGTCACATTGTCAGGCGGTAATCCGGCAATCCAGCCGCTCAGCCCGCTGATCACACTGGGAAAGAAACACGGCTATCGCTTCGCACTAGAGACACAGGGAAGTGTTGCCCAAGACTGGTTTTCTAATCTTGATGTTTTAACTCTTTCGCCCAAGCCACCATCAAGCGGTATGAAAACCGACTGGGATGTATTTAATGATTGTTTAAAGACCGCAGGTGAGGGACCAAAAACATCGCTGAAGATTATTATCTTTGATGAAAATGATTACGCCTATGCAAAGGAAGCCGCCGAGAAATATTCTCATCTTCCGATTTATCTGCAGCCCGGCAATCATACAACGCCGCCACAGAATATCGATAAAGACGCTTTGAACGAACGTATGCAATGGCTCATAGAAAAAGTAAACAGTGACCAGTGGTTTGAAGCGAGCGTATTACCACAGCTGCACGTCATGCTCTGGGGCAACGAAAGGGGAGTCTAATGACCAAAGAAAATATTTACAAAGACCTAACCCAACTCGGCGGCAAAACCGCTCTACCTGCAAACCCCGATGAAGCCGAACTCGAACGCGTTCCGAATCCGCAAAAGGGGAAACAATATAACGTTCGCTTTACCACGCCAGAATTCACTTCACTCTGCCCGATCACCGGCCAGCCCGACTTTGCCCATCTGATGATTGATTACGTACCGGGCGACTGGCTGGTCGAAAGTAAATCCCTCAAGCTCTTCCTTGGTTCATTCCGTAATCACGGCGCGTTCCACGAGGACTGCACGCTCTCCATTGCCAACAGAATCGCCAAAGAAATCGAACCGCAATGGCTGCGTATTGGCGGCTACTGGTATCCGCGCGGCGGTATGCCCATTGATGTCTTTTACCAGACCGGAAAGCAACCCGAAGATGTCTGGATTCCTGAGCAGGACGTCCCGCCTTATCGCGGACGGGGGTAACGTTACAAAACCCCGGCTTTCATAGTGCTTTCACAAGTGCATTTTGCTATGAATGAATAAGGTGACTTTTTCCTGACCAAAGAACCAATGACTGCCGATAGTATAATTGAAAAAACAATCGAATACCTCACTATCCCGGCTGTCGTGGGTTTTGAGCAGGTTTTTCTAAAGCACCTCCAGGAAGATTTTAAAAAAATGGGGCTCAGTGTTTTCAACATTGACGGCGTTTTAAGTGTTGCTGGTAAAGACCCTTCTTCTGCGATTATCTGTGCCCATGTTGATCGCCACGGCCTCATCAGCCTTGGCAACGGCGAGTACGCTTATGCGGCGCAATACATAAAGGAAATCAAATACGGCGAAAACAACCGCTCTTCCTATGAGGTTCTCGAGGCCATCAGCGAGCGTTTTGTTGATGAAATTGTTTACGCCTATGACCCGGAAACCGGACAAAACCTGGGTCAGGGACGCATACAGGCCAGCCGCTCCAGTATGCAAAACGGCGATTCCATTTTTCATGTCCATGACATGCCCCATGTTGACGTTGACATTCCGTTGGCTTATGAGCGTAGCGCACGCAAAGAAAACGGCCACCTCAAAGGCCAGATCGACAATGCTTTATCACTCGGTGTCGTCCATGCGCTCTTTGCAAATGGCTTTGAAGGCACGGCGCTACTGACCACTGAAGAAGAAATCGGCAAAAGCTGGATTCATATTATGAACTACATGAAAACCAATAATATTGAATCCAAAGACTTGCTTGTGCTCGATACCAGCCCCTACAACATCAATTCCGAGCCGATAGAAAAGGCCATGGTTATATTCCGAAACCGCGATAAAAGTGAAATATTCAACCCTGCTCTGGTGTCCAAACTGAAAGACAGATGCGAAGCGCTTGGCCTGCCGTTTCAGGTCAAAGATGAGTATATGATCGAACAAGGCAGAAGCGTTGATGAGTTTGGTTCAACCGAGCTGGGACGGCTGGTGGCGGGATCTGAAGGGCGATGGAACGGTGCTACCGTACAAATACCAACGCATGCCTATCATACGAGTAACGAGACAACGACCGGCCTTGCCATCTTAAACTGCTATAATTTCCTACATAATATTTTGGTGGAAGATAATATTATAAGCAGCGACTAACAAAGGAAGAGAAATGCGCCGAAAATTCTGAATTTCGAGAACCGGAAGCGCAGAAATTCTGGATTTGCAGGCCATTTATCGAAATTTGTTAGTTGCTGCTACTTCTTGAGGTCGATCACAATCCGCTCGCCGCCACCGGACAACGCCGGGTATTTACCCTGCTTGATAATCTCCGTTGATTTCTTAAGCTGCAGCACAAAGATATTTCCCGCACCGTTATTAAACGTGTCGACCTTATAAGATTTAAGCACCGGCATGGCTCTAAAATTTTCAAAATCTGTTGGTGTTTTCCAGCGCGCATTCGGCAGCTCTACGACCAAAATATTCTCTGCGTTATCAAGATCTGCCGTATAAACGGTGTTCTTGCTGGTCACATCAAAAACGATACGGACTTTGCCTGGATGTTCGCCAGTACGAATACCACTCACCACGGATGATCCATCTGCTGGCGCGGCCATTGGCCTGGCGCCTGGATCAACCGGCTTGCCGGTCGTTGCAGATGCCGACGGTAGGGGCGGGCCCGTTACCACTGGCGGCGCGGCGACCATTGGGCCTTTCTCCTGTGCCAACAAAGACTGTGGCGGTTGCAAAACGCTCTTGTGAACGCTTTGCTTCATCGCCACTTCAACATCTGCCAGACGCTGCAATGTCGGCGCCATGATTTTTAAATCTTTATGCATAGCAACCACAGCACGTTCCAAACGCCTGATCCGGTCGCCGTCGTCTTTGAGATCACCGGCAAAATAGGTCTCCAAATTCAAACCAAGACTACCAAGAGAACCACCGCTTCTCATTTCAATTGGCGCAATATTTGAAAACATATCAGGCGGCATCATCGCCGCAATTGCGGCCTGCTTTTTCTTTTCTTCCGCTTCTTCTCTCTTTTTATTGGGATCGCTGCTCATAAAGGCCAACGGGTCGACATCCCAGATCGGGGAATTACACGCCGCCAAAGCTGGCGCAAGCACAGCCAGCGCAAGAAGAGAAATCAACGGATTTTTATTTTTTATTAAACGTGGCAATGATCGGGAACCCGAAGTGAAAATCTTTAAATGGCACCCTTAAAGCCTACGGCTAACTATGGCAAAACGTCAATGATTCGGCCCCTGTATACACGCAATGTATGGGGATAGCTTTACTATTTCGGCGCGCTTCTTTTCAGGAAATCTACATAAATCCTGTCGGGGCGGCCTTCCGCTGGCGGCAGGGTCGCATTATAGAAAATTTCTACCGGTGAACGGGCGGTGAGCCTCAGCCGCGTGCCGCTGCCGCCATCAAGGCCCTGCACCTCGCAGTCGCTGAATATCGGGTGTTTACTGAGATCATGATATCTTTCCGCATCCCAGGCTGTACTTGGTAGATCAATGTTGATAACCTCCCCTCCATTCTCGGAACTGATCTTATAACCGGTCGGACCGGAGAGATCCATTACAAGGCGAACCTTGTAAGGATGCTCCCCGATCCTAACCGATCTGACAACGGCTTGGAATCCGCCGTCAGAGGAATATGGAGCAGGCTGTAACGTTCCATCAGCTACCGGAGCGTGGTGTAGTTGGGCTACTCTACCACTTTCTCCGTCTGCCTCGTCGGCAGCCGAAACTTCCGCAGCCTGCTCCAACAGGATAAGATCCACGCCATAGGCGAAGATCTCTTCGGAAGTTACCGATACGGTCATCGGCGGAACGTTAATCTCGTGTGAAGGCGAAACTTGTACTGTGTAAGTTCCGGGCTTCACAAATTCAAAAACATAGAAACCGTCAGACAGAGTTGTTGCCTCTTTAAGGACAACACCGTCATGACTGAGAAGTTGGACAATCAGTCCAGGTATTGGACGACCATCTGCAAAACGGATGGTGCCGTCGATACCTCCACTCTCGATGAGAGCGAATTCGATATAAGGTTTGGTGCGAGGCCGTAGGACGGTGCTATAGCCATCCTTAATTGGAATGAGGAACGGATTGGGCAAGGATTCCTGATCGACTGTAATATCAACAAGGCCCGGCGGGCCGGCACCGAGAAGCTCTATATAACCCTCGCTGTCGGACGCTTTGCTACGACGCCCACCGATAAAGACCTTGCCACCTTCGACAGGCTCGTCATCTCCTCCAAAATCTCCATCTGAATTCTTGTCATGGAACAGGCGCATTTTAAGGGCGGTGGTGTGGCCCTTATAATCTGTCGTAGCAATGTAGGAATTGTTTTCACCATCTGGTCCCAGCGTTGTGCTGGCATGTAACAAAACATCCAGGCCGTCTTGTCTGTCCCAGTCAACATCGGCGCTACCCAAAAATGTGTCAAAGTCATATGTGGCCGTTGCTCCAATTTCCGTCTCTCTGGAATCGTCTATCCCCTGACGAACATTCGCTGACGCTGTAAACTTATCGAGATCGCTATAGCTCAGATCAAAACGCGATAAATCCAGGCCGGATTTAGGGTAAACATCATACTCCAGGGCAGCGCGTGTCTTCCATTTCCTGGAAAGCGGCACATTAAGAGCCAGCGTGCCATCTGTAGAACTATGCTTGTTGTTGTTGTGTATAGTGGAAAATGAATTGCTAAGAGAATATTTATCCGTAGAGAAGGATTGAGCCGCACGGCTTTGCGTTGTACTTCTGCTATCTTTTCGTTTTGTATGTCGTGTATTAACATTGAAACCCAGTCGACCACTTTCTAATTCAAAAGATTTATTAGCCCTGAATTCACCCTCAAATATTTTGGCGTTCTGACCTGTCCCCGCTTCCCGACTTTCAAAATCTTTTAAGAATGATGTTCTGAAAGATGTGTTGATCCCGGCAAACTGTGTTCCAAAACGCGTATCAAGGACAGTGCCGCCATCAAGCTGCTTATAGACCTCAATCTGCCCGGCACCACCCAGCGCATTAAAATTACCACCAAGTGTTACAAATTCCTGATTTTCGCCAGTGCTGGGTGCCGGCGTTTGTGTAAATGTCGCAAAGCCTGTTAACCAATGATTGATCCCACGATTGATCCGCAAGAACTTAGTGCTGTCTTGATCTTCTTTCGGGGCCTGGTTATTGACATCAAATAAAGGCGTTCCGACATCAATAACGCTGGCTTCAAAGTCCGTCTGACCCGGCAATAGCTGGGTCTTTTTGATGAAGTAATCCTTGGCCCGCTCCTCTATCTGCCCTTGCGGTCCATAAAGAACTACGCGGATCTCATTTCTTCCATAGTTCAAAGGAACATTTTCAAAAACGTACTGACCGGTTTTATCGACAAAACCAAAATCAAGCAGCTCTTTCGAGCGATAAAGCTCAATCTCCCATCCAGGCTCCGCCGTTCCTTCAACCGTGATTTCATCAAAAGCCTGGTTTTTTGGCTTTGAAGACGACGATAGGTAACCACCACGACCAGTGAAAAACTTACTAATGAGAGGAGACGGTTTGGCAGAAACGTCACCGACCTGCGCTATCTTTAAGCCGAAAGGAAGAGAGCCATCACCCAAATCTTCACGTGTCATACGCAAACGCAAAGTGGTAAGGTCCGGCTGCTCGCCTTTCTCATAAACGATATTGGCCGTGTAATCGGCGCTTGTCCCTAACAGATCGTTCCGACCACTGACAACAACGTTATTTGTTATTCGTGCGTCTTCCTCTTCCCAGAAAATGGATTCGGAGACATTCAGGATCGGGCGGCTGAGAAGTTTGTATCTATTGGGCAGAAATTCAAAAGTGGGGCCTGCCTGCTCTTCTCCACCTTCCAGACGTGCCTGTTTCTTCTTACGCTCTGCCTCCCTCTCATAGGGAAGCAGTTTTTTGGTTTTGATATTGATAGAGAGATCCGAAAACTCTAATTCCGCATCAAGCGGCCAGATTTTATTAAGAACTTCCAGCGTGACATATATCTCGCCAATATTCTGGCCCAGATCTCTTACGATATAGCTACCCTCAGGCAGATCGAAGCGATCACCCCGAACGGTAAAAATCCCCCGCCCGGTATCGACAGAATATGTATTTTGCGGATCAAAGAAAGAACCGCTGATTGTTCCGGCCGCAAGATTGGTTTGGGACGGGAATTTAACAATGTTGGAAAATGCCTGCAGGGGGATATAGTAATTAAAGCCCTTTTCAATCCCTATAATTTCAGAGGAAAGAATCTTACTTTTGCGGCGAACCGCCAGGATAAGGTCGTAATTTTCTCCATCCTCGGGGAATGCAAAAGCGCCGCCCGCTTCATCTGCGGCCGGTTCGATACGACTTAAGGGTTCGGATATATCGCCTGCCTCAGCAAGCTCATCCGTTACGGGTATACGCAAGGGTTCGGTAACTTTTTCAGGAGTCACCGGATCGACAATACTCGAGGGACCGTACACAATACCTTTTGTGCCCGTTGTTACCGCCTGTACCGTAGATTCTTCGGCGGCCGAAGCTGAAACTGCATAAATATTTGCCAGGACCGCAATAGCGATCGCAGCGCAAAATATGCGCCTCAGAACATTCCCATTATGATTTTTGCCCATGAAACAGAGCGGAAGTTAGTGTTAGAATAGCCCACCTGAATCATAGCACGCATTAGTTGAAAAATTCTGGAAAGGATAGAGGTAGAATCATTTATCCACAGAGTTATTCGGCTTGAGTGAACAGATTCGCCCACAGCATATTCCGATACGCTGCCTTTCGTATTCACTGACGTATAAAAATGGCCCCTGCGAATTGGGGCCATTTATCAAATTTTATGAGAGACTATTAACGCGCAACGTCAATCTGCGTAATCACTTTACGCTTATGCTCAAAATCATCTGTTCCTGATAATTTCAACTGAAGACTGCTACAGCCGCTAAGATCAAAGGCCTTAGGCACAGGGATGTCATCATTAACGGACTTTCCTTCTGTGTAGAGCTTGATCGTGCGTATAATAGTGCTGGTGGCATTATCACCCGAACCACACACAAGCTCAGGCTTAATATAAAGACTGCGGGTGCTGTTGTTATTAAGCTGCACGCGCACATAATACAGTCCGTCCTCTTGAATCAGCCGCGCACTATTAAGGGTAAAATCAACTTGTGTTTTTCCATGACGCAGGAAAACTGGAATCGAAGCATTGGTACGCACCTTTAATGAGCCGATGATGCCCGTTTTTGGATTGACTACGGGAGGGGGAGCAGGAGTAGCTTCTTCCATAGGCTCACTTTTGATCAAAAAATGTGAATGGTATTCGCCCTCAGCCATATCAGCAGGGCGCTGAACCAGAAAACGAATTCTTTGATGTTCATTTGGCTTAAGGATGACCTGGCGCGGTGAAAAACGGAGCATACTCTCGGCTGGTCGATAACCCGCCACCGTTTCACCTTCCTTCATTAGCAATACATTGCCACCGGCAACCTGCGCGCGATGCTCCCACTCAAAACGGTAAACCAGCGTTTGGTCAGTGCCGTTATGTATGGTGAGCCTCGCTGATCTCTGCTTATCCTCAATCATAACGCGCTTGGGCGAAATAAATGTGGCCCAGGCATCCATAGCCGGCACAACCGCCAACAGACAGACGAAAAAAACAAAAATAACCCTATATAAAATGTCTCGAGATGGTGTTTTCATTGCTTCCTTTCCACTGTGTTAAATCAGACATAACCGTTATAATCTGAATGGCCTTTATTGCAAAGTTGCGGATACTGAAATTGTCCCTACGTACATGCCGTCAGGGCGATTTTCTCTAAATCTTAGTCTGCCGCCAATATTTACTGTAACCGTATTTGAAACCTCGGTAGGCGTAAATGTAAAAGATTTTGCGGATTTTGCGGCCCCCGTATGTTGCATGCGCAACCTGTTAACCCTATGAAAGTTCCCGCCCATCGTGACATCAAATTTGGTATTCGTAAAAGCCACAAGGACGCTTTTTGTAATGGCAACTCCACCCGTCGATACCACGCACTTCCCAGCATCAGGCGGGATTGTTGTTATTAAACAACCGGTTAATGCCGAGGTGCCTCCACTGGGAAGAATCCGTACGCGCCCATTTGCGCAAATATCATGCTCACCAACATATAGTCTTCGGGTACAGCTAATCTGAAGTTGGGCAACGGCAGGGCTTCCATACCAGGCACTCAATGCCAAAGATGAAACGGCGACTAGAACAGGCTTCTTTTTCCTAGCTTTTCTTTTTTTCTTACTTACTCTTGTCATAAAAATATCTTTTGAATGTTTATAAATACTAACTCTGCATTGTCTCAAAACATCATCTTGTTGATTTATGCTGCGTACTTATAATACGCATCTCTAATAGGATTTTTCTACCATAAAAAGGTGTTGTAAGCATATGGTCATTATTGAAACTGATAACCTGGAAATTGAAAAAGAATTAAAGACCCTCGAAAAACTTGTTGTCGAAGGCGGCGGCGGGGTTCATTCAAATGTCGTCATGCGTAGCGAAAATGGAGCGCTGAGCATACAGACAAAAGAACCCATGAAGCGCGGCCGGGAAATTATCAGGCTTTCGCGCGATATTTTACTGCCAACTGACCAGTATGATACCAGCGTCAAAAACAATGCGTTTAGTGTAAATTTTCCTGAAAACAGCACGCTTTCCACGCTGCAAAAGAAACTCATAGAATGCATGATTACCCTTTATAATCTCACTGACAAAGTATCCATTCATAAGGAAAATTCTTTTCTACTCTCTGTCGCTGACTATCCGGACCTTCTGAAATTATTAGAGAACGGACGCGTGCTTGGTACCAATCTTGAAGACTGGGTCCAGGATGTTCAACAAGGCCTCAGCGACGAAAAAATGGGCGAGTTCATTAGCGAGACCTTCTTTAAGACCAGGCATCTGGGCTATAGCGATTATATACGTGGTGGTTCAGCGGTTAGCATCCTGATGCCCATCGTTGACTTTTTGAACCATCATTGGCTTGGTGCAATTTTCAACACGGGACAAGGCGTCCGACAGGGAGATCTTTGTGTCAATAACAGCCAGCCAATAGAAAATAACCTTGAATGCCATGCCTTTTACAGCGTGATGGACTCATTCGATGCGCTTGTTAAATATGATTTTATTGACGAATTTTCGCCGATTATACGCTCAGTACCTATAGATTTAGACGTCCCGGATATTGGCACCATTAAAATCAATGCCCGTGCTGGCGCTGTGTGCAAACAAAAATTGGGTAAGAAAATTATAGATCTAAACCGTTTTATGCCGGTTATGGCACTAGACAAACAAAAAAAGGCCCTAACAGCATCTCATCTTATAATACCTATAGATGGCTCGCCAAAAGCATTGCGCCGCATCCTCTATATATTTCTTGCGAATATGATTGGTAACAAAGCGGACGAAGACCTTTATAAGCCATGGGTTGAAGAGGCTGAATCACAAATTTTGGAGAAAAATAGTCAGTATTATAAAGATGTTCAGGCAATGGTAGAGAAACTGACGACAGAGAAAGGCAGCACAGCTGGCCTGGAGCGTATAGCTCATCTCGCCAAGCTACAGCTTAAAAAACTCGCACAATATAAATACCCCGACTAATTATTTTTCTAATGACTCTTTAGGCATGAAAAAACCCCGAAGAAAACTTCGGGGTTTTTAAAACTCTTTATTTGAAGCGCTTTTAGTAAGCAGCAGTCAATACAATCGCTTCTGAGAACAGACCGATAGGCTGCACAGCACCCCAGGTAACGGTCGCACCAACAGCGATAGGACCGTTTAGCGATGTGATATTGTAGTTGGCAACTGTCGCTGTCGTACCACCACCAGATGGGAACGTCGCAGCCGCAGCACCAATACCGCCGAGGCTAACATTTGCCAGCTTCATTGTCCCGACTGGACCGTTACCACCACCTGTTGCAGCCAACACAACAGCACCAAGACCGGTGACAGTCATATTGATGTTTGGCGTTGTATCAACAGCTGTAAAGACGAATGAACCGTTTGCCACGGCACCACCAACGGCAACAGCATTCGGTGATGCTGTGATAGCACCCGTTGTAGCAAGAACAACGCTACCGGCAGGTGCAGTCGCAGCAACCGAACCAAAGTTTGCATTGGCACCAGCGGCCAAAGCAATACCTGTGATAAAGCTACCCGTTACGCTAATCGTTGCAGTGGCTGCTTGCGCACTGCTGATCAATGGTTGCGGCACAAAACCACTTAGTGCAACAACGGCTGCGCCTGTGACGGCCGCCGCTTTCGTTTTAATGTGAGATTTCTTATTAGACATTAGCTAAGCTCCTTACTTTTCTAGTTTGGCATTTCGATGTAACTCAGTATAGAAGCGTAAATATCCTTTTACGCTCTTATTATTCGCAAACCTTACTTGGTTGCACGGTACCATAAAAAACAGACCTTGAAAAGCTACTAAAACCTGACAATGGCCAGATAATAAAGGCTTCCCCTGCGTCACACCAAAGCATTTGCTGTAACTATAATAATAACGCCGTTTTGGTTAAAATACCGTTTAAGTCATATGGCAACTATACTTAAGAACATTCCCACATTTCTTATTTACTAGGTGAGAGTAACCTCATATTATTCAAGCCCTCAAGACTCAAAAAGATTTTATTCACTATATAATCCCGGAGAAACACTATTATGGGTTCGTCAAAAGTAAAAAATGATCAGGAAGAACAGCAACATGTTACGTTGGATGAAGCTGTAACCCTTGCGCAGGGTCACCACCAATCAGGCAATTACATTCTTGCAGAAAGAACATACAGAGATATTCTGCGGAGTGTACCGGATCACTTCCCTACCACCCAATTCTTAGGGGTTTTGCTGTTTCAGTCGGGGAATTATGATGAAGCCAAATACTTCCTAAAACTTGCACTCGATACAGAGCCCGAAGACCATAATTGCTGGAACAATTATGGTGGCGTTCTCACAGCGGTCCATGAATACGAAGAAGCTCTGGATGCATATAATCGCGCTCTGAAAGCAGCGCCGACTTACCTTGATGCCCTCAATAATAAATCCTATACGCTTTGGCTTTTGGGGCGTCTCGACGAAGCTGAAGAGGCCTGTCATAAAGCGCTGGAAGTTGCGCCAGACAGCGTTGTTGCCCTAAACAATCTGGGCATTATTTTATCCAAGCAAATCAAATTTGAAGAATCAATCGATATATGGGAAAAGGCCAGTGAACTGAGCCCTGATGAGGCAATGGTCTGGATCAACTGGGGGAATATTCTGCGGGAAATGGGCCGATTGTCCGAATCAGAAGAAAAATGCCGCAAAGCTATCGAGCTTGCCCCTGACAATCCGGAAGCCCTGAACAATCTGGGCAACGCATTACGTGACCAGAGCAAACCCGAAGAAGCAATTGAGTATTATCGTAAAGCCGCCAATATCAAACCTGATTATCATCAGGTCCATAACAACATGGCGATTGCCTATGCCGATAACTGCCGATTCGAAGAATCTGCGATTGCCGCAAAATACGCGGTCGCTTTTAAAGATGACTTTGCCGATGGCTACATTAACTTAAGCCGGGCATTGTGTGAGTTGGGCGATTATGAACCGGCCCACCGGGCTGCACAACGCTCCATCCACCTGGACCCCGAAAACCCTGAAACATATCTGGGTTTGGCTGATGTGTTGCTTAAATCCGACCAATTCGACGATGGCGAAGCTGTCTTGCAGGAGGCCCTGAAAAAGGAGCCCAATTCAGCACGCGCTTACATGAAGCTCTGTGAGATACGGGACAATATGAACGACTTTGAAGGCGCGATAGAGGCTATCGATAAAGCCATCGAGATTAGCCCTGATATGGCGCAGCCCTGGATGCGTAAAGCCATGACATACTATCTGGCAGGCGAAGTTGAAGCCGCTCTTGAGACCGTCGACAAAGCGCTCCAACTTTCACCCAAGTGGACCGTCGCTCTGCAGCAAAAAGCTGAAATGCTGGTGGCCATTAACGAGAACGAGCAGGCAGAAGAAATTATCCGTGAAATTTTCAAAGTGACCAAAGAACTTCCCGGAACTTATGGGACTCTAACCAGCATCAAAAAATTCAAATCTGAAGATGACGAAGATTTTCAAAACATGCTGGATCTAGAGGACAAAGTTGAATCCTTTGGACAAAATTTGGCAGCCGCGCTTTATTTTGCCATTTCCGATGCCTATGAACAGATGAAAAAATATGATCAGTCTTTTGAATACTTAAAACGCGCCAATGATATTAAACGCAAAAGCGTACCCTATATTACCTGGAAAGATATGGACTATCATGGTCTCGTTAAAGAGAAATACACCCCGCAACTTTTAAAACAAAATGAAGGAAAAGGTTGCGATTCAGATGTCCCTGTTTTCATCGTTGGTATGCCGCGCTCCGGAACAACCTTAACGGAGCAAATCCTGGCCGCACATCCCGATGTTCTCGGTGCGGGCGAACTGCCCTATATGGGCAAAGTAGACAAAATGACCCGCCACCAAAGTATTACAGATGCAAAGACTCTGGGTGAGGAATATCTCAAACTCGCCCGCACCAAAGACAAGGACGGCGATGCCAAGCGCATCGTTGATAAAATGCCCGCGAATTACATGTTTGTTGGGTTTATTGCCTCTATTTTACCCAATGCAAAAATCATCCATTGCCGCCGCAACCCCATTGATACCTGTTTGTCCTGCTACAAGCAGAATTTTGCACGCGGACAATACTGGTCGTATAACCTTGAAGAGCTGGCTGATGCCTATAAGCGTTACCTTGATCTCATGGAATACTGGAAGGAAGTTCTGCCGGGCCGCATCCTGGAGGTTGATTACGAAACCACTGTGAATAACCTGGAAGACGAAGCCAAAAGACTGATCGATCATATCGGTCTGGAATGGAATGATGCCTGCCTTGAACCACACAAACAAAAGCGCAACGTCATCACAGCCAGCAAGGCCCAGGTCACAAAGCCGGTTTACAATACATCCGTTGAAAAATGGCGGCGCTACGAAGAGCAGCTCCAACCCCTTGTTCAGGAGCTCATGCCGTCTCAAGCCCTGAAGAAAAACCTGAATTAGTTATGCTAGACACATGAGCGTTTGGGACAGTCCGGAAGCAAAAAAGCAAAAAAAGCTAAGAAAATGCATAAGAAATGCAGTCTTCGCCATGGGGGTTGGCATTGGGCTTCTATTGCTCGTCGCCTTTTATCCGGACAAGGAAGGAGCTGAAAATGTTACAAAATCTTTCAGCGCGCTGAGCTGGTGTCTTGTCCTATACGGAACAGCCCTGCTTGCTACCTCTATCTTAAAACGGGACTGGGCCCCAGCCACGAACACCCTACTCACATGGATTGTTGTACCTGCATATGTAGTCTATATTTTGACAGGCATGTAGTGAACATCCTGAAAATCAAATAAAAATAGTGCATCAACATGTAATTAATTTTACACTGGGGAGCGGTATAAGTATCTTTCCAGCTACGATTCTGTAACCTAATAAAGAATATATATATGTCAGATCTGATAAACAAAGCGCTCAAACAACTCCCCGCCAAAGCGACAGCTGACCAGAAAAAATTTCTTAAGATCATCAGCGCAGAGATACCCGAAGAAGATATGGTATTATTTGACCCGGCGCTTTTTGCAAAAATGGCCTTAACCCATTATGAGCTTGCTAAGAAAAAGGGACACAAAAAACCAAAGCTAAAAATTTACTGCCCTGCTATAAAAGGCCAGACAAAACGCAAAACCATTATTGACCTCGTCAGTGACGATCTTGCCTTTCTTATTGATTCAATTGCTGCTGAAATTAACAAACACAATCTGCTTATTCATCTTCTGGTCCACCCGATTGTCTATGTTCAATACGATAAATCCGGCCGCTTAAAGGACATATCAAAGACACCACAAAAAGATTACAAAGTACAATCTCACATCCATGTGCAAATTCACGAAACTTTGTCGCAGGAAGAGCTGTCTGCCTTGGAAACAGGGCTATACACAGCGATCGACGATGTCTTTACGGCCAACCAGGACTGGCGGGCCATGCTCAAGCAGCTCAAGCTTAGCCAGGAACAGCTAGCCGCTGCAAAAACAAAACGCGCGCCCAAGGAAATTGAAAAATACTGCGCCTTCCTTGATTACCTCTACAACAATAATTTTACGCTTCTGGCTTTTCGTGAATATGAATTTGTTGAACGCAGTGGGGCGCTGCAAAGTAAAACTGTGAAAGGCTCAAGCCTTGGTTTATTACATGATGATATCCGGCCTGCTTATATCAGCGAAAGCGACGAAGGCCTGCCGCGCAATCTTCAGGAATTAAGACGCAATCTGGCGCCGGTTTCAATTTCAAAAACCAATCGCCTTTCTACCGTTCACCGGCGCGTCCCCATGGACGCCATTGCTGTTAAAACTTACAATCCCGATGGTAGCATTAAAGGTGAAAAGCTTTTTCTTGGGCTGTTTACCTCCGTGACTTACTCCCGCAGCGTCAGCGACGTGCCGTATTTGCGCCAAAAAGTCGAAGACACCATCGACGCTTCCGGTTTTACTCAAGGCAGTCACGACCGCAAAGCCCTACGCCACATCCTTGAAAAATATCCACGTGATGAATTGTTCCAGATTGAAGTAAACGAGCTTCTCAAAATATCTCTGAACATTCTGCGTCTACAGGAACGCCAGCGCATTGCTCTGTTCATGCGCCGCGATCCCTTTGGCCGCTATATTTCCTGCCTGGTTTATGTACCGCGTGATCGATTTGGCACCAAACTCAGGAAGTCAATGGTCGCCATACTGGAGGAGGAATTAGGCGGAACCTGCACTGATTTTTATACCACAATGGATGACTCGGTTTATGCCCGGGTGATGTGCATTGTGAATGTCAACCAAAAGAATCCGCCAAAATATAGTCCAGCCTATATTGAAAAATTACTGCAGGAAACGGGACAAACATGGGCGGAAATGCTTTCTGATGCCCTTGTTCAGACACTAGACGATGAAGACACAATCACAAGGCTGACATTGAAATATGACGAAGCCTTCCCCGTGGCTTACACCGCCCGCTTTCTTGCCAAGCATGCCGTCTTTGATATCGATAAAATCGAACAAACTTTAGAAACAGGCCGCATCATTTTACATCTCTACCGTTCAAATAAATCGGCCCCTAACCAGTTGCGCATGAAAGTCTACCATCCCGGCTCACCTCTCACCTTATCAGACGTTATGCCGATCATGGAAGATATGGGGCTGCGCGCGATTTCCGAGCTTCCTTTTGAAATCAAGCCAGGACGCGAAGATAAATCTGTGTGGATACATGACTTCCTTCTTGAGCTGCCCGAAGATCACGGCTCCGTTATCATCAAAGATGTGAAAGAAAACTTTGAAACTGCCTTTACCAAAATCTGGTACAACGAGATGGAAAGTGATGGGCTCAACAGGCTCGTTCTTGGTGCGAGTGCGGGCTGGCAGGAAGTTACCATTCTGCGCGCCTATGTCCGCTACCTGCGCCAAATCCGCTATCCGTTCAGCCGACCCTATATTGAAAAGGCACTGACCGAACACCCGAATATCAGCCGCGCCATCGTTGATCTTTTTACAGCACTCCACAATCCAGCCAATGGCAACAAAGGCGAAAAACTCGCGGTGGCCGTCGAAAAGAAAATAAACAAAGCACTCGAAGATGTTGAATCCCTCGATCAGGACCGAATCCTGCGCAACATCACAGCAATGGTAAACGCAACCCTGCGTACCAATTTCTTCCAAAGCGATAAAGACGGCAATCCAAAATCCTATCTGTCACTCAAATTAAAAAGCGGTGACGTTCCGGACCTGCCGGAGCCGAAACCTTTCGTCGAAGTCTTTGTCTATTCCCCGCGTGTTGAGGCCATTCACTTACGCGGCGATATGATTGCGCGCGGTGGATTGCGCTGGTCTGACCGTCACGAAGATTTCCGCACCGAGGTCCTTGGTCTGATGAAGGCACAGATGGTAAAGAACGCTGTGATCGTTCCTATGGGCGCTAAAGGCGGTTTTGTTGTTAAATCGGACATTAAGGACCGTGATGAATTTTTCAAAGAAGGCGTGGAATGCTACAAGACCCTCATTCGCGGTCTTCTCGACATTACTGATAACCGCAAAGGCAACAAAATTGTTCCACCGAAAAAAGTCATGCGCCGTGATGGTAACGATCCCTATCTGGTTGTTGCCGCCGACAAGGGAACCGCAACTTTTTCTGATATTGCCAACGGATTGTCACAGGATTACGGCTTCTGGCTTGACGATGCTTTTGCTTCCGGCGGCTCTGCCGGTTACGACCACAAGAAAATGGGCATCACCGCCAAAGGCGGCTGGGAATCAGTCAAACTGCATTTCCGCCAGCTCAACCACAACACCCAAACCCAACCCTTTGACGTCGTCGGTGTTGGCGATATGGGTGGCGACGTGTTTGGCAACGGCATGCTGCTCTCAAAAGAAATTCGTCTGATTGGCGCGTTTAACCATATGCATATTTTCTGCGATCCCAATCCCGATACAGCCGAAAGTTTCAAAGAAAGAAAACGCCTGTTCGATAAAATCAAAGGATGGGGTGAGTACGACGAGAAAAAACTCTCCAAAGGTGGACGCATTTATTCCCGCACCGATAAAACTCTGACCCTGACGCCGGAAATTCGCAAGCGCTTTGATATCGACAAAGAAAAAGTCACGCCCAATGAATTGATGCGCGCCATGCTTCTCTCACGAACCGATCTTCTCTGGTTCGGCGGCATCGGCACCTATATCAAGGCCAAAAGCGAAACCGACGCCGATGCAGGCGATAAAACAAACGATGCCTTGCGTATCAACGGCTCCGAGCTCCGGGCCAAAGTCATCGGCGAGGGTGCCAATCTTGGCGTGACCCAATTGGGCCGCATCGAATTTGCTGAAAATGGCGGCATGATCAACACAGACTTCCTCGATAATTCTGGCGGCGTTGATTCTTCCGACCATGAAGTCAATATAAAGATTTTAATGTCCGATGTCATGGCCACCCCGTCACGCAAAATGACCGTTGCTACGCGCAATAAATTGCTGGAACAAATGACGGATGAAATCGCAGAGCACGTCCTGCGCAACAACTACCAGCAAGCGCAAGCCATCTCCCTGGCCGAACTTCAGGCGCGTGAAAACCTTCAGATTCAGGACGAATACATTCAGGAGATGGAGCGCGAACTGGGCCTCAACCGCGAGATAGAAGGCCTGCCCGATACAGAAACCATTCAACAACGCCTACGCAACGGCAAGGGCATGACGCGCCCTGAATTATGTGTGCTCTTGTCTTACTCCAAAATTAATTTTACCCAGGATTTGCTCGACAGTGATATTCCTGACAATCCGGATATGCAGGGCTGGCTGATGAATTACTTCCCGGTGCCCTTGCGTGAGAAATACAAAAAAGAAATTCAGGGCCACCGTCTGAAACGTGAAATCATTGCCACCGTCATGGCCAATTCACTGGTCAACCGTATGGGTCCAACATTCCTGAAATCCACCAGAGATAAAACCGGTGCCTCACCAGCCGATATTGCGCGCGCCTATATCATTGTCCGCGAGGCCTTTGGTCTGCGGGCTCTATGGGACGAAATCGAAGCGCTTGATAACGAGGTTCCAGCGGAAGTGCAAATGAAAGCCATGCGCGATATCTCTGATCTGGCGGAGCACGCCATCAACTGGTTCCTGACACGACTGGGGCGTTCTCTGGATATTTCTCAGGACATCAAGGGTTTCAGCAAAGGTATCGAAGCCCTGCAGAAAAACTTAAATGCACTGGTTACAAACGACCTCAAGCAATCGATTGAACAGCGACTGCAGGCACAACTACGTGATGGTCTGCCAAAAACCCTCGCGAAAAAAATCGCATTGCTTCCAGCTCTATCCTCAGCCTGCGATATTATCCGCATTGCCTTGGAACAAAAAACCGATGTCATCAACACCGCTCGCGCTTATTTCGAACTGGGTGAAAAATTCCATCTCTCCTGGCTGCGCCAACAGGCGCGGTACCTACCGGCGGATGACCACTGGAGTGCCGAAGCCACGTCCGGCCTTGTCGACCAACTCTATGGCTGTCAGGCGGGTCTGACAGTGCGCATCCTCAAAGATGCCAATGGCAGGAACGGCAAGGACCACTCACCTGTCGAAAAATGGCTACAAAAGAATGGTGATCAGGCACGGCAACTTGATCCGCTCTTTGCCGAGCTACGCCGCGCTGGCACGATTGATCTGGCCATGCTGATTATTGCCGAACAGCGCCTGCGCAATCTTTATGACGGCTAAACCAGACAACACGCCAGCAAAACGATCAGTCCAAAATCACGGTTCGCCTTAAAAACCTTCAGAGAGCTTTCGAGATCATCCGGCTGCCAGTTTTTGATCTGCCATGCAAAATGTCCAGCCAGCGCCAGCACAAAGACGGGCCACAAAATGCCACCAGCGCTCATAAGAAAAGCCAGTGCCAGCAAAACCAAAGCCGCGCCGTAAAACCCGCTCACCCATCTTTTACTACTATCACCGAATTTCAGCGCCGTTGATTTAATCCCGGCGACCAGATCATCTTCCTTGTCCTGATGCGCATAAATCGTATCGTAACCCAGCGTCCAGAAAATCCCGGCGCCGTACAAGCAAAGAGCCGGGAGAGCAACAACTCCGCTGACCGCGCTCCAGCCCATCAGCGCACTGAAATTAAACGTCAGTCCCAAAAACGCCTGCGGCCACCAGGTCAGCCGCTTCATCAACGGATAGGCGACAATCAACGGCACCACCGTAAACCCAAGCATGACCGTCACAAAATTCATCTGCAGCAAAATCGTCAACCCCAACAACAACAACCCGGCCAGAAAAATCATCGCCGCTTGTGGTGACACCACACCAGATGCCAGAGGCCGCGCCTTTGTGCGCTCCACTTTCTGATCGATCTTGCGGTCCCATAAATCATTGATCACGCACCCAGCCGCCCGCATTACCACCGCGCCAATGCCAAACAACGCTACATAACCCCAGTCAGAACTATTCATCGCCGCAATACCGCCCGAGGCCAACGCAATCGCCCACCAACCAGGCAACAGCAACAGCCATATCCCCACCGGCCGATCGAGCCGCGCCAGATAGGCGTAAGCGCGCAGCTTTTCCGGGAAAAGCTGCTCCACCCAACCGTCGCTCTTGATATCCGTATGCGTTTTCGTGTTTGATCCCATTATGACCCTGACCCGTTTCACAAAATATCCTCGCCTTTATGTCGAGCAGTCGCTGGACCAAAATGCAAGTCCTAAGCTCGAAACCCCGCAGATTCATTACCTTAAAAACGTCCTCCGCATGAAAGAGGGCGATCAGGTGCGGTTTTTCAACGGCTCCGATGGTGAATGGCTCGGCGAGGTTCTGGCGCTTGGTAAAAAGGACGCCGATATTAAACTCACCGCGCAAACCAAACCGCAGCCTGAGCCAAAAAACAAAGCCCACCTTATCTTTGCGCCGATAAAAAAGCAGCGCATGGATTTCCTTGTTGAAAAAGCTGTCGAGCTGGGCGTCACCGATTTTCACCCGATCCTCACACATCACGGCGAAGTGCGTAAAGTTAACACTGAGCGAATCACCGCCCAAATCACCGAGGCCGCCGAGCAATGCGAGCGCCTCGACATACCAACGCTCCATAAACTTGAGACTCTGGAAAAGCTACTGGCGGCATGGGGCGGCAAAACCAAGATCACGGCTTGTCTTGAATATTTTGATGCACCCCATATCTCGGAAATCACCTTTGAAAAGGACAAAGCCTTTATTATCGGCCCGGCTGGTGGCTTTGAAGACGCTGAGAAAGAGATGATTGTAAGCTATAATTTCGTACAACCCGCCGATCTTGGTGAAACCCTGCTGCGGGCCGAAACAGCCGCTCTAAAATGCCTTAGCTTTATTGACAGAAAACCGTAATTTATCGGGTATAACACGCAAGCGCATGTATCTCACAACTTGCATTTTGTATACGTTATTTTTAAGTGTATTGCCTTGAAGAAATCAGGCATATTATGTGGTGTTGAAGGACCCAACGAGATCAAAGATTTACCAATGAACATAATTTTAAAACGAATTCTTCCTGCATTATTTATGGTTATTTTGGGCCTGTGGGCCACCCCTGTCTTTGCCGGTGGTGAGCCGGTGGACTGGGCTATTGATTTCCAGACCCCAGCCTCGTCTTCGGCTGAGCGCTTGCAGGATTTTCACAACATGCTGCTCTGGATTATCTCCGGCATCGTGCTGTTTGTTTCCATTCTTCTGGCCATTGTCATTTTGCGCTTTAACGCCAAAGCCAACCCAAAGCCGGCGCAATTTTCCCACAACCTCGTCGTCGAAATTCTATGGACGATTGTACCGGTAATTATTTTGATTATTATCGTCATCCCGTCCTTCAAGATCCTATACGAAAATGATCGTATCGAAAATCCGGACATGACCCTGAAAATCACCGGCTATCAATGGTATTGGGGCTATGAATATCCTGATAATGAAGGCCTCAATTTCCTGTCCTATATGATACCGGAAGCCGAAATTGACCCGGCAAAAAACCAGGTTCGCCTGCTCTCTACCGATAATGTAGTTGTCTTGCCGGTCGATACCAATATACAGATTTTGGTCACCGCCGCCGATGTGCTGCATGCGTTTGCCGTGCCGGCGCTCGGTGTCAAGATCGATGCCGTGCCGGGCCGCCTCAATGAAACCTGGGTGAATATCAGCAAGCCGGGCCGTTATTTTGGGCAGTGTTCAGAGCTTTGCGGCAAAGATCACTCCTACATGCCCATTGAGATTCACGCCGTCAGCAAAGAAGACTTCGCAAAATGGCTGGTAACAGCCAAAGAAGAATTTGCCGCGATAGAAACAGATAATACAAACATACAATTTGCATTTGCGGAGGGTCGTTAAAATGGGTGATCACGATCACAAACCTGGATTTTTCACACGCTGGTTCTGCTCGACCAACCACAAGGACATCGGCACGCTCTATATTATCTTTTCGATTGTAGCCGGCCTCATCGGCGGTGCCTTTTCGATGGTAATGCGCATGGAGTTGCAGGATCCCGGTGTACAGTTTCTTGTTGACAGCGCGGGCAACCCGGACGGCCATATGTGGAACGTTATTATTACCGCCCACGGCCTGATCATGGTGTTTTTCGTTGTTATGCCTGGCCTGATCGGTGGATTCGGTAACTGGTTCCTGCCGCTGATGATTGGCGCACCGGATATGGCCTTTCCGCGCCTGAACAATATTTCTTTCTGGCTTTTGGTGCCCTCACTGCTTCTGCTGGTTGGCTCTGCCGTAGTAGGCGGCGGTGCCGGAACAGGCTGGACGGTATATCCTCCGCTCTCGGGGATTATAGGCCATCCCGATATGGCGGTGGATATGGCGATATTCTCGCTTCATCTGGCCGGTGCCAGCTCGATTCTTGGTGCCGCCAATTTCATCACCACCATCCTCAATATGCGTGCACCCGGTATGACGCTGCACAAAATGCCGCTCTTTGTCTGGTCGATGCTGGTCACAGCCTTCCTACTGGTGCTATCGCTGCCTGTGCTTGGCGGTGCGATTACCATGCTGCTCACCGATCGTAATTTCGGCACCGCATTCTTTGATCCGGCCGGCGGCGGCGATCCGATCCTGTTCCAGCACTTGTTCTGGTTCTTCGGCCACCCGGAAGTGTACATTATGATCCTGCCGGCCTTTGGTATCGTCAGCCACATCGTTTCCAGCTTTTCGCAAAAACCGATCTTTGGTTATCTCGGCATGGCCTATGCAATGGTCGCCATCGGCTTTGTCGGCTTTATCGTTTGGGCGCATCACATGTACACCGTGGGGATGAGCGTCGATACCCGCGCCTATTTTACCGCTGCCACGCTGATTATTGCCGTACCAACGGGCATTAAAATCTTTTCCTGGATCGCCACTATGTGGGGCGGCTCGATCGAATTTAAAACGCCGATGCTCTGGGCCATCGGTTTTATCTTCCTGTTTACCGTCGGCGGCGTCACCGGCGTGGTGCTGGCCAATGCCGGCATGGATGTCGCCTTTCATGATACCTATTACGTGGTTGCCCATTTCCATTACGTGCTTAGCCTCGGCGCAGTATTCGCCTTGTTCGCCGGCTATTATTACTGGATCGGAAAAATGTCGGGCCGTATGTATCCCGAATGGATGGGCTGTGTTCACTTCTGGGTGACCTTTGTTGGCGTGAACCTGGTTTTCTTCCCGCAACATTTCCTCGGACTACAGGGCATGCCACGGCGCTATATCGATTACCCCGACGCCTATGCGGGCTGGAATGAAATTTCATCCTACGGGGCCTATCTGACGGGCGCCGCGACACTCTGGTTTATTGTGGTGGTTCTCTACACCATGTTCTTTGGCCGCAAAGCCGAGGACAATTACTGGAACGTCCAGCCACAATCCATGACCCTGGAATGGACGCTGCCTTCACCACCGCCGTTCCACCAGTTCGATATTCAGCCACGGGTTAAATAACACCCCAAATTTGCGTCTTTTGCCATAAATATGCTATTTATGGTGGCTATGATATTATTGCTAGAAAAAAAGAATTCACTCTCAATCAATGGCAACTTCACCAAGCAAGGCGCTAACGAAGCCCCTGCGCCACAAGACAATGAACACCCGATCATCGCTCAAATTAACAAAGAACTAGAAAAAGGTGAATATTCAGAGGCACTTAACATCGCCCTTAAAGCTCTCAGCGATGACGAATTGCCTGACGACATATGGTATGAGATTCGAGATATTGCTCTATATGCCTATATATACGGGGGCGAAGAAACCAGAAATAACCAGAACTTCCGCTGGGGTTTACATTATTATTTAGAAAAAGACCCGGATGAAATATTCCCTTCCTTCATGCCCAACTAACTGATTTTCCTAGACCTTCATCCAAATTTGCGTTCCTCCCCCAATTTTGCTATGCATGATATATGGCATTATCTGCAGAAAATGTGCTGGAATACCCTGGAAAAGCGCCAGCTTATGAAGAAAAAGCTGGATACGCTTACAAAGCCTTTGAACTTGCCAGAAAACCAGATATCTACCGCGATGACCCTCTCGCCGCCGATTTACTTCATGAAATAAGGCTCAAAAGTCAGGAAGAGGAAGCCCAAAAGACTGTTCCTGCCCCGGAGAACAATAATAAGCCTGACGCTAAAACCTGTGGTGGCTGTTTGAAACCCCAAGCCCAATGCAAATGTACTGAAGAAGAAGCGGAAGATGTGTCCTCTCCCATCGTTGCAGAAAAGTCTGCTGCTGGTGAAGCAGGAGATGCAGTAAAAGACTTCGAACTGGAAGCACGAACATCGCTTTATGACTGGATTGGCAATCTGATCAAAGCAGGCAATTATCCTGATGCAGTTAACCGCCTGGAATTGGCTATGGAGAACGCCAAAAACACGGAAATGGCTGCCATCGTAGAGATAGCCAGAGATGTGTACCAGATAATGCTGAAGGACGCTCCTGATCAAGCCAATCTTCTTGGTAGTATTCTCTTAGATTACGGAATCGATGTGCATGAAGCTGCCCCTGTTATGGATGGCCCAGCACCCCAACCGTAAGTAAAAACCCTTTTATTATCCCATTCCCTATCTTCATGACTGTGCTATACAGGTTTCATGACCATCACCCATGCATCCACCGCCCATAGCGCCGACACCGAAGCCACGGTTTCGGATTTCTTTTCTCTGCTGAAACCCCGCGTCATGAGCCTTGTGGTCTTTACCGGCTTTGCTGGCATGTGGGTGGCACCCGGTGCCTCTGACCTCCACCCGTTTCTGTCCTGCGTTGCCATGCTGTGTCTAGCCGTTGGCGCTGGTGCGGCGGGAGCGATCAATATGTGGTATGATCGCGATATCGACGCGGTGATGAACCGCACCAAATCCCGCGCCATTCCGATGGGCCGCGTTATCCCGGCCGAGGGACTAGCCCTTGGCGTTATTCTCTCACTCATCTCCGTGATGATTATGGGGATGGCGCTAAACTGGCTGGCGGCAGGATTACTCGCGCTCGCGAATTTATTCTACGTGTTTGTCTACACGATATGGCTGAAGCGCTCGACACCACAAAATATTGTCATTGGCGGCGCCGCTGGTGCCTTCCCGCCACTGATCGGCTGGGCCGCCGTAACGGGTGATATTTCACTCTATCCGATCATCCTCTTTGCGGTCATCTTCTTCTGGACGCCGCCGCATTTCTGGGCGCTTTCCCTGTTTGCCAATGAAGATTATAAACGCGCCAAGATCCCGATGCTGACCGTCACCGCAGGCGCGCGCAGCACCAAAATCCAGATGCTGTTTTACACGCTCATCTTGCTGCCCGTCACACTGGCACCGTGGGCCCTGGGCTTTGCCGGACTGGTTTATGGGGCGAGCGCGGCGCTTCTTAGCGGCTTTTTTGTCTTTACGTCGATCCGCGTCTTACTAAGCGATAACCTCAAAAACGCGAGATTAATGTTCGGCTATTCGGTTTTTTATCTCTTTGCTTTGTTTCTGGCTCTGATGATTGATAAGATGTGATATGCCTCACAGCGCCTTACATAAAAAGAAACTGAAAAAGAATCTGGCCCTTCTAGGCCTGATATTTGGCTTCTGCGCTCTGGTCTGGGCAATCACGATGATAAAAATAGCGCAGAACGGTCACTTATAGTATCCTATAGGTAAGAAATCACTTCACGGAGCTTCGCTATGAAAGTCGTTATATTGCCCTTCTTGCTTATCATCCTTGCCTTTGGCTGGAGCGCCCCGGCGAGCGCACAGGGACAAGTCATTGAAAGCGGCCCAGCCCTCAGCACAGAGATGAATACACAGACAGGGGGGCTGACGACAGATTACTCTAATTTCCACAACCGGCGCATCGAATACACGGAAAACCGTACGGATATGCGCGAGAAAATGGATACGCGCCGCGAAAACTACCAGGCGCCGATGCAACAGGCTCTCGATAATTACAAACAGGCAGCCGAAGAGCATTATGCTGCAGACAAAAACAAACCTGTCGCTTTGACGAAAGACAGCAGTATGATGTCATCCGATAGTGAATTTTCCGATGAAATGCCACCGGACCAAATGAAATAGCTGTCACCTACAATGCACAAACCTGACGATTCCGACCTGACCCGCAAAAACAGAAGGACCGGGCTTTTTGTCCTGCTGGCAGTTATTGCCATGATCGGCGTCTCTTTTGCATCCGTGCCCCTTTATCGCCTCTTCTGCCAGGTCACAGGCTTTGGCGGCACGACACAAATAGCACAAAACCTCCCCGGTGAAATCCTTGAGCGCAAGATAACCGTCAAATTCAACGCTGATGTCAATCGCGCCCTGCCCTGGGATTTTAAACCTGAACAGCGTGAAATCACGGTGAATATCGGCCAGCGCGCTCTGATTGCCTATGCCGCCCATAACAAAGTCGCCAAACCTACGGCTGGCACTGCCATATACAACGTTACACCGCTCAAAGCTGGCAAATACTTCCACAAAATCCAGTGTTTTTGCTTTGATGAGCAAATCATGGGGCCCGGGCAAAAGGTTTCGATGCCGGTTATGTTTTATGTCGACCCGGCAATGGCTGAAGACCCTGGTATGAATGATGTTTCTGTCATTACATTATCGTATACTTTTTTCCCGGCTGACTCTTCTGCGCTTGAACAAGCGCTCGAGGCCTTTTACAATGAAGACAGCCTAACCACCCGGGCGACCCACTGATTATTTTATCTTCCACCGCTAGATCAGGACAAAGAACATGGCCGGAAATATCGAATACAGCACAACAGGTAAGCCCCACCCCTATCATCTGGTGCGCCCCAGCATATGGCCACTGATTGGCGCGCTGGCGGCTGGCATTCTCGGTATGGGCGCAGTCATGTATATGCATGATGTTAAAATTGGTGGCATACCGGTCGGCCTAAAAGGTGTTGTGATTGGCCTTATCTCCGTCGCACTGGTGATGTTCTTCTGGTGGAAAGATGTGATTTTTGAATCTGTGGTTGAAAAAGTTCACACCTCCGAAGCCCAAACCGGGCTGCGCTATGGCATGGCTTTGTTCATCTCTTCAGAAGTGATGTTTTTTGTTGCCTTCTTCTGGGCGTTTTTTAATGCCGCACTCTTTCCGGTCGAAGCCATTGGCTTTGTCTGGCCACCGATCAATATGGAGGTTATCGAGCCCTTTGGCCTACCGTTCCTCATGACCATGATTCTACTATTGTCGGGCTGTACCGTGACATGGGCGCATCATGCCATACTGGATGGAAAAAACGATGAGGCCAAACAGGCCCTCGGTATCACCGTGCTGCTTGGCACTATCTTCCTTGGCTTTCAAATCTTTGAATACGCGCATGCCGCGTTTGGATTCACCGAGGGCATCTACCCCTCAACCTTCTTCATGGCCACCGGCTTTCACGGCTTCCATGTTTTTGTGGGAACAGTATTCCTCTATGTCTGCTGGCGCCGCGCCCATAAAGGCCATTTCACGCCGGACCGACATTTCGGTTTCGAAGCCGCCGCCTGGTACTGGCATTTTGTTGATGTCGTCTGGTTGTTCCTGTTCATCACCATTTACTGGTGGGGCAACACAGCCGGTATTGATTTAAGACCGTAAGTAAAAATGACCCCTGATTTTGAAATGTTAAAACTGGGGCTTGCCTGCAAATGCCCGAGCTGCAAAACGGGCAGCCTGTTCAACGCCGGACTTCTGACACTCACGCTCAAAGATAAATGTGAAGGCTGCGGGCTTGATCTGGCTAAAAACGACAGCGCCGACGGCCCGGCCGTGTTCCTGATTTTTATTCTCGGCTTTGCATTGGTGCCATTGGCATTACTTCTTGAGTTTACATTGCACCCACCCTTATGGCTGCACGGCATACTATGGAGCGCAGTAGCGCTGGGCATTACGCTGGGGACACTCCGCCCCCTTAAATCCTATATCATCGCCCTGCAATTCAAACACCGCCCGGAGGATTGGGAATGAGTATAAGGCTTCCTTTCTGGGCTACCTTAATGAGCGTGCTGGGTATCATCGTTCTCTGTACCCTTGGATCATGGCAGCTCCAGCGCCTCGCCTGGAAAACCGAGATCATCGCAAAACTCGACGCCGCCTATGAAAGTGAGAACTCAAAAGCTATCGACATCGCAAACTTCGAGGATAGCGACTTCACCTATGGCCGTGTCAGCGGCACATTCCTGCCACAAAAAGCCCTCCTACTCGGCCCCAAAACCAAAGACAAAAAAATCGGCTATGATTTGATTGTTCCGCTTAAACAAAAGAAAGCTACCATCCTTATCAATATGGGTTGGACGGAATGGGAGCTGGAAGAGCTGCCCATTTACCACCTCAAAAACAAATGGGTCTGGTTTGAGGGGTTGGCCCGCGCACCAGGATGGAACTCCTTCACACCAGAGAATGTCCCGGAAGAAGAACTTTGGTTTAAACCCGATATCGATAACATTGCCACCATCAAAAACCTTAAAAACCCGGCGCCCTTTATGCTCTATGCCGAGCACGCATCTCATAAATTCGATGCTTCTTTCCCCAATAATGCCCGTTGGTCACCCAATAACAACCACCTGCAATACGCCATCTTCTGGTTCATCATGGCACTAGCCTTGGCAGTTATTTATGGTCTAAGATTCCTACGAAAGCAGGGCTGAAGCCCGTTTATTGACATATTGCAATTTTCTGCGTAAGATACGGCTATCAATTTATTAAAGTGAGAATAAGAGGATTGAACCGCATGGCATACGCGTCTGTAAATCTATCGGAAGCCATCGACAGCAACTTCAGGAAGCGGGAGTTTATATACCGCCAATCATTGCAAACAAATCCAAATAATATTCATGCTCTGAGAGACTTTGGAAATATGCTGGCGAAGGCCAACCAGCCTGAGGAAGCAGAAAAGCTCCTACGGCGCGCAGCTGAATTAGAGCCAAATGATGCTTTAATACAAAGATATCTCGGAGATTGCCTTTTAGGACAGGAAAAACTTGAGCAAGCAACAAAATCATTCGAGCGTGCTATCGAGCTGGACTCGGAAGATCTTGATGCAAATCACAGCCTAATATCATGCCTGTTCAAATTAGGACGTCCTGACGAGGCCAACAAGATCACAGAAAAAGCGATTGCTCTGGCGACACGACAAGGCAGAATTGGGGTCAAAAAGGAAATTCTTAAAACCTGGAAAGCCAGACGAAGACTTGTTGCCGAAGACTAATCATAAATAAAATGTGGGAAGTTCTAGCGGAACGTCTTATCGTTTTTTTCATCACGCTGCGCCAGTTTCAAGCCATCGGCCAGAGAAACATATTGCTTCTTAAGCGAAGCCATCAGCCCTTTAAAGCGCTTCATATTCTTGCCCTTAAGCTTCTCGCCTGTCGGCAAATCAACACGTTTTGGATTGACCTGTTTACCATCCAGCATCACTTCATAGTGCAGATGTGGCCCGGTTGAACGCCCGGTCGTACCAACATAAGCAATCACCTGACCTTGCTTGACACGCTTGCCGGAACGCGTGCCCTTTGCAAATTTATGTAAGTGCGCATAGGCTGTCTTAAGGCTTGAGTTGTGACGAATACGAACATAATTACCGTAGCCACCCTTGCGCCCGGCAATTTCAACAGTGCCGTCACCGGCGGCATAAATCGGTGTGCCAATTGACGCGGCAAAGTCGACACCCTTATGCATTTTGTTGTAGCCCAAAATCGGATGATGGCGCATACCAAAACCGGACGAGAGCCGCGCACCATCAATCGGCGTTTTCATTAAAGTCTTGCGGACACTACGACCATCTTCTTCAAAATAATCAGTGTCACCATTATCCATCTTAAAGCGGTAAATCGGAATGTCCTTGCCGCCAACACTCAGACTAGCGTATAAAACCTCACCGTAACGCGCGACATCACCCTCATCGGTTTCATAAGCCTCATACAAAACCTCAAGCTTGTCACCCTGACGGATGTCACGCTGAAAATCGACATTCCAGGAATAAGCCCGGATCACTTTGGCAATAACCGGCGCCGGTATTCCTGCCTTCAGAGCCGACCCATACAAAGAGGTCTCAATCTTGGCATAGCTGGCATGAGGCTGCGCGCTGACTTCTTTTTCTTCCAGCGCGGCTTTGAACTCTTCTTCGCCTTCTTTGCTAACTGTCACTGCCTTTATAGGATCGATTTTCATTTTAATCTCTGCCAGCTCCAGCGCATCATCTTCAGCCGGTTCAAAGCGAAGCTCTATTTCCTGGCCGGGCTTAACCTTGCGCGGGTCATAATGATCGCTGAGCGCTTTAACAGCGTGATAGGCATCAACACCGCTTACGCCGGCCTCTTGCAGGATCCCGGCCACAGTATCACCTGTCCCCAGCTTCACGACACGTTCGCGCGGCAATGGTGGCGCCTTTATGGCCAGTGCAGCTTCTGAAAAACTACTTGAAAACCCGGTTAGAAAATTTTCCGTCATCTGTTTTACATCATGGGATTCAAGTGGCAGTGCTGCAGATTCGGAGGCTGCCTCTAGCGCTGCAGGCTTTGTCGGCGCACCAAGCTGAACAAAGGCCTTGGAAACACCCGAAGAGCCCATCATTGTCACCAAGCCCGCCACCAGGCAAGAAGCTGTGCCTAAGGTATAGCGCAGCCTTATTTTGTTGTTTTTTGTCAGAATATGACGCTGACGCAAACGAACAAATCTATGCAATGCAATTTTTTCTTGTATTGATTTCAAAGGCATAATCAGCAACCCCAACCCCGACAAAATTGAATTTTGTCCAAGTAGCACAGTACGTCTGCTATTCCAACCGTTACCAAACATGTTTCCCCGAAAGAGCTATGGATAAAATCAAGGCCACAGCTGCGTAACTTCTATGCCCTGCCGCCTCGATAGTCGTTTCGCTTTGCTTTTACACAAGGCACAAGGAGCAACGCGTACACACTTCCGTACGTGAGCGACGCAACAACGCTGTGTAAAGGCAAATGGAAACGGCTAGATATATACATAACGTTTACTCAAACCCCACATTCCTTTGAAATGGCATCGTGAGCCTTGCCCGAGCCTTTGAGGCCGAACGTATCTTTGGTCAACGTGCCACGAGAAGACGTGCCCTCTACCACCATCTTAGAACCACTTCTGATTTTATCCGCCAGGACACTATCAGTCTCGGCGTCCGGCGCCCAGGCCGTATCATCCTGCGTAAACAAAACATTGCGGCTGCCATCAATCGTAATCGTTGCATCACCACCGGGCTTATAACTATAGCCGGTAATATAGCTAAACACATTCTTCGTGCCCTCGGCCGGACGATGCGTCACCAGCGCAAATATCTCGTCGCGGCTGCTATATTTGCCTTCGGCCTTTTTCGGCTGGCTGGCCATATAACAAACCTTGTTGCCATCCTCGATAAACACATAAGCCGACCAGTCACCATGTGATCCAATCAGACGCGGCTCACCGGCCATTGCGCTCTGAGCGCAGAGCAAAGCAAGCGTAAAAACTGCAACAACACCTAAAACCTTGTTCATGATATTTCCTTTAAGTTTTTTATGATATTTCCAGATAAACGGAGCACCCGAGAAGAAAACCACCGTAGCACTTATTATACGCCCGATGCAAAGGATGTCGAGAGCCTAATTTTTCCTTATTTTACGGCGTTGAACATGGGGTTGAGAAGGCTGTTTTTCGCCCTCTATCGGCCCGCCAGCCCGCACCGGGCGCTCGGCAAACCGACCCATAGAGAGCATTCTATCATACATGATCAAAGCCCCGGCCACCCCCACATTCACGCAAAATTTCATCGGAATTTTGACGATATGATCGCATTTTTCCATCAATTCCGGCGACAGCGAGCCCATTTCCGGCCCCAAAATATAGGCCGCGCGGGTTGGATGGCGAAAACTCGGTAATTCTATAGAGTTTTCCACAAATTCTATGCCGACCAGCGAGCATTCCATCGGCAAATCCAGTGTTTTTACATTTTCATATTGATAATAAGGCACATGATCGAAGGCGTCAGACGTGTCGGAAACCTTCATGCCTTCAATATCCACGACCGGAGCGATGGCAAAAAAGAAGCTCGCGCCAAAGGCATGGCTCGAGCGCACAAGATTGCCGACATTGCCCTCCTTGCTAATCCCTTCCACCCCAACACCAAAATACCCGCGCATGTTTTATTCCTCTCTCTTTGTCATCCCCGCCCCCTTGTTGTCATCCCCGCGAAAGCGGGGATCGGGTAAACAGAAGCACCAAACAACTCGATTCCTGCTTACGCAGGAATGACAATGTGTTGGGATGACGTTTATGTGAACGCCGATTTCAACGCCTCTTCTACGTGAATCTTTGTCGTATCAAACACCGGAATGTTCACATCCTCCGGCCCAATCAGCTTTGTGATTTCGGTGCAGCCGAGAATAACCCCCTGCGCCCCCTGCTGTTCAAGCTCAGCTATAATCTCCTTATAGCGTTCACGCGATTGATCACTGACAACACCCTTGCACAGCTCATCATAAATAATATCGCTGACAACATTCTGGCTCTCTTCATCCGGCACCAGCGCTTCAATGCCATGCGCCTTCAAACGCTCCTTATAAAAATCCTCGGCCATGGTATGAATAGTACCGAGCAGTGCAATCTTTGACAATCCGGCCTCCCCAATCCTTGCCGCCGTTGTATCCGCCAGATGCAAAAACGGAACATCAATCGCCGCCTCGATTTGCCCGGCCACCTTGTGCATTGTGTTGGTTGAAAGCAAAATAAAATCCGCACCGGCGCGTTGCAAATTGGCCGCCTGCGCTGCCAACAACACCCCTTGCGTCTCCCAGTCGCCCTTATCCTTGAGGTCCTTAAATTCCTGAAAATCGACGGAAGATATTATCGTCCTGGCGTTGTGATTGCCCCCCAGCCGCTCGCGCACGCCATCATTGAGCCAACGATAATAGGTCATCGTCGATTCCGGGCTCAGACCGCCAATGATACCAATTGTTTTCATGATTAGCTCTTGAGCTCTTCGAGATCCTTGTACATCTCGAGCGCTTCCGGATTGGCCAGCGCCTCGACATTCTTCACCTTGCGGCCCATCACCACGTCGCGCACGGCGAGCTCGGTAATCTTGCCGCTTTTGGTGCGCGGGATATCAGCCACCTGTATCACCTTGGCCGGCATGTGGCGCGGGCTGGCCCCGGTGCGAATACGTGTCTTGATCTCTTTAATAAGGTCTTCATTGAGGCTCTCGCCATCTTTCAACACCACAAATAAAATCACCCGCACATCACCATCCCAGTCCTGCCCGACCGCTATGCTCTCAGCCACTGCCTCGACCTGCTCAACCTGACGGTATATTTCCGACGTGCCGATGCGCACCCCGCCGGGATTTAATGTCGCATCGCTGCGCCCGTGAATAATAAAGCCGCCATGCGGTGTTTTCTCGACCCAATCACCATGGCACCAAATAGCTTTTTCTGTCCCTGTCAGGCCTTCGGCCTTCCCCGCCTCTTGAAAACGCTCAAAATATGCGCCCTTATACTTCGCATCACCGTCATCATTCCAAAAACTCACCGGCATGCACGGGAAAGATTTCGTACAGACCAACTCGCCGCTGGCCCCGGTTGCTGGCGTTCCGTCTTCGTCAAATACATCCACCGCCATGCCAAGCCCCGGTCCCTGAATCTCCCCGCGCCATACCGGCGAAATCGGATTGCCAAGCATAAAACACGACACAATATCGGTGCCACCCGAAATTGACGCCAGATGCAAATCGGATTTAATTTCCTCGTAAACGTAATCGAAACTTTCATGCACCAGCGGCGATCCGGTTGAGGCCATCGTGCGCAGCGCGCTCAGATCATTTGCCGCCCCCGGATTCAGCCCATGGCCCTTCAGCGCATCAATGTATTTTGCGCTCGTGCCGAAAAACGTGCAGCCCTGCTTGGCGGTATAATCCCAGAGCACATTACCGTCCGGGTAAAACGGCGAACCGTCAAACAAAAGCAATGTTGCCTCGCAGGCCAGCGCGCTGACCAGCCAGTTCCACATCATCCAGCCGCAGGTGGTGAAATAAAACACCTTGTCGCCGGGGTGGATATCACAATGCAGCTTGTGCTCTTTCAAATGCTGGATCAGCGTCCCGCCATGACCGTGCACAATACATTTCGGCACGCCCGTTGTGCCGCTCGAAAACATGATAAAAAGCGGGTGATTGAACGGCACCGGATTAAACTCAACTTCAACGGGCTCAAAACCCGAAAGAAAGTCTTCCTGCGTGATAGTTCCCTCCAACGCGCCCTTGCCGAGAAACGGCACAATCACTGTTTTTTCCAGCCCCTTGATTTGCGGCTGCACCTGTTTGATTTTTTCCAGACAATCAATTTCCTTGCCGTTGTAATAATAACCGTCAACACAAATCAAAACCTTCGGCTCTATCTGGCCGAAACGGTCAATCACCCCCTGCACACCGAAATCGGGCGAGGCCGAGGACCAGATCGCCCCCAGTGACGTTGCTGCCAGCATCGCAATAATGGTCTCAGGAATATTGGGCATATACCCGGCCACGCGGTCGCCCTCACCAACGCCCGCCGCTTTAAACGCCTGCTGCCACAGCGACACCTGCTCATAAAGTTCTTTAAAACTCAGAACCCGCTCCGCGCCTTTTTCATCACGAAAGATAACTGCCTTTTCATCGTCACGTCTGCGCAACAAATTCTCGGAAAAATTGACATGGGCCTGCGGGAAAAATTTTGTGCCGAACATCTTATCGGGATCGGAGACAATCGCCCCGCCCTTGTCGCCGATAACGCCGCAAAAATCCCACACGGCATTCCAGAACGCTTCTTTTTCCGCGACCGACCATTGCCAGAGCGCCTGGTAGTCATCAAAATTTTGCCCGGTTTCACTTTCCATTTGCTGCAGGAAATGGCCGAGGGTGGTTTCGCCATCCGACGGTCGCCATAACGGCTGCTCGTTTTTGCTGGTATCCTGCGCTGGCTCTGTCATAAGAAAATCCTCGCTTTCTGGCCCCACCATGACAATTTCGGTAACCTATTGTCAAGAAATGGCGAATCCCTGAATATGATGAGCTATATATTTAAACCTAAAACGGTTACAGTCATATTATGAGATTTATCAGAATCCTTTTGCTAATGATGTTCGCCCTGATGCTTTTTCAGGGTGCCTCTGCGCAGGAAGGCGATCAGGAATCCAAACCCGATCAATACGTTAAAATCCGCGTTCTTCCGGAACGCAATATCGTCAAACCCGGCGATGAAATCCTGATCGGGATTGAACAAAGCATTTATCCGCAGTGGCACACCTACTGGAGAAACCCGGGCGACTCCGGTGCAGAGCCACGTGTCGAATGGGATATGCCGGATGGCTTTGCCATCGGCAATATCCACTGGCCCACCCCGCATAAAATTCCTTACGGCCCACTGATGAATTTCGGCTATAGCGACAACGCGATTTTGCTGCAAAAACTAACAATCCCCGAAACCCTGCCTGACGGCCCCATAACGTTAACGGCCACCGTAGAAATTCTTGTCTGCAAGGATATCTGCATCCCTGAATCCGGCGAATACACGATCACGCTGAACGACAAATCCATACCGCCGGAAGATAACAGCGCTTATCTAGCCGCCGCGCAAGCCCATCTTCCCGTACCGGTACCGTGGCATGCGTCTTATGAGGTCGACGGGCAGGATGTCGTGCTCAAAGTTCAAAGCGACAATATTTCATTTGATAGTATCAAACCGGAAGGCTTTGAGTTTTTTCCGCTTGAATGGGGCCTGATTGACAATCCCACCCCGTCCAAAACCACCTTGTACCAAAACGAAATTGTCATGGCGCAGGGGCGCGGCGAGCGTTCCCTTAATGAAATCAAAGCCACCGAAATCATTCTTGCCTTCACCAACAGCGAAAATCAAAGGCAAGCCGTTTCCTTCATCGCCTCCCACACAACTTCTACTCAAGGTACTGGATTTATTGGAGCGAAAAACCTCAAACCCGTAGCATCAACAAGCATAACCAAAGCGCTGCTCTTCGCATTACTCGGTGGACTGATCCTCAATCTCATGCCCTGCGTTTTTCCCGTGCTTTCGATCAAGGCGTTATCGCTCGCCAAATCGGCAGAAAAAGACCCCGGCCATGCCAAGTTAAGCGGCCTTGCCTACACCGCCGGGGTTATGCTGAGCTTTATTGCGATTGCCGCTGCTCTCATCGGCCTCAAAAGCGCAGGAGCCGGAATCGGTTGGGGCTTTCAATTACAGGACCCGCTGGTTGTCGCGGCGCTGGCTTACCTTCTTTTCATTATCGGGCTTAATTTAACAGGCGTCTTCGAAATTCGCGGGCATTTTGGCAATTTTGGAGACAAACTGACACAAGGCGACGGCCTTGCCGGTTCGTTCTTTACCGGCGTGCTTGCCACCTTGGTGGCCACACCCTGCACGGCCCCCTTCATGGCAGCTGCCATCGGCTACGCCCTGATCCAGCCCGCCTATGTGTCCTTGAGCATTTTTGCCGCACTGGGGCTCGGCCTGGCACTTCCCTATCTGGCGCTATCTTTCGTCCCGGCCTTACAGCAAATCCTGCCCAAACCCGGCGCCTGGATGAATATTTTCCGTCAGTTCCTGGCCTTCCCGATGTTTGCCTCTGCCATGTGGCTGGTCTGGGTGTTATCACAACAAACCGACTCCATGGGGCTTTTGCATATCCTTATTGGCCTCGTCATGCTGGCCTTCGGCTTCTGGCTTCTCAACCACAGCCCCAAGAAAAAATCCGCCCGCAGCCTTGTACAGATTTTAGCAGCGCTGACCTTCCTCTCGGCTGTCTTTTTACTACCCTTTAATAGCAAGGAAAACGAGACGCCACGGATTGAATCATTGTCATTGGGTGAAACCTATTCACCAGAAAAGCTTGCCAGTGTGCTGCTCACAGACGATCCGGTCTTTGTCGAAATGACTGCCGCCTGGTGTATTACCTGTAAAGTTAATCACGCCGTTGCCATTGACATAGACTCCACCCGCAAATTGTTTACAGACAAAAATATTCACTATCTGGTTGGCGACTGGACGAATTATGACGAAGAAATCACAGATTTTTTAAATTCCTATGGACGAAACGGCGTTCCGATCTATGTGTATTATGGACCGAGAGATATTGTAACCGGCAAGCGTACAGCGCCGAAATTGTTACCGCAGGTTTTAACGCCCTCGATCGTAGAAAGAGAATTAAACAAACTATAACAAAAAACACGTAGGGAGATTTGAGATGTCCAGAAAAATTGCTTTTATGCTTGCCGCCATGGTTCTGCTGATTATGCTCGCGCTGCCGGTTTACGCCGCGCCGCAAATCGGCCAGCCAGCCCCCGATTTTACCGCCACCGATATTGATGGCAATGAATTCACCCTCAGTGAGTTCAAAGGCAAAAAGGTCATTCTCGAGTGGACCAATCACCAATGCCCGTTCGTGGTTAAACATTACGGCTCCGGCAATATGCAAGCCACGCAAAAGACCGCCACTGACAAAGGCGTCATCTGGGTCTCCATTGTATCCTCAGCCGAAGGCAATCAGGGCCATGTAACCCCTGACGAAGCCCGCACCATCATGACCGAAGCAGACGCACATCCATCAGCCAAAATTCTCGACCCAAGCGGCACCATCGGCCATCTCTATGAAGCCAGCACCACGCCGCATATGTTTGTGATCGATGAAGAAGGCATCCTTGCCTATGCCGGCGCGATTGACAGTAAATCCAGTCCCAACCCGGCGACCATTGAAGGCGCGACCAATTACGTGCTGGCGGCGCTGGATGATTTAGAGGCCGACCGCCCCGTTGCCACAGCGCAGACCCAGCCTTATGGCTGCGGCGTGAAATATTCGCATTAAACTTGCCCCCGGGTGGCCTTTTAGATTATGGTATCTATAGAGTGTTCACTCTGTTCACTGACTGGTCATCCTTATGCCTGCAAAGACACAAACAGCGAAAAAGCGTATAGCCAAAGACGATCAGAAAAGCTATCTGGCCGCCTCCTCTGCTGACAACATCGAAGCGCAGGAAGATTTCCGCCGCTTCCTCGACATGTCCAACGATGTCATGATTGTCACGGGCAGCAATGGGGAATTCATCCGCGTCAACGAAACTTTTTACAATGTCTTCGGCTACGTTGAAAAAGACCTCGCCAAAATCAATTTCTTCGATCTGTTCGAAAGCAAGCCGCATATCGGCAATACCGAAGATTTCGAAGCACGCATGCGCACAAAATCCGGCGGCGTACGCTGGATGCAATGGCATCAAAAATTACGCGGTGAACAGCTTTACTGCGTCGGCCGTGATCTCACCGATATCAAAAAGCACGAAGCGGCCCTGACGCGGCGTCAAAAACAACTCACGGAAGCCGAGAGCATAGGCCGCATGGGTCACTGGCGCTGGGAAATCGGCCAGGACGATATTGAATGGTCGGAAGAGATTTTCCGCATCTTCGGCGAGGATCAAAAAGCTTTCGCGCCGTCCATTCACAAGCTCACCGACCGTGTCCATAAACGCGATGTTGGCCGCGTCATCCAGGCCTTTCAACGTGCGATCATCGAAGAAAAAGATTACGACATGGAGTTTCGTATCACTAGCAGCACAGCAAATGGGGGGAGCGGCGAAACCCGCTATATCCGTTGCGAAGGACGCTGCGAAAAAGATTACAGCGGCGAGGTTGTGGCGCTTTACGGCATCATGCAGGACATGACCGAGCGCATGTTATACGAACAGGAATTACAAAACGCCAAGAACGCATCCGAGCGCGCCTATGCCGCCAAATCCCAGTTCCTCGCCAATATGAGCCACGAGCTGCGCACCCCACTCAACGCCATTCTCGGCTTTTCCGAGATGATGCACAAACAAATGCTCGGCCCGCTGGGCAATGAAAAATATGTCGATTATGTCGGCGGCATTCACGAAAGCGGCGAGCATCTTCTCGACCTTATTAGTGATATTCTTGATATGTCACGGATCGAAGCCGGAAAATACGATCTCGACCTCGAAGAGATCAACGTGGTTAAAGTCGTTCAGAGCGCCTGCCATATGGTACAGGTCCGCGCTGAAGAGGCGAATATTAAAATCATCACCGACAGCCTTAAAAACAAGAAACTAAAAATCGTCGCCGATCGCCGCGGCGTGACACAAATTTTACTCAACCTGTTATCCAACGCCGTCAAATTCACACAGGACGGCGGCGCGGTGTCCATCGAATGTCATGAGCGCGAAGATTTTATTTCAATCCGCGTCATTGATAACGGCATCGGCATCCCGCCCAACAAGCTCGCCTCAATCACCCGCCCGTTTGAACAGGTCTCTCTGTCCTATGCGCGGGATCATAACGGTTCCGGCCTTGGCCTTGCGATCACCAAAGAACTGGTCGAGCTCCACGGCGGCACTTTATTGATTGATTCCGAGCTTGGCAAAGGCACCACCGCGACGGTGCGCTTGCCTTATGAGGCTAGTAGGAAGAAAGCCTAAACCTTTAAGAAGGCAGCAAATTTATATCCCATTCTTGTTTACCATCAACAATGCCATCATTTGTAGAAACAAAGGATAATCCATTCGGTCCAGCTTGAAATCCATGTTCTTTTTGTTTTTCAAAAAACACACAATGCCCAACCGTCACTTCTGTGTTGTTTGTTTCAGGATCCTCTGAAAGAACTGTTCCAGAACCATTCACAACAAACATGCGCGCATCGCTTTCGTGTGAATGCGGGCGGATTATGCCATTTGGTTCTACACGCACCAAAACCTCCTGAGGTTGTCCGCGTGTTGGGATTTCACCCTGCGCATATACCTCGACACCTGGTAGAGAGGCATGACGAAACACCATAGGGTTTGTAATTGTACCAGCCATTGATAATCTCCTTAAAATAAAATGTCAGAATAGTAACTATTATATTTAATGATTCCATAAAAGTCAATAAAAATATAGCTATATCAACGAGTTAATAACTAATTATAGCAGTTGACTTAATTTAATAAAGTGTCAATATAATGACATATGATTAAGATTAACAATGAAAAACTTGAGGCCCTAGGCTTGGCCCCTATGCAGGCGAAAGTATATTTGGCTACGCTTGAACTTGGGCAAGCGACGATTCAGGCAATTGCACGCAAATCTGGCGTCAATCGTTCGACGATCTATACATTTATAGAAGAGATGAAAGCACGCGGTTACGTGTTTGAAACCAAGCGGGGTAAAAGAAAAATCTATAGCGCTGTCAATCCAGAACGATTAATGGAGATTGAAAAAGCGCGAATAAAAAATTTAGAGTCTCTAATGCCTGAACTTTTGGCAATTAACAATACTTCCGGACAGAAACCGCGAGTGACTTATTTTGAAGGCATGTCCGGCATCCGGGAAGTTTACACTGATATGATCCGAGAGAAAAAAGAGATTAGCGCTTATGAAGATTTGGAGCATTTAAAAAAAGGGTTGCCTGCCGAAATATTCAAATGGTTTCCAAAGGCTCGGACAGAGGCCGGGGTTCGTATTCGTTCTATATCGCGTGAAACGAATATTGCACATGAGTTTTCGGAAGCGAATGAAGCACTCCTAAGAGAAACAAAATTCGTGAAGGCAGATGACTTTAAAACGGACGTAAATATATACGGTGATAAAATTGCCTTAATGGATTTACGCGGCGATCCTCCCTTTTGTGTCTTGATAGAGAATAAGCATCTCGCTGACACGATGCGTATGATCTGGAGTCTTTTGTGGAAAAGACTGCCCGCTTAAAATCCTCAGCACCTTCTATCCTTTTACTGTTTAAAAACCTTGACAAATTAGGATACATTTCCTATAATGTCGGCATGGAAAACGCAGCAAAAAACCACCGCCGTCATTGCGAGCGCCAGCGAAGCAATCCAAGAGCATACGGTGTTTATTGGATTGCCGCGCTCCCTTTGGTCGCTCGCAATGACAATCTGTGTGTGTATCCGCCTGCCCGTCCGAAGCTGCGCAGCAGCGAAGGCGGGTGTTCATCTGCCTGCCGCGCCGAAGCCCGCAGGGCGAAGGCTGGTGGTCAAATTAAATATGAAAATAGTGAATCTGCGGACTTGTCGCGCCATAGCGCGCAAAGCAAAGCACAGCTTTGTTTGCTTTTTAAAACCGAACAACACCTATGGTGTTGCTTCGGGTGCGACGGCGGAACAGAAAGAAGGACTATGGTTATGCCTGTTAAAACAAGAGCTTACCCTCTAAAATGAGCCGGAAATTCAAAGAGGGGGAGCCCCTCCCCCTAAAAATTGGGAACGAACTGACGAACGCGAATAATGATTTTATATCAATAGCTTATAGGAAGAGAACTCAGGAAAATGGCTGCCAGTTGCTACCACCACCGGAATCATCGCCGCCACCAAATAGCGAAACCGCGTGTTCTTCCGCATCCAGACAAGCCTGCAATCCGGCCTGATAATTCGGGTATTTGAGCGTAACGCCCAGCTCAGCTTTAATCCGGTCGTTTTTAACACGTTTGTTATCGGCGTAAAAGCTCTGGGCCATCGGCGATAAATCGGCGGCATCGAACGGGATCAGCGGCGGCGATTGACGGCCCAGAAGCTGGCATGCATGGTCGATGACCTCATGGCTTGGCGCCGGGTGATCGTCACACAGATTATAGGCTTCGCCCGGATTTGGCCGTTCCATCGAGGCGCGCAGAACCTGCACAATGTCCTCGACATGGATGCGGCTAAAAGCGTGGCCGGGTTTGTCGATGCGGCGCGCAACACCGGCACGAATTGAATCCAGGGCGCTGCGTCCGGGACCATAAATTCCGGCAAGACGAAAAATATGAACCGGCAGGCCGCGCGCATGGAAAAGCGACATCCATTGCCCTTCGGCTTTAGCACGGCGCGAGCCACGTTGGTTACCCGGCTGCAGCGTAGCGCTTTCATCGACCCATTCGCCACCGCGATCACCATAAACGCCGGAGGTCGAAAGATAGCCAACCCATTGCAGGGATTTCAGATTGAGAATATCGTCCGCATGCATAAGGAAAGTCGGATCGCCTTCATCATCGGGCGGCGTGGAAATGAGAAGATGCGTCGTGCCTTCAAGGAAACCGTGAGGATCATTCAGCGGATGTTCATAGTCGAAAAGATGCGCCGTAATGCCGCGGGCCGCCAGCGCTTCCTGTTTTCCTGCATCACGCGTTGTACCGGCGATTTGCCATTGGGCGCCACCCAACTCATGCTCCAGTTGCAGCGCATGACCAAGGTAATCGCAGCTATATCCATAGCCGAAACAAAAAAGTCGGTTTTGTGTTGTCATCCTGTTCTTCTCGTCCCTCTTTATCGCTACCGCAGCGTCTTGTGTCTTGGTCGTCTAAAAGTCCACATTCTCGTAATGACCCGCTGGCATAAAGCCGGGAATACGATCATCGAGAAGCGGTTTGAAGCTCGGCCTTGATTTGACCTTCGCATACCATTCGCGGGCAGCCTCATGCTCTTCCCACGGTACATCACCGATATAGTCGATCGCCGATAAATGAGCGGCGGCGGCAATATCGGCGAGTGAAAAATTTTCTCCAGCCAGCCATTTGCGCTTTTCGGTCAAAAAGCCAATATAGTCCAGATGGTAATGGATATTGGCATGACCGGCGCGGATTGATGGGCCATGCGGCTCGCCCAGTTTAAGGAAACGCTTCATCAGTTTTTCGCCAACAAGATTGTCCGTGACCTCGCGGTTGAACTTCACATCGAACCAGCTGATCAACCGCCGCGTTTCGGCACGCTGCACCGGATCGGAACCCAGCAAATTAACCTCGGGATAAACCTCCTCCAGATACTCACAAATCACCTGTGAATTGGCGAGAATGGTGCCGTCCTGCTCAATCAGCACCGGCACATCGCCAGCCGGGTTCAGCGCCAGAAATTCGGTGCGACGTTCCCAGACCTTTTCGATCTTGAGCTCAAACTCCAAATTCTTCTCGGCAAGTGCTATCCGCACCTTCCGTGAATACGGGTGGAGCCATAAATGAAATAATGTCCTCATGCCATCACCATAGACCAGACATTTCACGAAAAACAGCCCTTATAAGTGCTGAACGACTCTTTTTTGGAAAGATCAAAACCGCCTTATTCGAGAACAGCCACAGCCTTGCTGGCCCGGACGAAAATCATAATGTTTACCGCATTTCCTATAGTATCCGTGCTTTTCCACTCACCCTGGCCAATGCCGAAATCGAGCCGGTTTAGCGATAATGTCCCTTCCATCTTCGCCGTTTTTAACCCATCCTCAGAATCCTCAAAATCGAGCGTGAAGGGCAAAGACACCGGAATCGTCTTCCCTCTGATGGTTAGATAGCCTTTTGCGATAAAGCGATTCGCTTCTTCCCTTTTAAATGACCGCACCTGGAAAAAAGCGCTGGTAAATCTTTTGGTATCGAACCATTCCGATCCTTTGGCCTGGCTATCGCGATCATTACTGCCGGTTTTGATACTGGCTATATCGATAGTGATATCAGCGCGGCTGGCCCCAAGATTGTCAGGATCGAAATAGATATCGCCGCTGAATTCCTCAAACTCTCCTTGAAAAGCGTCGCCATATTGCGTGGCTTCAAATTTGATATGGCTGTGCTCTGGAACAATTGTCCAATAAGGAACACCGGAAACAATTTCTTTCGATACGCTTTGCGGCGTATCGGCTGAACTGCCCTGTAAAAGGTCTTCCGAAGGCGGCTCGATAACAATAATGTCCTGCACTTCACCAACATTCTGTTCCTCTACCGTTTTCTCCGCCTCTGGAAACAATGAAGGAGCAATATCCTGCGCGGCTAGGAAAGCCGGCACAGCCACGAGAATAAGCGCTGCCGGAATGATAATCGTATGCCCGCCCATTCGGGTGAGGGTGTCGTCTTTATCAATCAGGTGATGCTTGATCGCGCCCAGCGCATGCAGCCCGATGGCCACGATGAGCGCATAAGCGCCCCATGTATGAACCTGGCGCAGGAACTTGAACAGAGCCTCGTCCTTGGACACCAGATCCGGCATATCAAACAGCCCGAAAAACGAAGCCGCGAAATCACCGGCCGAAGACATAAACCAACCCGAAAGCGGCATGGTGATCAGGCCAAGATAAAGAAGAACGTGAACAATGTGTGAGAGCGCTTTTTCCCATTGCTTATGACTGGCGAGTGGCTCCGGCGCTTCGGTATAAATCCGCCAGCAAAAACGCAGCGTCACCAGCATCAACACCAAAATGCCGAAAGATTTATGCCAGAAATAAAGCTGAAGCTTGAACGGACTGTATTCCAGCCCGGCCATGTAAAACCCCAACGACAAAAGTGCCAGAACAATCAGCGCACTGGTCCAGTGAAACCCTCGCGCCACAAGTCCGTATTCTTTATCCGTGGTTTTTAGTTTCATCACGCTTTACTACCCGGGACAGTTACTTATTTCCCTGGCCTTCGCCGCCCAGCTCTTGACGCACCGCTTCAACCTCAATACGGATTTGTATGTCGTCGCCAACCATCGGAAGACCATAAGTCATACCGAAATCAGAGCGCTTAATGGCCACCGTTGCTGAAAACCCGGCCTGATATTTCTCGCCCATCGGGTGTTTGCCGGACTTGTTATGCGTGACCGCCAGAACAACCGGCCTTGTGGTTTCAAGAATGGTCAGATCGCCGGTTACATTGGCGGTGTTTTCGCCTGTTACCTCAACATCCGTGCTTTTGAAGGTCATGGTCGGGAATTTTTCAACATGGAAGAAATCCTCGTTCTTCATATGCGTGTCCCATTTTTCATCGTTCATATCGATGCTGGCGGTCTGAATCGTTACATCCACGCCCGATTTGGCAAGCTCGCCACGATTAAGCGTCAGCGTGCCATCAAAATCCAGGAACTCGCCATGCGAGTTGGAAAAGCCAAGATGATTGACGAAAAACAAAATCTGGGTATGAGCTTTGTCAAAACTGTATTTTTCGATCTGTGCTTGTGCGGGCGCTGCGAAACCAGCTGTAAACGTTACCGCTATGAGTGAAAGTAAAAATCTGCGCATGGGTAAATCCTCCTTAAAGGGATGAAACATGGAGTGATAGTAGACCGAAAAAGAGACAGATCAAGAGCTAAAAGAAATAGCGCTGATACATAGATACGAAGGAAGAAGCGCCTAGGGCGGCGATCAGCCAGTTCAAAATACCATATTTCAATTTGAGAAATCTGTCATTTAGCAGTTCCTCGCGGGTTTTATGGCGTAGCATGAAATAAAGCAACATTTGCCCGGCTGCAAAACCGCCAATAAAACCGATTGTGCCAACAAGATAGACCATGAAGCTATTTTGCTTTACTTTTGCTAAAAGTCAAACCATGACTATGCCATGATTTTATACCACATTATCATTCTGGCCCTGATACAGGGCATTACCGAGTTTTTGCCCGTCAGCTCCAGCGGCCATCTGGTGCTGGCGCATGCCGCGATTCAGGGTGATGCAAGCGGCCAATGGGGACAGGATCAGTTACTCGATGTCGCCGTTCATGTCGGCACATTATTGTCAGTGCTCATTTATTTTCGCCGTGATGTGATGGTGATGTTGACGGGCTTGAAGGACTGGATGATCGGAGACCGAAAAAGTGAAGGCGCAAAACTTGATCTTCATATTTTTATTAGTTCTCTGCCTGTCATTGCCGCTGGTTTTATTCTGCATGAAATTCAACCCGATTTTATCCGCTCTGTAGAAATTGTCGCATGGATGACGCTGATTTTTGGTGTTGCTCTCTGGCATGCGGACCGCAGCGCTCCAACAGAAAAAATGCTGCGTGACCTTACAATTAAAGACGCCTTTCTTATAGGACTGGCACAATGCCTTGCGCTTATTCCCGGCACCAGCCGCTCGGGCATTACCATGACGGCGGCGCGCTATCTGGGTTTCAGCCGCGATCGCGCCGCGCGTTATTCGTTGTTGCTGGCGATTGTGGCTATTAGCGGAGCAGGAGCACTCGGCGGGATCGATCTGGTGAGTAGCGGAAATATGACTCTCACTTTTGATGTGTTATTAGCGGCATTTTTAGCATTCATTTCAGGGTTTATTGCGATTGCACTGATGATGAAATGGCTGGAACGGGCGACGTTTACGCCATTTGCGATTTACAGGATTATACTAGGCATTTTCCTGCTCGGCTTCGTCTATGGCTTCATACCCGGCCAATAAGATTGTTGTGCCGCCGTAATTTCGTTCATCAAGAACTTTGAATGGCGTTGGCAGAGATTCATTAAAACTTTTTTCAACCTCGAGCACCAACAGCGCTTCACCAGCCAACCAGCCGCCTTCATGGAGCGCTGCAAGCGTAGGAGTGACAAGGGTTTGGTTATACGGAGGATCAAGGAAAGCAAGGGTTACAAGCGGCATATCGGCCGGCCTGGGGCCTAATTTTGTTGAGTCTTTCAGGATAAATCGTGCTTCATCTTCTACGCCGAACGCTTCCACATTCTGCTTTGCCAGATTTAAAGAGTCTTTATTTTTATCAATAAAAGAACAGGAAGACGCACCCTGTGATAACGCCTCCAGCCCCAGCGCACCAGTACCGCAAAAGGCATCAATAACAACCGTACCCTCCAAAGTGCCCCTACTACGCAGAATATTAAAAACCGCACCACGGATTTTATCAGAGGTCGGACGAATATCGTTTCCCTTTGGTACGGACAGTTTTCGTCCACCATATTTGCCGCTAACGATCCTCATTTTTGGCCCTTAAAATATTTGGAAATTTGTTCGCGAAGCACTTTTTCTTTTACCTCGTCTACTTTTCCTTCGGGAAGTTTGCCAAGCGTAAAAGGGCCGTAAGACACGCGGATCAGGCGGTTTACCTGCAAATCCAGCGCCTCCATCACGCGGCGGATTTCACGGTTTTTGCCTTCGGTCAAAGTTATGCTGAGCCATGAATTCGTGCCTTGCGTTTTATCCAGTTTTGCCTCGATGGATTTATAATTGATGCCTTCGACCGTAATTCCTTTTTTAAGTTCTGCGAGTTTTTTCTCATCGACTTTTCCCTGAACGCGCACGCGGTATTTGCGGGTCCAACCTGTTGCCGGCAATTCAAGATAACGTGCCAGTTCGCCGTCATTGGTCAGCAGCAGCAATCCTTCGGTGTTCATATCAAGACGGCCAATACTGACAACGCGCGGCAAATCGCCAGGCAAATGATCGTATATTGTGTCGCGGTCATGCTCGTCTTTGTTGGTGGTCACGAGACCTGTGGGTTTGTGGTAAACAAATAACCGCGTCTTTTCGGCTCCCGGTAATGGCTTGCCATCGACGATGATGACATCACCTTCACCCACCGTACAGGCCGGGGAATCCAGCTTCTCACCGTTTACAGTCACGCGTCCAGCCTCGATCCAGCGCTCGGCCTCACGCCGCGAACATAGCCCGGCACGGGCCATGACTTTTGCAATACGCTCCTTTTTGTGGTTTTCTGCGCTCATGGAAGATGACCTTACCTATATGCAAGCCGCTTTGGAAGAGGCGAAAGCAGCGAAAGAGCGCGATGAGGTGCCTGTCGGCGCGGTGCTGGTGGACAGCAATACTGGCGGAATCGTCATGCGCGCCAGCAATCGCAGCATTGAAATGAGCGATCCGTCTGCCCATGCCGAAATGCTGGCGATCCGAAATCTTTGTTCTGAGCTGGGACAACAACGCATTCCCGAATACGATTTGTTCGTGACGCTGGAGCCGTGCACGATGTGCGCCGGGGCAATTTCTTTTGCGCGTATCCGGCGCGTGGTGTTTGGGGCAAGCGATCCCAAAGGCGGGGCGTTGGCGCATGGCGCAAAGTTTTTCGAACTACCGACCTGCCACCACCGCCCGGAAGTCACAAGCGGCGTTTTGGCTGATGAATGTGGTGATCGTCTGCGCGCATTTTTTAAGAGTAAGCGGTAACTACTCCGCCGCCTCTTGTGTCCCTATCGCGCGCCAGGCGATGTCGCGGCGGCAGAAACCATCGGGCCAGTCGATGATATCAACGGCGCGGTAAGCGGCTTTGCAGGCTTCTTCGACGCTATCGGCCAGCGCGGTGACACCAAGAACGCGACCACCAGTGCTGACAAGCTGATCATCAGCATTTTTACCGGTACCGGCATGAAAGATTTTAACGCCGCCAATTTGATCAGCGCGTTTAACGCCTTTGATCTGTGTATTTTTGGGGTATGATCCGGGATAGCCTTCGGTTGCCATCACCACGCAAAGTGCCGGGCTGTCAGACCAACTGACTTTATCGTGCATTTCATCCAGTCGGCCTTCGGCGCTCGCCAGAAGAATTTCAAGCATATCACCCTGCAGCCGCATCATCAGTGGCTGGCATTCGGGGTCGCCGAAACGCACATTATATTCGATCAATTTTGGCTCACCATTCACCACCATAAGGCCCGCATAAAGCACGCCGGTAAAGGGCGTGCCCTCCGCAGCCATCGCCGCTATGGTCGGCTCGATAATGCGGGTGATAATTTTTTCCTCAAGCTCGGGCGTAATGAAATGCGCCGGGGAATAAGCGCCCATACCGCCGGTATTGGGGCCCTGATCGCCATCATAGGCGCGCTTGTGATCTTGCGCACTTGTCAGCGGTAAAATAGTTTTGCCATCGGCGAGAGCAAAATAGCTAAGCTCTTCACCATCCATGAATTCCTCGATGACAATTTCATTTCCGGCCGTCCCGAAGGAATCACCGGATAACATATCAGTTGCAGCTTCAATGGCTTCTTCTTCCGTCTCGGCAATAATCACACCCTTACCGGCAGCGAGGCCGTCAGCCTTCACCACGATCGGCGCACCTTGTTCTTTTATAAATGTTTTAGCCTCAACCAGATTGGTAAAGCGGCCATAGGCAGCGGTGGGAATGTCGTATTTTGTACAAAGGTCTTTCATAAAGCCTTTGGAGCCTTCGAGCGCGGCGGCCGCGGCACTGGGGCCGAAGACGGTGATGTTTTCTTCGTTCAGGCGATCAGCCAACCCGGCGACCAACGGTCCCTCCGGTCCGACAACAACGAAATCAATCGCTTTTTCTTTGGCAAACGCCACCAGCGCTTCAACGTCTTCGGCAGCAATATCGACACACTCGGCGCATTCCTCAATCCCGGCATTTCCCGGCGCGCAATAAAGCACATCGCACTGATCAGATTGCGCGAGCACCCAAGCCAGCGCATGTTCGCGTCCACCAGAACCTATGAGTAATAATTTCATGCCTCACTCCTTTTTTGGAAAGCCATATTGCCGTTATTCCTCCAAAGATACAAGACTGGCATTGCCGCCTTGTGCCGTGGTGTCAGTGCTAACCACTTTTTCAGTGGCAAAACGCTGTAAATAATGCGGGCCACCGGCCTTGGGGCCGGTTCCCGACAAGCCCTGCCCGCCAAATGGCTGCACCCCGACAGTTGCGCCGATCATCGAGCGATTGACATAGGCGTTGCCAACGCGGGCGGCGTTTGTGATGTGTTGCTGCGTGGTGTCGATACGGCTGTGTACGCCAAGCGTCAGGCCGTAGCCTGTTGCGTTAATGTCTTCGATAATGTCGTCCAGTTTGTCGGCCTTGTAGCAAATGATATGCAGAATGGGACCGAATACTTCTTTGGTAAGGCCTTCCATGTTTTCAAGTTGGAACGCACAAGGGGCAAAGAAATGTCCTTTTTTGGTAATGTCTTTACCAAGATCAACTTCATAAATTTTCTTGCCAAACCCTTCAAGTTTTTTACGGTGTTTTTTAAGAACATCATGGGCCTGACTATCAATCACCGGGCCAATATCGGTTGAAATATCTGCCGGATTTCCAATGCGTAATGTCGCCATCGCACCCTCCAACATACGAATAATTTTATCCGCGATTTCGTCCTGTAAAAACAAAACCCGTAGCGCCGAGCAACGCTGCCCCGCCGCGCCAAAAGCACTCGTGATAACGTCATCGACGACTTGCTCCGGCAGAGCGGAGGAATCGACAATCATCGCGTTTTGGCCGCCGGTTTCGGCAATCAGCGGCACGATGGCTCCCTTTCGTTTGGCCAGTGAAAGATTGATGGCACGCGCGATGTCTGTGGATCCGGTAAAGGCAACGCCAGCAACGCTTTCATGCTGCACAATGCTCGCGCCAATGCGCCCACCCCCGGGCAAAAGATTGATAGCACCAGCGGGAATTCCAGCCTTGTGCATTAATTCCACGGCCTTCATGGCAATCAACGGCGTTTGCTCAGCGGGTTTAGCAATCACAGTATTGCCCGCCATTAGCGCGGCAACAATTTGCCCGGTGAAGATTGCCAATGGGAAATTCCACGGGCTGATACATACAAACACGCCGCGTCCGTGCATCGTCAGAATATTACGCTCACCGGTCGGGCCTTGTAGGCGCGTTCCTTTTTCATCGAAATCCTTGCGGCCACGCTCGGCATAATAAAGACAAAAATCAACCGCTTCACGAATTTCAGCAACGGCATCAGGGATAGTTTTTCCCGCCTCATGCACACAAAGGCCAATCAATTCATCACGGTTTTTTTCGAGAAGCTCTGCAAATTTTTCGAGGGCCTGTGCTCGCGTTTCTGCTGGTGTTTTTGACCAGCTTTCAAATGCCTTGCCAGCGATTTCAAAAGCCTGCTCGACCAAACCATCATTTGCAGGCCAAGCCTCGCCAATTTTTTCACCTGTCGCAGGATTTGTAACATCCTCTACAATTGTGTCCTTATGTAGCTTACCGCCGATCAAAGGCGCGGCTTCGTTCAAGAATTTGGCCTTGTTGATTGTTTTCAGAAGCGGTTCTGTCGTTGCGCCATCGTCCAGGTCCAACCCTTCAGAATTGCGGCGACCTTCACCATAAACATCTTCCTTGTATATATCTTTCGGCAGAGGAATAAGTGGATGACGCTTGTCTTCATTTTCACGCGCAGCAACCACGGGATCACGCGTCATATTTTCCATCGGCTCTTTTGGATCAAGAAGTTTATTAACGAAGGAACTGTTCGCGCCATTTTCTAACAAGCGCCGCACCAGATAAGGCAAAAGATCATGATGGTTTCCAACCGGGGCGTAGACACTCATCGCGCTTTGTTCTTCGCGTTGTACAACATCAAAGAGAGATTCCCCCATGCCATAAAGACGCTGTAGTTCAAAGAAAATATTTTTGTCTTCAGCAAGCTTAAGAACAGCTGCAGCACTTTGGGCATTATGCGTGCCTATCATTGGATAAAATCGTCCGGAATTTTCAAACAGCAGCGCTGCGCAGGCCTGGAAAGACAGGTCGGTATTGGATTTTCGGGTAAAAACCGGGTAATCGGATAGCCCCAGAACCTGCGCCCGTTTAATCTCGCTATCCCAGTAAGCCCCCTTGACCAGACGAATTTGCATGCGGCTTTTGTGTGTTTTTGTAAGCTCTGCCAGATGACCGATCAAAGGATAAGCCCGTTTTTGATAAGCCTGCACCGCCATACCAAAATCTTCCCAATGCTCGAACATGGGATCAGACAAAACGCTTTCGGCAATTTGCACGGAAATATCGAGACGCTCAGACTCTTCCGCATCTATCATAAAGGCAATCTGGTGCGAGGCCGCATGAAGGGCGAGTTTTTTCACTGTGTGAATCATTTCGGGCAGGCAATGCTCGGCTTGCGCATATTCATAGCGCGGATGCAATGCCGAAAGCTTAACCGATATGCCCGGTTTGCGAGCCTTGTCCCTTGCCCTACGCTCACCAATATAGCCGATTGCATGATGATAGGATTCGAAATAATGCTGCGCATCCACGGCTGTACGGGCCCCTTCACCCAGCATGTCATAGGACATGCGGTAGCCCTTATCCCTATATACTTGCGCGTTTTGTTCGGCCTCTTCTATAGTTTCGCCGAGAACAAATTGCTTGCCCAAAAGCCGCATGGCTTTGATCATGGCCTCACGGATAATTGGCTCACCCATACGGCTTAAAACACCGTCCAGTGTTTTGCTGGTGACAAACAAACCGACACCGGCGGCTTTCACTACCCAGTCCTTACTACTACCGACAGTGCTCAGCCAGTTGGCGGCGGCAACTTTATCTTTAATGAGAGCACTGGCGGTTTGCGCATCGGGAATACGCAGCAATGCTTCGGCCAGACACATCAAAGACAAACCTTCGTCAGTTGTCAGCGAATATTGCTGCAGAAAAGATTCAAGCTCACCAGGTTTACGCTTTTCCGTTCTGATCTTTTCTACGAGGTCTTTGGCTTTCTTTTTCGTGCGCGCTGTCACCACACCATCCCATTTTCGAGAGGCGAGCAGCTCTTCCACGCATTGTGCTTCATCGGCGTAAAGATAGGATGAAAGATCATGTGTCATGGCTAAACAATAGCATTAGCTGCTTGCGTTTTTTAGCGTTAAATCTATTATTTGTGCATGACAGATTTGGATAATTCCGTAAAAGAGATGAAGAGCAACGTTCCCGAGTTTTCGGTGACGGAACTGGCACTTTCCTTAAAACAAACACTGGAGCAAAATTACAGCCGCGTGCGGGTGCGCGGGGAATTATCGCGGGTCAGCATCCCCGGCTCCGGTCATATGTATTCTTCTCTCAAGGATAATGACGCAGTGATTGATGCCGTTTGCTGGAAGGGCAATCTGTCAAAGCTGTCCGTCAAGCCTGAGGAAGGGCTTGAGGTTATTTGCACGGGGCGCATTTCGTCCTATCCGAAAAGTTCGAAATACCAGTTGGTGATTGAATCGATGGAGCTGGCTGGTGAAGGCGCGCTTTTGAAGATGCTGGAAGAGCGGCGGAAGAAATTGGCCGCAGAAGGATTATTTGATGAAGAGCGCAAAAAGGCGTTGCCGTTTTTGCCCGATGTTATCGGCGTTGTGACGTCACCGACTGGCGCTGTTATTCGTGACATTTTGCACCGGTTGGAAGACCGTTTCCCGCGTCATGTTCTTGTGTGGCCGGTTCTGGTCCAAGGCGATGGCGCAGCAGAGCAGATTGCTGCGGCAATTAAGGAGTTTGAGGCGATAGAGCCACGCCCGGACGTGTTGATTGTAGCCCGGGGTGGCGGCTCGCTTGAAGATTTGATGGCGTTTAATGAAGAGACTGTCGTGCGCGCAGCGGCAGATTGTGCCATTCCGATTATTTCCGCCGTCGGCCATGAAACTGATACAACGCTGATTGATTATGCCGCCGATTTGCGTGCGCCAACACCGACGGGAGCGGCAGAGATGGTCGTGCCGGTGCGCAGTAACTTGCTCGTACAAATTTCTGAAGATCAGGCGCGGCTGGTTAGCTCAATGACACGGCTTTTGTCTGAACACCGCCATCGTCTTGAGGCGCAGGCAAAAGGACTTGGTGATCCGGCACGGCTCCTAGAAATCAAGACGCAAAACCTTGACCATCTGGGCGATAAAATGACCGGCATTTTTAAACAATATCTCTCTGAAAAAAAATCAGGTGCCAGGGAGCTTGGGGCAAGGCTATATCATCCGAAAGATCGCATCGAAGAAGCCAAGCGAAACCTGACAAACTGGACAGAACGAATGGCTGTTCTTGGTAAAAAACTTATAGAGAAAAAACAAAATGAGCTAAAAAATATGGCGTCAATTCTGGATGTCTTATCTTTTGAAAGTGTTCTAGAACGCGGCTTTGTTGTTGTAAGAGGCGCTGATAACAATTTGATTACTGAGGTAGAGCAAACACAAGCGGAACAACAGATTCAATTACAATTCAAGCAGAATAAGCGGATCGACGTAACTGTCGGAAAAACTAGGATACAGCCTATAAAGAAGAAAAAAACAAAGAAAGAAAATCCGGATCAAGACAGTTTATTTTAAAACGAGGTTCTAATCTCCGCCATCTTCTGTACTTTGCCCAATACCAATTTTAGAAAATGCGCTCAGAACTTTTGTTAATATCTCATTCAAGGTCCGAGCGTTGCTGACAGATTTTTCAACATGCTGCAATGCTTGATCCAAGGGCGTATCAGGATCAATATTCACGAAATCCGGGCGGGTTTTAATCCGTGCATAAAAGTGAATGACAGCGCTTGATAGCTTTCGGCCAAGAAGATCCATTTTATCAGTATTACCGTCAAAAACTGACCGGTCCAAGGCTGGTTGAAGCTGTACAATATCACCTGATTTTTTGTATTTCGGATCTATATTGGGATCCCGTAAAGATTTGAGCATTTCTTCATAGACAACAAGATAAGCTTCAATTTTTGACTGGTTCGCCTTTAATTCTGCCTCAAGCATCGAAGCAACAATATTTTTTTCCTTGTCTGTAAGCTGTCTCTCTCTGTTTAGAAAATCTGTGTTACGATCCTGCGCATCAGCAACTTTCCTAAATCCACGAAACATAACCGCACTGGCAACAGAAAAAGCGCCAACCAAAATCAGTAAAACAGCCAGGGACACAATAATAACTGTGCTAAGACCAAAAGATTCGCCCATCTGACCTTCATGGCCTGAGTCATCCCACAAACCAGCACCTCTTTTTTGTGCCTGTGTTTCTGCATTAATATAAGGCCCTTCAAAAACGGAACCGTAAATGACACTGCGATCGACGATCAGATAACCCCGTTGAAGCATAAACAAGCTCAGATCAACACCTTGCGAGTTTGAACACTGGGCCAAAACCTGTTTAGCTGTTCGCGTTATCGTCTCACATTGAACGAGCTTACCACCAATAAGATTATCCAGCGCTGTCCTTGCCGACAGCCTAAATTTGGCAGTACCAACTTCAATATTTTCCGTTCCCCATAGAATGATATTGCCTGAGTCAGTGCGCAGAGTGTGAGCATCCGCAGCACGGGCCTCAATCTGCACAACATTTGAGGCTGGTTGTTGTGATCCTTGCTGAGCCAGCAACAAGTTAGGTAAAGCTAAAAAGAGTAGAAATACAACAAAAGGGAGGCAACAAGCACCTTTCATAGCAATTAACCGTAATCTGGGCCGGAGTTTTTTCATCTCGAAGTATACTATCATTTTTTAGCGGAGAATCCTTCCTCTCTCTCATTTTAATAGTAAAGATAAACTCAGCAAACAATTAACAAATTTGATAAAATAAAATACTGTGCAACACTGAAAGGCTATAGGTTACAGACGTTTTAACAAGTTTTAAGGCATTATGCGCATAACACTGGATAAATTATTGGAAAAACTGGGCGTAGATCACGTCCTCTCTCCCTATGAGACCCAGCCATGGGTTCATTACGATACCGAAAAAGGCATCACTTGCAGTGCCGAAGTCCGTATGGGACCGGGAAGTGAAGATGTGGAGGCCGAGATTCAGTTTTTACATGATGAAAAAGAAAATAATGAAGACGAAGAAGGTAAGGACGACGAAGGCAGTAAATCTGGAGGCCGAGAGCAAATCATGCATATGCGTGCCCTTCCTGTAACCGCCGATCAATGGTCACCTACTACTCTACGTGTCAAAGACAAGGATTACGTGAACGAAGTTTATGACTGGGAAGACAAAGGCTGCAATTTTTTCCGGGCCTGTATCGAAGCTGTTTCGATGGGCGTTCTACCTGATATTGATGAACTGATTGAAAAAGAACTCGGTGAGGATGACAGCTGGGGTGGTGGACGTAAAGGCAAGATTGGCCGCAAATCACCAACGGTCAAACCCGGTCAGCTTCTTGGTATGAAAAAAGGAATATAAGAGAATTTAGCTCTGCCCGACAACAATACCGTAATTTTCTGCTGCTTCCACGAGGCCACCCGGTATCGGCTCCCCCAGGGTTCTAAAATGCCATTTTGGCCCTTCACGATCAAGCGCGGCAACGATAACGCCTGCTTCCGTTCTATCTTCCAGCTCTTCTTTTAGCTCGTAGCGTAGCAATTCATGCGTTGTGTCTACATTGGCCAGACGGATATAGGCATTGCGAACCATACCAATATTCTGATCCTTGTAATTGGCCTGATAAATCGTAATGACAAAAAGAACGCGTATGATATCAAAAGGAATGCCATGCAAATCCAATATGATTGATTCATCATCACCTTCACCGGCACCCGTACGGCTATCGCCAGCGTGCTTTACAGCACCTTCACAGGATTCAGGATTGTTGTAAAAAATAAAATCTTCATCCTCGCGCGTTTTACCGTCTTTATCGAGGAGAAAACAGCTCACATCCAGATCAAGTGAATCCGATTCAAAAGCATTCAAATCCCAGCCACAACCAATATGAACGCGTTGCAACGTCGGATCCTTGGCAGTGACATTAATGTCCTCGCCCTTTGCGATCCTGTTGTCTTCAATAGTAACAGCCGCGCCTTCAAATTCTGTATCAAAAATATCGGGCATCAGTCGAAAATCCTTTATTTAGAAACCACTGTCTAAGTGTAGCATATTTTTACTGCACATTACGATCCCATATAAATGGCATAAATATAAATATTATAAGCGATATAGCCGCCACAAAAAGCCAGGCCTATCGGGCGGTTTATTTTCTTATAAAAAACCAGCAATAAGGCAAAAATCAGGCTGACAGCCAGAACAAGCCAGATATCAAATTGCGCAAGTTGCGGAGCAAAGGATCCTTGCTGAATAGGTTTCACAAGCGCCGTCACCCCAATAATCATAAGAATATTGAAGACATTAGAGCCAATAATATTACCGAGTACAATGTCACTATGACCCTTACGGCTAGCAATAATACTTGTTGAAAGCTCCGGCAGTGACGTACCAAAAGCAATAATGCTCAAAGCAATAACAGCTTCCGGCACACCAATAACATGGGCACTTACTTTTGCACCGCGCACTAAAAACTCGGCACCCAAAGCAATACATATTAGACCGGCAAACAAAAAACCATACGCCACAAGCTGGCTCTTAAAAGCAGGGTCTTCTGTGTCCGGCGGCGGTTCATCGCCTTTTCCAGCCGCTCTATACTGCCAAAGCACATACATGACCAGCGCCAGTAACATTGCCAGACCGGCCAGTCTTCCGACTTCCCCCTGCTGCAACAGAAAAAGCAGTAAAACCGTCGAAGCCATCATCATGACCAGGTCCCTGGTCATGCCTTTTGAGCCCGCTGCCAACGTCGTAAAAATTGCCGCCGAGCCAATCACCAACAAAATATTGGCGATATTGGACCCCAGAACGTTACCAATAGCGATGCCGGGGGAGCCTTGAATATTGGCCAGAACAGAAACAATCAGCTCCGGCAATGACGTGCCGAAGGCTATAATCGTAAAACCAACAACCAGCGGTGAAACGCCCCAGCGCTTTGCAACAAAGACAGCTGATTCAATGGTCCAGTCCCCACCTTTCATCAACAAAATAATACCGGTGATCATGGCGCCTACAGCCAGAACAAGACCTTCAATTGTTGTGAATTCGAGCATGAGAATTAGAAGTTAGAGGCCAGAGGGAATGAACGGTTATTATTAACTGCTCATTTTTTACCGTCGTCCCATTGTAACCCGAAACCGAAGGCGCGGTCCATCTCTTCGTGGCCGGGGAAATATTCGGTCCGATTTGTTAGTTTTATGCCGTTGCGCACATTCTCGAGCTCGCCCACCGCACATAAAGACAACTTGTCATTATGTGCGCCAAGGGTAACAACAAGATCATCATTTCCCGGAACATCAACAATAACCTGCGGCTTGATCTCTGACCAGCTGGGCGCGCCTTCATAAATATAGATGTAAATCAGCATTCTTTTGATCTGGTCCCAATGCTTGCCATTCACCAGAATATGCTCATCATTTCCTTCTGAATCTCCTGTGCGTTCATCGCCGGATAACGCCATAAAGGGAGAATGTTCAAAATCCCCAAACTTTTTACCAAAGGCCTGAATAGCGCCGCGCGTGCCATCCGTCATTTCATAGAGGCATCCAATATCAAGATCGACGCCGACATTTTGTACTTTCTTAAGCATCTTGTCGAAAAATCCAGCCTTTTGGACTTTGACATTTTCCCATGTTGCACCAATAAGGATAGATTCAAACCCATCCTTACCCGGGCTGATGGCTATGCTTTCACCGGGATCGTCAAGAAATTCACAAGTGTCGCCATAATCATTTTCATCTTTGTTGCGATAGCCAGCCGCACCCAATGAGCCACGATGGCCGGAAAACTCCACCCGGCTGCGCGAGGCTTCGGCCATAGAATCAACAGAGGTTTTATCCTGTTTTTCAGACATAGTAGAAATTTAACATTTTCATCGCTTTTAGGCAAAAAAATTAGACGGGACGCTTAAAAGCTTTACGTTCTTTTTCGACCGTCTCGCGCATACAACACCCCTCGAGATGATCATTGACCATCCCCATTGCCTGCATATGCGCATACATGGTCGTCGGACCAACAAACTTGAACCCACGTTTTTTGAGGTCTTTTGACAAGGCTTTTGACTCTTCCGTGTCCGGCATGGCTATAAGTGTTTTGTAATTAACTTTTTTGGGACGACTTTTTGGTGCTGGCGCGAAACCCCAGAAATAAGTACCAAGCGATCCCAGCTCATCAATAGTATCACAAGTTTTTTGTGCGTTGTTGATCGTCGCTTCTATCTTGCCGCGATGACGAATGATGCCCGCATCAAGGACAAGACGTTCAATATCTTTGTCTGTAAACCGCGCCACTTTTTCAAAATCAAAACCGGCAAAAGCTTTGCGAAAATTTTCTCGTTTACGCAAAATGGTGAGCCAACTTAACCCCGCCTGAAACCCCTCAAGGCAGACTTTCTCATAGAGTTTAATGTCGTCATTGCAAGGGCGGCCCCATTCATGATCGTGATAATCGCGATACATCGGATCATCGCCATGCCACCAGCAGCGCACCAAACCGTCTTCGCTCTTGATTAAACCGTCTTTCATGCGCTAAATGTATGCATAATCAAAAATTTTGCAAGAAAGTAAAGTAATGGCTTCTTACGAATATATTTATACGATCAGTGGGCTGACCAAATCTTATGGCGGCGGAAAAAAGGTTCTCGAAGACGTAACACTTTCGTTTTTGCCAGGTGCCAAGATTGGCGTTCTGGGACCCAACGGCGCAGGTAAATCAACGCTACTGAAAATCATGGCGGGCGTTGATAAAGATTTTCAGGGTGAAGCATGGGCTGCAAAAGGCGCGCGCGTAGGCTACCTAGCACAAGAGCCGCAATTAGATAAAACCAAAACCGTGCAGGAAAACGTCATGGAAGGCCTTGGCGATGTGAAGGCCATGGTTGATCGTTATAACGAAATCGCCGCCGCTATGGCTGAGCCTGATGCCGACTTTGAGGCCCTGACAGAAGAGATGGGCGATCTGCAGGAAAAGATTGATGCCGTCGATGGCTGGGAATTAGAACGCACCATTCAAATCGCTATGGATGCATTACGTTGCCCACCCGGCGATTCCAAGGTTGATAATTTATCCGGCGGGGAAATTCGGCGCGTGGCTTTGTGTAAATTGCTGCTTGAAAAACCCGATCTGCTTTTACTCGATGAGCCTACAAACCATCTGGATGCTGAAAGTGTTGCCTGGCTGCAAAGATTTTTGTCTGAATATAGTGGCGCCGTTATCATGGTGACACACGACCGTTATTTCCTTGATAACGTCACGGGTTGGATTCTGGAGATTGCGCACGGCAACGGTATTCCTTATGAGGGTAATTATTCAGCCTATCTTGAAGCCAAGCGCAAACGTATGGAACAAGAAAAGCGCGATGAAAAAAATCGCAAAAAGACACTGGACCGTGAGCTAGCCTGGATGGGGCAAAGTCCGTCAGCACGAAGATCAAAATCCAAAGCGCGTATCAATGCGTATCATGAGCTGCTTGCAGAATCAGAAAAGCTCGATAAGCGTGGCTGTCAGATTGTTATACCAACGCCGCCGCGTCTGGGAGATTTGGTAATAGAAGCCAAGAATATTGGCAAAGGATTTGGCGACCATCTTTTGATGGAAGATTTATCGTTCAAATTACCGCCGGGCGGGATTGTTGGGGTCATTGGCCCGAACGGCGCCGGAAAAACAACGCTCTTTAAAATGATTACTGGTGTCGAAAAACCGGATGAAGGGGAGTTTAAAGTTGGTGACACCGTTAAGCTTGGTTATGTCGATCAGAGCCGCGATTCCCTGAACGCTGAGAAAACTGTCTGGGAAGAAATTTCCGGCGGCACAGATATGATCCAGCTCGGGAAAATTGAAATGCAAAGCCGCGCTTATGTTTCAGCGTTTAATTTCAGGAGCGCCGACCAACAGCAATTGGTTGGGAATTTGTCGGGTGGACAGCGCAACCGCGTGCATCTGGCAAAGATGCTGCGCAAGGAATCCAATGTGCTTTTGCTGGATGAGCCTACCAATGATCTGGATACTGAAACACTAGCGGCCTTAGAAGAGGCAATTGAGCGCTACCCGGGCTGCGCCGTTATCATTTCACACGATCGCTGGTTCCTCGACCGCATCGCCACACATATTCTTGCCTTTGAAGGAGATTCGACAGTGGTCTGGTTTGAAGGCAATTACGAAGATTACGAAACCGATTACCGCCGCCGCAAAGGCCAGGATGCAGACACACCGCAGCGCATCAAGTACAAACCGCTTAGAAAAGCAGGCTAGACTAAAAACCGCCATTTTCTTTTCATAACAATATGTTAACCACATTATGGCACAATTATGGCTGGAAAGCTGGTACTAACAGCGCCAAAAATGGTAAAATTAATGAGGTATTTAGCTAAAATTAGAAATAATAATAAGCGGTCGTATATATAAGGTGTGGTGAGTATCAAGTGCACGGCGTACAAGCAAAAAAAGTTGTAAGTTATATGGTAATGCCCGGCATTCTGCCAAGGGCAAAAGGCCTTTTTGCGTCGGGTTTTGGCTATCTGGCTTTTCTCATGGCCAACATATATTTCATGGTCCGTTTGCTGCCATACAATCATCCCTATCTTCTTCCAACAAATATTGGAAAATTCGGCATACGTCATGTCATTGCTGAAGCCGCCAACAATCTGGTTGTCAAAAAAGAAAATGTCGATCAGCTCATCATTTTTGCGGCGCTGCTTATTTCGACGGTTCTGTTATTGCTCCAGCTCGTTTTGCTAGTCTGGACGTTGGTGGTAGCCCCGGCGATGGCAGTCACAATACCAGCAGGAATCTCCATTTTTGAAATCAACACCCCGTTTAGCGATACAGCCTATATACTTCTTGATAGTGTTTTCGGCATACCGGATCTGTTTCAATCCTGCGTTAGCTTCGCTGCGATTTGCCCTGGCGCGCAGGCAGCAAGCCCGGCTTTCCCGACTCCGTTTCATATTGCTCTGCATTCGCTATTCCAATATTACTCCATTGGCATTTTGCTGATTGGTGTATTGATCTTTTTGTATTTCCTTGTTGTTGTCGTGGTTGAAACGGCAGTGACCGGCACACCTTTCGGCCAACGCTTCGCTAGTGTTTGGACACCGGTTCGTCTGGTCGTTGCCATTGGCCTTTTGATTCCCCTTAATTTTGGTATGAATAGCGGCCAATATATTGCGTTATATTCTGCCAAATTTGGATCCAATCTCGCGACAAATGGCTGGCTATTATTCAACTCCGCCATTGAAAAAAGATCCGGGGAAGTTGGTGCTAACAGCGGTTTCAGCGGTGTCGATAACCCAACCGGAGAATCACTTTCACTGGTGGCTTTGCCCAAGCAACAAGATGCCAGCGTCATGGTGCAGTTTATGTCGATCGTGCATACCTGCGCCTATATTGAGCGTCTCAAGCAAGGGAACAATGGGGCCATTGACCCACCAATAGATTATGTTGATGATTTCGAAGCTCCCATCCAAGCATATTTTGTTAAACATGAAGTTGACTGGCTGCCAAATAAAGAAACATCGAGGCCTGCCTTTGAGATTGTCGACACCTATGTAGAGGCCCTGGAATTTTATGGCGATAGCGACATTATCATCCGCTTCGGGGAGCAAGACGCCATTAAATATCCAAAGGAAAAAGGCAATGTCTTCCCAACATGTGGAGAGATCAGGATTAAGGTCAGTGATCTTAGCGACAAGGGACAAGGTGATGCCGTAGGTGGGCCAGATTATATGCTCATGAGCTATTACAATATGGTCAAGCAAATGTGGAATCAAGATAGAAGGATGCGTGACTTTGCCGTGCGTATGGTCGAATTAAACACAAATCTGGACGCAGACTGGGCCTGCTTTGTTGGATGCGGTGCCGGCAGCATGCTGCCGAGCTGTCCGGATGACTGTTTAACTGAGATACCGTCAGCCCTCTGGAAACAGGATGTCACCAATGAATACCAGACCCTGCATAATTTTCATGTCTCGGAAGCCTGGATAAAATACGCACAGGGCGGTGCCGATTTTGGTATTGGCAGTCCCATTATGGAGAGAGGATGGGCCGGGGCCGGTATGTGGTATAACCGCATCGCGCAGCTTAACGGTGCCTTTATCACATCGGTTCTGGATTTTCCGAACGTAGAAAGCTATCCCAGGGTAATGGAAGAGGTTCGCGCCGTAAACCGCAAAGAAAATGCAAAAATAACTGCTATAGACCAATTTAAACCAAATCTGGGCGGTAAAAAATCAACTAAGATTGAAAGCGGAGGCGAGGGCGGGGAAAATGCCAAAGCTCTGAATGCTGTTTTTGAGTATTGGAATAAGGAAGGCGCCAATATGGCCGATCCGGAAAAAGCCATCTCAAACAATATTTTCATTGATACCATGAATATTTTATTTGGTACTGGTGGGTTGTTCGCCATGCGCAATGAGAACCTTCACACACATCCGCTGGCGCAGCTCGTCGGTGTCGGCAAGGGATTGGTGGAAGCCTCCATTCGTAACCTGGGAACGTCGGCTGTTACAGCTTTCCTTGGTGGAATGGGCGGCGCCCTTAATGCACATGGCGCTGGCGCCCTGGAAGGCGCTGCCGGATTTTTCTCGTCAATCGCATTCGTCGGCCTGACGGCCGGGGTTGTATTATATTATGTTCTGCCTTTCCTACCCTTTGTTTATTTTTACTTTGCCGTTGGCTCCTGGATTAAAAGTATTTTTGAAGCCATGGTAGGTGTACCGCTCTGGGCTCTGGCGCATTTAAGGATCGATGGTGAAGGCCTGCCAGGTGATTCTGCAATGAACGGATATTTCCTGATATTTGAAATTTTTATAAGACCCATTTTAACAATCTTTGGACTGATTGCTGCCATCACTATCTTTACGGCGCAGGTTCGTATTCTTAACATCATATGGGATTCTGTTACTGAAAACCTCGCAGGCTATAATGACAACCCAAACTTTTACACTATTGTAGGTAGTATTGAGTTCAAACGTAGTACTATTGATCAGTTTTTCTTCACCATCATATACACCATGGTTGTTTATATGCTGGCTACAGCCTCGTTCAAATTAATAGACAAACTACCTGATAACATCCTGCGCTGGATGGGTACAGGTGTGTCTTCCTTTAGTGATATCAATCAGGACCCGGCAGAAAGCCTGACGAAATACGCGGCTCTGGGCGGCGTCTCTATTAGCAATCAATTTTCGGGCGCTATTCAAAGAGCGTCTCAAGGGACCGGTAAGGCCGTTGGAAATATAATAGGAGGAGGAAAGGAATCATCTGCAATAAAAGCAGCAGAAGCAAGGGGAGCGGCAAGAGAGAGAGCACGAGATGCAGCAGCAGGAAGGGAGGCATTCGCAGATAGAGCACGCACTGTGAGAGACAGGAATCTATCTGATGAAACGTAGCTAATTGAAAATAGTTAAAGAAAGAGAAGAGAAATAAGGAATGATGTTACTAATACCACGCAAAGCTATTATAAAATATGCTGTCATGCCGCAGATACGTTCGCGGATGAGGGATCTTTTTGCGTCTGGTTTTCATTATATTCCTTATTTTATCGCTCTTGTTTATGCGACCGTGCGATTGCTGCCCGCGCATCACCCTTACGTGAACGCGGCCAATATAGGACGTTTTGGCATCCGTCATGTTATCAGTGAAGCCGCCAATAACCTTGTTATAAGCACAAAAAATATAGATCAGATTGTCTTATTCGTCTGTATTTTGGTCGGCATGGTCCTGGTGTTTGTGCAGCTCTGTATGCTTGGGCTGTCCATTTTCCTGGGGCCCGCCATTGCCGCTACAATACCCGTCAGCTTTGCCGGGTTTTTCCTGATGCAGCCGGCGGCAGAGGAACAAAATTTAGCCGGCATGATGCTTGATATGGTTTTTGGCGTCCCTGAAATATTTAATTCCTGTATATCGACTTCTGTTTTTTGTGAGGACATGAACAATGACCCAATTCTTGATATAGATCCGCTCCAGAAAGTTGGTCCGTTATCACCCAACGCTCATACAATCTTTCCCTTTCCGATACATGCCGGGCTGCATCAAATGTTTCAGCTTTACAGCCTTGGTCTTTTGTTCGTAGCCGTCCTTATTACTTCTTATTTTATCATTACAATTCTGGCTGAAACAGCCCAGACAGGCACACCCTTTGGAAAACGCTTTAATAAGGTCTGGGCACCTATTCGTATCGTGGTTGCCTTCGGTCTTCTGATCCCGGTCGGGTATGGATTGAATTCATCACAATATATTGTGCTTTACGCCGCAAAATTTGGCTCCGGCTTTGCAAATAATGGGTGGTTATTGTTCAACCAAAGCATTTCAGATAGCTTCCTTGGAAATGTAGAAAATCTTGTATCAACACCGAATACTCCCGAAGTCAGTGGATTGTTACAATTAATGTACGTCGCAAAAGTCTGCTCGATAGCAGAATTGCAAAAAAACCAGAGAGCGATCCGACCTTATCTTGTTAGAAGCCCAACAGAAACCCCGCCTTCCATGCCGGTGCATCCGGGCACTGGCTACGATGCCGCCATGACTTTTGCAAAGGGAGAAACCATTTTAACAATGGTGTTCGGCACGGGGCCAGACCAAAATGAGTTCGGTCGGTACAAGGGATTTGTTAAACCGTTTTGCGGCGAAATTACGATAACGCTTCACGACCCGCGCAATGTCGGCGTTGCAGAACCTGCTGCAGAACTTTTGCAGGAATTTTACTGGAATACGCTTCGAGAATTATGGTACGAGACTTCCACTGTAAAATTTGGTGATTTTCCTGAAAATACGGTCAAGTATTACGGCCCATGGGAGAAAGATACAACCGTAGCATTACCTGACCAGGCATTAAAGGGACAGTTAGTAGATGAATTTGAGGACGATATAGAGCCGGTTTTAGCTGCTGCTCTAGCGGCACAGGCAACATCACCAACCTGGGATATGGATCAGTTCATAGAAAAAAAAGGCTGGGGTGGGGCCGGCGTCTGGTATAACCGCGTTGCCGAAATGAACGGCTCGATGAATGCCGCCGTGTTTAATCTTCCCAAACCTTCTAAGTATCCCTTTGTAATGGAGTACATCAAACATAAAAAGGAACAGGCTGACCAGGAAACGTTCATAGACAATATCTATCAGTCTATTCTTGCCAATGGTGAAGATATCCCGCACCTGCGACCCGAAGATCCAGCCATGTCAAGAATTCTGTTTGCAGCCAATCAATTCTGGCAAAATGACGATGGCGCTAGCACAACTCATTCTGATCCTACAGGAAATATTATTGTTGATACGATTAACCTTATTTTTGGTACGGACGGCCTTTATTCCATGCGCCGCAACACGAATGTGCACCCGCTTGCCCAGCTCGTAGGTGTCGGCCGTGCCTTAGTGGAAAGCTCCATCCGTAATTTAGGCGTTGCCACACTTGGGGGCGCCGGTGGTTCAATTGCCGGTATTATGAAGCCTTATGTAGGATCCCTATCGGCAGTAGCCTCGCAATTTCTGATAACCATTGCCGGAATCGGCCTAACCGCCGGCTTTGTCCTGTATTATGTTGTGCCGTTTTTACCATTCATCTATTTTTACTTTGCCGTAGGCGGCTGGGTTAAAGGTATATTCGAAGCTATGGTCGGTGCGCCACTTTGGGCACTCGCTCATCTGCGCATAGATGGAAACGGTCTTCCGGGCCAGGCAGCCGTTAGCGGATATTTCCTGATATTCGAGATTTTTCTGCGGCCAATTTTAATTATCTTCGGCATGCTGGCAAGTATCTCGGTATTTTCTGCTCTTGTCACGGTTCTCAATCAAACCTTCGACCTGGTAACAAAGAATCTGACAGGTTTTGATGTGGGTGCTGAGTTAACAAATGTCGGGCCAACAGAAATTGAGTATTATCGTGCGCCCGTCGACGAGTTTTTCTTCACTGTGATCTATACAATCATTGTATACCTGATGGCTATGTCTTCATTCAAACTGATTGATATGATTCCCAACAATATTTTGAGATGGATGGGACAAAGTGTTGCCACCTTTAACGACCAACGCGAGGATGCAGCATCAAGCCTGGTCGGCACAGCCTCTGTTGGTGCACAGCAAACTCTGAGCAATGTGGGTGGTGGACTGAAAAGTTTATTTAAGGGGTAATATAGGATAACGGTTTATTATTTTTGATGATAGGTAATGGCAGTAACAAAAAGACAAATAGCAAAATTAGTGGTGTTACCAGGGTTCTGGCCGCGCATTCGCGCCTTACTGGGAAGCGGGTTTTACCACGCAGCTTATTTTATTGCGATTATCTATCAAAACGTTCGGCTCTTGCCGGCAAACCATCCTTATACCTACCCTGAAAATATTGGCCGTTATGGCCTTCGTCATGTCATCGCCGAAGCCTCCAACAACCTTGTTTTCAGTAAAAAGAATATAGACCAGATCTTCGTATTTTTTATGATTTTGGCCGGGGTTGTCTTGTTGCTGGTGCAGTTTGTACTTCTTTTTGTTGGCCTGTTAACAGGTCCAGCCCTAGCTTTAGGACTTGTACCTTTTACCGATTGGTTTACAAATCCCACCCTATATTCTCGGGGGCCTGAGCAAGACCTGGCTTTTATTATCCTAGATCGTGTCTTTGGCATGAACGGCTTTTTTGATTCATGTGTCTCTACAGTGACCCCTTGCGAAGACATTCGTGGCAATCCTCTACCTCCCGTAACGCCTTACCCTAACGCTTTGCACACGGCTTTGCACCAACTCTTGCAGTATTACTCAATGGGCATTGTTCTAGTCGCAGTTTTGGTCCTTCTCTATTATGTTGTTACAATCGTCGGTGAAACTATTGCAGAAGGAACGCCATTTGGGAAACGTACTAATAAGGCATGGTTCCCGATTAGAATCATTGTGTTTTTTGCACTCATTATTCCTTTGAATATTACTAACAGCAACGTTCCAATCGGCGGCAACGGCAAGCCACATGTTGCAGGTCTGAATGGCGCCCAAATCATTACATTATGGACCGCCAAATGGGGATCGAATATGGCCAGCAACTCATGGGGCCGGTTTAATGACGCCTTGACAGGATCCTATCTTGGTCAGCTGGAAGATTTGATAGCCACGCCGAATATTCCTGAACTTGGGGCTTTGAACCAATTTCTTTTTACGAGTAAAATGTGCCAGATTGCCGAAGGGGCAGCAAACGGTCTTGATATTCAAGGCTATATTGTCAGAGAACATACGACCGGCGTCGACCAGATGGAATTTTTCGGCGCTGACTTTAATGCGGCTTTGGACTTTGCAAAAAACGGAACTATTATTATTCGTTTTGGCGAACTTGACCCAGGTTATGCTGCAGGAGGCAGGCCTACCAAATACCCCGAGCAAAAAGGATATGTTTTCCCCTGGTGCGGGGAAATAACAGTTCAGCCTACTGATATTGTTGAACCTGGCTCAATCGAAATTCAGCTGATTTACTATCAGATGATTATGGACATGTGGTACGAAGAATATCAGAAAGACTTTGCAGAGTGTATGTTGCGACGTACTTTTCCTATTGGCCAGGATTTAGGGTGTCCAGATTACCCGGATCTAGTACTTATTGCAGATCAGATGAGTTTCTTTGAAGATGCAAAAGATGACATTGCCACGGCAATAAATACGCAGGTTCTAAACGGGGACTTTACGGTCCCGAATGAATTGCTTGAGAAAGGCTGGGCGGGTGCTGCCATCTGGTATAACCGTATTGCCCAAATGAACGGTGCCGTTACAACTGCTATTATGAACATTCCACGGGCTAGTAAATACCCATATGTCATGGAAAAGATTTATGAACAGCATCGTATGGAAAGTGAAGCTGTTTCAGGCGCTGGTATATACGACCCCCTTCTGGCCAACGGCCAGCTCGCTGACTTGAACGGTCACCCATACGGTCAAGATATTGCTGCAGCACTATACGCCGGATATACCTTCTGGATAGAAGATGACGTCGGCAAAACATCACAGAGTAAAATGACGGGCAGCATAGTCATTGATACGATCAATACCATTTTTGGCACCTCTGGACTTTTTGACATGCGCCACAACCCAACCACCCATCCTCTGGCTCAACTAAGCTCACTTGGTAAAGGCATGATAGAAGCTGCCGTTAGGAATGCTTTGATCGCAACCGGCGGAACAGTCGGTAGCGGGTTAAGTGATTTATTTGGGCCAGCCGTAGGGCAATTGTCTGCTGTAACCGGCGGGATGTTCTTCTCTTTTGTACAAATGACGATCACCATGGGTGTTATTCTTTATTATGTACTGCCCTTCCTACCCTTTATTTATTTTATTTTTGCAGTCAGCGGCTGGATTAAAAGTATTTTTGAAGCGATTGTTGCCATGCCGCTATGGGCACTTGCTCACATTCATATTGACGGGGAAGGCCTTCCCGGGCGCAATGCGTCAAATGGCTATTACCTTTTGCTTGAAATACTTTTGCGGCCCACTCTCATTGTTTTTGGAATGCTCGGCAGTATCATAATATTTTCTTCCCTAGTTACTGTCCTCAATCAACTATTTGATATTGTCGTTAGTAATGTCGGGGGGTTTGACGCACGGGAGGAGGTAGCAAATCCTGGAAAGATGGAGTTTTACCGTGCGCCTGTAGATGAATTTTTCTTTACAGCCATGTATGTCGTTATTGTGTACATGATTGCACAAGGCGTCTTTAAAATGATAGATCAAGTGCCTAATAATATTCTGCGCTGGATAGGCGTTACGGTTTCTACCTTCCAGGAAGGTGCTGGAGATCCGGCCGGCCAGCTTAGCAGCCAAGTTTATAGAGGTGGGCAATTAACCGTATCCCAGGCCTCAGGGACACTACAGGGCACACTTCCACATCTTGTTGGTGGCTGATAAAAAAAGTTGAGATTTTATTCGCTGCGCAAATGAGCAAGAAGTACGTTTACTTCGCCACCACCACGTTGGATCACGGATGCAAAATCAGAACGTTGCGTTACGCTCATACTGACGCCTGCAACAATAACATCGATAATCTTATACTGACCACCCTTATGTCTGACACGCCAGTCAACTTGTATCTCGGAACCACTGCCAACGGGTAAAACATAGGAGGTGACAATGAAATCAGTTTCACCATCCGCGCGTGAGCTACGCACTTCAACCGTCTGGCCTTTATACTCGCCGAAACGGCTGGAATAAACCTCGACAACCATATTCTCGAATAATTTAAGATACTCCTTGCGCTGCGCATCATTGGACGTACGCCAATACCGCCCCAAAGCAAAACGGCCTATTGTCTTCATATCAAAACTGCTTTTTAGGAGCTTTTTAAATTTGGCCTGACGTTGATCATGCGTGATGCTTTCATCACCCAAAAAATCAATAGCACGTTGCGCCATACTATCAACAAAGGCCTCTGCCCCAGCCGTTTTATCACCAGCCTGTACGTTAGTCGTACAAAAGCTGCCCAAAAGGACCAGTAACACAAAGGGAACAGCAAATTTTCTGGCTAACATTGTCATCTATCCTTCAGAAACATAAGCACAAGCTATTGATATAATAGGACAACGACGACAAATCAATGATAATTTAGCGACTAACCCCTAAAAGTCATCATAACTTGGGAACGCAGGCGCACTCTCAGGGTCTTCATCTCTAATAAGAGCATCACGACGCTGATAGTACGTAGCCCGAACCGCCGCATAATAGTCGATTGAACTGGATTCAAGGTCCTCCAGAACATCAATAAGGGATTCTCTGAGGTCGAGATACTCCAAACCGACTTTGGCGTAATATATGCCTTCTTCATCAATGTTATGAAGATACCAGCGTAGCGGGTCAGCAAAAGAGTCAACCGCATAGCCTGCATAATCACGGATGGAGGAAGGCCCTAAAAACGGTACAACCATATAGGGCCCATGACCAACTCCCCAAACAGCAAGAGTCTGACCGAAGTCTTCCGGCTCATATTCTATGCCTTCGGAACCAGCAACGTCAAAAAGGCCCCCAAGGCCAACCAGGCTGTTAATTACTGCGCGCAAAACCACATCTTTAGCACCGGGCAAATCGCCTTGAAGAACCTGGTTGGCAAAAGTTACCGGACTTTTGATATTTCTAAGGAAATTCCTCACGCCTGTGCGCCCCGGAGACGGAACAACCGCTCTATAACCTTCTACAATTGGATGGATAACAGCGTTGTCAACAGCAGCATTAAATGCAAAAATACGGCGGTTATGGTTTTCCAGCGGGTCATCGATGATAATATCACCCGCCATAATTGGATGTTCGGCTGTACTGGAACACGACGCCAAAAACAGACATGATAATACTGACATCACCAGAATTATACTAGTTTTACCACCCTCTAAAAGAGCCACCGCCTTAGTATTAAACATAACTTTTCCCATCATTATTTTTCTTTAATTTCACCCGTAACAAGTAAACCATTTCGTCCTTACTATCCGGTTAATATATTACAGAAACTAGCCTAGATCTCCACCGTGTGGTTGTACAAAATTCCTTTATAAATATAAAGCCTTAAAGTGATTATTCAAAACTAAATTTATCCATCTTCAAGATTCATCATGACCCCAACCCCTGAAAGAAAACAAATCAGCGCCGGTGACCATGCTGCAAGGATTGTGGGTATCTGGCCAGAGGCACCCAAAGCCTGCAAAAAGCTAGACATAAAGAAGACCAAAAAGCCGATAAATACCCCTAAAGCAAACAATACCATTCCGCCCCTAAAACGCGGAGGGCGCATTGAAACGGTCGCAGCCAACAAGACCATCGCTGCAAACATCAAAGGCTGTGATAAGAGGCTTTGGTAATAAACGCGCAAACGCGTGGCGTCGAACCCGGTTTCTTCCAAGGTCTGGATATAACCAGGAAGACGCCAAAACGACATGGTTTCAGGTGAAGCAAAACTCTCCTCAATATCCTCCGGCGTCAGTTGTGTCGGTAGAGCATAAAAATTTTCATTTCGAACTTCTTCCTGTACTTTGTAGATCATTACATCACTAAACAGCCAACGACCTTTTTCCAACGTTGCCTGCTTCGCATCCACACGACTTTCAAACCAATCATTCTCATCGAAATATAAAACGGTCACATTTTTGAGAACCCAATGCGGCTGTTTGATTTTGGCAGCGTGAAGAATGACATAGCCACCGTCTTTATCCTTAGCGTTTTCACCTTCCTTGCCACCATCAGCGCGTTGACGTAGCCAAAGCCCCTCCTTGAAAACAGCAATTTGGTTTTTCTGACGACTTAAGTGAATTTGTTCAAGTTGTTCATATTTACTAACGAGGAGTGAACCAACAGGGTTAAAAACCGTCACCTGAAATATACCGATAAAAACTGCAACACCCACAACAGGGGCCAGAAACTGCCACACTGAAAAACCCGATGCCCTGACCACAACCAGCTCATAGCGACGGCTTAGCTGCCAAAAAGTAAACATAGCGCTAAACAAAATTGCGAAAGGAAATAGCAACTGGCCAACCTCAGGAAGCTTCAGCAAACTCATCTGTAACACGAGAGTTAGCGGAACATCAGGACGCTTACCAGCCCTGCGAATAAGTTCAACCGTATCAAACAGATAAATCACGGCCAGCAGGGCAAGAAGTAATAGCAACATATTCATGAAATAGGTGCGCGCAAGGTAACGGCTCAGCGTTGTTGTAATTTTCATGCTGCACCTTCTGATGATTCAACCGAAAGAGGTTTAACACCCACTTTGTATAAAAGCTTACGCCTTATTTTTTCACTGGCACCAGTCAAAAAAAACGTATTCACAACCAACGGAATTAAAATCAATGCATGCATTAGAAACAACCCTAACCAGTTTTTTCCGGTCATTAAATTAGGATCCACGACAGCCGCATCACCCGGCACCGTATCGGCAACACTATGGGCCACATTGTAGGCCGCCAGGAATAGACCCTGTATAACGACGACGGCACCAATCGCCAACGCAATACGCCAACCCTGCCCACGCCTATCCATCGGACCAAGAAGCAACGCATTAAGGGCAATTAATGTATACACCAACGCCAAAAGCGGCGCGCTTATACGACGATGAATCTCGATATTAAAATTACGAAGATTGTCGAGATCACGTTTGTTAGATATGTCGGGGCTAATTAATTCAAAAATTGTGCGCTCACCAGGTTTATGCCAGCGCTGTTGCACCGGAGCACTATCCGGCAAATCAATCGTATAACGTTCAAAATTCAGACGGTGCAGCGCATCATATTTCGGATCATATTCCTGCCGCGAACCATCATAAACAAGAACCTGATGGCCTTCATCGGTGGCCACAACGACGCCACGTTGTGCCAAGATTGTCGACGGGTTGCGGCTTTCCTCACGGCTGTCATGAATCATGAGACCACGCATTTCACCACTTGGCGTCCTTTCACGCATATACACCGTAAGCCCCGGAATGATTGAGTTAAAAACATTCTCACGAAACAGCAATGTTGAAAATTGCGATTTAATTGCCTGCCGCATTTGCTGCATGCTGCTCAGAGATTTTGGCGAGGCCCACATGGTGATACTCCAAAGCAAAACTGTAACAACCATGGCCAAAACCAGAGCCGGTTTTGCCAGAGACATCGGCGAAGCGCCTGTGGCACGCATAACAACAATTTCTGAATCCATCGTCATGCGATTATAAATGAAGACCGTGGCCGCCATCAAAGCCAGCGGTAAAATAATTTCAAAAAAGCGCGGCAGAGCCAACATCGTCAGGAGCCAAAAAGAAAAACTGGAGGCGCCGGAATTAATCACCAGCTCCAGAAATTTCAAAGATTGCGTTAGAAAAATGACAACAGCCAGCGTCACGGCGATGAATATAGTCGCCACGGATAAATTTCTTAGCAGATAAAAATCAAAAATCTTCATATGTTCTGTTGTCTTTGTTTACGACAAGAACATAGTGTATATCAGTATGAACCCTCTAAAACCAACGGGAAAAGCTTTATGGGCATGAAAATTACCTTTTCGAAAACAGCGCGCAAAGACGCGGACACAGCGGTTATCGTCGTTTATAGCAACAAAAAACTTGGCCCTCAGGCTGCCGCCCTTGATAAAAAAACAGGCGGTTTTATCAAACAAGCCCTTATAAACCATAATAAATTTTCGGGTAAAAACGGTGAAACGCTGGCGCTTTCTCTGCCAGCAAAGTCCCCGTTTGCACAAGCCGTGCTGCTAGGTCTGGGCGATGCGTCCATGCTAGAGCCGTTAAAAGCCGAAGACGCTGGCGGAAAACTCTACATAGCGCTGAAGCAATCTGGCGCTGAAAAAGTGACATTACTCATTGATGGCCATACAAAGCTGAAGAAGATAAGCGAGGCCGAACTGGCCGCACATATTGGTAATGGTATCAAGCTGCGCTCTTACACTTTTGATCGCTATAAATCCAAGAAGAAAGATAAGGGTGCCTTGAAAGCTGTAGGGGTACAGGTCGGGATACAAGCCAAAGCCGCTTCCCTTTTCAAAACCTTGAACAGTACCGCCGAAGGAACATTTTTTGCCCGTGATCTGGTCAATGAACCACCCAACACGCTGCACCCGCCGCATTTTGCCAAAACTCTTCAAAATGAGCTGAAGCCGCTTGGCGTCGAGGTTAAAATCCTTGACGAAAAGGAAATGAAAAAACTCGGTATGGGCGCGATCCTTGCCGTGGGTATGGGCTCCGACCAGCCACCCAGAATGGTTATCATGCGCTGGAAGGGCAATAAGAGCGATAAAACTGCGCCTGTCGCTTTTGTCGGCAAAGGTGTCACATTCGACACTGGTGGCATTTCGATCAAACCCGCTGGTGGCATGGATGAAATGAAAATGGATATGGGCGGGGCGGCCGCTGTTTGTGGCTTGATGAAGTCTTTGGCGCTCAGAAAATCCAAAGCCAATGTTGTCGGCATTGTTGGACTGGCGGAAAATATGCCCTCGGCCAAAGCGTACCGACCAGGCGATATAGTTAAATCCCTGTCAGGAAAAACGATTGAAATTCTTAATACCGATGCCGAAGGCCGCCTTGTGCTGGCCGATTGCCTGACATACGTACAAAAAACGTACAAGCCGCGCATGATTATCGATCTGGCGACCTTAACAGGTGCGATGATGGTGGCGCTGGGCCATGAATATTGCGGCAGTTTTGTGAATGACAACTCGCTTTGGGAGAAAATGGAAAAAGCGAGCGCTACGACCGGTGAAAAACTCTGGCGCATGCCGCTGGACCCCATTTGGAAAACTGCGATGGAAAGTGCCACCGCTGATCTTCAGAACCTGGGTAAGACAGGCCGTTACGCTGGCGCTTGTACAGCCGCCGGATTTCTTGAGCATTTCATCGAAGGCAAGACCGCCTGGGCCCATATGGATATTGCCGGCACCGCCTGGCGTAAATCAGACAAGCCGACTTCACCCAAATTTGGAACAGGGTTTGGTGTGCGCGTACTCGACCGGCTGGTTGCCGATCATTACGAGAAAAAATGAGTAGTACTTTAGAAAAACAGACCGTACGCATCACCAAAGCCGTGCGCGACACGATCAAGGGGCCAGCCTCTTCCGACCCGGTTGCAAAACAATATATTCCGCAAGACGCGGAGCTTCATGTTCTGCCGATTGAGCGCCGCGATCCCATTGGCGATGACGTCCATACACCCGTCAAAGGCATCGTCCACCGTTACCCCGACCGGGTGCTGTTCAAAGTCGTCAATGTCTGCGCCGTCTATTGCCGTTATTGTTTTCGAAAAGAGATGATTGGGCCGGGCACAAAGAGCCTGTCACAGGATGAAATTGACGGCGCGCTTGCTTATATCCGGAGCCATAAGGATATCTGGGAGGTGATTTTAACTGGTGGTGACCCGCTGATCCTTTCCCCGCGCCAGCTTTCGGCTATCATTGATAATCTTTGTGCCATCGAGCACGTACAAATCATACGTATTCATACACGCGTCCCGATTGCCGACCCGGAGAAGATTACGGACGAACTTTGTAAAACTTTAAAGCGTGACAAGGCGGTTTATGTTGCGCTCCATATCAACCATGCGCAGGAAATTACCGACGATGTTAAACGCGCGCTGGCTTATCTACACAAAGCTGGATGCGTCTTACTCTCACAATCGGTGCTACTAAAGGGTGTCAATGATGACGCAGGGACGCTGGAGGATTTGTTCCGCCAGTTAACGGCGCTGCGTGTGAAGCCTTACTACCTGCACCATCCAGACCTCGCCCCCGGCACCAGCCATTTTCGTGGCTCGATCAAAAAGGGTCAGCGGATCATGAAGGAATTACTCGGGCGGCTCTCTGGCATCGCCCAACCGACCTATATGCTGGATATCCCCGATGGTTACGGCAAAGTACCGCTAACACCGAGCTACGTAGAAGAAATTGACGACGATAAAATTGACGGGGGGGAATTTATGGTCGAAGATTATCAGGGCTGCAAACATCACTACCCACCGAAAGATTAATCATGACTGAAATTCGTTTTTACCATTTGGAGCGCCAGAGCCAGGATCAGGTTCTTCCGACGCTGCTGGCCAAAGCGCTCGATGGCGGTCACCGCATTGTTGTGAAAACCGCTGATGATTCCCAAACACAGCGCCTCAACGAATATCTCTGGACCTATAACCCCGACAGCTTCCTGCCCCATGGCAGCAAGAAGGACGGCAACGCGGAACTTCAACCCATCTGGCTCTCCAGCAAAGATGAAAACCCAAACAACGCCGATGTCCTGATTGTCACGCAAGGCAGCAATACAGCCATGTCCGGTGATTTTTCTTTGTGCTGTGAAATGCTTGATGGTCATGACGGCGAAGCTATCAAGGCCGCACGCGGACGTTGGAAAGAGTACAAAACCGCCGGGCATAGCGTGACGTACTGGCAGCAAGGTGAGCGCGGCTGGGAAGAAAAGGGATAAGCTAAATTGGAAGCTCTTTTTCATCTGGCAATTATCTGGACTTCGGTTTTTATCGCCGCCGTTTTCGCACACAAGACCCGCCTCACGCCCGTTTTATTTTTCCTCTTTATGGGTGCCGTGTTGGTCAATATCGGCATTTTGCCACATGAAGGTGATCCGTTTATTCGCGGTTTTGCCGAAATCGGCATCATTGTCATCATGTTTGCTCTCGGCTTTGAGGAAAACACATCCAACTTTATCAAAGGCATCAAGCGCAGCTGGGGCATTGCTTTATTCGGCGGTCTGGCGCCATTTTGCGCCGCTTATGCTGTTGCCGATTATTTTTGGAGCGACTTTAATGTTTCCATCCTATGTGGCCTAACAATGACGGCTACAGCTATTTCTCTAACGATGGTGTCACTTAAAAGCGAAGGTCTGCACAAAACCAAAGCCGCCACGGGCATCATGACATCAGCGGTTCTTGATGATATTGCCTCTCTTATTTTGGTTGCCATTTTAGTGCCGCTTGCCAGCGGGCAAGCCATCCTGAGTGTTTTAGGAATCGCCTTTATCGTCGCAAAGGCCGTCGGGTTTTTTATGATCGTTATGTTCGTTGCAAAGTGGATTTTGCCGCATGAAGGGCCGCATTGGCTCGCACGCGTTCCGGTGATTGGCCATTACGGCATTAAGCATGTACTCAGCTTTGGTGAAGGTGAACAATCGGTTCTAACTGTGCTTCTGATAGCTTTGCTCTCTGGCTTGCTGGCCCAAAAATTTGGCTTTCACCCGGCGGTTGGTGCTTATATGGCCGGGCTCATTTTAAAAGAAGAATATTTTCGCTTTGACCATCATCCCAGTAAGGACTTTTATGAAAGCACCAAACAGATCATAGATTCCGTAGCGTTTTCCTGGATAGGGCCTGTTTTTTTCGTTGAGCTTGGCACCAAAATTATTTTTGACTGGGATGTTTTTGTTTCGGTGATACCCGAAACCGCTGTGTTGTTTCTTAGCATTGTAGCTGCGCAAATTATTTCAGCAACACTGGCGGCTCGTTATACAGGCGGATTTAAAATCGAGGAAGCGCTGATGATCGGTTTTGGTATGTTAGGCCGTGCCGAGCTTGCTTTTGTTGTAATGGATATTGCCTATGTTCAGAATCAAATTTTCAGCACGGAAGTTTTTTATACACTGATGTTTACCGCGTTCTGGTTGAATGTCTGCGTGCCGGTCAGCATCAAACTTTGGAAGCCGTATTTTAATAAAGCGATTGAAAGCTAGTTGTTAAGCTATTTGATTTTCTCGGCCGTTTCCGGCGTGGCGCTGAAAGAATTTCCTAAGGCGCTTCTTCGATGACAGGTTTCTTTGTCGGTGTTGCAGCGATTGGCTCTTGTACCTCATCACCGGCATGCGGCGTTACATCCGCCGCCTCTTCAGCAATCTCCTCGATCATCTCAACAGCATCTTCCACTTTTTCCGCCAGCACTTCAGGCAAAACCAGATCGGCCTGTTCAGCCGCAATTTCGGAATCACCAGGCAGAGCTTTCGGGGAATCAGACAATGTCCTGAGCCACGCAATCATTGCCGCGCGGTCTTCGGGTTTTTTCAAACCTATGAAATTCATTTTCGTACCAGAAACAAACTTCTTCGGCTTCCACAGAAACTTATTCAGATCGGCATAGCTCCACTTGCCACCCATCTCCATCATACCAGATGAATATCCAAAACCGGATGTGCCGCCCTTGCTTGATCCAACAACGCCCCAGAGTGTTGGCCCTGTTTTCACCGGCCCGCCTTTTTCAAACGAGTGACAGGATGCACAAGCCTTGGAAAGTTTTTTACCTTTTTCAACATCCGCTGATGCAACCAAATGCAACACCGGCTCAGCCAATTTTTCTACCGCCACACCACCGCCCGAACTCTCAACGCCTTCAATTTCCACTGCATCTTTTTCCAGTGCATGAGCATGAATAACGTTTTCAGCAACAAAACCTGCAAACATGGCGGTAATACCGGCAACAAGCACGGCTGCAAAAATTTTATTGAATTCAAAACTGTTCATGGAAATCTGTGTCTTTTGGTTGGCGAAAATCCTGTTCTAAAGAAAATATACGCAGAGAGCTCGCTTTTGTCGACATAGATATACTCTTTGCGTATATTCATTCAACTGGAAAATACAAATGAAGGTTTGTTATGTCAGATCAATATAAATGCATTGCTTTTCAAGGTGAGCTCGGGGCCTATTCGGACCTCGCCTGTCGCACAGTTTTTAAGGGTCTGAACACATTGCCATGCGAAACCTTTCATGATGCCTTTCAGGCAGTGCAGCAGGGCAAAGCTGACCTGGCCATGATTCCGGTGGATAATACCATCGCAGGTCGAGTTGCTGACGTACACCACCTGATGCCGGGTAGCGACCTGTTCATTATCGGAGAATTCTTTCTGCCGGTCCGTCATATGCTTTTGGGTGTTAAGGGGGCAAAGAAAGAAGGCTTAAAGTATATCCATAGCCATGTTCATGCGCTTCCTCAATGTCGCAAACACACACAAAGTCTGGGTTTACAGGCTCACGTCCATGCCGATACAGCTGGCGCCGCCAAAGAGGTGGCAGAGCGTGACGAAAAAGAACATGCAGCAATTGCTTCATCACTGGCGGCCGAGATTTATGGGCTGGATATCCTGGAAGAAGATATTCAGGACGAAGGCCATAATACAACGCGGTTTATGATTCTATCGCCGGAGCCGCAGATACCAGAATATGAAGAAGGCATTGACGTCATCACCAGCGTAGTTTTCGAAGTCCGCAATATCCCGGCTGCGCTTTATAAATCTTTGGGCGGCTTTGCGACCAATAACGTGAATATGCTGAAGCTCGAATCCTATGTTGACCCACAGTTCCAGGCCGCCAGCTTTTACGCTGATGTCGAGGGCCATCCAGAGAGCAAGCCATTACAGCTGGCTCTGGAAGAGCTTGGATTTTACGCCAAGGATGTAAAATATCTCGGCACTTATCCGGCACATGAGTTTAGGAAAAGCGGTTAAAGCCCAAAAAGTGAAATTCTTCCTTGATTTAGCACAATACTGCCGTGTTAGGGTGAGGGAAACTGACACAAGGAGTTATTATGCCCTCACATGCCGAACTGGCGTCCAAGCTTTTGATCGATGCCGCTGCGTTCTTCCGCACCCTGGCCGAGCAAAACGAGCCCCTCAAAGAACAAATGAGCGAAAACGCTAATGTATTTGATCAGATGGCCGCGCTGCTTTCGCAAAACCCAACCGGCGATCTCGATGGCACCTCGCATGCAGAACTGGCAGGAAAACTTCTTAAAGACGCTGCAACGTTTTTCAATACGCTCGCAGAGCAAAACGAGCCACTAAAAGAACAGATGAGTGAGAATGCTGCTGTCTACAACCAGATAGGTGATCTTGTCATGCAGGACCCGCAGGGCGAATTGGGCAGTGAAGCGGGCGGCGCGCCGTAAATAGTAGGGTTAGACACCTATTGCGGCCAGATATAATGCCCGGCCAGAAAAGCCAAAATACAACATATTAGACCCAAAAGGATGAGGGGCATCATGCCAGTCTCGCGTATTGGGTTGGTTTCATAAGTTTTTATAGTGGTGCCAGTGGTGCGGTTATGGTGGGGGTCTGTTACACGTTTTTTGACTTCAATTTTCTCGTATTTTTTCTGTTCATGCAGCCTTTCGGCTTTTTTCAACGCCCGGTGACTATTGGATGTGTTTAACACCAATTCCCAGCCATGCAGACCATCACCATATTCATCGGGGAAAAAATAGCCATAGACGAGGTATTCTGTCAGCGGCTCTTTATAAATTTGTACGACTTGTTGCTGTTTTTTCTGAGCAAGATTCATGGGCCTACCTTTCCTGTATTACGTAATATGCGCCCTATAAAGCCCCAAAAAGGTTAACACTTCGTTAATAAATGCTTTTTTTGCCCATTAAATCCACGGTTTTCTTGTTTTTATGTCCAAAGATTTGTATTCTAGGAGTATAATTTTTTCCCGGCCCTGTTCAGGGGTCCCATTCATTCTTATTCAAGAAACGAGCATCATGGCCCAGGCCCGCATTATCAAACACCGCAGCAAACGCGGACGCAAAAAGAAAAGTCCGGCGCTTTCTTTCCTGCCTGACTTTGTACAAGCCTTTGCCGCACGGCGTTTCGTCGATATGACAGCCGGATTTCTTTTCGTGTCTGGAATTTTTATTCTTCTGGCACTTTTCAGCTATAACCACAACGATCCATCCTGGAACACGGCCGCCGCGCAGGGACAAGATATTGCCAATTGGGGCGGCACGCCGGGCGCTGGCATTGCAGATTTATTGCTCCAGACCCTTGGTGGAGGCGGCTTTATTATCGGGCTAGTGTTCAGTATATGGGGCATTCGTATGTTTCGCCGTCATTTGTTGGCACCGTTATGGACGCGCATGGTTAGCCTTATGGTTGCCTCTATCTGCACCGCCATTGCGCTTGCACAAATTCCGGCCGGGGACTGGATGGTTCACCCTTATCTGGGGAGCAGCGCCGGTACCATTATCATGGGCCATATCGTCTCTCTGGCCCAGAGTCTTGGCTCTGGCTGGGGCAGTGCTGTCATTGCTCTGATGGCTGGGATTATTGCCTTTGCAACCCTTCTCCATGCCTGCGCCGTAACCCGAGATGAAATTTCATTCGCCTTTTATGAAGCGCGGCATTGGCTGCTTACCGGTGTTTTGTTCATGTTGAATATCTGCCAACATTTTTACGCATGGCTGCGCCATTACAACGAGCCGGAACATGCACTACCCAAAATGACGTTCTTTGATAAGTTTCAAAAGCCACAAGCCAGAAAAGAACCTGTGATTAGGGCACCGATGATGAATGCGCCAGAAAATTACGCTCCGCCGCCGCAGGCACCGCTTGCCAAAACGCCACCGACCATTCCGGTTGTTACGCCTGCACGGGCAAACCCAGTACAACAGGCAGCTCCAGCGGATACGCAGCAGCGTTTTGCTCTGTCGGATACCGGCGAGTGGGAATATCCGCCATTATCCTTGATACAGGAGCCACCGGCGGAAGTCCTTGATTCCGTGCCCAGTGAGGATGTTTTACGCAAAAATGCCGAGCTGCTTCAAAACGTGCTCGCCGATTTCAATATACAGGGAGATATCGTCAGCATTCATCCCGGACCTGTTGTCACACTTTATGAGCTGGAGCCGGCACCAGGCGTTAAAACATCACGCGTGATTTCGCTGAGTGATGATATTGCCCGTTCGATGTCAGCCGTTTCAGTACGTTGCGCGGTTGTGCCAGGACGCAATGTGATCGGTATTGAGTTGCCGAATAAGACCCGTCAAATTGTCTATATGCGCGAACTTCTGGCCTCCAGCCTTGTTGAAAAAAGCAAGGCAAAACTCCCGCTCATACTGGGTAAGGACATTGGTGGTCAGCCGATTTTAGCCGATTTAGCCAAGATGCCGCATCTGCTTGTGGCTGGTACAACAGGCTCCGGAAAATCGGTGGCCGTAAATACGATGCTGATGTCTTTATTGTTCCGTTTGCCACCGGAAAAATGCCGTTTGATTATGATTGATCCGAAAATGCTGGAACTCTCGGTTTATGACGATATTCCGCATTTGCTTTCACCGGTCGTAACAGAGCCGGGAAAGGCCGTAGTTGCCTTGAAATGGGCCGTTCAGGAGATGGAGGAGCGCTACCGTGCGATGTCAAAGCTCGGTGTGCGCAATATTGAAGGCTATAACGAACGTTTAGCCGAAGCCCGTAAGAAGGGCGAAGATTTGATGCGTAAGATCCAGACCGGATTCGATCCGGAAACTGGCAAGCCGATCTATGAAGAGCAGCCGATGGATCTGACAGAATTGCCTTACATAGTGATTGTGGTCGATGAGTTTGCCGATCTGATGCTGGTCGCCGGCAAAGATGTCGAAAGCGCTATCCAGCGTCTGGCGCAAATGGCGCGCGCGGCTGGTATTCATTTGATCATGGCAACGCAAAGGCCGTCGGTTGATGTGATTACCGGCGTCATCAAAGCCAATTTCCCGACACGGATCAGTTTTCAGGTAACCTCGAAGATCGACAGCCGCACCATTCTGGGCGATGGCGGCGCCGAGCAGCTTCTCGGGATGGGTGACATGCTTTATATGGCACCGGGCGGACGCATTACCCGTGTACACGGACCATTTGTATCGGACGGTGAGGTCGAGGATATTGTGAATTTCCTGAAGGCACAAAGCGAACCGGCCTATATTGAGAGCGTCACGGAAGCGTCAGATTTCGGTGACAGTGAAGTGATGAACGCCATGTTCGGTGAGGGCGAGGGAGGCTCAAATGTGGACGAGCTTTATGATCAGGCCGTAGCGCTGGTCGCACGTGAGGGCAAGGCCTCAACCAGCTTTGTGCAGCGTTATTTGCAAATCGGTTATAACCGCGCCGCACGCATCGTCGAAGAGATGGAGCGCCAAGGCGTTATCAGCCCCGCCAGCGCGACGGGAAAACGTGATGTCCTGATCCAGGATTTTAGTGACGTTTAGAGAACAGCCTTCATATCTATCACATTGATATAATGTCCATTCATCGATACGATCCATGCATGAAAAAAGCTCTTTTCATTGTTGGATTATTACTAATTGTTGTCGGGGTTTTTGAATTTCATCCGGCGGTAGAAAAAGCCCAATCCTATGTTTCTTTAGAAAACTACAAAAATCCGGAAACACCCTGTCAGGAACTTCTTACAAACCGGCCATGGTATGGGAAGCTGAATTATCAGTTTTTTGCATGGTTAATTTTTGTTCCAGTCATGATTTTTTCTGTTTCTCCAAACGCCCCAGTATGGATGCGGGGCGGGAGGGTAATAATTGCAGCGGGAATTTGCTATGCGCTCATGAATTTAGCCATTCATCTGCAATGGGATATTCGTAACGCGCCTTTTAAACAAGATCCATTCGACCCTGATCCTGCAAATGGCTGGCGGATGGATTGCGCCAATTACGCCGGGGATGGCTTTAGCTATATAATAGCAATGATATCCGCATGGATTCCGGCCTGTATATACACAGGGTTTTGTTTGCTTATCTGGCGTTTTTATCATCGCCGGTTTTCAAAAGAGATAACAGAAAATTATAAAAGCGATATTGTTACACGCATTCTATTTTGGGGGCTGAAAATATATGCAGTTATAGTTTTATTAGCTATCCTGTTGTTTTTGGCATTTTTTGTTTACGGATACTTTTTTCATGATTTTTTATTTCATCCGCCACTGGCAGGCCTTATGATAATAATACCTTTAAGACCGTTACTAATACCTTTTGAAATTTTTGCATATTAGCCCTTTTTATTTAGGCTTATACTCCCTGTCATTCGTGTCTTCCAACGATCCGTAATGCGGAAGTGTGTCCCACCAGCATCGGTTAATTTAACATACCAATCTGGAGCTTCGTCAGGATCTGATGTGCCAACAAGAGGTGTGTGCTCTCTAATCCTCAATGGATCTGTAAATGTATCGTCATATTCATAGTCGACTGTGGCTTCGATAGAAAGTGTATTTCCATTTTTTGTTACAATACCCTCTGTTTTGGTACGTATGGTTCCACCACCAAAAACCCAGAAAACTTCTCCGAGACGAGTGTATGAATTTTCTGTTGTGTACACCAGTTTTCCGGATTTTATTTCACGCATTTTATCACCGACTTGGTCTTCAACACGGTGAAACATAACTTCCCGTGCTTTTTCGATGATTTCTCCAAGATAACCAGTTTGTAAAAGAGTGATAGTTTGTCCATTGCCATTATAAAAATGGTCTGCGAAATCTTCTTCAGTCCATTTTCTGGCTGCACCATTAACCTTACTAATAAGCTTTTGTTTTAGCCCTTCTTCCGTTACAAACTCCGCCCAACAACGACAGTTAAATTCTTCGCCGGGGTCGGGGGAGTCGGATAAATCCCGTACGGTTTTATCAAGCGCGGCGTGAGAGCCGCGCACGCGATCATCACCGGCCGTGCGCCAGATATATTTTCCGCTCTTCTTTTTGGCCGCGATGCTGCTTAGGGATTTAACCGTTTCATCATCGGGCTTTGCTGTGCCTGTGGGCTCTAAACCCTGATCCGATTGAAAAGTTTTCAGGGCGGTAAAAACTTCGGCATCTGGGATGCCTGTAATGCCGATTTTTTCAAAAGGCATATAATAGCCGAGGCGATTCAATGCCTTTTTGATCTGTTTAACGTCAAATTCATCGACGTCGCTATTGGAGCCAAACGGCTTATTCAGTTTAATTTTCATGAAAAAACTCCTTTTAAATAAAAAAACAGGCCAGCCGGCCTGCAGAAACAAAAACTGGATTCGAAGGGTAAAAGGCTTTACAAGCGTATAAGCTCTATAAACTTTTTTATGGAAGACTGATGAAACCCTTATTTTACGCTATTTTATTTACGTTTTTGGCTCTAACACCACAAAGCCATGTTGTGGCGGCGCAGGATGCCCGGGCGCAGGATGTCAAAAAGGTCGAGCGTTATTTGCAGGACCTCAAGACCGCGCGGGCGCGGTTTGTGCAGACCACCCATGATGGCGCGCAGTTCGTTGGCACGTTTTATCTTGAGCGCCCCGGCAAATTGCGTTTTGAATACGACCCGCCGAATGAGGATTTTGTCGTCGCCGATGGTTTTTTTATCTATTTCTATGACGCAGAATTGGGCGCGCAAACCAATGCGCCCATCGGGCAAACCATGGCTGATTTTTTCCTGCGCAAGGAGCTTGATTTGGAGGGTGATGTAACGGTCAAAAATCTGGAGCGCAACGAAGAATTCCTAATGGTCGAACTGGCACAAAAAGAAGATCCCGAGGCCGGCTCTCTTACCCTTGCATTTAAGGAAGATCCGATGACTTTGAAGAAATGGCGGGTGGTGGATCCGCAAGGCTTAATTACGGAAGTGGAGCTGTTTTATCTTAAAACCGGTATTACCCATCCCAGTGATTTGTTTGCCTATTTCAATCCCAATAGCGGCAAACCCAGCTATAACGAGTAGATCATGCATAATGACGGCCCGCTTGACCATTTGATCCGCATGCTTTCCGGTCTGCCGGGTTTGGGCAATCGCTCGGCGCGGCGTATTGCGCTTCATCTTTTGGACAAGCGTGGAACCACCATGCTGCCGCTGGCCAAGGCCTTACAGACGGCTGCGGAAAACGTCAAAGATTGTAATATTTGCGGCAATCTCGACATGCGCGACCCCTGTTCTATCTGCTGCGATCACAAACGTGAACAAAGTAAAATCTGTGTTGTAGCGCGCGTTAGCGATGTCTGGGCCATTGAGCGCACGCATGCTTATAAGGGGCTTTACCATGTGCTCGGCGGATTGCTGTCGGCGCTGGACGGGATTGGACCCGAAGAATTGCGCCTGCAAAAATTGCTAGAACGCAGTAAAGCAGGCAAGTGTGAGGAGGTTATCCTCGCCCTTAGTGCCACCGTCGACGGACAGTCCACCGCCCATTACATCGCCGATCGGCTCAGCAGTAGTAACGTCAAAATCACACGTCTGGCCCATGGCGTGCCGGTGGGTGGTGAGCTGGATTACCTTGATGACGGCACCATTACCACCGCGCTAAAATCGCGTAGCGCGGCCTAGATCCACCTTCAAGTCTTTGGTTTCATTGCTGAATCCAGCTTCGTCAGTTCGTTCCCCATTTTTTTGAGGAGGGGGACCCGGGCTCTTTATTCTTTTTCCGAGATATAAACACTGCCATCTGTGCTGACGCGCAGAACGGCCAGATGGGTGTAATGGCCTGTGCGACCCCCACCAACAGAGATATCGTAATAGACCCCGGCCGGGAAATAATGATCGGACGTCGTCGCCGTCACGGTTGAGCCGCCAAAATTGATATAAACCGGCACATCGGCAAAAACACTGACCACCTTGGTATCATCATCAAAAGCAGTTGTATTGCGTGCGGAGGTGGCAGCAGCAGCAATACTATGGGCGGCGCTATCTTTGAGGCGCAGCGCCGGGATCGGGTTATTGTCTGAATCCAGAGGTAATAAAGTCGACATTGTTTATCTCCTATTATTGTTAGAAATTAGTTACAAAAGAAAAAACCCGCCATTAGGCGGGTTGATCTAGACGCAATGGTTGCGTTGATATTTATGAAATACAGTAATAGCGCTTTAAAGTCAAGGATTTTATTCCTATCTTCTGTAAAGTCTTATGAGATCAGACAAGTTCTGCTTATTTAGCCCTGCTCGGCTGTTTTGGTTTCGTGTGAAATGACATGCTCGACAAGTTTTGAGCCGACCGGCAAATCAACCAGGGTTACGACGATTTCAACTTCTGCGGCCCCTGAGGAAACAATATCATCATAACTGCCCAGCGTTTCCGCAAAGCGGTTGGCAGCTTCCACCGGCTCCGTATCGTAAGCTGGCCGTTGTAAGAGCAAAGCGTATTCATATTTGGCCGTCTGACCGATAATATCACTCTGGCGACGCAACCGCACAAGGTATTGGGACAGCTTGGCCACGGCGTAATCAGCGGCATAAGCTCCGTCCATTTCTAAAATATTCTGGTAGTTCCTCATGGAAATAAACAAAACAAATGTCCGTTCGCCGTAGCGATCAGCACGGTCTATGGCCGAAAGGAAAAGCTGGTTAAAGGCTGATTTGGCTATGACGCCCCCAGCACTGGGGAAATCCTCTGAATCGTCACCAATCCTCCTGACAAGAGAAAGAAGATTTTTGGCATTTTCAAGTTTTTCATCCAGTGCCTCTGAATCCAGGGGCTTTGCAAGCACGTCATTACAACCGGCCTTAATGGCATCTTCACGCAAAGCGTCCGGTGATGTGAGGACAATATAGGGATAATGGCCCGTAGCACGGCGAATATTAAGAATAACCGGGCGTGCACTGGTAAGCGGGCTGGGATCAATGAAGATCATATCATACTGATCCTCCGCCAGACGCTCTACGGCATTGTTTTTGACCTTTTCCTCAACAACCTCGTGCCCCAAAGGCTCAAGCTTGGACTTAATCAGCTGGGTAGAAAGCTCATCCCTGTCAACAACCAGTATTTTCATTGTTTTGCCCTTTTTTAGGTCAGACCCGTGATAACAATAATAATCAGTAACTAACTTGCCCTATGATCCTTAATAAAAGCATAAAGCGAAAGCATTAATAATAAAAGCCTCAAGGCACCGATTGTTTGACAATCTAGGTGGACTAAGTTACAGAGTTTCCTACTGTTTTAGTACTTTACAGGCCCAGGTGGCGGAATTGGTAGACGCGCTACGTTCAGGTCGTAGTTCTCTTCGGGGAGTGAAGGTTCAAGTCCTTTCCTGGGCACCAGCCTTCGCAGTTACGGCGCGAAGCGCCGGTTACGAGAAGGCTGTCACGCCGTAGCTGTGAAGCAGCGAAGGCGGACGTATCACTGCTACGGCTTGGCAAGCCATAAGAATAAGGTTTGATTATGAGCATTACACTACACAAAGGCGATTTACCCGATAACCTCGATTTGGGGTCCATTGTCGCTGTAGACAGTGAAACCATGGGACTCAACCCCCTGCGGGATCGTTTGTGTCTTGTGCAGCTTTCTTCCGGTGATGGAAACGCGCACTTGGTACAACTTGAGCAGGGAAAATATGATGCCCCGAATTTAAAGGCTCTGCTGTCTAACACAAAGACCCTCAAGATATTTCACTTCGCTCGTTTTGATCTGGCCGCGATCAAAGCCTATCTCGATATCGATTGTGGCCCGGTTTACTGTACGCGTACGGCCTCGAAATTATGTCGCACCTACACGGACAAGCATGGCCTACGTGATGTATGCAAGCAGTTCCTCGGCGTAGAGCTAAACAAACAGCAGCAATCCTCGGATTGGGGTGCGACCGAATTATCACAGGAACAACAAGCCTATGCCGCCAGTGACGTTTACCACCTCCATGCCCTAAAAGAAAAGTTCGATGAAATTCTTAAGCGCGAAGGACGGGTGGAGCTGGCACAATCCTGTTTTGACTTCCTCCAAACACGCGCGGCGCTAGATCTGGCCGGGTGGGCAGATACCGATATTTTTGAGCATTAGGATATGGGCGCTTTGACAAAAAAGAAAAGCGAAAGCAGTGTAGATCAGGACATAGGCACCGCTATACGGGCGCTGGAAACCGAAGCCGACGGGCTTTTAAAACTCGCTAAATTTATCGACACTCGTTTTGCCGATGCCATCACGGCCATTCATGACATGAAAAGCAGCGGCGTTCAGGGCCGCCTAATCGTTGCCGGTATTGGCAAAAGCGGCCATGTCGCCCGCAAGATTGCTGCAACGCTGGCATCAACCGGCACGCCGTCTTATTTCGTTCATCCCGGCGAAGCCAGCCACGGTGATATGGGCATGATCACGAGTAACGATGTTGTGCTGATGCTTTCCAACTCTGGTGAAAACGCCGAGCTGTCTGATTTGATCCATTACACACGCCGCTACAGCATTCATCTCATCGCTATAACCAGCAATCCTAAGAGTACGCTCGCACAACATGCCGATACATGTTTGTTGCTGCCGGATGTACCGGAAGCCTGCCCCAACGGTCTGGCCCCAACCACCTCAACCACCATGATGATGGCGCTGGGTGATGCGCTGGCCGTGACATTATTGGAACGTATGGGCCTCACCAAAGAACAATATAAAGTGTTCCATCCGGGCGGCAAGCTGGGCCAAAAACTGATGAAAGTTTCAGAGCTCATGATCGGCTATGACGCGCTTCCGATTGTACAACCAGACGCAAAAATGGACGAGGCCATATTGGTTCTGACAGAAAAAAATCTCGGTTCTGTTCTGGTTGTTGACGATAAAGGCAACCTCAAAGGCATTGTTACCGACGGTGACCTCAAAAGACATATGGCACCAGATCTTTTACAAAAATCAGTGACCGATGTGATGACAAGCGGACCCAAATCAATCGAAAGTGATGCACTGGCCGTAGAGGCGCTGGATATAATGACCAAAATTCCAGGGCATTATTTAACCAGCCTTATTGTCACGAACGATGGAAAGCTGACCGGTATGATCCGTTTGCAGGATTGTCTCCAGGCCGGCATTGCCTGAGGTCATTATGGACGAAGAACATATAGCTTCTGACTGGATGCACAAAAAACTGGGAACCCAGGAGCGTCGCGAACGCTTAGCGGCACCACCAAAAGAGCGCAAAGGCTATAACCAAAGTTACTCAAAGTTTGTGCGCTGGATGCGGCTGATTCTGCCCCTTACAGCCTTGATTATTGTCGCCGTTCTTTTTACATGGACGAGGATGGAAGAAGAAATTGCTATCCCTGTCCAACAACAAGCCACCACAGAAAAAGACATTGGTAAAAATGAGCTGGTCAATCCACGTTTTGAAAGCACGGACGAGAATAAACAACCCTATACGATAACAGCCCAGCGCGCCCTTCAGGGCGAAGAAGATGAAAAACTGGTTATTTTGGAGCGGCCCGTTGCTGATATGCTTTTAAACAGTGGCAACTGGATTGCGGTAGAAGCCGACAAAGGGGCCTATCATCAGGAGACGCAGAAACTTTTGCTCGAGGGTCATGTAAAATTGTTTCATGACGAGGGTTATCAGATGGAAACCGCGAAGCTTCACGTTGATGTCGAACAAAGCCTGGCCTGGTCAGATGATGATGTATACGGACAAGGACCAGCCGGAACGCTAGAGGCCAAAGGGCTTAAGGCCAACAATGAAAACGGTCGCCTTGTTTTCACCGGACCTGCTAAGCTGATCTTGAACAGTGCTATGAAGGATTTAAATTAAAAAAATGAAACACTTCATCCTTTTTATATTTTTGATTTTTTCTGCCCCCGCTCTTGCGCAGGAAATGTCTATCGGAAAAAGCGACGAGCCGCTGGAAATTACAGCTGATGAGTCGCTCGAATGGCACCGCACAGAAAAAGTTTTTATTGCCAAGAAAAATGCTGTGGCAACACAAGGGGAAGCCAATATTGCAGCACAAAAGCTCACCGCGCATTACCGTGAAGATGCCAAGGGCGATATGGAGATTGCCAAACTTACCGCCGATGATCAGGTCACCATCAAATCAAATGAAACAACAGCCCATGGTCAAAAGGCCGTTTACGATCTCGATAGCGGTTTGGCGACAATGACAGGAGATAACCTAAAAATGGTTGGGCCTGATCAAACCGTCACCGCGCAGGACCGCTTTGAGTACTGGATTAATGACGGCCGCCTCAGCGCCATTGGCCGCGCCAAAGTTACACGGCTCGAAGATACGGTTGAAGCCAATAAGGTTTCCGCTACGTTCAAGGAAAGTGCCGCCGGCGAGCGCGTTCTGGATTCGATGGAAGCCATTGGTAATGTTGTGATCACCACGCCAACGGAAGTTATCACTGGGGCTTACGGTATTTACCACGCCGAAACCAATATTGCAGAACTCAGCGGTGGCGTGCAGATAAAGCGTGGGTTGAATATTTTGGAGGGCGAAAAAGCGCAAGTGAATTTGAACACCAATATCAGCAAAATGTTCGGCAGCGCCCAAAATGGCGGCCGTGTCCGCGGCGTTTTCTATCCGGGCAGTGAAGAAAAGCCTGCGGTTAGTAATTAGGAAGCGGGTACAATGGATCTTTTTTTAGCCTGGCTTTTACTAGCTTCTGTCACTATCACAGCAACACTTTCGCCCGGCCCGGCTTTCGTCGTGACGGTCAAAAACTCTCTCACCTATGGGCGCAAAGGGGGTGTTTTTACGGCCATGGGGCTAGGGATGGGTGTTAGCGTTTATGTCACGCTGGTATTGGTTGGTGCAGCTTACATCCTTACGCAATCCGCTTTTATTTTTAATATGATTAAATATCTAGGTGCCGCTTATCTGGTTTTTATAGGCATCAAAGGGTTGATGGCCAAAAAAGTGGAGAACAGCGTCATGGACGAAAATGTAACGCCCAGGCAATATAAAGAAATATCAAGCCTTAAAGCGATTAAAATAGGGTTTCTGACCAACCTTCTAAACCCAAAGGGCGTTGTCTTTTATTCAGCCGTCTATATACAGTTCGTTGGCGTTGATACGCCGGTTTTTATGCTGGTTATATACGGTCTGACCTCTGTTATTGTTGAGGCAGGCTGGTTTGGTATTCTGTCCTGCATTCTCACCCATAAAAGAGTTAAAAATATCTTCGATAACTATATCCATTGGGTTGAGCGGGTTTGCGGTGGACTGCTTGCCTCTCTTGGTGTAGGATTGGCTCTGAGTAAAGGTTTGGGAAGCTCATGACAACAAAAAGACCCTTAAAGCTAAAGGCGGTTCCGAAGGGACTGACCGTTCAGCATCTCTCCAAGCGCTATAAAAAGCGCCCGGTTTTGCGCGACGTCAGCCTGACGATGGAGCGAGGCGAGGCTGTTGCATTGCTTGGCCCCAACGGCGCTGGTAAAACGACCTGCTTTTACATCATAACGGGTCTCATTGCCTCCGATGGCGGCACTATTCAATTAGACGGGCAGAACATTACCTCGCTGCCGATGTATCGCCGCTCGCGCATGGGCATCAGTTACCTGCCGCAGGAATCATCAATCTTTCGTGGATTAACAGTCGAGGACAACCTTAAAGCCGTCATTGAATCGCAGGACATCAGCGCCGAAGATCAGGAAATTTTGCTCGAAGACCTGCTCGGCGAATTCGGCATTGAGCATTTACGGCGTACGCCAGCATTAGCACTATCGGGCGGGGAGCGCCGCCGCGTCGAGATTGCCCGCGCGCTATCAACGCGCCCTGATTTTATCCTGCTCGATGAACCGCTGGCCGGGATTGACCCGATCGCCGTTGCAGACATTCGCAATCTCATTTCGCACCTCAAAGACCGCGGTATTGGCGTTCTCATTACCGATCACAATGTTCGTGATTGTCTGGGAATCGTTGACCGTGCCTATATCCTGCATGACGGGCGGGTTCTGATGGAGGGTGATCCCGAGGAAATCGTTAATCACGAAGATGTCCGCCGCGTATATCTGGGCGAGAATTTCAAGATATAATCTCCACCATTTCGTGCTAAAATGATCTTATGAGTAAAATCACGCAAAGGCTGGATTTACGCCAGTCCCAGCAACTCGTTATGACCCCGCAACTGCAACAGGCGATTAAGCTGTTGCAGCTTAATAATATGGAGCTTAGCGAGTTTGTTGAGGAAGAGCTGGAGCAAAATCCGTTGCTGGAAAAAGGAGAGCGCGAGGAAGCCTCAGAGACTGAGGATGCGCCCGAAGCTACCGAGCAAAAAGACGAGGTTCAGGCTGAATTCGACGATTCATGGACAGGAAACGAAACTCAGGAGGCAAGTTCCGGCGATTTTGATCCTGGATCCTCGATGGCTGATATCGGCAGCGGTGGCAATGCAAGTTTTGAAGATGCTGAGAACAGCTTTGAAAACCGCATGTCGCAACCCAAGACCCTGCGTGAGCATCTCAACGAACAATTGCTCGTTTCTTTTGAAGATGGCCGCGACCGCATGATTGGCGGGCTGCTGATTGATCAAATTGATGAAACGGGATATTTACGCACCGAACATGACAAGCTGGCCGAACGGCTGGGATGTTCGCTGGAGCGCATCGAAAAATTATTGAAAGAGCTTAAAGGGTTCGATCCCACCGGGATTTTTGCTGGTGATTTGTCCGAATGCCTGGCATTGCAGCTTGAAGAACAGGGTAAACTCGACAAACCGATGCGTGCCTTGCTTGAAAACCTTGATATGCTGGGTGATCACGATATGAAAGGTTTGGCTAACACATGCGGGGTTAATGATACTTATCTGGCTGATATGATCGAGGAGATTCGCAGCCTTAATCCGAAACCGGCCGCTGAATTCGACCATTTGGTTGTCCAGACCGCTATTCCCGATGTAATTATGAAACGTCTACCTAAAAATCTCGGCGGCGGCTGGCGGGTGGAGCTGAACAATGAAACCCTGCCCCGTGTTCTGGTTAATCAGGAATATTACACAGAAGTCACCAGCAAGACCAAAGACAAGAAGGACAAAGAGTACCTCACAAATCAGCTAAATTCGGCCAACTGGTTGGTGAAAGCCATGGACCAGCGCGCCCAAACGATCCTTAAGGTATCGGCTGAGATTATCGAGCAGCAGGATGGTTTTTTTAATTATGGTATTGAGTTTCTCAGGCCATTAACGCTGAAAGATATTGCCGAGGAGATCGAAATGCATGAAAGCACAGTCAGCCGCGTCACCACCAATAAGTACATTGGTACGCCGCGCGGCATATTTGAGCTGAAATATTTCTTCTCTACGGCGCTGGGCGGCACGGATGGTGGCAATACGCATTCTTCTGAATCTGTAAAGGCACGGATTAAAACCCTAATAGACGAAGAAGATCAAAAAAAGATTCTGTCTGATGATAAAATCGTTGATATCCTCAATAAAGAAGGCATCGATATGGCACGGCGTACGGTTGCCAAATACCGCGAAGCCATGCATATCCCCTCTTCTGTCCAACGCCGCAAACAAAAGAAAAATAAGCAATAAAATTAGGCATGCCAAACTGAGCGATGCTTGAAATTTTTATGCATAAGCTGCTACAATATACCTAGATCACATCACAAATTTAGGAATTTAATATGGAACTGACAGTTCAAGGCAAACAAATTGACGTCGGCGATGCCTTACGCACACATGTCACTGAAAAGCTCGAGGATATTGACCAGAAATATTTCAATCATGCGACAGCCGTTACCGTTACTTTTTCAAAAGAAGGCCACGGCCACGGGGTTTTCAGAGTGCATATTTCCTATCTGGTCGGCAAAAACATCACCATTAACACCGAAGGCGAAGCGGGCGATTCCTATGGCGCTTTCGATAAGGCTGCTGAAAAAGCCGCCAAGCGCTTACGCCGCTACAAAAAGCGCCTGCGCGATCATCACGCCCGCAGCGAAAAAACGCCGGAAGCCGAAATCCTTAAGGCCCGTGATTATACGCTGGCGGTTGAAGAAGAAGCCCCCGAACAGGACAATAACGATGACGGCGTCCCCCATGGCGAAGATCCGGTTGTTATTGCTGAAATGTCTACCGACGTTGAAACCCTCAGTGTGTCCGAAGCTGTCATGCGCCTGGACCTTTCCGGCCAGTCCGCTTTGCTGTTTCGCAACGCAAGCCATGAGGGATTAAACATGGTCTATCGCCGCCCAGACGGTAATGTCGGCTGGCTCGATCCCGAAGGCAATAACGGCGGCAAAAAGCAAGCCACCGGCAGTGCTTAAATTATCCACTTAATATTTTCCTGTCTTAACCTGCAGTGCAGAACATCAAATATGTTGTATATGCCTGAGTCGCCCGGTAAAGACCGCTTTGTGCAATAATGCGCTGCACCAAATTTAGGACTGGATTTTCTATTTCTTTGGGTGTATTTCCTCCTCACGTGTGACGCAGTGGGGTTTAAAATGCGCAACTTTGTAAAAGATATCAGGATTGATCTTATCATTCCCAATATGAAAGTGAACAACCGAAGGCAGGCTCTTGAGGCTCTGACTGAAAAAGCTGCGCCAGTATGCAGCATATCAAAGCCTGAGTTGCTTGATCACTTAATTAGCCGGGAAGAAACGGCCAATTCAGGAATAGGCGATGGTGTTGCCATTCCGCACATAAAATTTAGACAGCTAGATAAGCCCTTTATTGCGCTGGCACGGCTTGACGAAGCTGTTGCGTTCGATTCCATAGATGGTGAACCTGTCAGCCTTATTTGCATGGTCCTCTCCCCAGAGCAGGAAGGACCGTTATATCTCCAGCGCCTATCGCGCATCTCACGTCTACTACGACGCAAGGAATTAAGACAACAGCTGCTTAATGCTAAAGATGCCAAAGCCATGTGCACAGCTGTTGAATCAGCCCTCACCGACTGGGCCGTAGCTGCTTAATCAGATTTCAGGTCGATGGCCTGCGGTTTACTTTTTCCATTACCGGCAGAGCTTTTAATCTCGATCTTACGCGCAGCGCGTTCAGGTTCAACCTGTTCCAGATTGATATGTAGCAAGCCATTATCAAGTGCAGCTCCCTTAACCTCAACACCATCGGCAAGAACAAAGCTACGCTGAAATTGACGGGCAGCAATACCGCGATGCAGATAAATACGATCCTCATCATCAATTTGTTTGCCGCGGATACTAAGCTGGTTGTGCTCTGCTTCGACATCAAGTTCGTTCATCGAAAATCCAGCGACAGCCAAAGTAATCCTCAGGCCGTTTTCACCAATGCGTTCGATATTGTAAGGGGGGTAGCCATCCGATCCTGATTTTTGCAAACGATCGATGGTTTTTTCAAATTGATCGAAACCCAGAAATAATGGGCTGTCGAATAAAGCTAATCTGCCACTATTCATAGCATTCTCCTCTCATGAGCGAGTTGTTCATATAAGCAGCCCACATACGCAGCACCGCTATAGTCAGTTATATAAGATATGAGGTTGGATTTATCAAGTTTGAAGAGGTTTCATGCCTTTTTACGAGCCTTTTTTTGGATAAAAGCCCGGTCGCAATAGCCACATTCAACCATGTCTAAATCCTCAAAAACATACCAAACCTTGGGATGACCAAGCGCACCGCCGCCGCCGTCACAGCTAACTTCATCGGCATCTTCGTCAACTTCAATGATTTCGGGTGGTTTGACGGCCATTTCTGTCATAATCCCTTAACTATTCGTTAGATGGTTTCTTATAAAATCCTATCATGAACACGTTAAATGAAATCAAATTCATAGACAACGCCACAATAGGCAGCCGCCACGAAAACTATACAACGGTATTCGTGGATGTTCCGACTGTTCTCAAAAGCTGGCAAAGCTCGCTGTTCAGCTTCCAGTGGTTGCAGCCTGACGGACAGATCAAAGATATAGAGGCGCTGCCCGAAGAAGAGCAGCCCAAGCGCCAAGGCGTTGAAGAAAAGCTAAGCTCAGCTGCTGCGATTGAACAACCTATCCTCGGAATCGGTTTGATGGAGAATATAGAAATTGGCGCCGGACGCGCTGAATTCCTGACACTAGCCGCAAAGGGTGTACCACAAATCCCGGTCCATATCCCCAAATCCAATGAAAGCGATTTCAAAGAGTTTCTGGCTGCGATAGACTAAGCTCTATGAGAAATTCCCAAAGCGGAAATGTCCTGTTTTATGTCCTGATTGCAGTAGCACTGCTCGGAACGTTGTCTTATGCCGTCACCAACAGCAATCGCGGCAATGTACAGCAACTGACCCAAGATAAAGCACGGCTGATGGCATCAGAGATTATTGAATACGGTAATGTTCTTGGCAATGCCGTGGCACAGCTGAAATTGCGCGGCGTGTCCGATACTGATCTTTGTTTTGACGATCCGCAATGGCCTGTCTCTTACAACCACGCTGGCTGCGCCGATAATCTCAACAAGGTCTTTCATGTTTCCGGCGCTGGCGCGATCTGGGCTGAAGTTAATAGCGAGGCAATGGACGCCACCGCGACGCCGGATAATCTCTGGCATTTTTACGCTGACAATGAAATCGAGGAAGTCGGCACAACCTGTGGCAACGCTGCCTGTTCCGATCTAATCATGGTGGTAGATGAGCTTAGCCAAACTGTTTGTATCGAGATGAATGATCTGCTGGGCATAGTCAATCCCGGTGACGTACCGCCAACAGATGCAGGACTTGCTGAAACACTTTATATAGGGGCTTACGGTCATAACAACGTGATTGGCGATGAAGTCGGCGGCGCGGAAATAACAGGCAAAACGGCGGCATGTTACCAAAAAACCGGCGCACCGGCGGAGTATGTGTTCTACAAAGTCCTGATCGCTCGCTAACCCGTACGTTTCCACTTCGTACCGGTGGGGGTGTCTTCTATCTCGATGCCCCGGGCGGCTAACTCATCGCGAATTTCATCAGAGCGGGCGAAGTTTTTATCCGTACGTGCCTGCGTACGTTCAGCGAGCAACGCATCAATTTCCGTATCACCTTCGCCGCCAAAACCAAGCCAGGCATTGGGGTCTTGCTGTAAAATACCGAGCAGTTTTCCGGCGGCCAAGAGTTGCCCTTTAAGCTCTGGCGTGTTGTCACTTTTTAGCAATGCACTCAGTTCCGCCATGGCCTGCGGCGTGTTCAAATCATCACAGAGCGCATCCATGATGGTGGCCGGTATATCCTCTTCATTAGCTTCCATATCGTTCATCTGATTAAGACGCGCGTAAAAACGATCGAGGATATTTTTATTGCGTTCTATGCCTTCCACCGACCAATCCAGCGGCTGGCGGTAATGAGCCGAGAGCAATGTGAGGCGCAACGCTTCGCCGGGGAAGTTATCGATCAGATCATGGACCAGCGTAATATTACCCAGCGATTTTGACATTTTTTCGCCCTGCACCGTCACAAAACCGTTATGGACCCAGGTTTTGGCAAAAGCGCTTAAATCATCTTCAGCGCCATGGGCGCAGCAGCTTTGCGCGATTTCATTTTCATGATGGGGGAACTTTAAATCCGCGCCGCCGCCATGGATGTCAAAAGGCAGGCCCAAATGTTTTTCCGCCATCGCCGAACATTCGACATGCCAGCCGGGGCGGCCACGTCCCCATGGGGAATCCCAACCCGGTTGATCATCCTCGCTGGGCTTCCACAGCACAAAATCAGCCGGGTCTTTTTTATAGGGTGCGACTTCAACGCGCGCGCCGGCGATTTGGTCATCACGGCTGCGCCCCGATAAACCGCCATAGGCCGGAAAGGACGGCACGTTAAACAAAACATGACCTTCGCCTTCGTAGGCGTGGTCTTTTTCGATCAGTTTTTCAATCAACGCGATCATGTCAGTGATATGCTCAGTTGCGCGCGGCTGGATATCCGGCGGCGAGACACCGAGCGCGCTCATGTCCTCGTTATAGATGCGGCCATATTTTTCGGTGATGGCCTCTATCGCTTCGCCGGTCTCATTAGCGGCCGCGATGATTTTGTCATCAACATCTGTAATATTAGAGACATAGGTAACCTTTGGGTACAGGCCGCGAAGAAGATTTGCCAGCAGATCAAATACCACTGCCATGCGAGCATTGCCGATATGAGCGTAATTATAGACCGTCGGGCCACAGGCATAGACACGTACATGGGCCGGATCGAGAGGCTGGAAGGCCTCTTTTTCTCTGGAAAGCGTGTTGAAAAGCTTAAGTTGCGGCATATTTATTCTTTCTGTACGTGTTTTTACTGGAAAATAAGCGAAATACACTGTAATACCAATGGAAAATTTTAAAAAGGGGAAACCATGACCGCCGAATTCCTGAAAGCCAAGAAAGCCTGCAACGACCAAGCGCCGAGCCGTGAAGAGGCAGAGCGGGCCGTAGAAACGCTGATCCGCTGGGCCGGGGATGATCCAACGCGCGAAGGGATGAAAGAAACCCCGGCGCGAGTGGTGCGGGCTTATGAAGAATTTTTCGCCGGTTATACGCAATGCGCCAAAACCGAACTGCTCAAGACATTTGAAGACATTCAGGGTTTTGATGATCTGGTGATCGTCAAGGATATCGATTTCGTTTCCCATTGCGAACATCACATGGTGCCCATTATCGGTAAGGCGCATGTCGCATACTGGCCGACTGAGAAAGTGGTCGGCATTAGCAAGCTGGCGCGGATTGTCGATATTTTTGCCAAGCGCCTTATTTCACAAGAAACCATGACCAGCAATATTGTTGATACAATTGACGAGACGCTCAGCCCCAAAGGCAGCGCCGTGATGATCGAAGCCAATCATCAATGCATGTCCATCCGTGGTGTTAACAAGAGCAATTCAGCCACCGTGACAACGACATTTTCCGGTATTTTTAAAGAGGACAGAGACGTTCAGAGACGTTTTCTGGATTTAATCACAAAACAAGCATAGTTATGAAGATAGAACTTCCGAAATGGTACGACCTGCATGTTCACCTCCGTCAGGGAGAGGCCATGGAAGATTTTATCAAAGCGCAAATTGCGATGGGCAGCATTGGCGCCCTCGCAATGCCCAATACATCCCCCCCGGTCAGTAAGGTTTTTGAAGACGATGCCAGTGATGGCTGGAGCATCGAAGCCTATACCAATATGATCCGTAAGGCGGGGGACGATAGTTTTTCTGAGATCATTGTGCCGCTTTATCTCACACAAAATACCGCGCCAGATATAATTAAAAACGGCGCAGCGAAGGGGATTTTGAAGGCCTGTAAGTATTATCCGCCACACGGCACGACAGGTGCACAAAGCGCAGCGCCGCTTGAAACTTACGTGGAAAGCGGCGTGTTTGCAGCGATGGAAGAGGCCGGGGTTGTGCTTTGTGTTCATGGCGAAGAGCATGGGTTGTCCGGTGAGAAATATTTCGGGCAGGAGACAAACGCGGAAGAAGCATTTTACAAAGATTATATGCCGTGGCTCAAAGATAAGTTTCCGAAACTGAAAATTGTTTGCGAACATATCACGACGAAAGTTGCTGCGGATTTTGTGCAAAAATCCGGTGACAATATTGCTGCCACCATCACGCCACAGCATCTGCTCTATACCGTCGGCGATATGGTGAAAGGGTTCAAATACCATCTTTACTGCCTACCGCTGGTGAAGTTTGAACGCGACCGCCAGGCTTTGCGTGATGCGGTGACAGGTGCGAGCAATACCAAATTCTTCGCCGGTACTGATAGCGCGCCGCATACAACCAAAGCCACGGATTGCGGCTGCGCTGCAGGGTGTTTTACGGGCGGGATCGCGCCGCAGCTTTATGCGCAGGGCTTTGAAGAAGCCGGGCTTGATTTGAGCAGCGATACGGCGCAGGAGATTTTTAAACGTTTTCTTTGCCTGAATGGTGCAGCATTTTACGGCCTCGATGTGCCAGAAGAGACATTCACGCTGGTGAAAGAAGAGCAAGCCGTTATGCCACTGGAAACTGTCAATGGCGCTGTCACACCGTTGCCGCTCGGTATGGGCCAATCCAGCATTCCGTGGTCGATTAAAGTCTAATGGACTGGCAGCAACTTTTAGAACCCGGTATCCGTGATTTTATTCGCGCGCATGAGAAAGATGACGTGCGGGATCTGGCACTAAAAAAAGCGCCAGATGAAAGCTGGCCATGGAAACTGATCCTCGACCAGATCAAGGCACGGCAAAAGGCGCGCATAAAACTGCCGCGCTGGCCGGACCATCACGACGATATTATTTTCCCATCGCCCAATATTCTTGAGCAGGCGTCTTCCGCGCCGACTGCGCGATATAAAGCCCATCTGGTGAAGGGAAAAACTTTTGTCGATCTCACCGGTGGTGCTGGCGTTGATAGCTGCGCGTTCACCGAAACTTATCAGTCCGGTATTTGTGTTGAGCAGGATAAAGATACGGCAGATTTAATCACACATAATTTGCCGCTTCTTTGTCGCCGCCCGGTTCAAGTTCATCACAGCAAAGCCGAAGACTTTGTAGAAACCATGAAGCCTGTAGACCTTGTCTATCTTGACCCACAGCGACGCGATGAAAATAAAAAGGGTTTTTACCGGCTCGAGGATTGCAGCCCGAATATCACAGAGATGCTCCCCGCTCTGTCAAAAAAAGCAAATCAAGTCATGTTAAAAACGTCGCCGATGCTGGATATCTGGGAGGCGATGAAAACTTTAGCCATTGTCGAAGCCGTGCATGTTGTTGAATGGCAGGGTGAATGCAAAGAGGTTGTATATATTCTAAATCCAGCACAAAAAACCGATGACAAAAACATTCCGATCACGTCCGCAATCGTAAATGACGGCGGCGAAATAATTTACGATTTTATGTTCACAAAAGAGAGGGAGGAAAATACTGATCCAAAATATTCCCAACCGCAAAAGTTTTTATTCGAGCCTGGCCCGGCATTTCAAAAAGCTGGTGGATTTAACATACTAGCGCATGAATATGGTGTACAGAAGCTTCACAAACACACGCATCTTTATACATCCGATAAGCCATGTCCCAATTTCCCCGGGCGACAATTCGAAATCATTGATATCCTCGCAATCGAGAAGAAGACCCTCCCTATAAGCAAGGCTAACCTAAGCCTGCGCAACTTTCCCGGCACGGTTGAGGGCTTACGGAAGAAATTAAAGCTTTCTGAGGGTGGTGAAGATTACCTGTTTGCCTGCACACTTGCTGATGAAAGCAAGGGCCTATTACACGGGCGAAAAATACAAAAAATTTGAGCTATATTTACGATAATATTTTGTAAAATTTTTTGTCTAAAATTTTCTTTAAAATCATACACTTAAGTAAATAATTTTATCTGCAAATAGCAATATTAAACGGCCTTTAAGGATATTAACGTACGATAATAAGTAGGGGTGTGACGATATAGACCAATAAAAAAACAATAACATTTGGATGAAACGTCAATAAAAATAATAATATTTGCCAAGCATGGCCTGGAAAAATACAATGTAACGGATGGGGATGTCATGCTACCAGTTTCAAAATCAATTTCCTCAGAATTGTCAGTCAGTGTGAAAAAGAACAAACAAAAAAGTTCAGAGGGTACGGCTCACCTTATCTCGCCACCAACGCAAATCTGGAAAAGCCGGATAAGCTGGCGGATTACACTAGCTGTCTTTATGACGATTTTAGCCGTTCAGGCTGGAATTCTTAACATTACCATGAATAAATTTGAGATGGGACGACTTGATCATTTGCGTGAAATCGGACGCTCGGCGATCGTACCGCTTATTGACCTGTCCGTTCGCAATCTTCTGGCATCGCCGATTTCTGAAAGTGATGCCACACGGCTGCTTTCAACAACAAAAGTAAATGGCATAGCTGTTTATTCAAGCCAGCTTGATCTGATAAAGACATATGGCGAACCACTGACGCTTGTCATGCTGGATAGGGAAAGCCTGTCAAAAACGCACAGAAGTTATGATGGTGGCTCTTATGAGCTTGTCTTTAGAGCCAATGATCTGAACAGGCCTTATATTATCGTAGCGCGCCTGGATTCCTCGCACATACCAGGAGAGCTACAAGCCTATGTCAAAGAGACGATCCTGATTATGCTGCTCATGTCAGCCTTTGTTACAACAGTCCTAATGATTGCTATGGGGAGATGGCTATTGGAGCCTATCTTGTTTATGCGCAGCAATCTCATAGCCGCTTCAGAAAATCCTGAAAACCCAAAAATCACGCCATCACCATTTGACCCTTCTGATGAGATCGGTGGCGCCATAGAAATAGCCCAAAAACTTATTCAACAAAACGCCGACAATATTAGACATATCCGCGGCGCAGCCGAGGACAAGATACATAAGCTTGCCTATTACGACACATTGACAGGCCTGCCGAACCAAACACTTTTCCTACAAAGTCTGACGCAACATACTGTTGGCGGAGACGATGGTAAAGTTGATCGCTTTGCGGTTGTTGCTCTGGATCTTGATCACTTCAAGGACGTCAATGACTCCATGGGGCATAATGTTGGCGATGCGATTTTACGCGGTGTTGGCAAGCGTTTGCGCACTTCAATGCCGGAATCAGCCACCGTATCACGCACTGGAGAGGATGAATTTGGCATTATCATGCCGCTGAGCACGGACATCAATAGCGCCCGTGATGTGGCCGAGCGTGTCATCAATGTCATTCGTTCGGAGCCCTTTAAAGTCTTTAATGAGCAATTCCAGGTGCGCGCCTCTGTTGGCGTTTCAACCTTTCCTGATGACGGCACGGATCCGGACAAGGTACGGAAGAACGCTGACATTGCACTCAACCGTGCCAAGGAGGAAGGGCGCGACAGAATCAAGGAATATACGGAAGATTTCGACAATGCCGTGCAACAACGTTTCCAGATGCTGCGTGATCTGCGCGATGCGATGGAAAACAACCAACTGGATTTGCATTATCAGCCACAACTTGACCTAAGGAGTGGCAAAGTGATTGGTGCCGAGGCTTTACTGCGCTGGTGGAAACCGGACAACAGCAAGGAAGGTGGCACATTCATTCCACCCTTTGAGTTCATCCCGGTGGCAGAACAATCGGGTCTCATCGTTCCTATTGGCGAATGGGTAATGCGCACGGCTTGTGAATCAGCTGTGGGCTGGAAGAAAGAGCACGGCACTGACATTCGCATTGCCGTAAACGTTTCTGCCAACCAATTTAGTCAAAGCGATATCTGCGCCTTTGTTCAAAAAACAATCAGAGAAACCGGGATTAAACCAAGCCGTTTGGAGTTGGAAGTCACGGAAAGTGTTTTCATGGACGATATTGATCACACAGTCCAAACGCTAAAAGAGCTTCATGCAATAGGCGTAGAGCTAGCCATTGACGATTTCGGCACGGGGTATTCATCCCTGTCTTATCTGCGCCAGTTCCCGATTGATCGGCTCAAGATCGACCAGTCCTTTATCCGCAACGCGCTCAACAACCCGGATGATGCAGCGATCGCCCGCACTATCGTTAGTCTCGGGCATTCCTTGAACCTCAAGGTTATTGCCGAGGGTGTGGAAACCAAAGATCACGAATCTTTCCTGGTGAAAGAAGAATGCGACGAGGTACAAGGTTATCGTTATGCCCGCCCTTGTCCAAATGAGGATTTTGTAAAATTTGTGACAAGCTATAACGGCAAGCTGTCGAGCTTTGATAAATAAGGATTTGCCCTAAAAAACCTCACACGCTATACCACAGAACATGAGTACATCGAAAAATCTTACAGCAAAAAAAGCCGGGCCCTTGCAAGGCGTTACTAAAGTTCCGGGCGATAAATCAATCTCACACCGGGCATTAATGCTGGGTGCCATCACTGTCGGCGAAACCATTATCAGTGGTCTTTTGGAAGGCGAAGACGTCTTGGCAACGGCTGAAGCCATGCGGGCTTTGGGCGCGGAAGTCTCCCAAGGCAGTGACGGGCTATGGCGTGTATACGGCACCGGCATTGGAGGATTGAAAGAGCCGAAAGAAGCGTTGGATATGGGCAATAGTGGTACGGGCGTACGTCTTTTGATGGGGCTGGTGGCTGGCCATGCAATAACAACGAAATTTATTGGTGATGAATCACTGAGCGGCAGGCCCATGAACCGGGTGATCAAGCCGTTGGAAATGATGGGCGCGACATTTGAAGCCGCCGAGGGCGGGACGTTACCACTAAGCGTAACCGGCAGCGAAGATACATTGCCGCTGAAATATCGTCTGCCGGTTGCCTCAGCGCAGGTAAAATCGGCGATTTTGCTGGCCGGGCTGAACGCGCCTGGGTGTACAACGGTCATTGAAGAGCGGCCTACCCGCGACCATACTGAGCGCATGCTACGCCATTTCGGATTGGAAGTAGACGTACAGGATCAAGATGACGGTTCTCAGGCGATTAGCATTATCGGACAGAACGAGTTAGAACCCTGCGCCGTTGATGTGCCGGGTGATCCTTCTTCCGCTGCTTTTCCAGCCGTAGCCGCTGTTATTAATGAAGGCTCGGATGTCCGTCTTTGCAAAATCTGCGTGAATGAAAGACGTACGGGATTGTACGTTACTTTACAAGAAATGGGCGCTGATATTAGCTTTGAACATGAACGTATTGAAGCTGGAGAACCTGTCGCCGATATCGTTGTACGCAGCTCCGGCACACTGAAAGGGATAGAAGTTCCTGCGGAGCGTGTGCCATCAATGATTGATGAATTCCCGGCCTTAGCGATGGCAGCGGCCTGCGCAAATGGAACGACAACCATGAGCGGTCTGGCAGAATTACGCGTCAAAGAAAGTGATCGTCTGCAAATGATCGCTGACGGGCTAAAGGCCTGTGGCGTTAAACTAGAGATGGGTAAGGACAGCCTTACAATTCATGGAACCAGAAAACCGCCAAAGGGTGGAGCAACTATAAACACGGCTCTCGACCACCGCATTGCCATGGCATTTTTGGTTCTTGGCACTGCGAGCGACGAGCCGATCACCATTGATGATGCGGCGCCCATTAAAACCAGCTTCCCTAATTTTGAAGAGTTGATGGAAGATCTTGGGGCCGAGATAGGCTAATTATTTAGTTAGCGGGCCGCCAATTATCAAGCCAGATATCGAGCGGAACCACGGCAGGCTCTTCACCATTATCAAAGTAATAGCTATCAATAACGTACACCGCACGGGTTTCTTTTTCGCGTACAGCTCCGGCATTATGCGGGTAGATGCCATTGATAATATAGCCACGATGAACAGGCTCCCTCGCCTCATGCCAGACAAGTACACCTTCTTCATCCAAAAAGCGTAAATATCTTGTGGTATTCACCGCTTCATCAATACAATCCATCTGGCCATGACCAGCTTTAAAAGTCTCGGCTTTTCCACGATCGGGGGCCAGTCCACTTTGTTCATTGGTGTATGTTTCAATCAGGGCGATGGCGGCGGCCATTTTTTCACGCTCTTTTTCGGCATTTTTGGCCGGCCTCTTAAAAGGCTTCATAACATTCTTCCAGCTTTTATCATCAAGGCCGACAGGCATACGAAACGTACAGTTAAACCCATGGCAGAGCTTAAAGCTTTGTCTGGTCTCATATGGCGCTGTGTAAGAAGCCATGCTTAACCCCTGTCCTTTGGCACAGCCACAAAGCAAAAACAGACAACAAAATGAAAGAAAGTATTTCATGGTTTTTTACTAACGCTTTGTGCCTTGGCAATAAAGGAAAAAAAATTCATACTGGCCCGGCTTAAGGAGAGTTTATGCCCCATCCCATCATCGCCATTGACGGCCCCGCAGCCAGCGGCAAAGGCACATTGTCGCGTAATATTGCTGAAAAGCTTCATTATGCGCATATGGATACGGGTAGCCTGTACCGTGCTGTGGCGTTTGAAGTGCTGGAGGCCGATGGTGATCCTGAGAATGAAAGTGATAGCGTACGTGCGGCGCAAAGCCTGACAAAAAAAATAGGAGAAGCGTCTTCTCCTTCCTCAATCCTGGATAACCCCAAACTAAGAGAGGATGATGTGGCTGTCGGCGCTTCAAAAGTAGCGGCCATTCAGCGTGTTCGGGACAGACTAGTTACCTTGCAAAGAGACTTCGCGCAAAACCCTGGTGAGGGCTATGAAGGAGCCGTTTTAGACGGACGGGATATCGGCACCGTCATTTGCCCTGAAGCCAGCGTCAAACTCTATGTTATCGCGGATATCGAGATTCGGGCCGAAAGACGCATGAAAGAGTTGCAATCCAAGGGAATTGCCGCTACAAGTGGCACCGTTTTAGAAGATATGCGCGCGCGGGACGCAAGGGACACAGAGCGTAAGAGCTCTCCTTTGAAACCCGCTGAGGATGCGGTGATGGTGGATACATCACAATTGTCCGAAAGCGAAGTGCTGGAAAAAGCTCTTGAAATAATTCAGGAAAAGCTCTCCGGCCCTACGATATCCTAGCCCGACGTGATTTAACGTTTGTGGCCTGATCTTCGTTCATTTCTTCTGAAACATGTACCGCACCACCGCTTTAAAAGTTTAAGGCGTCTGGTGTTATTTTGAACAAAGAAAAGGAACTAAAATATGGCGCATGTAGCCGCGAATTTACAAGACAAGGACGACTCGAAGGACTTTGAAGCCCTTCTGAGCGAATCCCTAAAAGGACAGGAAAAATTTACAGGCAATGTTGTTAAGGGAACAGTGATTGCCGTTGATAACGAATTTGTGATTGTTGATGTTGGCCTCAAATCTGAGGGCCGCATTCCGAAACAGGAATTTTCAAAGCCGGGCGAAGACCCGGAAATCAAAGCCGGTGATGATGTCGAAGTCTTTGTTGAAAAGATGGAAGACAGAAACGGTGAATCCGTTCTCTCGCGCGAAAAAGCACGCCGCGAGGAAGTCTGGATTGAGCTGGAAAAATCTCACAAGGACAACGAACGTGTGACCGGTATGATCTTTGGCCGCGTCAAAGGCGGCTTTACCGTAGATCTTGGCGGCGCCGTTGCATTCTTACCAGGCTCACAGGTTGATATCCGCCCGGTACGCGATGTCACACCACTGATGGGCAATCCGCAGCCATTTCATATTCTTAAGATGGATCGTAGCCGTGGCAATATTGTTGTCTCACGCCGCGCCGTTTTGGAAGAGAGCCGCGAAGAAGCGAAGAGTGATTTGCTTGATACACTCAAGGAAGGACAAGTTGTACAGGGCATTGTCAAAAATATTACTGACTATGGTGCCTTTGTTGACCTTGGCGGCGTCGATGGTTTGCTCCACGTCACCGATATTTCATGGAAGCGTGTCAATCACCCATCCGAGGTTTTACAAATCGGTCAGAGCGTTGATGTACAAATCGTTCGCTTTAACGAGGAAACCCAGCGCATTTCACTGGGCATGAAACAGCTTGAGGATGATCCATGGAAAGACGTCGTAGGCAAATATGCCGTCGACACCAAATTCACCGGCCGTGTTACCAACATCGCCGATTACGGTGCTTTTGTTGAACTGGAAGACGGGATTGAAGGTCTGGTTCATGTCTCCGAGATGTCATGGGTTAAAAAGAATATCCACCCCGGTAAAATCGTTTCCACTTCACAAGAAGTCGAAGTCATGGTTCTGGATGTGGATGCTGAAAAGCGCCGGATTTCTCTTGGTCTTAAGCAATGTCAGGAGAATCCGTGGGCGGCCTTTGCAGAGAGCCATAAAGTTGATGATATTATCGAAGGCGAGATCCGTAACATAACCGAATTTGGTTTGTTTATTGGTCTGACCGAAGATATCGACGGCATGGTCCACCTTTCTGATATTTCATGGGAAGACCAGACGGAGGAAGTTCTGAAGGGATTCACAAAAGACGAAATGACGAAGGTTAAAATCCTCGACATGGACCCGGGCAAAGAACGCGTTGCGCTTGGTATCAAACAGCTCACTGACGATCCTTTCAAAGGGGCGATGGAGGGCATGGCCAAAGGCGCAGTTGTCACCTGTACCGTGTCTGAAATTCAGGACAAGGCGATTGAGGTCACCATTAATGACGGTATCACCGGCATCATCAAAAAGGCTGATCTGTCGCGCGAGCGTTCCGAACAACGCCCGGACCGTTTTGCCGTTGGTGAGAAGCTTGATGCGAAGATCCTGACGATGGATAAGAAAACACGCAAAGTAACGCTTTCGATCAAAGCCCGCGAAATCGATGAAGACAAGCAAGCGATGAAAGAGTTTGGCTCTACCGAAAGTGGTGCGTCTCTTGGCGATATTCTTGGTGCAGCGCTCCAGGAAAAAGAGGGGCAGAAAAAAGAGGACAAGTCCAAAGAAGAGGGCGCGGAGGCAGACGCTAAGGAAGAAAAGCCAAAGAAGAAAGCTGCAGCCAAAAAGAAAGCCGATGATGAGCCAAAAGCTGAAAAGGCTGAGAAAAAGGAAAAAGCCCCGGCTAAGAAGAAGAAAGCTGACGCAAAAGCTGATGGGGAAGACGCTTAACGCTTTAGAGCCCCTTTTATACCGTTTACAAAAAGCCGACCCTCTCAATAATTAAGAGCGTCGGCTTTTTTATGTCATTTTGTCTTTAAAAATAATCCTCCCCATAAAAAACCTTTTGCGATCAATGACTTTTGCTTGACGCACCCCTGTTTGATGGGGCAATGTATTGATATTATTGATAGCCAGCGGGAAAACAATATTTGCAGAGGGCTGAAGTCCTTTGCTGATGGCCCGCAAAAGGATGATTGAAAAGGACGATTAAGATGACAAAGTCGGAACTGATTAGCCACCTGGCCGAACGCAATCCGCATCTTTTCATGCGCGATATTGAAAAAATCGTTGAAACAGTCTTTGAGGAAATCACATCGGCGCTGGTTCGCGGTGATCGTGTAGAGCTCAGGGGTTTCGGTGCTTTTTCCGTTAAACATCGTGACTCGCGTACAGGGCGAAACCCACGTACAGGCGAAACCGTTTATGTTGCTGCCAAGAGACTGCCCTTCTTTAAAACAGGCAAGGCATTGCGCGAGCGCCTGAACGAAAAAAAAGACGCCTTGAGTGAATTTTAAGGCAGCGAATATTTAGACTCAAATAAGCAAGGCCCCCAATATGGGATTGATACGCTGGATTTTTGGCTTTCTTGTTGCCCTGATTCTGGCGGCTTTTGCCGTTTTTAACCGTACCCCCGCATCACTAACCTGGAGCCCCGTTCACGTACCGCTTGAATTACCGCTCTATATGATCGGTCTAGCGCTTATGGCTCTAGGGTTTTTCCTCGGCAGCATAATAACCTGGATGAATATGAGTAAAGTTCGCCAAGACAGGCGACGCCAGAAAAAGCAGATTAAAATCCTCGAAAAAGAGCTGGAGGCCGTGAACGAAAACGGAAACGCTGAAGCCCCATCTGATTTTTTCCCGGCCTTACCCAAAAGGAAGAAATAATGACAATATTTTGTGCGATTGATACGACTGACCTTGCGCTGGCTGAAGAGCTTGCGGCGACGATCGGACCGGTTACCGGCGGGCTAAAACTGGGATTAGAGTTTTTTAATGCCCATGGGCCACAAGGAATAGCGCAGGTTATGGCGACCTGCGAAGATGCAGCATTATTCCTGGATTTAAAGTTTCATGACATCCCCAATACAGTGGCTGGAGCCGTACGTGCCGTTTCAGAAACGTTAAAACCCGCCTATTTAAACGTACACGCCTCGGGCGGCACCGAGATGATGAAAGCGGCAAAAGACGCCTGCGCAACAGAAACAAAGCTTTTGGGCGTAACGATTTTAACCTCTCTGTCCGATATAGAACTCGGCGATATAGGCTATGAAGGACCGGCAGGTACGTGCGTGGAAAGACTAGCCCATCTGGCACAGCAAGCCGGGCTGGACGGTGTGGTCTGCTCAGCCATGGAAATTGAAGCGCTGCGCAAAGCCTGTGGACCGGATTTCATCCTGATGGTGCCGGGCATCCGCCCCGAAGACAGCGCCGCAGACGACCAAAAGCGTGTTATGGGCCCTGCGCAGGCCATTAATGCCGGGGCCACGCATTTGGTAATTGGCAGGCCGATTACTCAGGCTGACGATCCTGCTCAAGCCGCTCAGGCAATTTTGGATGAGATTAATGACCAAAGTTAAAATCTGTGGCCTGACGCAAGCCGAAACGATGCAAGCCGCAATTGAGGCTGGCGCCGATTATCTTGGCTTTGTTTTTTACCCGGCCTCAAAGCGTTATATTGACCCTGAGACATGCGCAAAATTGATTCAGGATATTCCAGACACGGCCACGACGGTTGGACTATTTGTCGACCCGGATGATGAATTACTTGAATCTGTATTGAACCGGGTCAAAATCAATATGGTTCAATTGCACGGCGATGAAACGCCGCAGCGCGCCAGCGAGATCAAAGCCAAATTTGCCCTGCCGATCATCAAAGCGATACGCATCGCATCGCAGGAAGATTTGGCTTCTGTCAAGGATTACCAAGGAATCATCGATGCGATTATGTTCGACACAAAGCTCAGTGATTCACCGCTTCCCGGCGGAACCGGGCAGAGTTTCGACTGGGGTCTTTTAGAGAATTACGACCCAACTATGACCTGGTTTTTGGCGGGCGGTCTGACCCCCGAAAATGTGAGCCATGCGCTTTCCATCCTCACGCCCGATGTGGTAGACGTATCCTCCGGCGTCGAAAACGCACCGGGGCAAAAGGATGAAAACAAGATCAGGGACTTTATAAAAGCGGTTCAGAGCCATGACCAAAGCCAATAGCCTTAAAAACCAGCCCGACGAACGCGGCCATTTCGGCCCTTATGGCGGGCGATATGTGGCGGAAACGCTGATGCCCCTGATTTTGCAGGTCGAACAAGCGTGGAATAAAGCCAAAGCGGACCCGGCATTTTGGGATGAATTCGAGGAACTGGCCCGCGATTATATCGGTCGTCCCTCACCCCTTTATTTTGCCAAAAGCACCACGGAGCATTGCGGCGGCGCCAAAATTTACTTCAAACGCGACGAGCTCAACCATACCGGCGCGCATAAGATTAACCACTGCATCGGCCAGGTTTTGCTGGCGCGGCGCATGGGAAAAACCCGGATTATCGCCGAAACCGGGGCTGGACAGCACGGCGTCGCCACAGCCACCGTATGTGCGTTGTTTGATATCCCCTGCGTGGTTTTCATGGGCGCGAAGGATATCGAACGCCAGAAACCCAACGTCTTCCGCATGAAGCTGCTTGGCGCGGAGGTCAAGGCGGTTGAATCAGGCTCGAACAGCTTGAAAGACGCAATGAACGAAGCGATGCGCGACTGGGTCACCAACGTACATGACACGTACTACCTCATTGGCACGGTGGCCGGGCCGCACCCGTTTCCGGCGATGGTGCGCGATTTTCAGAGCGTTATCGGCAAGGAACTGCGCGCGCAAATAACAGAGCGCGAAGGGCGCCTGCCGGACACATTAGTTGCCTGTATCGGCGGCGGCTCGAACGCCATGGGGCTGTTTCACCCGTTTCTGGACGATACGGGCGTAAATCTGATCGGCGTCGAGGCCGGGGGTCACGGCGTTGATACCGATGAACACGCGGCGTCCTTAACGGGCGGCAAACCGGGCGTGTTGCACGGCATGCAGAGCTATTTCCTGCAAAACGAAGACGGCCAGATTGATGAGGCGCATTCGATTTCCGCCGGGCTGGATTACCCCGGTATCGGGCCGGAGCATGCGTGGCTGTTTGATGAAAAGCGCGTGGATTATGTCTCCGTCACCGATGATGAGGCGCTGGAGGCGTTTCAGCTCTGCACAAAACTGGAGGGCATTATACCGGCGCTGGAGCCGGCGCATGCTTTCGCTCATGTGATGAAGATCGCCCCTGACCTGCCCAAGGATCACATTCTGGTGATGAATATGTGCGGGCGCGGCGACAAGGATATTTTCACCGTAGCCGAAAAACTGGGCGTGAAGATATGAACCGCATTGAAAAGACATTTGCTGCGCTGAAGCGCCCGGCATTGGTGAGTTTTATTACCGCCGGGGACCCGGACCGGGAGACATCTCAAGCCGTGCTGGATGCGCTGCCTGAAGCGGGCGCGGATATCATCGAGCTGGGCATGCCGTTTAGCGACCCGATGGCCGACGGGCCGGTCATCCAGGCCGCCAGTGGCCGCGCCTTACAAGCGGGTGCGGATATGAAACAGACCCTTTCGATGGTGCAGCAATTTCGCGAAAAGAATGATGACACGCCCATTGTATTGATGGGATATTTCAACCCGGTGCTGGCCTACGGGGTGCAGCAATTTGCCAAAGATGCGAGCGCCGCCGGTGTGGATGGGATGATCATTGTTGATTTGCCACCCGAGGAAGATGAGGAATTGCAGACAGCCGCCAAAGCAAACGGGCTGGATATTATTCGTCTGATCACCCCGACAACGGATGAAAGCCGCCTCAAAACGCTTCTCAATGGCGCCAGCGGGTTTCTCTATTACGTATCGATTACCGGCGTCACTGGCACGGCCAGCGCTAATATGGACAAGTTGAAACCGCATATTGTTGAAATTAAAAAACACACCAAATTGCCTATCGTCATTGGTTTTGGCATTAAGACGCCAGATGATGCGGCCGCCATGGGTCAAATCGGTGATGCCGTGGTGGTTGGGTCATCAATCGTTCAAACCATTGAAAATAATGATAAAAATACTGCTGCAGGCGCGGTTTCTGAGCAGGTGAAAGCCTTGTCTGAAGCCCTGTAAAACTTGACAATCAGGGGCAAAACCTGCGACCCTGCCTTCCCTTAATAACGGGATAACACAATGAACTGGTTAACAAATTTAATCCGGCCGCGTATTCGCTCTTTAGTAGAGCCCAAAGACGTACCCGATAATCTCTGGCAGAAATGCGCAGGGTGTGAGGGCATGCTGTTCCACCGCGACCTGCTGGAGAATATGAATGTCTGCTATCATTGTGGCCATCATCTACGCATCAGCGTCAAAGACCGGCTGGAGATGATGTTTGACAATGGCGCGTACGACAAGATCGATCTGCCCGATGTGCCGCATGATCCGTTGAAGTTCAAGGACAGACGAAAATATGCCGATCGTATCAAGGATTCCCGCGCCAAAACCGGCCTGAAAGACGCCATCACCATCGCCAAGGGGACGATGGGCGGCATTCCTGTCGTCATCGCCGCCTTTAATTTCAGCTTTATGGGCGGGTCTATGGGCGCAGCCGTGGGCGAAGCCATCCTGAAAGCCGCAGAGGAAGCCGTAAAGTCCAGAGCCGCTTTAATCACTGTCCCGGCCTCGGGCGGCGCGCGGATGCAAGAAGGCATGCTCTCACTTGTGCAGATGCCGCGCAGCATTATTGCCGTGGAAATGGTTAAAGATGCCGGACTGCCTTATGTCGTGCTGCTGACCGACCCGACAACGGGCGGCGTGAGCGCCTCTTTTGCCATGGTTGGTGACATCCATATCGCTGAACCCGGCTCTATGATTGGTTTTGCGGGACGCCGCGTCATTGAGGAAACCGTGCGGGAGACCCTGCCTGATGATTTCCAGACCGCAGAATACCTGCTGGAGCACGGTATTGTTGATATGGTGGTCAAGCGCCAGGAACTCAAGGACACCATCACAAATGTGCTTTCGATGCTGATGAAAAAACCACAGCCGGAAAAGAAAGCAAAAAACGGGAACGGCAATGGCAAAAAGAGCGGTAAAGGCGGTAACCCGAAGACCAATGGCAAAGCCCCACCGGCAAGCGGTGAAAAAGCCAGCATAGACATGGAAAAGGATGTGCAGGCCGCCAGAGCGCTTGGGCAGGTTAAAGCCGCACAAAAAGCGGCGCGGCGTATATCCAAGCCCCCGCAAAAGAGCGCAGCAAAAAAGGCCTCCAATAGCTAATGTATGCTGCAGATCTCAGGCATCCCGATCAGACGCTAGAGCAAAAACTCCACGCCATTTATGCCCTGAACCGGGGCAAGAAAATTGATCTGTCATTCCGTCAGCCCTACCCGGATTTGCTGCACGCTTTCGGCAATCCACATCTGTCCCTTCCCCCTGTTACCCATGTTGCAGGCACTAATGGAAAGGGCTCAATTGTTGCAATAATGCGCAGCATTTTAGAGAAGTCAGGCTATAAAGTGCATGCTTACACCTCCCCGCATTTGCTGCGCTTTAATGAGCGGATTGTACTGGCCGGGCAGGAGATCGAAGATAGCTCATTAGAAGCATTGATAGATGAAGCGAGAGAGCTCAATGAAGGCAAGGACATCACGTTTTTCGAGATTACCACGGCCATTGCTTTTGCTGCGTTTTCGCGTGTGCCCTCCGATATTTTGCTACTGGAAACCGGACTGGGCGGACGGCTTGATTGCACCAATATCATAGAGAAACCGCAGGTTACGATCATTAATCAAATCGCCTATGACCACACAAAATATCTCGGTGAAAGCCTCAAAGAAATTGCTGCGGAAAAGGCCGGGATCATGAAAAAGGGCGTGCCCTGCATTATCGGTGTGCAGAGCAATCAGGCCATAAAGCATGGCGTTATGGATATTTTTGCGGGGAAAGCTGCAGCATTGGACGTTCCCCTATATCGAGCCGGTCAGGAATGGGGTGTGCGCCAGGAAGACGATGAAATGCTCTTTGTCTTTGAGGGAGAAGAAGCCCGCCTACCCCTGCCGAACCTGGAGGGTGCGTATCAGATAGATAATGCTGGGGCCGCTCTGGCTGCGCTGAAAATCATCGAAAACACCCACCCCCTTACCCCATCGGCCCCCCCCTTAGGATTAGGAAAAATAACTTGGGGAGCGAGGTTGCAGCATTTTTCAGTACAGGATTTGAAAAAGGCCTCTTTTGACCTACCAGAAGGCTGGGAGCTCTGGCTGGACGGCGGGCATAATGACAGAGCCGGATACGCTTTAAGCCAGCAAGCGGCGCTCTGGGAGCAAAAGGATGACAAGCCGCTGCACATCGTTCTAGGGATGAAAACCGATAAGAACCCGGCAGCCTTCCTTACACCTCTGCTGCCCTACGTGGAAAGCCTGTCTCTGGTGGACATCGGCGGGGTTGGCGGTAGCCTCAAAACTACGGATATCTGTCCTTTTTTGAAGAAATACCACATTTCGGCGTTTTATGAAGCCGGAAATGTTCGTGAAGCTGTGCGGCATATCGTTCAAAATAATGAGAGATCTTTCGCACGTATTCTGGTTTGCGGTTCCCTCTATCTCGCAGAACAAGTATATTAGAACCATGGTTAGCCGAATTGCCCTTGTAGATGATGACCGCAATATCCTGACCTCGGTGTCGATGGCACTGGAGGCGGAGGGGTACGAGGTGGAGACCTATAATGATGGCGAAACCGGATTGGCGGGGTTAAACGCCAACATGCCCGATCTGGTGGTCTTGGATATCAAAATGCCGCGTATGGACGGGTTGGAGGTTTTGAGTAAGCTGCGTGAAAAATCAAGCGTTCCTGTGATTTTTCTAACCTCCAAGGATGATGAGATTGATGAAGTGGTCGGCCTACGTATGGGGGCTGATGACTACATTACCAAGCCGTTTTCACAACGCCTGCTGATTGAGCGTATTAAAACCCTGTTGCGGCGGGGCAGCCTGCAGGCACCGGAAAAATCCCAAAGCGAGGAGCAAATCATAAGAGGCTCGCTGACTTTGGACGATTCGCGGCATTTATGCACCTGGAAGGGAGAGCCGCTTAATATGACCGTGACTGAATATCTGTTGCTTAAAGTGCTCGCCCTGCATCCGGGTCATGTAAAAAAGAGAGACCAGTTGATCAACATGGCATATGGTGAGAATATCCATGTGGATGATAGAACTATCGATTCTCATATAAAACGTGTCAGAAAAAAATTCAAAAACGTCGATTCCGACTTCAACCAGATCGAAACGCTCTACGGCGTTGGGTACCGCTATAAAGAAGAATAGATGGTTCCGGCTTGGCGCCAAGCCACCGGAAATTCCTGAAATTGATAACCTGCTGGACCTGTACTGGGGTGGACCGGAAAGGCGAATCACCGGGCTTACTTTACGGATTATCGGCGTTAATGCCATTGCTCTGATCATCCTGCTGGTGGGAATTTTATATCTCGGCCAATATCAAGAGGGCCTGATTGAAACCAAGCTTGAGAACTTTAAAATAGAAATTGAGCTGCTCTCCGCCGCTATTTCTGAAGGCGCAATAGAACAATCTGCAGGAAACGTAAAACTGCTTTCGGATCAGGCAAAAAACATGACCGAGCGGCTCAGTTTTATTTCAGGAAAGCGAATACGCTTATTCGATGCTGAAGGGGCTCTGATTGCTGATTCGATCGATTTATTAAGCCCTGAACAAGCGCTGCGCATAGCAAATCGCAATCAAAGTGATGAAATGCTAGATAGCGTCAAAATTCTGAAAAGTATGGCCGGCTTTATTATCAGCCTGCTTCCCGATCGCCGTGTTTTGCCCCTTTATCCAAACATTCAATCCGATCAGGCAGCCGATTATCCTGATGTATATGATGCTATGACAGGACAAATCAGTCTGTCTGCATGGTATGATCAGAATGGCGGTATTTTTCTCTCTGCTGCCGCTCCACTACATATAAAGAAGGATATCGTCGGCGCTCTTTTGATAACGCGGAAAGGAAAGGATATTGAAGACGATATAGGCAAAGTCTGGCTTGATGTTTTACGGGTTTTTCTGGCCACTCTGGTTGTGACCGTTTTGCTTTCCATTTACTTATCGGGCGTTATTGCCCGACCGCTTAGAAAACTCGCCGGCGCGGCGGAAGATGTACGCAGAGGCCAGGGCGGTGAAATCCCGGACCTCAGTAACAGACACGATGAAATTGGCGACCTATCTATTGTTTTAAGGGATATGACGCAGGCATTGTGGGAACGCATGGACTCTATCGAGCATTTTGCTGCTGATGTGTCGCATGAGCTAAAAAACCCGCTAACATCCTTGCGTAGCGCTATTGAAACCGCTTCTGTCGTTAAAAAGAAAGAAGACCGCGACAAGCTGTTTAAAATCATTATGCATGATCTGGAGCGGCTTGACCGCCTGATCAGCGATATATCAAACGCCTCACGTCTAGATGCCGAACTTTCACGCGAAGTTTTTAAGCCGATTAAAATTAAAGGCGCCCTAACCCAGCTGATTGATGCTTATAAAAATCCGCTGGAACGAAAAAAGGACCACGAATCCGAGAAACACAACTCAGCAAAAATTGATACCGTCGAAGTACAACTAACTATGTCAGGCATCAAAGATATTCAGGTCTGGGGTTTTGAGACCCGCCTCATTCAGGTTTTTGAAAACCTGATTTCCAACGCCGTTTCCTTTTCTCCCAAGAAAGGCGTGGTGAGTATCCGCATCACTGCCCAAGGACAACGGGTTAGAATTACTGTCGAAGATGAGGGGCCAGGGATTCCGCATGGCAGGCTGGAAAATATTTTTGAACGGTTTTATTCCGAGCGGCCTGAGCATGAAGATTACGGCCGTCATTCCGGGCTGGGACTGTCAATATGCCGCCAGATTATGACCGCCCATCAGGGCCGCATTTTTGCAGAGAACATCAAGGACAATTCCGGCAAAGTTAAAGGCGCCAGATTCGTTGTGGTTCTGAATACTTTATAGATTATGAATGAGTAAGATCAAGAGTACTACTCACATTCACCTGCGGCTTCAAGCCTTCAGCAAATGTACAAAAAGTACCGCAAAGTTCACCCGGAGTCAGTTTGTCTGGAGGATTCATCATTTAACACACCTTTTTTTAGTTCTAGTACCGCGTTTTCCATTGAGACGCCTTCTAAATCATATGTTCTAAATATTATTTTTGTCTTATCAGATTCAGACGTCTTGGGTACCATATTATACAAAAGGCGGGTTTTCGTCAAATTTCCGAGCTCCATAAGGTCCTTTTTTCCGTTTAACAGACTGATAATATTCATCATTTTCTTTTCTGTTAAATCAGGGTCTTCGCGCGGATCCAGCACCGTATATTCGCCTACAGGCTCATAATCTTGCTTTTTTTCTACAAAGCCAAATATCTGAAAAGAGTGCTCTACAAGCGGATTACGCTTGTATTTGTACCACGGCTTTTCGCTTTCTTCGTTAAATCCAAGTCCCATAGCTTGATATTACCACGATTTTAGCTGAAAAAAATCTTATTTCGCTTGAATTCATAAGAGTGAAATGTAAAGAATTCAGCTGTTTTTATTATTGCCCGTTCCTTAAAGGAGAAGTACATGTCCGCCCAACCCGAAGCCGTCGACCAGGATTACAAAGTTGCCGATATCACCCTTGCCGATTGGGGCCGCAAAGAGATCAGCATCGCCGAAAGCGAAATGCCCGGCCTGATGTCGACACGCAAGGAATATGATGGTGAGCAACCACTAAAGGGCGCACGCATTGCCGGTTGTCTGCACATGACCATTCAGACCGCTGTACTCATTGAAACACTGACATCACTGGGCGCGGAAGTCCGCTGGAGCTCCTGTAACATCTTCTCAACCCAGGACCAGGCCGCCGCTGCGATTGCCGCCGCCGGTATCCCTGTTTTTGCCTGGAAAGGTCAGACAGAGGAAGAGGGCGACTGGTGTATCCACCAAACAATCAAGGGTCCGGATGGTTGGGCTCCCAATATGATTTTGGATGATGGCGGCGATCTGACCCGCATCATGCATGAAGATTATCCAGAGTTGATGGCCGATGTGAAAGGCCTATCCGAAGAAACCACCACCGGCGTAATGTTCCTCAATGACATGGAGAAAAAAGGAACGCTGAAAGTTCCCGCCATTAACGTCAATGATTCGGTGACCAAATCGAAATTTGATAACAAATACGGTTGCCGCGAATCTCTGGTCGATGGCATCAAGCGCGCTACCGATGTGATGATGTCCGGTAAGGTCGCCGTATGTGCGGGTTTCGGTGATGTTGGTAAAGGCTCAGCCGAATCCCTACGCTCCGCCGGTGCACGCGTCCTTGTCACCGAGATTGATCCAATCTGCGCGCTGCAAGCCGCAATGGAAGGTTTTGAAGTTGTAACAATGGAAGAAGCCGCACCGCGCGGTGATATTTTTGTGACCACTACGGGTAACAAAGACATCATCACCGTCGATCACATGCGTGACATGAAAGACCGCGCGATTGTCTGCAATATCGGTCACTTTGATAATGAAATTCAGATTGAGCCATTGCGCAATATGAAATGGACCAATATCAAACCGCAGGTCGATGAAATTGAATTCCCTGATGGCAAGCGCATTATTATGCTGGCCGAGGGGCGTTTGGTGAATCTCGGTTGTGGGACAGGCCATCCGAGCTTTGTGATGAGTGCCAGCTTTACCAACCAGACCTTGGCCCAGATTGAGCTATGGAAGAATGCAGACAAGTACGAGAACAAAGTCTACGTGCTGCCCAAGCATCTCGATGAAAAGGTCGCGTTCCTGCATCTGGAGAAGGTCGGGGCGGCACTGTCCAAACTAACCCAGGACCAGGCCGATTATATTGACGTACCCGTCGATGGCCCGTTCAAGAAGGATGATTACCGGTATTAGGGAGCAATTAATTTCTATTTAGTTAAGTTGCGGAGGATCACCACCAGGAGTTTCACCGCTACCGCTTTCGGGGGGAGCAGTAGATATCGTCCACGGTCCTTTGTGTTGCTTTACCGGATTTGTAAATAGCTCTATTTCCTTTGTCGGCGTTCCCCTTATAGGGGCAGGTGGAACTATATGTACATCCTCGTTTGAAGAATCTTTAATGATGTCGCCACTGTTCAAGGGCACCACGACAAAGCCATCGCTTTCATCTAAAACTATTAGAGCCGTTAACCCTTTGGCTGAGATGAGGGTTGGAGCCATTTCTTTAGAATCAGGTTTTAAAATTTTAATGTCACTGCCTTCTATCAATATTTTGCGGCCAAGAACATCTTTCAACGGAACCATACGAAGCGTCAAAACATCCAATGCTTCCATATCGGCTTTTAATGCCCTATGCACTTTTCCAGTAACACGTCTTGTTGCCACATATTCGCCAGTGAGGTCAGAAATTTGAACATCACCAGTTTCTTTGGTACCAATATAAAGAGTATCAGGGGAGATGTTAATCCGAGGCTGCGGGGCAACAATCTCTTTCCCATCTGCCAGTTTTGCGGTCACTGTATTTTGTGTATATGTGCGCCATCCGATAGCACCTTTGGGCATATTTTCAAATTTGAGACTTCGAATCTTCTCACCTTTAGCGGGCACTTTTTGAAGTTCTCTGGGCTTTTCTTGTTCACCCTTGTGACCTGGCAGATAAATAAATTCTGCGTATACCGTCCCGCCATCGACATGTTTTGCCGCTGTTTTTAATTGTTCAGTGAGAGTTGGCGTTTCTGCAGGCACTGTGTCTGGCGTGGGAGACGCTGTCGCCGAGACCGGTTGTTGTTCTTTTTTTTCTTCTCCAGCCATGTTTTTCCCTGTTTTTACATCGTTTATAGGTGCAAGGCTGAATACTATACAGTTATGAAAATCAACGCAAGCTCTTATTTCTAATAATTCTGGAGCAGGTTATAAGACATATTGCCAGTAAAGTCAAAACCATACTAAAAAAACGTATTTATATGCATATATTTTGCTTAATTCGGCTCTAAGGAAAGTATATTACAAGGCAAAAGCGACAATCAACTCTTCAAATCATCATATTCGCTATGACGCGTGAGCCAGGTGGCGGCGAAACCACATATCGGTACAGCCTTTAAATTCTCTGTACGTATCAAAGCCATCAGTCCATGCATAAACTTGCTGGCTGCGCCTTTGCCGCGTAGCTCCGGTGGAGCGTACACATAGTCAATATACACCGTGTCCTCTTTGCGGTGGGAATTGGCATAGACGATATGTCCGTCATGGTCCTGCTCGTACCGGCTTTCTTTTTCATTGAATGTAATCTCACTGCTCATATTTTTAATATAGCGCGCCAGCCCCCACTTGCCAGCACTTTATAATCGAGAGATACTAACATTCATGTACGTCTTACGCCTTCATTGTGATGACAGACCGGGTGTTGTGGCCGCCGTGGCGACCGCATTATCGAATGCCGAGTGCAATATTGAAGAATCGGCACAATTCAACGACCATCTTTCCGGCCAGTTCTTTATGCGCGTGGTGTTTGCGCCGCTCCATGACCACGCCAAGGATAATTTCGAGACGACGTTTCAGGACATTGCCAAAACCTTTGCCATGACATGGCAGATCACAGCGATGGATGCGCCCGTCCGTACACTTATTCTGGTCTCAAAAGAGGATCACTGCCTGAATGATCTTCTGTATCGCTGGCGTACAAAGCATCTCAACATTGATATTGTCGGCGTGGTTTCCAATCATGAAACCTGCCGCAGCCTTGTCGAGGAACGTGGCATTGCCTTTCATCACCTACCCGTTACCAAAGACAACAAAAAGGATCAGGAAACTGCGCTCTGTAAAGTTATAGACGGCAGCAATGCGGAGTTGGTGGTGTTGGCGCGCTATATGCAGATTCTATCGAATGATGTATGCGGCAAGTACAATGGCAGGATTGTTAATATCCACCATTCCTTCCTGCCCGGCTTTAAGGGCGCCAAACCGTACCATCAGGCCTATGAGCGCGGGGTAAAGATTATCGGCGCCACCGCCCATTTTGCCACTGCCGACCTTGATGAAGGCCCGATTATCGAACAGGAAACCGTACGCATTGATCACACATACGACCCAAAAAAGCTGCAATCACTGGGCCGCGATACCGAAGCCAAGGTGCTGGCCCGCGCTATTGAGGCCTATACCGAGCGTCGCGTTTTTCTTCATGGTGGACGTACTGTGATCTTGTAGCGTTTTTCTTGCCGTATATAGCCCTGCCGATTACACTTGATAACCGTGAACACCAAACAAAAATCAAAAAGCGGATTATTGAAACAACTCGCCGGCATGCTCGGCGGCAAGGATCATTTGCAGGCTGAGAGGGCCAGGTTGCAGGCTTTCCTGTCTACTGTACCAGGAGAGTATTGCGGCTGGGCGAAAGATGGCTTCATCACCTATAGCGATGGCTTTTGTGCTCTTTTAGGACGAGAAACTGTGCGCCACCTGGCCGATATTCAAAGCGCCCTCGCCCCTGGCGATGCCGCAGCGTTAGAAGGGGCCTGGAGCCGGCTACGTCAAAACGCAGAATCATTTAGCCTTAGTGTGCAAAACAGCAATAACAGCAAAACACTCAAAATGTGGGCTACTCAAACGCAAAATTATGATGGGACGGAGAGTTTCAAAGTTCTTTGGGCCGAAGATATTACGCAACAAAGTGAAGCCGAAAAGACCAGTATCGCGTGGCAGGAAGAGGAAATTGAAAAGCTCAAAGCGGCAATGGACCACATGCCTGCCGCTCTCTGGCTGCGCGATAGCAAACAGGACATTGTCTGGTGCAACGAGACCTACGCCAAAATTATCCAAAGCACGACGGATGAGATTATTGCGCAGCAAAAAGAAATTGCGCCGCCACCAAAGACTAAAAAGAAAGGCTCCTCAGGGCTGCTCGCGGGCAAAGAACAAGCCGCCCGAGCCTTGAGCGAATCAAAGAGCCAGACAGTGCAGAGCCATGTTATTTCGGGTGGAGATAGACTTCTGATGAACATATTCGAAATTCCTATAGCGCAGCATAATATGACGCTGGGGGTAGCAAGGGATATTACCAGACAGGAGGAGATTGAAACGGAACTCAAGCGTTATCAAGCAGTTAACAAAGAATTGCTGCAGCAATTGCGTACCGCCATTGGTATTTACAACGCTGACCACTCTCTGGACTTTTATAATACTGCCTTTGCCGAACTCTGGGGTCTTGACGATGGCTGGTTAAACACAAAGCCAAAGCTGGGCGATATCATGGAAAAACTCCGCGAAACGCGCTGCCTTCCGGAACAAGCTGATTTCAAAAAATTCAGGGATGGATGGATGGGCATGTTCACCAATCTTATCGACCCGCATGAAGATATGCTGCATTTGCCAGATGGCAGCGCGCTGCGCATGTTGGTAATCCCGAACCCGATGGGCGGCATGATGATGACCTTTGAGGATGTGACCAGCCGGCTAGAGCTTGAATCCTCCTACAACACCCTGATTGCTGTGCAAAAAGAGACGCTGGACAATCTTGGGGAGGCGGTTGCCGCCTTTGGCGGTGACGGCAGGTTAAAGCTGTGGAACCCCTCTTTTGGGAGGCTATGGGGCCTGAACCCTGAAGACCTTGAAGGCGAACCGCATGTAAGCCGTATCGTAGAAAAGATTAAACCCTTCTTTACTGCTAAAGAATGGGTTGTACGCCGCGAAGAGCTCATTGCGCTAGGTCTGGACCGTATCATGCATGAAGGCCGACTGGAGCGCCGCAATGAAACGCTGGTAGACTATGTCACTGTCCCTTTGCCAGATGGCGGCGTGCTGATTACCTACAGTGATGTCACCGACACGGTGCGGGTGGAAAATGCCCTGCGCGAGAAAAATGCTGCGCTGGAAGCCGCGGAACAGCTCAAATTAGACTTCCTGGCTAATGTCTCTTACCAGCTACGTACGCCGTTAAATGCCATCATGGGCTTTAATGAAATTCTCGATCAGGAATATTTCGGGCCTTTGAACAAAAGACAAAAGGCCTATACCCATGATGTTAAAGAAGCGAGTGAGACGTTACTCAGCCTGATTAACGACATCCTCGACCTTTCAACAATTGAGGCTGGCTATATGACCCTTGACCGGGAAAACATCAAGGTAAAAGACATGCTTGAAGGGCTGGTAGAGCTGGTCAGCGACTGGGCACGCAAGGAAAAAATCGAGGTGACGTTGTCATGCCCCAAAACCATTGGTGCGTTAGAAGCCGATGAGATGCGATTAAAGCAGGCCATTATCAATCTGATCCGTAATGCTCTCACTTATACGCCGGAAGGTGGCAAAATAGGCATTGAGGCCAAAAGAAAGAAAGCCGGTATTGAGATTAAAGTCGTTGATACCGGTGTTGGTATTGCCAAAGAAGACCAAAACCGCATTATGGAGCCATTCGAGCGGGCACAAAGTGGGGACTTAGGAAGCGAGCATGGTGAAAAACGCCTAAGCCGCGGCGGTGCCGGGCTTGGTTTGTCGCTAGTCAAAAATATTATAACGCTGCATGGCGGCAGCATTGATCTAACCAGCACGCCGGGAGAAGGTACAGCAGTGACACTATTCCTGCCGTTTGAACCGGAAGAGAAAAAAGAAGATAAGAAAGCTGCCTAGCTGAATTTATTCCTCGTGACAAAGCGCCCAGGTCTCAGTCCCGCCCTCAGGTTTTCTTTTGCCCTGAATTACGATTTCGCCCCGGTCAATGCGCGTTTGGCAGGAAAAAATTGGTACAAGCGTGCGCAGCGTCATTTCCAATTTTCGACCCGGGAAAAACGGACCATAAGAGCAAAACTCAGATTTATCAGTTGGATGACCGGTTTTTTCATCGATACTACCGGGCTCATCAAGGCGGAAATTCGAGCGGTGCCGGGACTTCGATCCGGTCTCCGTATTGGTATATAAATCGGTGATGAAGCTGCCGTAGATTTTATAAGGGGCCTCGTTGCGCACGACAAAGCAGATCGGCTCCTGAACGATGTCGGGACCAGCATTTGGCACTGCCTCCTGCGCGGTGGCAGAAAATGGCAGAAATACTGCAATTAGCGCTATAAAAAGAATTCCCCTCATATCTCTATTTTACCAGATTTTCCTGCTATTTAACACCAATAAACCTTGTGCATTGCACGCATAAACTATTGCAATTTCAATGCCTTGGCATGCTATACCATAGGTTATGAACTTTATATCACATAGTGAAATCGAGACGGAAAATATCGCCGCCGACCTGGCCGGCGATATCCACAATGGAGATGTTTTGCTTTTGCATGGCAATCTGGGCGCGGGCAAAACAGTGTTTGCCCGCAGCCTGATACGCACTTTGAGCGACGCGCCGAAATTGGAAGTACCCAGCCCGACATTCACGCTGGTCCAAACCTATGAAGCCCAAGATCTGCGCCTGTGGCATTTTGATCTCTACCGCCTCGAAGACCCGGAGGAGATTTACGAACTGGGTTGGGAGGAAGCTTTAAGTGACGGCATTGTTCTTGTTGAGTGGCCGGAGCGGCTGGGAGCCCTAAAACCAGCAAGATATCTGGACATTCATATCTCGGCAGGTGAAAATGACGACGAACAGCGTAACATCGAGATCATTCGACATGACCCCGCATAAAGCCTTTATTCTGGCCGCAGGCATGGGAACGCGTATGCGTCCCTATACCGATACAATTCCAAAACCTTTGGTCGCGGTGGCGGGACATAGCCTTATTGACCGTACGCTTGATCATCTGGTGGAAGCTGGTATCACCGATATAACCGTTAACCTGCACTATTTGGGCAAAAAGCTGGAAGACCATCTTGGCAAACGCAATGACGTACGCATACGGCTTTCATATGAGGATGAATTGCTGGATACCGGCGGCGGAATTGCCAAAAAGATTGCCCATTTTGGTGATGAGCCGTTTTTTGTGATTAGTGGTGATTCTTTGTGGTCGGACGGCCCGGATGGTTCGGCGCTACAAAAATTAAACGAAGCCTGGGATTCTGATAAAATGGATATTCTGCTGCTACTACAATCCACTGATTCGATGAAACTAACCAAGGGCATTGGGGATTATCATCTGGAGCCAGATGGACGGGCCGTACGCTCCCATACGCAAGAAGGAACGTACATGTTCACCAGTATTCGGATTAACAAGCCAGAAATCTTTGATGGCTGCGCGCAAGGGGCGTTTTCCTATCTCGATTTGATGGATCAGGCACAAAAGCGTGGGCGGCTGTTCGGGCTGGTCCATGATGGTAACTGGCACCATATCTCTACACCGGAAGATCTCGATTCGGTTAATGCGGCTCTAAAAAAGTAAAATGCATGAAAAATGTCTACACCATCCCCGCCGGAATTCCTTTCGCCAAAGCCCTGGCGAAGCAACTATTGGCCGAAACAAAGGATGCGCCGGAAAAACTGAGTGGTTATAGAATTTTACTGCCGACCCGCCGCGCCTGCCGGACGCTACAGGAGGCGTTTTTACAGCTGAGTTCAGGCAAACCCCTGCTGCTGCCGAATATGCAGCCGATCGGCGATCTTGATGAGGAAGAACTGTCCTTCAGTTTTTTTAAGGACGGTGAGGCTCTTAATCTGCCGCAAGCCATTACACCGCTCAAAAGGCAGCTCTTGCTGGCGCGGACCATCCAGTCGATTCCCGGATACGTACAGGGGCCGGAGCAGGCCATAAATCTGGCAGAAGCCTTAGGGCAGCTGCTGGATCAGATCATCATTGAGGAATGCGATATAGCCAATCTTAATGAAATTGTGCCCGAGGATTTTGCCGATCACTGGCAGATCACACTCGATTTCCTCAAAATCCTCAGCGAGCACTGGCCAAAAATACTCAAGGAAGAAAACGTTGTTGATAGTGCCGAGCGGCGAAATCGCCTCATCAAAGCGCTGGCGCAGCATTGGGGGGACCATCCACCGGAAGAAAAAGTGATTGCTGCGGGGTCAACCGGCTCGATTCCAGCAACGGCTGCGTTGTTGTCGACAATAGCCGGATTACCGCAGGGGCGCGTTGTCCTGCCCGGGCTGGATCAAATGATAGATGAGGAAAGCTGGCAGGTTTTGGACGAATCGCACCCGCAACACGGATTGAAGCATCTACTGGATACTATGAATCTGGAGCGTGAATCGGTCAGATTATGGCCGGGCTGTGAAGTACAGGAAAGCCAATCCCGTCACATACTGGCATCCGAGATGATGCGCCCCGCTGCCACGACCAGCCAGTGGGAAGAGCTGGCCACATCACAGCAAACAGGCCATATCAAAGAATTACTTCAGGGCCTGCAAAAATTTGAATGCGACAACGAGGCCGAAGAAGCCAGCCTCATCGCCTTGCTTTTACGTGAGGCGCTGCAAGATAAAACGCGTACGGCGGCGCTGGTGACTCCCGACCGAAAACTGGCAAGACGCGTTGCGACAACCTGCCAAAGATGGGGGATCACCCTTGATGATTCAGCCGGACAGGCGCTGACGCAAACACGGGTCGGGACCTTCTTACGCCTTAGCATAAATGCATGCCTGTCCCAGTTTTCGCCTGTGCCCCTTCTGGCCCTTCTCAGGCATGATTTTTGTAGCCTAAATCAGGAATACGATACGCTGCGTAAAATTGCTGATAATCTTGAGCTTATGAGCCTGCGTGGCTTGCGACCTAAACCGGGTCTTTCTGGAATAAAAGAGCGATTACAAGAAGCTAGTGATGACCATTCCTCAAATTTACTGGATCAGCTTGAACCGGTGACGGGGCGGTTCATGAATTTGGTATTACATCAAAAGCCTCAAAAGTTTGCAGATTTTCTTATCAACCATATTGAGATGGCTGAAATGCTGGCAACAACCAAAAAGGCCGCAGGCATGGACCGTCTCTGGACCGGTGATGGTGGTGAAGCAGCCGCGTCATTTTTGACTGATTTGCAAAGCCATGCCCATTTATTGCCCAGGGTTTCGGCATCTGATTACGAGAAGATTATCACTTATCTTATGAATAATATAACCGTACGCCCCAGCTACGGTACGCATCCGCGCCTGATGATCCTGGGGCAGCTTGAAGCGCGGCTGGTCGATGCCGATCTGATGATCCTTGGCGGCCTAAATGAAGGCAACTGGCCGCCCGATCCCGGCCATGATCCATGGATGTCGCGACCCATGCGCAAAGATTTCGGCCTGCCAGCACCCGAACGCTCTATTGGTCTGGCTGCCCATGACTTTGTACAGGGGTTTTGCGGGGCGCCTTGCGTAGCCCTAACCCGTGCAAAACGCGTAGAAGGGGCACCAACCGTACCGGCACGCTGGCTGCAAAGACTGGATACGGTATTGCAAGCAGCTAATATTGCGCCACAAGAACTACAAAATCACAGCCAGCTCTCATGGGCGCGGCAACTTGATGAACATAGAGAGCCAAAACCCTGTGAGCGCCCTGCTCCCACACCACCAGCGGATAAAAGGCCCAGGCAGCTATCCGTAACCAAAATCGAGACCTGGCTGCAGGATCCCTATTCAATTTATGCACGCTATATACTCGGCTTAAAGAAACTGGACCCGCTGGATGCACAGCCCGGTGCCAAGGAACGCGGTAATTTGCTGCACAATATATTGCAGCATTTTGTGGCGGAGACTCCTGTAAAACTAGGGCCTGACGCCAAAAAATCCCTTATTAGCATCGCACAAAAGGAAGTTGAAGGGCTCCATAATGATCCGACTTTATGGAATTTTTGGTGGCCCCGTTTTTACAACATAAGCGATTGGCTGGTTTCACATGAAACAAACTGGCGGCAGCATGTCAGGGGTATAAAACCGGAAGTAGAGGGTAAAATACAGCTCGATATCCCGAGCAAGGCTTTTACTCTCACGGCGCGCGCCGACCGCATCGACACACTAGATAATGGTAAAATGGCTGTTATTGATTATAAATCAGGCGGCACGTACACACAGACAGGCATACATACGGGTAAAAACCCGCAGCTATCATTAGAGGCGCTAATCCTTAGAGATGGCGGGTTTCAGGATGTTCCAGCGGGGGATGTCGATACGCTGGCCTATTGGAAGCTGACCGGCGGGGCCAAAGCCGGCGAGGTGACAAAAGTTGATGCGGACGTGGCTGATATTGTGGCCCGCACGCAAGAAGGACTGGAAAATCTGATTGCTGTTTTTGATGATCCCGAGACGCCTTATTACGCCCTGCCCGCATCAGATAATATACCGCGCTTTCAGGATTATCAGCATCTGGCCCGCGTGAAAGAATGGGCGGCGCTTGATGATAATACAGATGAGGCTGCGTAATGGTACAGGAAGCCCTGAAAACAACCCCAGATCAGACAAGCGTACGCGACCTTGACCCGAACATACGCCAGCGAAAAGCTTCTGAGCCAGGGGATTCCGTCTGGGTGAGTGCCTCAGCGGGTACGGGCAAAACTAAAGTCCTGACCGACCGGGTGTTGCGGCTTTTGCTGCCTCGCAGCGATGGCGCGCCCGGCACACCGCCGCATAAAATCCTGTGCCTCACCTTTACCAAGGCCGGTGCCAGCGAAATGGCACTGCGGATCAATGACACGCTTGGGACATGGGCGGTCTTGCCACCAAAAGAATTAGAGGCGTTACTTACAAAACTCCTCGGCAAAGAAGCTAGCAACACCGAAATCAAAGTAGCCCGTAAGCTTTTTGCACAAGTCGTGGATACACCCGGCGGACTCAAAATAATGACCATCCATTCCTTTTGCCAATCAGTTCTGGGGCGCTTCCCACTGGAAGCAGAATTATCGCCGCATTTTTCCGTGCTTGAAGAATCTCAGGCCCGGCTCTTACTCTCGCAGGCACGCGATCAAGTTTTAGGCAACGCTGAGGCTGGATCACCTTTAATGGAAGCGCTGGAGCGCGTGGCCGGACAGGTGAATGAAGAGCAGTTTCTTCAACTCCTAGGCGACTTCGTCAAGGAACGGTATCAGCTCGCAAGACAACGCTGGGGGTCTGATGCGCTTTATACGGCGATTTGCACAGCACTAGACATACAGGCCGGGCAAGAGCCCGATGACCTTATTCGCGAAACCTGTGAAAGCAGTTCATTTGATGAGGGAGATTTGCGCAGGGCCTGTAGCGCACTGGCAGAAGGCACGGATAAAACCGACAAGCCAAAGGCGCAAGCCCTCCAGCAATGGCTGGATCAAGATATAGAGGGACGTATCCGAGGGTTTCAAGACTACCTCCTGGTTTATTTTAAGTTGGATGGGAACTTACGCAAAACGATGGCGACCAAGTCCGTTCTTAAAATTATGCCCGATTGCAGCGATGTCATGGACAGAGAAGCAGCACGCCTAAAACACATACAGGAGCAGCTTAAATCAGGACAATGCGCCGCTTTTACCCGTGATTTATTCTTGCTAGGACAAGAAATAATAAAGGTTTATCAAGGACTTAAGGAAAGCATAGGAGGCTTGGATTTTGATGACCTAATAACGCGTACACTTGACCTTTTTGAAGGGCGTACAACCCGCCTGAAGGACGCAGATATTGTCCCCTGGGTAATGTATAAGCTCGACCAGGGACTAGATCATATACTGATCGACGAAGCACAGGACACGAACCCTGAGCAGTGGAAGATTATAGCAGCAATCTGCGAAGAATTTTTCAGTGGATTAGGAGCGCGCGAGGATGTGGAGCGTACAGTCTTTACCGTTGGTGATGAAAAGCAATCCATTTACAGCTTCCAGCGTGCTGCACCCGAGGAATTTTCTCGTATGCGTACATATATGGCCGAGAAAATACAGGCAGCTGGAAAGGCTTTAGAAAATGTTGATCTCAATATTTCCTTTCGTTCGACCGAATCTATTCTCAAACTTGTCGATGAGGTTTTCTCTCGGCCCGAGATTGCCAAGGGACTGGGGTTGGATCCCATTGAACATCACTCCTATCGAAGGGGGCAAGCCGGACTGGTGGAGCTCTGGCCACTATTTGAATCCGAAACGGCAGAAAAGCGTGACCCATGGACGCCGCCCGTTGAAATCATTGAAACCAAAAGCGGCGCGGTAAAGCTGGCCGATTATATCGGCACCACTATTAAAGGTTGGTTGGATAGCAAGGAAGAGCTGCTTTCAAAGGACCGGGCCATTCAGCCTAGCGATATCATGATTTTGGTTCGTACGCGTACAAGTTTTACAGAGCAGCTCATGCGCGCGCTAAAAATCAGGGGCATACCAGTCAGCGGGGCAGACCGCATGGTTTTGAACGACCAGATTAGCGTACAGGATATGCTTGCGCTGGCTTCTTTTGCTTTAATGCCCGCGGATGATCTGACGCTGGCCTGTATCCTAAAATCACCGATCATTGGCTGGGATGAGGAGCAGCTATACGATTTGGCCATAGAGAGGAAGGGGACACTTTGGGAGGCTCTGAATAAGGATAAACACATACAGATCGAAAAATATCTGCAGAGCCTGATAGATAAGGCCGGACGCAGCCACCCTTATGAATTTTTTAGCACGATCCTGCACAGCCCCTGCCCGGCGGATAAGCGCAGCGCAATGCGCGCAATGCAAAATCGCCTTGGCGGCGATATACGCGATCCACTGAATGAGCTTTTAAGCGCCGCTTTACAATTTGAGACCGATAATATTGCCAGTTTACAGGGGTTTTTGCACTGGCAGGGGCAAGGCCAGGCTGTCATCAAGCGGGAAATGGAGGAGGCCGGTGGACAGGTGCGGATCATGACCGTGCATGGGGCAAAAGGCCTGCAGGCGCCGATTGTTATCCTGCCCGATACAACGCGCACCAGCCGCCATGTGCCAGGACAGGCCGGGCGGCGCTTGCTGTGGCCGGAAAAAAGCGACTTGGATGTGCCGCTGTGGTCGCCGCGCAAGGAAACGGATTGTGGGGCCTTTAAAGAAGCGTTTGAGCATTTGCAGGACAAGTCCGATGAGGAATACAGGCGGCTTTTTTATGTGGCCATGACAAGAGCGGAAGACCGGCTTTACATTGGCGGTCATAAGGGGGCCAGAGAGCCTCTGGAGGATTGTTGGTATCATTATGCAAGGATAGCGTTAGAAAATTCTAACGAAACAGAGAAGGGGGAGGATGGTAACGTCCGATTGACCAATCCGCAAATCAGAGAAATTGATAGTAAGAAAAAACTTACAGATTTAAAGGCCCCGGTGGAAGCGCTTCCTGACTGGGTTTACAAACCAGCGCCAGAGGAACCAGACCCACCAGCCCTTTTACGACCGTCAAGACCTTCAGAAGCTGAGTCTCCCGCTTTGTCACCGCTTGAGGCCGGTAAGGGCCAGAGATTCTTACGCGGTAATATAACACATAAATTATTGCAGTTTCTACCGGGCTTGCCTGCTGATAAGCGTTTAGAGGCAGCTCAAGACTATGTCAGACAACATCGTGAGCTTACTGATAACATCAGCAATAGTATTGTGCAGGAGACACTAGCCATTTTGAAAGATAAAACTTACGAAGATTTGTTCAAACCCGGATCAATGGCGGAAGTGCCGATGACCGGGTTTTTACCAGATGACCGGCTAATCAGCGGCCAAATCGACAGACTGGTGATAACGGACACTACTGTGTTAGTTATTGATTACAAAACTAACCGCCCGCCGCCTATACGTGAGCAGGACGTACCACAAATCTACCGCAGCCAGATGCAAGCCTATCACGACACGCTGAAGGAAATTTACCCAAAACATGAGATTAAATGCGCCCTACTTTGGACTGACGGGCCTGTTTTAATGCCTTTGGACTTGACCTCGCGCCCTTTAGCCCCATAGTTATTACAAGATTAATACTAACCCCCGAAAGGAAGGCCTCTCTTATGTCTGCTGTAGCTGTATCTGATAATGATTTTGAAAATGAAGTTTTGAAGGCTGATGGGCCGGTTATGGTTGATTTCTGGGCCGAATGGTGCGGACCGTGTAAGGCCTTGCTGCCGCTGGTTGAAGAAGTAGCTGCAGAAATGAAGGATAGAGTTAAAGTCGTTAAGATCAATATCGACGAAAGCCCAGACGCGCCAACCAAATACGGCGTGCGGGGCATTCCGACGCTGATGATTTTCAAGGATGGTCAGGTCGTTGATACACGTGTTGGCGGTATGCCAAAATCCCAGCTCACTGAATGGATTGAGGGCGCAGTTTAGTTTGAAAGTTAATAGTGAGAAGTTACAAGTGGAATATTACGATCTTGTAACTATTGACTATTAACTAAGTCTTTGGCCCCAGCACCATAATCATCTGACGGCCTTCCAGTCTGGGGTGCAGTTCAACCTCACAAAGCTCGGTCAACTCTTCCTGCATACGCTTTAACAGATTCATACCAATATCCTGATGGGCCATTTCGCGACCACGAAACCGCATGGTGACCTTCACTTTGTTGCCATCCTCAAGAAAGCGCTTCGCATTGCGCATTTTGACATCGTAATCATGCTGCTCAATACCCGGGCGGATTTTGACTTCCTTCACATCAACGGTTTTTTGCTTTTTGCGGGCTTCGGCCGCTTTTTTTTGCAGCTCGTATTTGTATTTGCTGTGATCGAGAATTTTACATACGGGCGGGGAGGCGTTGGGCGAGACCTCGACAAGATCCAGCCCGGCTTCATCGGCCATCTCTATGGCCTCAGCTGTGGGGACGACCCCCTTCATTTCTCCTTCTTCATCTACAAGCCTTACCTCCTCTACGGTAATCTGCTCGTTCATGCGCGGGCCAGCATCCTGGCGCGGCTGTGGTCTAAATGGTTTACGTATAGCTCAATTCTCCTCTTTTATTTATCCGTAAATCTTGGAAGACTCCCATTAATAGGGCGGTTTGCTCTGATTCGCAAGCAATTCAATGGCTTTTTCTAACGGTTCGACTGGCTGATCCTTTGAATCCATACGGCGAATGGCCACTGTGCCCTCTTCGGCCTCACGCGCGCCGACCACAAACATCACCGGCACTTTGGCATGGGAATGCTCACGAACCTTGTAATTGATCTTTTCATTGCGGATATCTAGTTCGGCTCGTAGGCCTGCTTCCTGTAGCGCGGCAAAGACTTTCTGCCCGTATTCATCAGCATCAGAGGTAATTGTAGCCACCACACATTGTACAGGTGCCAACCATAGCGGCAACTTACCCGCATAGTTTTCAATCATGACGCCGATAAAGCGCTCCAGAGAGCCCAATACGGCCCGGTGAAGCATAACGGGGCGGTGTTTGGCCCCGTCTTCACCGATATAATTAGCATCCAACCGTTCGGGCAAGACAAAATCAAGCTGTAGCGTCCCACATTGCCAGGTCCGGCCAATCGCGTCACGCACCTGATAATCAATTTTGGGCCCGTAAAAAGCCCCTTCATTCTCGGCTTCCTCAAAATCCAGCCCGGTTTTAATCAGAGCCTGACGCAAGCCATCTTCGGCCTTGTCCCAAATCTCATCACTACCGGCCCGCACATCCGGACGCAGAGATAAAACAACGCGCACATCTTCAAAACCCATATCGGTGTAAACATTTTTAACAAGATCACAAAAGGCAACTGACTCCCCGGTAATCTGGTCTTCACGGCAGAAAATATGCGCATCGTCTTGTGTAAATTGCCGCGCCCGCATCAAACCATGCAATGCTCCATGAGCTTCGTTGCGGTGACAACAGCCAAACTCTGCGAAACGGATCGGCAAATCACGATAGCTTTTCGTGCCTTGCTTAAACACCTGTACGTGCGCAGGGCAATTCATTGGTTTCAGCGCCATCAGTTTTTCAAAAGCCTTGTCACTGACAATCGGACCTTCATCATCGGTGCTAGGAACTTCATCGGGGACAACAAACATATTTTCGCGGTACTTCCCCCAGTGACCGGATGCTTCCCAAAGTTTGTTATCAATCAACTGCGGGGTTTTGATCTCCCTATAGCCACCAGCATTAAGACGGCGACGGATATAGGCTTCCATCTGATTGTAAATTGTAAAGCCCTTCGGGTGCCAGAAGACAGAGCCTTGCGCCTCGTGCTGAAAATGGAATAAATCCATTTCCGTGCCCAGCTTGCGGTGGTCACGCTTTTCAGCCTCTTCAAGCTGCATCAGGTAAGCCTTGAGCTCTTTGTCATCGCGCCAGGCCGTCCCATAAATGCGGGTTAACATTGCTTTGTTGGAATCGCCACGCCAATAGGCCCCGGCAACCTTCAGAAGCTTAAATGCTGTACCAACATGTTTGGTTGTCGGCATATGAGGACCGCGGCATAAATCCGTCCACTCGCCTTGCTTGTAGATTTTAATCTCCTCAGTTTCAGGCAAGTCCTGGATCAACTCAGCCTTATACATCTCGCCTTTGTCAGTGAAGAATTTTATGGCCTCATCCCGGCTCCAGACCTCGCGGGTGAAAGATTCACCACGCTCGACAATCTTGCGCATTTCTTTTTCGATCACTTCCAGATCTTCGGTCGAAAATGGATCATTACGAGCAAAATCATAGTAAAAGCCGTTTTCAATTGACGGGCCGATTGTCACCTGTGTACCGGGAAACAAGCTTTGCACCGCCTCAGCCATCACATGAGCGCAGTCATGACGGATCATCTCCAGTGCTTCTTCGTTATCGCGTTTGAGAATCTCAAGCTTAGCATCCGATTCAATCGGCAGAGATAAATCGCTCAGCTCGCCGTCAATGCTCACAGCAATCGCCGCTTTGGCCAGTGATTTGGAAATATCCGCCGCAATTTCCATACCGGTGATACCCGCGCCATAAGAACGTACGGAATCATCGGGGAATGTAATATTGATCTCACTCATAACAGCAGTTTTTTCAGTCGTCTTCATGAAAGGTAATTTAACGCTCGTTCATCGCATTATCCAGCGTTTTAATAAAGGGCTTCAACAAATATTGCATCACGGTTTTCTTGCCCGTCAGGATATCGACGCTGGCGACCATGCCGATCGTGACTTGCTTAACCTCACCCTTATGGATTAGATGCGTCTTTTTGGTACGTAGACGCACGCGATAAAAGCTATTGCCCTGATCATCCTCAAATGTATCTTGCGAAATATAATTCAGCTCGCCTTCCAGCCCACCATAGATTGAGAAATCATACGCGGTGATTTTGATGACTGATTTTTGGCCAGGATGGATAAAAGCACGATCCGATGGACGGATACGCGCTTCAATAATCAATTGATCGTCTTTGGGCACAATCTTAATGAGATCTTCGCCTGGCTTAACCACACCACCAATCGTGTTGACCGTCAGCTCCTGGACAAAACCATTTACAGGTGAGGTAATTTCTTTTCGGGTTTTACGTTCCGTCAACGCGCCCAGTCTTTCCTTAATCTCATTCAACTCAATTTGTTTAGCGGCCAGCTCTGTCTGTGCTCCTGCCTGCGCCGTGCTTTTAATTTCATCGATGCGCGCCTGCGCTTCACCAACAGCCGATTTCGCCCGCGGCATGCTGGAAAGAACGCCGTTTAATTCAGTACTCTTTTCCTTGATAGCGCGCTCAAGCTGCAGCAATTCCATTTTCGGCGCCGAACCGCGCGCTACCAAAGGCTCAACCATTTGCTTTTCCTGACGCTGCAAGCTGAGCTGCCCACGGACATCACTGGCGCGTGTGCTGAGCTCGCGCACTTCCTGTTCGCGCTGCGCCAATTGTGAAAGCATAATATTCATCTGCCCCTGCATCTGCTGCTGGTTGGCGCGGAAAGCGTTGAGCTCTTCCGTCACGGAACTTGGGGAGGCTTTCATTATCTCTTCAGGAAATTCTAGTGTTACCTTACCTTCGGCTTCAGCCTGCAGCCTTGTAATAGAAGCCAAAAGGCCGTAATAGCGCGCCTGATTGGCGCCAAGATCAGAAGAGGCTTCAATATCGCTAAGGCGCATAAGAACCTGCCCAGCCTTAACTTCATCACCTTCACGCACCAGGAATTCTTCAACAATGCCAGCCTCCAGCGCTTGTTTGGCTTGCACTTCACTAGAAGGAATAACCTTGCCATCACCACGCGTCACTTCGTCCAGCGTTGCAAAATTTGCCCAGAGAATAAAAATAGTAAAAAACAGCGCAATAAAGACCAGCAGAAAATGCCGTGAAAGCGGCATATCATCATCGGTGTCGAAATAAGACAAAGCATGCGCCGTAGCAATCTGGGTTTGCTCCTTCACCCAGTCCTTGCGCGCACCATCCCATTCAACATTTTTGTTAATGTTTTTTGAACCAGGCTTGGGGTTTTCCTGAGCCTTCTTCTTTTCCGGTTCTATTTTTCCAATCGGTTCAGCCATTTTATATATCCGTATTCTCGGCTTGCGAGCCATATTGCTTGGCTTGTAATTTGCTGATGACTTCATCTTTCGGCCCGAAGGCTACGATACGGCCACGATCAATTAAAATAAGTTTATCAACCAGTCCAAGCATCGAACCCTTATGGGTGATCACAATCGTTGTTTTACCCTCACATACATCCACCAAGCGTTTCTTCAAGCGGTTTTCGGACGCCGGGTCCATCGAAGCTGTCGGTTCATCCAGTATCATAATCGGTGGATCGTAGAGCAGTGAGCGTGCAATGGCGACGGCCTGACGTTGGCCACCAGATAAAGCTTCACCGCGCTCACCCACTTGCGTGTCCAGCCCGGCTGAAGAATCTTTCAAAAATTCCATGACGCCAGATAATTCAGCGGCGCGTAAGACAGCGCGGTCCGGCGCAGTTTCATGACCCATCGTAATATTGTGACGGACCGAGCCGTAAAACAGCTGCGGACTTTGTTGCACAGCGCCAACATTGCGGCGTAAATCACCGGGATCGATCTGACGGACGTCTGTGCCATCAATCTGCACCGAGCCACTTTCAGGCTCATAAAGATTGATCAGCAAACGCTCGATTGTCGTCTTGCCGGAGCCAACTGCACCAATAACGCCAACTTTTTCGCCGGGCTCAATCACAAAGCTTATATGGTTCAAAGCCGGGACGCTTTGCTCCGGATAATGAAAAACAACATCACGAAATTCAATGCGCCCTTCGATATGCGGCAGGGAAATGAAATTCTTGCCTGTAGGCCGTTCAACCGGTTTTTTCATTAGCTCGTCGAGTTGATCCAGCGCCTGACGGGATTGGTTGAGCCGTACCAGCAGCCCGGCCACCTGCGCCAGCGGTGCCATGGCCCGACCCGACAGGATCACACAGGCAATCAACCCGCCCATCGATAACTCGCCTTCCGCAATCAGATAAACGCCAACAATCACAATCACAACACTGACCATTTGCTGTACGAACATCGCCCAGTGCTGGGCAAAGGCAGACAGGCGACGGGACTTTACGGCCGTACGAGAAGATTTTTCGGAGAGCTCTTCCCAGTTGCGCTGTGTGTTGCTTTCGGCGGCTTGTACTTTGATGGTTTCCAGACCGATAATGGTTTCAAACAGCAAAGCGTTTTTCAGCGCGCTTTCGAAAAGCGATTCCTTGATGACTTTTTGCAGCGGTTTTTGCAAAAGCCAGCCCACCCCGATAATCAAAGGCACAGCCGCCAGCGGCACAAACGCAACAGGGCCGCCAATCACGGCGATAATGACGATGAAGAGAAAGACAAACGGCAAATCGATAAGCGTTGTCATGGTGGCGGAGGTAAAGAAATCACGCAGGGATTCAAACTCGCGCATATTGGCCGCCAAAACGCCGGCACTGGCCGGACGGGCGGTCATCGTCATACCCATCATCTGCTCAAACAGCATCGCCGAGATTTTAACGTCAGCCTTGCGCCCAGCGTAATCGAGAAAATGCGCCCGTAAGTTTCGCAGCAAAAAGTCAAAAACAAAAACGATTGCCACACCGGCGGCAAGCACCCAAAGCGTTGCCAGCGCCGCTTCGCCATTTGGTACCACCCGGTCGTAAACATTCATAATGAAAACGGAACTGGCCAGACCGAAAAGATTGATCATACAAGCGGCAACCACAACTTCGCTATATAGCGTCTTATTTTGCCAAAATGTCGCCCAGAACCAGTTACGGCCCGTATCAATTTCAGCCGGACCGGCGCGATCATCAACGCGTGCCACGGGGCGCACAAAGAAAGAATATCCGACGTAAAGCTTTTCAAGCTCTTCCAGCGCCATCGATTGCTTTTCTTCCTTGGTATCAGGAAACTGAACCAGGAATTTTGTGGTCGGATGTATTTCGACATCTTTTCCTTTTTCTTTTTTCGGTGGATGTTTTGGTGGGTGCTTAATATCCCAGAGGATACAAGCCTGACCATGTTCGAGCGTCAGGATACAAGGCAGGTTCGGCGCTATTGAGAGCGATTCAAGAGAACGTTCAACCAGCTGCGCCTGCATATCGGCGCGCTCTGCCGCGCGTACAAAGAGAGAGGGGGTAATCCCACCAGCGGGAATCGGCAAACCAGCGGTTAAAGATGCGGTGCTGGTACGACGACCATAATGGCCTGCCAGCAAACCCAGACAATCGACCAGCGCATTGCGGATGGCCATACGATCAGCCTGTAGCGGCCAGCCATCAGGGGTTTGCCCTGCGGAAGGCTCTTTACCTTCTTCTCCAGCCTGAGGGCCGTCCTTCTTGTCCGGGGGGGATGATTTGTCGTCCTGTTTTTTCTGGTTGCTCAATCCTAGAGTCCAAACCTACCTGTGAAAGATTAGCGTGCCTTCATTTTTTCTTCTGTTGACCACGTGTCTTCAGAAGCAATAGCACTCTCTCTAGGATACTCCAGGCCCATCACTGGAAGCAAGGCACCTTTCAGAGCCAGCAAGCGGAAGACCGCAAACATTTCCAGAAATTCAGCATTCACTGTATTGGAGCGGGAAACAAAAAGCTCGTTTTGCGCATCCAGCACATCCAAGAGCGTCCGGCGATCCAGTGAAAACTGATCTTTATACGCCTTTACAACCTCTGTGTTGGCATCAGCCTGTGCAGAGAAGTGACGCGCACGCTCACCAGCAGCAATCATAGAGGCCCATGTCTGACGTACATCAGTTTCAACAGCGCGCCCAGCTTCGGCGCGGGCTTCTTTTGTTTGTTGGTGACGATGAATAAACTCACGAGAGCGGGCCATATCGGCACCACCGCGATACAAATTCCAGTTCATAACCAGCAGAGCAGTCGCACTGCGGTCACGACCTTCAGTACCATTAATGTCATGGCCCTGACGACCGCTGAGCTCAAGATCAAGCTGCGGATAGAAGGTTGAACGTGTGCCTTGCGCTTCAGCATAGGCTACCTCGATGTCAGATTCAAAAATGTCCAGAGTCGGGCTGTAAGCCAGTGTCTTCTTCACTTCTTCTTCAACGTCAGATGTTAAAGAGTCATAAGGAATAACCGGCAATTGCAGTTGACCCGGCGCATCACCAACTTCACGGCGATATTGTGATTCAGCATTGCGCAAAGCCTGACGTGTGTTTGTTTCTGTCGCACGTGAAGAAGCCAGACGGGCTTTGGCCTGCTCCATATCAGCTTGTGTTGAACGACCAGCGCTCACACCATCCTGAATTTGCTCAAGAATAGAAATGTGATCAGCTACATTATGACGAGAAATTGCAAGAAGTTGACGCTGACGCATCACTTCCAAATAAGCTTCGACAATCGCAAGCCCAACCAGTTCGGCTGTCTCACGAACACGATGCGCGGAAGATTGTACGCGTGCTTCCTGACGGCGCACTTCGTACTGACTTTCCCAGCCGTCAAACAACATTTGGGTCAGCGTAACAGCCGCTTCGTAGCGCCATAAATTCTCTGTATCATCACTATCCAGACCACCGCGTGTTGCCGGGTCATCGCTATGCTCAAAACCTGTATCAGCGCGCACGTCGATAGAAGGAAGAAACAGGGCTTCGCCTTGGTTCAATTCTTCATCTGTTGCGCGACGGCTAGAGGCAACAACGCCATATTCAGGGTTTGTCGAAACCCCTGTAGCCACAGCATTTTGCAGTGTAATTGTTGTATTTTCCTGGGAGACAACTGGTCCGGCGCCTAATACAAGTAACGCAGATACAGCAGTTGTCAGGCACAATGTGCGTAATTTTTTATTCGAAGTCACTGAGCTTTCCTCATCTATTAGTTTTTACTAAATGTAGTAAGTTATCCACAAGCTAAACCACTATTACTTATGCCCTTTTTCAACAGCTTATGCAAGCATCTTACATAATTTTTTAAGGGGCTTTTTTAAAGCATTAATATCTTAACCAAGTAAAGGTTACTAATGCCTTAAGCCCACAAAAAAACCGGAGCGCTCTATTATCAATCCCACACGTATTGAGCGCTTCCGGTTTCCCTACAAGTTTATTCCGCAAGAAATTTGTAAGGACATTATGTCTAATGTTTATTGTCACGTCCCCTAAGACGTGCCTATGAAGTCTAGCTGTCTTTATACTACGACAGCCTGACCATCATTCGTTATGATTTCGAGATCAAGGCCGACAGCACCTTCGATCAGAGCAATTGCGGTCGCATTGTTAACATCGCCGCCTCCGTTCTCATCAACTGCTATCGTGGTGTTGCCACCGGCTTCGGTACCGAAAACAAAATCGTTAATGCTGTCCTGCAAGGGATTATATTGTGACAATAGAGCCGCAATATCCAAAATATCACCTTCTGTATGGTCAAAGCCCTTAATCGTGTCGAACCCGTCAGCAAGCGAGTCATACAGGAATGTATCAGCACTGGCTGTTCCGTATAAATCTTCATCTCCCTGTGCACTTGCAATGACAGATTCTGTTGTGCTACCCCACAAAGCCAGTTCGGCCGTGCTGTCATCACCATCGTTATCTGTCAGCGTATACTTAAACACATCATGCGTTTCTTTCGGATCCTCACATTCGTGTCCAGCCCAAACATTGTTAAGCAAGAATGATGCTCTACCAAGGTGAGAGTTATCTATTGAAAACAGATCAACCTTTGTGATTGTCAAGTCAGTGCCAAAATCAGCAGAATCAATCGTAAAGGAAGCCAGACCATCAACAACTGTCACTGTATTGATATCAAATTCGCCTTGAACACTCGACCCATCAGACAGATAGACAATCCAGTCAATACCGTCATCAAGGTTGTTAGAGCCCAGATCACCAATTTCGAATGTAGCAGTTGTCGTTGGCTCACCAAAACCAACATGCAAACCATCTGTAACACCCCAAACTCTCGCATGAGATTCACCAGCAGCTTTGGTACCAATCCCAGGACCATCAACATTATTGGTATCCCAAACAAGATCGTCACCGAGGAAGGACTCAATCGTAATGCCGTTCTTGGTAAACGTATTTTGGAAGCCGTCAAGCTCTGCCGGAACAAGGTCAAGATGAATCTGCTCTACACAAGCATGCTCACTCCAAACATTGTTCAGGATCCATGACGCACTTCCAAGATTAGAGTTATCAACGGAGAACAGGTCAACACTTGTAATACCGGCGGCACCAAAACTGGAGGCATCAAGCGTAAAGGAGCCAATACCATCAACGACTGCCATCGTGCCAATATCATACTCACCCTGTACACTTGTTCCATCGGTAAGGTAGACAATGTAATCAAGGCCACTGGTCATGTTATTATGCAGATCGCCAATATCGAACATCACAGAAGTTGCCGGCATATCAAAATCAACATGCAGACCATCGCCGGGCGTGCCCTTCCAGACCTTACCATGACTGTCTCCGGCACCCTTTGTACCGATACCGGAACCGCCACCTTGAGCGCTAAAGTCTTCCCATGTCAGATCATCGCCAAGGAAAGAGGAAACCGTAATTCCACCCTTGGTAACCGTGCTGGATATACCGTCCAGATCAGCCGGGATCACATCAAGATGTTTATGAACCGTTTGTCCTGGTGTTGTTGGAATGCTAAACAATGTGTAGTTGTAAGAACCATCTGAAGAAATTTCGAGAGCACCAAAATTTCCGTTAATTGTGGTAGTACCATTCATTGGAACAGTCATGGTGTTACCACCGAAGGCAACTTCCGTCACTTTGTTGATCACATCTTTACTAAGATCATCATCAGCGCCGGCACCACCGTTATCACCGGTGATAACATTGCCGTCTGAACCACCATCAGTGACCGTAAACATATTCATGTCATCATGGGCAACTGGACCATCATCCAAAACATTCACTGTGATGATGCCGTTGGCAGTATCACCACTATTGTCTGTTGCTGTCATGCCGAATTCCATCGGAATATTATCATTAGGGTCCGTCATATCCGGATGATCAAGAACACCTTCCAATGTGAAGGTATAGTTCCCATCAGACTGGATCACGAGTGTAAAGATCGTGCTACCGTTTGATATGCCGGTATAGGTATTTGACGGCGCATCGAAATTAACATTCACGATGTTACCATCACTTGTCAGCGGGACAGCACTGAAGAAACCGCCATTACCGGAGAAGCTTCCGGGGCCATCATTACCAAAATCAGCTTCGATCATATCGCTAATGAATGTCGTCGGCGCCAGATCGGTTTCATCAACTGTTACTTCTTCGGGCTGCACTAAAATAGGATCATCTTTAGGTATTCTGCCTTTCAACGTAAGCAAGGCAGGGTCTGTATCAAAGTCGCCGTCTTGCAATACGTATTCGAACTGATCTTGTATGCATTCAGGACCGGTATGTGTAATTTTAACATCATGTAAGAGGAAAGAAGCAGGCTCGGTTGTTGCAAAGACATCAAAGCCAACGATCTGACCGCCGAAATCGTTTCCATCCAACTCGATGGTGATTTTACCATCGACCGGCGCGGTTGTTCCAATATCAAACAGGAATGAAATTGGCGTGTTTGGATCACTCGCCAGATAAATGTTGAAATCAATTGAGTCATCAAGATTATTGGCGCCTATATCAGCAAGCGTTACAACCACTTTATCAGATGCCACAAAATCAACTTCCAATGTCTCACCGGCAGGCCATACTTTGTTGGAACCGCCACCGGCGATGCCGATACCTGAACCATCGCTTGGCACCCATGCCAGGTCAGCACCATTTTCTGAAGTAACTGTAATGCCGTTTTTGGTAATGCTGTTGGCGTTGCCGGCCGTATCTGCCTCAACAGGGTCTAATGATTCCATCGTCGTTCCTGTTGGAACAGGATTAAACAGAGTATAAGTGTAAGTCCCATCGGAGAACATTTCGAGTTCACCGAAATCACCGTTAATGGTGTTGGAGCCGCCATCCGGGATAGTAATCATGCTGCCGTTAAAGGAAACTTCAACAACGGTATTCTCAAGATCGTTACTCAATTCATCCGCTGCGCCCGGGCCGCCATTGAAACCGCTAACAACGTTACCGTTGGCAGCGCCATCAGCAACATTATAAGCATTAAAGTCGTCATGCGCTGTGACCGCATCATCGGCGACTGTAACAGTAATTGTTGTCTGCGCTGTTTGGCCACCATTGTCCGTTGCCACAACACCAAATTCCAGTGTGATTTCATCATTTGGATCATTCGCATCCATATGATCAAGAGGCTCAAGCAATGTGAAAGTGTATTCGCCGGTGTCAGGATTAATCACAAGTGTAAAGACAGGCGTACCGCCAGCAAGACCTTCATAGCCATCAGCTGTAGGAGAAACGATAACCGGTACGTCATCGGAAGTCAGGTTGCTACCTAGCAGTGAACCGCCTTCAACGAATGAACCGTTAGGACCGATTGTACCCGGACCGTCATTGCCGAAATCGGCGATAATTTGTCCCGTATCAACAAGCGGTCCAAGATTTGTCTCATCCATGAATTCTGGCTGTGGGCCCACAAGGATCGGATCGTCCTTTGGTGTGCCTGGTTGTTCTTGTGGATCCTCCAAAAAGAGGATGTCGTTCACAAACTCAACACCATACTGAAGCTGTGTTGGATCAATCGGACCCACATCATCAAGCGGGTCAATCGGACCGGCTACAAAGCTACTTCCAAAACCAAAACCTGAATTTGAAGCGCCAGCTTCATCACCGGCAGCCGTTTCAATTGCAGCCAATTGCTCAGCAATATCATCTTGACCGGCAGCGGGCTCTACTTTAGCAACTTCCTGCGCTTGCTCGGTTGTTGTTTCTTCAACTTCGGAAGTACGAATTTCAGCCTGTGGCTCTTCAAGAAGATCCTCGGCTGGTTCGTTTTCAGCAACAGTAAGAGTGCTGATTAAATTAGTAGCGGAAATGATTGTGCCATCAGCCAGAGTTAAAGCTGGTGGGAATTGCTCGCTGAATGCGCCTTCAAAGTCTTGCAAAGTGACAGAAGAATTATTGGTGAATTTTATAATAAGGTCGCCATCTTGTTGATAGGCGGATTGAACAACACTTGGATCAAAATCAAAAATATATGTCTGGCCCGGACCTACTGTGATAGCTGACAGGTCAGTATTGTCACCTGGCTGCGTAATAATGATTGGCTCTGTCGTGTAAACACATGGCGCTGGACTGGCCAAGGCATCATTATTTGTTTCTACATTTTCCTGAGAATTATCCTGAGACACATTATCTGTGTTTTGTTCGTTAGCCATTAGAGGTCACTCCTTACTTTGCAAATACCGGGTCTCTCAACCCTTTTTAATCATTTCTTAACGGAATATTCAATTATTATTAACCATTTCTTAAGGTCCTGTCAACTGTTATGTTAATAATAAACAGGGTATGCTTATTTTTTATTATGGGAAACAATAGGTTAGGCTTTAAAATAAATCTACTTTGGATGGGCTATAAAAGTACCGAATCATACGATTCGCTTACGGTATTTGCATCAGAATCACCTATAAACCCTTATTTATTGGACAAGATACCTTGTAAGCCCCTATAGCAAACACCCTGAAAATTGATTCGACATTTGTTCTGATTCGTAAAAAAGGCTCAAAACAGAATCAATTTTCAGGATTTTTAGAGGATTCTGAAAAGGAATACCTATATTTATCAAGGCCTCATAAAAAAAATCAAAAAAAATTTGCCTGTGGGAAGGCTGTGGATAGCTCTGTTTGCTGATATGATTCTAAAAGGAATCATAGGTAGTTAAATAGAGCAATAAAGTTTCAACAGGGGTGCTCGAAACGAAAAAAACTTACAAAATCCAAAAAAAATGACTCGACTCTGCAATTTGAATGATTAAATCTGGAATTGTCTTCAGGGCATAGCTTCTTAGCTGAAGCAACTCGGTGACCTTCGTGAGGAGAGAGAGTTTGTCCAGACAGGGTGCATTAGTCAGCATCCGGGTTTTTGGAACAACAAGGCTCCAATTTTTTGAGACGCCGGTCTTTATCAAATTGGGATTTTGCCAGAAGCTTAAAGGGAGCGTAAAGTATCACGCACCGTCGTTGCTAAAAGAGATAGACTTGTGGTCGCGCACACAAAAACGTGAGATAGCACGACAAGGACGGATACGATTGGAATATGCTCCTGAAACGCTAGTCTTTCGCGAAAGGCTAGACGAGTGGTTGATCGCCACGATAATAATTACGGATGAGGGGTTCATCCGTGGGGACGGGGAAAAAAGACGGCCAGCTACCGCTGTTCCCTAGACCCGATCCGAGTATTCCTACGGGCTTTAACTGTTCTGCAGATAAAGTACTCCATAGGAACATGCTTCCCAAAAAGGCCCCGGTGCCTGTTTCTGGATCTGATCTTCGGATTGTATTTAGAGCATGGGTGCCGGGGTTCTTTTATGGGAAGAACGTAATATCCCCTTCAGGCTAGCCCTATTTTAAGCGCAATTTTATTACATATAGTTTTGCGACGTTGCTTGCCTTCCTGCTATAATCGATTACTGTTTTGAGGTCGTTCAACGACTACTCTTGGAATATAGATTGCGAAAGACTACAAAAATATTATGAGTTTCAAGTTTGAAAGACTGACGGTCTTGGTTGTTGAAGATACCGTCCCTATGCGCAAGCTGATTTGCTCCGTACTGGAAACGCTTGGCGTTAGAACTATTCATACCGCAGAAGAAGGCCGACAAGGGTATGATAAATTCTGCAAGGAAAACCCTGATATTGTTATTACAGACTGGCATATGTTACCTGTCAGCGGTCTTGACCTCGTTAAAAAAATACGAACGGACAAAGAATCCCCCAATAAAACTGTGCCCATCGTTATGATGACCGGCTATAGCGCTATGCCCCGTGTGTCAAAAGCTCGTGATGAAGGCGCCACAGAATTTCTTGTAAAACCCTTTTCAGCCAATGATCTGGCAAAACGTATTGCTCATGTTATCAGTAAACCAAGGGATTTCATTCAGGCTGATGATTTTTTTGGGCCTGATCGCCGTCGCCGGGCAATGGATAACTATAAAGGTCCGTTCAGGCGTAACTTGGATTCGAAATAGGCCTACCGGATAATGACTCCTAAGCAGAGTGTAATGCTGCGTAAGTAAATGTGTTTTAGGAATAATAAATGTCTATTGAAATGAAAGAACCGATGAAGCCAAAAGTTATTAAGGCAGATTATACCCTGCAATCCAAAATTGGTTCGGGTCCACTGGACGAGCGGATTGTAAAAAGATGCCAAAAGGTCATGGATAGTAATGACGTCGATTTTAGCCCACTTGCTCAGGAATTTTTGGACAAACTGGACAGCGCCATAAAAGAGGCAAAAAGCGGCAAACTATCAACAGAACAAGCTGTCGAAATTATGACCCAGCCCGTAATGCAGTTAAAAGCCAACGCCGCGATATTTCGTTATGAACTGATTGGGAATTTGGCCAATGTAATGCTGAGCTTTCTCGAAGCTATAACCGATCTGGATGACGATGTTTTAGCCATTGTTGATGCCCATCAGAAAACCCTGAGCGCTATTGTCATCAAGAAAATGTCTGGAACCGGAGGGGCGCCCGGTAAGCAGCTAGAAGATGAATTAAAAGGTGCGTGCAAACGCTACTTCTCTAAAAAACCCAAAGGCTAAAAACAAAAATCTAAAAAGCCAGGCGCTTGACGCTTTGGATTTGCGGCAGATTTGAAACCTCTTCAAATAAATCATCCGACATTGGTGCATCCAGCGATACAATACAAACAGCTTCGCCACTCTCTTTGCGACCCAAACGGAAATCACCAATATTTTGCCCGGCATTGCCCAGAATGGTTCCAATACCACCAATTAAGCCCGGCTCATCTTTATTGCGGATAAAGAGCATATGCGGTGATACGGCAGCCTCGATCGGCACGTCTTCAACATTTACAATGCGTGGCTCCTTGCCAGTAAAGAGCGTGCCCATAAGACTACGTTCACGTTCTTCAGTCTTTACTCTCACGGTAATCACGCTGCGCCAGTCCTTGGAAGAACCGCTTTGCGTTTCTGACACGTCAATACCGCGCGCCTGCGTTATCGTCACCGCGTTCACCATATTGATGCTCTCAAGTTGGGGTTTCAGCAAACTCGCAACAACCATCGCCGTCAAAGGTTTCGTATTGAGCTCGGCCACCGTGCCCTGATATTCAACATTAATGCTTTGAATTGCATGTTCGGTAATCTGCCCGGCGAAACTCCCCAATTGCTCAGCCAGCTTCATATAAGGCTTCAGGCGCGGCGCATCTTCTGCCGAAATTGAAGGCGTATTGAGCGCATTGGTCACAGCGCCGTTCACCAGGTAATCCGCCATCTGCTCGGCCACCTGTATCGCGACATTCACCTGCGCTTCTGTCGTTGAGGCCCCAAGATGCGGCGTGCAAATAACATTTTCATGACCGAAAAGTATATTTTCTTTTGCCGGTTCTTCTTCGAACACATCCAGCGCTGCGCCAGCAACATGGCCAGAATCCAGTGCGTCTTTCAAATCGCTTTCAACAATCAAACCACCGCGCGCGCAGTTTATGATCCTCACGCCTTCTTTCATTTTAGAAAGTGCATCCTTGTTGATCATGTTTTTTGTGTGATCATTTTTCGGCACATGCAACGTGATAAAATCAGCGCGGCTGTAAAGATCATCCAGTTCAACTTTTTCCACGCCGATCTCAACTGCGCGCTCGTCGGTTAGAAACGGATCGTAAGCAATCACATCCATCTTCAACCCCAGCGCCCGGTCAGCAACGATAGAGCCGATATTGCCGCAGCCAATCAAACCCAGCGTTTTGGAGTAAAGCTCCTTGCCCATGAATTTCGATTTTTCCCACTTGCCCTGGTGGGTTGAAACATTCGCCTGCGGAATTTGGCGAGAGAGCGAAAACATCATAGCGATCGCATGTTCGGCTGTAGTGATCGAATTGCCAAACGGCGTGTTCATCACCACGATTCCGGCTTCGGTGGCGCATGCGATATCGACATTATCAACGCCGATGCCGGCGCGGCCGATCACCTTGAGATTTTTTGCCGCCGCAATCATTTCCGGTGTGACTTTGGTCGCGCTGCGGATCGCAAGACCATCATACTCGCCAATGATTTTGAGTTGTTCCTCGGGAGACAGGCCGGGTTTGAAATCAACCTCGCAGCCATTTTTTTCGAAAATTTCGACAGCCAGATTATCCAGCTTGTCGCTGATGAGAACTTTAGGAGCCATAATTTACCTCACGATTTTGTCTTGTTCATGAAAACAGGCGTCCAGATGTAGCAGGTCCGAGGGGGAAAGCAAGCGGGATTTTGGGTGCTCGTAGCCTATTGATTTATATAGGGGATTCGCGTTCGTCAGTTCGTTCCTCATTTTTAGGGGGGAGGGGATGGGAGGTCCCGAAAACAAGCCGAAAATCATAGGTAGGAATTTGTTTTAACTGGCATAATCATGGCCCTTCTTTCTGTTCCGCAGATTTGCTATTTTCATATTTTTTGAACCACGGATAAACACAGATGGACACAGATCGTCATTGCGAGGCCGTAAGGCCGAAGCAATCCATTTGGTGCCATATGCTTTTGGATTGCTTCGCGTTCGCTCGCAATGACGGCTTTGGGGATTTTGCGCGGGGTGTGTTTGTGACAAAAAAACCATGCCCGAACATACAGGATGACGGCTTTTCAGTCAAGGAATATATTCCTTTTTAGGCCGCCTGTTTTTGCTGCTGTTCTTTGGTGGTGGCGTAGGCGTATTCAACCCAAGGCAGGAGGGCTTCGACATCCGATGTTTCCACCGTCGCGCCGCACCAGATGCGCAGGCCCGGTGGGGCATCGCGATAGCCTTTGATATCAAAAGCCGCGCCTTCCTTGTCCAGCGTCTTGCACATATCGCCGATAAATGACATTTGGTTTTCTTGCATCTGATCTGCAAACCACGGATCAGAAATTTTCAAGCAGACTGATGTGGTCGAACGTGTTGCGGGCGTCTCAGCCAGGAAATCAATCCAGTCGGTTTTGCTCACCCAGTTTTCAATCGCGGCAAAACTATTGGCCGAGCGTGCAATCGTTTCTTTCAGCCCGCCAATGCTTTCAACCCAGTTCAGCGCATCGAGGCAATCCTCGACCGCCAGCATAGACGGCGTGTTTATGGTCTCGCCAACAAAAATGCCATCAATCAGTTTGCCCTTTTTTGTCAGGCGGAAAATTTTTGGCAACGGCCAGGGCGGCGTGTAACTCTCCAGCCGCTCAACAGCACGCGGCGACAATACAATCATGCCATGCGCGCCTTCACCGCCGAGAACCTTTTGCCAGGACCAGGTCGTGACATCTAACTTCTCCCACGGCAAATCATAGGCAAACACCGCCGAGGTCGCATCGCATAATGTTAAACCAGCGCGCCCGTCATCAATCCAGTCACCATCCGGCACCCGCACGCCCGATGTCGTGCCGTTCCAGACAAAGACCGTATCATTATCGCCGCTGACCTCGTTTAAATCAGGCAAGCTCCCATATTCAGCTGTATGATAATTGACATCGTCCAGGCTGAGCTGACTTTTGATGTCACTGGCCCAGCCACTGGAAAAGCTCTCCCAGGCCAGCACATCAACCTCACGCTCGCCCAAAAGCGACCACAGCGCCATTTCAAAGGCACCTGTATCAGAAGCCGGGACAATACCGATTTTGTAATTTTCCGGGATTCCAAGAATTTTTCTTTGTTTTTCAATGGCTTCCTTGAGTTTTGCTTTGGCGGGGCCCGCCCGGTGTGAACGGCCTGTCATGGCACCACTCAGCGCATCACAGCTCCAGCCGGGGCGTTTGGCGCAGGGGCCTGATGAAAAACAGGGATTATTAGGTTTACTTTTGGGCTTTGGGGCAGGTTTTTCCATGATTTGTTAACTATCCTTAAGTATTTAGCGTGGCATCCTGTAAGTAACAAAAAGTATTTTTAACACACAGATCACAGAGATCACGGAGTTTTTTATTATTATTGTGTATTGTCTGTGTCCTCCTCGTCCTCCATGTTAAAATTTGAAAAATTCAAACTACAAATATCAAAATCATGACACATGTAATTACGCTCGTTGCCTCTGAAGGCAATCCAGATATTTCTAAATCTCATATCAAAGAGATGGAAAAGATCATCGGATTTTATAATTTCAAATGGGAGGGCAAGCCCGAATGGCTGGCCAAGGGACGCGCTGTTGATCTTGGTTTGGCGGCGCGGCCACAGAGCGCCTTAATGTCGCACTTAAGAGAATTTTGTGCAGACGATAAAATTGACGTCTTTGCCAGCCCGGTAGAAAACCGTCAGAAAAAATTATTAGTCGCCGATATGGACAGCACCATCATCGAGGAAGAAACGCTGGATGAACTGGCCGCCTATGCAGGACTAAAAGAGGAAATCGTCGCCATCACAACAGAAGCGATGGAAGGCAGGCTGGACTTTGCGGAAGCCCTACACAAACGTGTTGGTTTGCTCAAGGATTTAGAAGCAGAGAAACTTCAGGAGACGCTTGATAAGATGGTTTTAAGCCCGGGCGCAGAAACGCTGGTGACAACAATGAACAAAGAAGGCGCAATTTGTGTTCTCGTTTCCGGTGGCTTCACATTTTTTACTGGCGCCATTGCCGAGCGTGTTGGTTTTCAACATCATCATGGTAACAAGCTGGAGATTAAAGATAAAAAATTGACCGGCATGGTTCAGGAACCCATTCTTGATAAACATTCCAAAGTCGATTTCCTCAAACAATATACGCAGGATTTAGGCCTCGGCGAAAATGACAGCATCGCCATTGGTGATGGCGCCAATGATATCCCGATGCTTAAAAATGCTGGCCTGGGGGTCGGCTACCACCCCAAACCGGCCGTTGCCGATGCGGTTCAAAACGTTATTATCCACGGCGATCTCACCGCTGCGCTTTATGTACAGGGCTATTCCAAAAAGGACATTATTACGTAAATCTAAGAAACGAAGTCTTAACGTTCTCGCGCTAGGATAATGGGGCAAGTAATCTGAATAAAATCATGGTAAACTGAACAAACACGGCAATGTGAGGGCAAAAAAATATGTCGGAACAGTGGAGTTATCTGGTCACAAATGACGAACTTGAGGAGCTTTTCCGCAAGTATTGTACCGATTTTACGACCCTGGCCAGACAGGGACGTTACGGCCCGATTGAAGGCCGTGATAAGGAAGTTGATGAAACCATCCTGATCCTGCTACAGAAAGGCCGTAAAAACGCTGTGCTGCTGGCCCCGGCCGGGGTTGGTAAAACAGCTATGGTTGTGGCACTGGCACAAAGAATTGTTGCCGAAGACGTACCTGACTATTTAAAAGATGCCCGACTTTTGGAAGTGGATCTTGCGCGTATGGCCGCAGGAACGAATGGGCCAGCTGATTTCCAGGAACGTTTTATTCCCTTGTGTAAGGGCGTAGCAGAGCGTTATCACAATCCAGAAAATCCACGCATGATCATATTTCTTGATGAAATTCACCAGATCATGCCCAATTGTGAGGGCAGCGCCTATAAGGGTTTATCCGATGTGATGAAACCCTATCTGACCGCCGGGGATTTGATGGTTATTGGGGCCACGACATTGGATGAATTCCGTTTATATGTGGCGACTGATCCAGCCCTTGATCGACGGTTTCAGAAAGTCTTTCTAAAAGTTCCCAATACGCTTGAGACGTATAACATCCTAAAATCCCTGCGGCCGGGCTTTGAAAGTCATCATGGGGTTAAAATGTCAAACGTATTGCTTTTGCTGATTGTACATTTAACCAATGAACATATGCGCAAACGAAACCAGCCGGATAAATCCATCATCACGATGGATTCGTCTATGGCGCACTATGTTAAGGAGAACGGTAAAGACGGCGAGGTTTCACTTGAATCCGTCTATTATATGGTCGGAAGAGAAACCGGATTGAATAAACAAGCGCTGCACGATGAGAAAAAATTACAAAGAGTGATACAAGAAGTTGCAGAGATGGAAGGAAACGCCATCATAACCGATATATAAACTTTTGTGTTTCTCTTTCTTACTTTACCGCGGCATAAACTTTAAAACCCTGACCTTCAAATTTTTTACTACACATCCCAAAATCAGATTCCAACATCCTTTCATAGGCCAAACCGGCATTCGCAACCATCCAAAGGGTACCGCCCGGTTTTAAGGATAAAGATGCTGTTTTTATAAAGCTCTGACCGATCGAAATATCGCTTCCTTTTCCTTCATGAAAAGGCGGATTCATAACAATCCAATCGAGATCCTGTAGGCCCAAAACCGGCTTCGTCAAATCTTCCCAAAAATAGCGTTTCTTAGCTTGATGCTCTTGCCTATCCATATTTTTCCGACAAGCCTCAACCGACCTGAAATCTGCATCTATACAGGATAGGCTTTCAATAGACGGATTATGCTGTAGCAAATGGTCGGACAAATAACCATAGCCACAGCCGAAATCAGCCCCGTTTCCTGTCATATCCCCTGGCAAATTATGTACCAAAATTTCTGAACCTTTATCTATCTTGTTCCAGCCGAATATGCCCGGGACAGAGTGGAACCGCTTCTCTAAAACATCCTGCGGCATACCCGTTTCGATCCATTCGTTGAGTTTATTATTATCAATTGCAGAAGATTTCTTGGCCCAAACGACCCGCGCCTTATGTTTAGATTCCTGTCCCAAATCCTCAATGCCAAGTTCACCCAAAAATCCTGCAAGACGGTTACCACCTGCATCATTGGACGCGGCCATAATCAACATACCCTGATCCCGCAACATTTTTAGCCCTTTGGCCAAAAAATACTGCGTCTCCACTTTGTTTTTAGGCGTTGCAATCAAAATATAATTCAATCCTTCCTTGTCGGGAATATCAGATGACACGCTATACCCCTGTTCCTGTAACAAAGATGCATAGGGTTTAAAATACTGCTGCAGGGTAAGCCCAGTGGACTTTATTAAATCCAACCCACTGCAAAGCGCAGCATTCATGAAAAGTACAGACTGGCTTTCCTGAGGCTGGTCTATTTGCCCGGTCTCAAAAGGATAGAAAAGTGTTTCATAAACTTTATTCATAGGAGAAACTTTAACAGACCCATAAAGAAACCGCGAGATTCTTAATGAATTCTCGCGGTTTTATAGTTACTTTAAAGGAGTAATTTAAAGTACAATACTTGTGTCAACGACCACATTGCCATCATTGATTAAGTCATTCAGGCCAACGGCCAGTGCAACATCTTCCAGCAAAGCTACTGTGATAAAAGCACCACCGATATCACCATCACTATTAAACTGCACTTCTGTATCGGAACCATTAGCGATCAAATGTATAAAGTCATTGATATCATCAACGCCATCATCATAGCCAACCAGAATATCAGTTAAGTTAATAACGTCATTACCAACCCCAACTTCAAAATCAGTAATTGTGTCGGTAAGACCATCCAATTGTTTATAGATAAATTGATCGGAACCAGCACCACCTGACATGATGTCTATACCAGCGCCGCCATTAAGAATGTCATCGCCATCTTCGCCGTACAGCATGTCGTCGCCCGTACCGCCAAGCAGCTTATCATTGCCTGTACCGCCAATACCCGGTGTGACCACAGCTGTGAAATCAAGATCAAAGAGAACATCTTCGAAATCTGCATCACCAAGATTAGGCAAATCTTCAAAACCTATACGCAATGAATTGGTATCTCCTTCCGAGATCAAGCCTGAAACTGCATGAGTCTGTCCATCCCAGTTCAAATCAGGGGAGCCTCCACGATCAGTTGTATGATAAATTGGACCGTTGAGAACCGTTTCTGTGAGCCCATCATCATAAACCAGAGAGATGAAATTGCCGTCATCGGTAATTTTTGCTGCGCGTTCTCCGGCACCACCGAGATCGAAAACAAAACTCAAAACACCATCGTCTGTGATATCAAGGCCTGTATAACCGTTATTAACACGGTCGCCATCGGCAATAATAAAAAATCCGAAATCGCCGCCATCACCACCAAGGGGTAAATCAATCACATGCGCGGTGTTAATACCGGCATCTTTGACATTGCCCCATAATGCTGTCGCAGCCACTATCGTGCCGTCTGCCGTTACTTCATAAGCACCCAGCGTATTGTTATAACCAGCGAAGCCATCACGGAAAGTCAGCTCTACCGTTGTATCAAAATCAACAGTAAGGTTGCCCTGTACAATCCCCAAATTAGGCGTTCCCGGTGGAACAAGATTGACAATATTCACACCTTCCTGAAGATCAGGGAATATCAACATGTCACTAAACTGCTTATCAAGGACGTGCTGGAGGACACCATGGCCGCCATAAAGTATGTCATTGCCGGAGCCGCCATCAACAGTATCATCACCGAGGCCACCACCGACTATGTCATTATCATTTTCGCCAGCGACAAAATCATTACCAGGGCCACCATCTACAATGTCGTCCCCTGATGCTGCTAAAATTGTATCATTGCCAGCGTTACCCCAAAGGACATCATTGCCTGCACCGCCAAGGATGATAACGTCACCCAATATACTAGTGTTGCTTGAAAGATTAATTACATCGCCACCGCTACCGGCAATAATAAGCTCGACATTTTGAAGAACCTGCATCCCAACATTGTTATCGACAGCAAGAAAGTCACCAAAATTTGTCATGAACATTGTATCAAAACCACCAAGCCCGTCATAGGATGTGTTATTGACATTGAATGTTTCATCAAAAATTTCGATTATGTCGCCGCTATAAGCGTTTACAAGCGTTGTCGTAAGCTGCCCTAAAGTGCCTTGGAAAAATAAGCTATCATCATTATTAGTTGCCATTTTGTGTGCCCCACTTTGTTATTTTTTGTTTTTTTTTGGTAATTTTGATTTTGAACCTAATAAACCTAAAAAACCCTATACCATAGTATTATGTTAAATTAAGAAGGTTAACATTTTATGTAATTTAGATATAAACTTTAATGCTCTCTATTGCATTGATTTTATTAGATTTTTTAGTGGAGAGGCGAGCTGTTTATGGACGTGACATTTGTTGAAAATGAGTTAGGGTCGTTATTCTTGCATTTAAAATCAGATATCCTCAAAATAACAAATTGATAATTATGGAAATTAAAAAACCTCTGCCATATGCGAATAAGGGTGACCTGACCAAGGGACCAGTAAAACAGCACCTTATCCGCCTCACCATCCCGATGATATGGGGGCTTTTTGCGATTATCAGTTTCCAACTGGTTGATACCTATTTCATTGCCCAACTCCCAGACACAGAGCAACTGGCCGCAATCAGTTTTACCTTTCCACTCACTTATCTCGTTTTCAGTCTAATTATGGGCTTTGGAATAGCCATGTCTTCCGTGGCTTCACGCCTTATCGGAGAGGGAAGCATAGAAACTGTCCGGTGCGTCACCACGCATGGCCTTATTTTTGTGTTTGGACTGGGTATTGTTCTCGCGTTAATTGGAATCGCGCTACATGATCCGATTTTCCGCTTGATGGGCGCTGATGAGCAGATGCTGCCGCTTATTCGTGATTATATGATTATCTGGTTTGCAGGCAGCGTTTTCGTGACAACGCCCCTTGTCGGCAATGCAGCCATACGCGCGACAGGCGATACGGTTCTTCCTGCCCTTATTATGATTACAGTTGCAGTTGTGAACATCATTCTTGATCCTTTATTGATTTTTGGCCTCTGGGGTTTTCCACGGCTGGAACTTCAGGGCGCAGCCATCGCAACCGTTTTTGCCAATGGCATTGCGGCGATTGCCGGTGTGTACGTGTTGTATGTTCATAAAAAACTGCTGTGTTTTGGTAAGGCTTTGCGCCATGAGGCTTTTCTGGCGTCCGTCAAGCGACTTTTATTTATTGCCATTCCGGCTGGTCTGACCAATGCCATACATCCTTTTGTCAACGCAGTCATTCTGGCGTTGCTGGCCTCGCATAACATAGAAGCCGTTGCGGCATTTGGGGTGGTAACAAGGATTGAGGCTTTTGCCTTTATTATTCTGATGGCGCTTTCGATCGGCATGGCACCGATTATCGGACAAAACTGGGGGGCTGGAAAATTTGACCGTGTGCATGAGACCCTCAAACTATCTATAAGCTTTAATGTTGCATGGTCACTATTGATAGCAATTGTCCTTGGCCTGCTGGCCAAACCGATTGCCGAACTGTTTTCTGATGACCCTGCCGTTATTGGCTATGCCGCACTATTCTTTTGGATTGTACCGTTCTCCTATGCTTTCAGTAATTTGCTAATCGGCTGGGCCTCAGCCTTTAACGCCATGGGCCTGCCGCAAAAATCTTTTTTGATGATTGTGGTCAAGATGTTGGTACTGATGATCCCGGCTGTTTATCTCGGCAATATGCTCTATGACGTGAAGGGCATATTTTTTGCGATCGCTCTTGTCAGTATAATCGCCGGAACAGTTTTTCATGTTTTGAACTGGCGCAGTTGTCTGGCCAGGGAAAAGCAGATACAGGAGCAGCCGGCTTAATCTCCAAAGATGCTTTTCTTCAAATCACCAATATCTTTTTTGAAGTTCTCTTTTAGACCTTTAACCTGACCAACGCCAAGATCTTCAAGCGCATCAGGCGAAATACCCTGGTAAAATCCAGCGCTATTGGCACTTTTACTAACCTCACTGGAAATAGATTTCCAGATCTGGCCGATCGCATCACGGGCCAGAACGCCGTTCTCCTTGGTACCAATACCGTTCAGGCGAATGGTCGGCAAAGTAATCGGATCAAGATCACCGAGCCCGGCTAACAAAACGCTCGGGTGAACACGCATTTTTTCAATTTTCATTTGCTCAATGATGACCTTGATTTGCTTCGCGGCTTTATCACCTTTGGCCGCTTTCGTATTCACGGTCTTTTTAATGTCTGTGAGGTTGGTTCCGTTTTCTTTCACTTCCAGATAAACCTCTGAGCCGGTGACACTGATATCATTAAATTTCAAAAGCACCTGCGAAAGTGTATCCGCCTTCAAATAAACCGTTTGAATCGTCGCGGCATGTGGTCCCTTATAGCCTTTTGGGTTACCTACTTTAATATTTGAAACCGTAACAGTCTTATCTTTCAGGGCGATGTCCACCTTACCAATCGAGACAGAAACACCCAGCGTCTCACTGGCGATTTTTTCCGCCATATTTTTGGCTATATCACCAAAGTTCATAAGAAGAAAAACCCCGCCACCAAATAGTAAGGCGAGAGCCAGAGAAGAAACGGTAAAAACGGCTTTTGTTGCGCTCATAATAAAGGTTCCGATCTATTCGATTTTGTTTTTGTAACAACTACTTTAGTCTTACGAACATATAGATAGTGGATTTTGAGACAAAAGTAAAAATGAAAGAAATTTTACCCCATATACAGCGTTGGCTACCGCTTATCATTTTAATCGGTTTGATAGGGCTGGCCTATAGCAATGGCTGGCATCAGTTGCTGAGCCTTGAGAGCCTGCAGGAGCAAAAAGCAAGATTTCAGGGCTACACCGATTCAAATCCCGTATTATCAGCCATCGGCTTTCTCGGGCTGTACGCCGGAGCGGTCTCGCTGTCACTGCCGATTGCCACGCTTCTCACTCTTCTGGGTGGGTTTTTATTCGGCAAATGGCTCGGCACTTTTCTGGTAGTCAGCGGCGCGACCATTGGCGCCTGCGTTATCTTTACCATCGCCAAAAGCTCTTTGGGAAACACCTTGCGCGAAAAAGCCGGCAGTCTCTATGACAAGATTGCGCAAAATATGACGGAGAACGCAGCGGGATACCTTTTGTTTATGCGACTGGTGCCGCTATTTCCTTTTGTGCTGGTGAATATTGTCCCGGCCCTGTTCAATGTGCCCTTGCGAGTTTTTGCTCTCACCACTTTTATTGGCATCTTACCCGGCACTTTTGTCTATGTGAATGTCGGCGAGACATTGGGTGATATTGAATCACTTGGTGATTTGGTTTCAACACAAACATTATTGGCGTTTGGGTTGCTTGGTGTTTTTGCCCTCATCCCGACGCTGTATAAACAATGGAAAGAAAAGAAGTCATGAATAAATCTTTACATGTCGATATCTGTGTTATCGGTGCCGGTTCAGGTGGGTTATCTGTCGCAGCTGGCGCCGCGCAACTTGGCCTTGATGTCGCGCTTATAGAGAAAGGTGAAATGGGCGGTGATTGCCTCAACACCGGCTGTGTACCCTCGAAAGCGTTGCTAGCCGCAGCAAAGGCTGCACAAAATTTTAGGAAATCCAAAAAATTTGGCATCACGCAGCAAGATCCTAATGTCGATTTCTCAGGTGTCAAAGACCACGTCTTTAATGTCATTGGCAAAATTGAACCACATGATTCGCAAGAACGTTTTGAAGGGCTGGGCGTCAAAGTTTTCCGTGATCACGGGGAGTTTACCGGCAACAAAACTTTAAAGGCTGGAGATCAGGAAATCACCGCGAGATATTTTGTGATTGCCACCGGCTCACGCGCCGCTGTTCCACCGATTGAAGGGTTAGAGCCGGACAAAGTTCTTACCAATGAAAATATTTTTGAGCTGCGCGAAAAACCGCAGCACCTTATTATCATCGGTGGCGGGCCGATTGGCGTTGAAATGGCCCAGGCCCACAGGCGGCTTGGCTGCGAGGTAACAATTCTTGATATGGGCTCTATCCTGCCCAATGATGACCCGGAGTTGGTTGATGTCGTCCGTACCTCCCTTAAAGCTGAAGGCGTGGAGATAGCAGAAAGCGTGAAAGTTGAAAAAATAAACCATGCGGATGAAGGCAGCGTTGAAGTCACCATAGAAAAAGACGGTAAAAAAGAGATCATAAGCGGATCGCATCTTTTGATCGCAGCAGGGCGCAAAGTGAATGTTGATGGCCTTGGCCTTGAACAAGCAGGAGTTGAATATGACCGTAGAGGAATCAAAACCGATGAACGCCTGCGTACATCACAAAAACATATTTTTGCCGCCGGTGATGTTGCGGGCGGACCACAATTTACTCATGTCGCCGGTTATCATGCCGGCATTATTATCAAGAATATTATTTTTAAAATCCCGGCAAAAGTCGATTTCAAAGCCCTGCCATGGGTAACATATAGCGACCCCGAGCTAGCTAATGTCGGCATGACGGAAGACATGGCCCGCGAGAAGCATGGCGATAAAATCAAAGTTACCAAATGGACGTTTAAAGAGAACGACCGCGCTTTAGCAGAAAACCGCACAGAAGGTTTGATTAAAGTTATAACCGATAAAAAAGGTAAAATTCTCGGCGCCGGTATTGCCGGGCTGCATGCCGGAGAACTTATAAGCACCTGGGGTTTGGCGATTTCTCAGGGGCTAAAGATTGGTGCGTTGACCAATACAATCATTGCCTATCCGACTTTGAGTGAAATTAGTAAAAGAGCGGCGGGCGCTTACTATACACCAAGCCTATTTAGCGACCGGACACGAAAGCTTGTTACTTTTCTACGGAAACTTCCTTTTTAACCAGCTGTTTTTCGCTGTCATTGCTATGAAGAGGCTAGCCAGCCAGAAGATATAATGGGGGAAAACTCATACTCATCTTGATACTCATTTTAAAACAACATACGAGAGGAAAGGTTGACCCTTTTTATTAATCTTGTCAAATTGGCTACAATATAAATTATGTTTTGCAACCTAAAGAGGTTAAAAAGATGACGACGAAGATTTACTACAACGGGAAATGCGGAACATGCAGGAACACGTTGGCAATTCTGACCGAAGCGGGTCACGAGCCGGAGTTGATTAACTATCTAAAAGATACACCGACAAAAGAGGAGCTTTCATCGCTCATTGATCAGATGGGAGTAGAGCCACGTGAGGCCATGCGCGCAAAGGAAGCCGTTTATAAAGAACTGGCGCTTGATAATCCAAACTTAAGCCGCTCGGAACTGATTGAGGCCATGGTCGACAATCCGATCCTCATCCAACGCCCGATTGTGGTGACCGATAAAGGCGCCGCTATTTGTAGACCAGCGGAGAATGTGAAGGCATTGCTTTAAACTTTCACAGGTTTTCTGACTTTGGACAAAGCGGCCCCAACAAAAAACACGGCAAAACCAGTTATCATACCCGGCACCAGACTAAGTAGTTCCTTGTTAAGACCCAATCCGTAGTGCCAAAGCACCGTCACCGCAAAGCCGCTCGCCATCATCGCAAGCGCGTGTCTTTCTGATGGCCGACCACCCAGAAGCTGCACAACAATCAGCGGCACAATCGAGCTCGCCATCCCCGCCCAGGCAACAATCACCAGCGCCAGAACACCCTTGCTGGCCATCATGGAAATTGTCACGATCATCGCAATGATAATCACAGTACCAACGCGCGCGAAGAAATAAGAATTGCGCCACTTTGGAACAAGATGTTGTGTTAACGCCGAAGATGCCGCCAGCAATAAGGAATCCGCCGTCGACATCGTTGCAGAAAACAACCCGGCGATTAGCAACCCAACCAAAACCGGCGGCAATAAATCCTCCCATAAACGTGGGATAGATAGCTCCGCATCAAAAACTTCGCTAGCCGGGATTAACAATCTGGCGACAAGGCCGCTCATCACCGCCAACGTCAAAACGGTTACCCGCCAGACCATGTAAATCCGCCGCGCGGTTATAATATCCTGGTCCGAGCGCGCCACCATGTGACGGACCATCAGCTGCGGCTGCCCCAAAATGCCGATACCAAAGAAAAACCAACCCACCGCAACGGGCAGCAATTTAAACTGCCATGGATCGGTGAGCTTCGGATCAATAGCGGTGAGTTGTGCCCACATTGTCCCAATCCCGCCAATCTCGCCCAGCCCGGCATAGATCAGCACCACCAGTGAAAATAAAATAATGATCGCCTGCAACGCATCGGTCCAGATCGAGGCGCGAATACCACCGGCCCAGCAATAAGCGAGCAACACGCCGGCGCCGACAAAAACAAACAGTTCAAAATCCCAACCAAACAATGCCTGCCCGACTTTCGCCCCGGCCACCAGCTGCGCCGCACAATAGGTGCCCATAAAAATGATGGTAAGAAAGGCTGTAACTAAAGTCACTTTGGGAAATTCCTTCTCACCCAACTTGCCGACAAAAGACGGATAGGTATGAATGTTCTTTTCCTGGGTGATGCGGCGGATTTTGCTGCGCGCAATCATCCAGCCGAGATAATCGCCGATTATTAAACCCGCAACCGTGTAGACCGCTGTGATCCCGGTGTTATAGGCAAGACCAGCAAAGCCGATAAAGGTGGCACCGCTGGAAATTGTGGCACCGAATGAGAGCCCCACCAGCCATGACGGCACTTCGCGGCTGGCCAGCAGATAATCCTCAACAGTCTGCCGCCGCCAGAAGGCCGAAGCCACTCCAACAGACGTAAAGAGCGTAAAAAATATAAAGAAACTGATGAGCATAGGAATGGAGATTATTTATGTATTATTGAAGAGTCAATCTTCATGGAAAATCACAGCAATATGTTCCCTGTGTCTTGGAAAACTGAATATTCTTCGTTAGAATGCAAACAAGATCTAAGCAAAAAGGAGAGACTTTTATGGATGACGAAACAATTATTGAACTGGATCAAAGCGAAGCACCTCAAACAGAGCCCATAAGCGATGAGCATGATGTCAACGCAAGCGGACGCTGCCGTATCTACAATTCAAGCAAAGAAAAGATAGGCTGCAAGAATACCACTGATGAAGATGCATGCGCAGCCTGGGCCAGATACAAAGGCGCATATGGGTATGGCTGGGCACCGGGTTCCAGTTGTTAAGGCGACTCACCTGGCTCAATCGAGATAGGCTGGAAATTTGGGCATAAAGGCCAGATGGTCAGGGTCATGCTGAATAACAAATCTTACTTTCTGAGACTGCAACAGACTCTTCATACGCTCAAATGAAGCCAGTGTTTCCTCACGGTTCCAGTTAAAGTCCGGCATACGCCCCTGTTCGTAATTATCTTTGAAGTGATACAGATCGCCGCTCAAAATCACTGGTCCGGTTTTTTTCAAATTCACCTGTAGGGCCATATGACCTTGCGTATGTCCCGGCATAGAAAGAATAGTTACAGAGCCATCACCAAACACATCATGATCATCGTTAAGTTTTGTTACGTTCTCACCATCTGCCCATTCGTCGATAAAGGCAGGATGAAGTCCTTCAGCAACTTCACCGGCAAACAGCGCATCAAAATCTGTGGCGCCAATGAGAAGCTCCGCATCTTTAAAAACATTCGCCTGGCCAATATGGTCAAAGTGATTATGGCTGATCCCGATTTTATTGATGTCGGAAACCTGAAGGCCAATCTCTGCGATTGATTCCACAATTGTCTTTTCAATTTTTGGTTGGAACATATCGGTGTCTTTAACGCCTTTAATCGCCTCTGGATTAAAACCAGCATCCCAGAGCATATATTCATTGCCATGTTGAATGATGTAGCAGGACGCCACCAGATTAAGCGAACCCGTATAAGAGTCCGTATCGTCCATGATATTGGCATCCAGCACTTTTATTTTGCCGCAATCCAGTGTGTAGAGACGTAAAATTGGCTCCTGCGCCTGTGCGCTTGATAACGCAGAAACGATAAAGACAGTCATTATGATAGCCAAGACAGAACGAAACATCGTTTTCTCCTTTAACGTTTTAATACAGCACGAAGAAATGGCGGTGTCGGTGGGATTCGAACCCACGATACGCTATAAACGTATACACGCTTTCCAAGCGTGCGCCTTCAGCCACTCGGCCACGACACCTACAAGTAACGTGGCCTCGCTTTAAAAGCTTGTTTGCTTACGCAAACGTGGCCACGACACCACGTTAAAAGGCCCTTTTGGGCCAATTGACGCTGAACCCTAGCTTTGGATAGTAAAAAATTCAAGCATTTGAGTACTTTTCGCCGGGGCCATTCATTGCTACACTAGGCTCAGGATTTGTAACAAAGCCGGAGTGTGCTCATGCGTATTATTATGTTTATCCTTCTTTTGCCGGCTATTGCGGCGCTGGGCCATGATATCTACCTTTTTGTTATCAATGACGGCATTGAAACGCGCCCATCCATATTTACGGGTAATCCGGACGATAAGGGGATTTTATCCTACTTTGCAGCGCTGGGCTTCATCTGGACTCAATATCACGAGGAAAGCTATAAATGGGTGGTTCAAAATCTCGATCAGGACATATGGGCCTATATTAATCTTCTACTTGTTCAAAAAGCCGTTTTTGTCGGGCTGGTCTTTGCAGGTGTTGCTTACGCCATCATCTTCCTTGTCAGGCTTTTTGTCGGTGACAGGGAAAAAACGCCCCGCCACATGAAAGGTAAAAAAGGAAGCAAAGACCTTGCCTTTGAAAGCCGGGGCAAAAAGAACACCTTCAAATATAAAAGAAAATAGAAGTTTAGGGTCCAGTCAGGCCTGAAATGCTTTGGATTTCTCTATCGATGAGCGCGAGATCATCTGGTCGTGACAGGCTGTGATCGCCATCTTCAATCAAAATTACATTTGTTTCAGCCGCCTTAAACATTTTCTTTATTTTCTGAGCTGTTTGCCATGGCACTTGTGCGTCTTCTTTGCCCTGAATAAGACGCATGGGAAAAGCACTTTCATGTTCCCTGTCTAGCAGACATTGCTTTCTTCCATCCTCAATAAGGGCACGGGTAATGATATAAGGTGCATCATAATCGCTCGGCAATTCTGTTTGACCTTTTTCCTGAATTTCCTGTTTTTGTTCATCTGTTAAATACTCATGATACATGCCTTCGGTAAAATCAGGGGCGGCGGCAATGCCAATGAGACCCCGTATTTTGTCCGTTCGCTCCAGCGCCAAATGCAGAGCGATCCAGCCACCCATTGATGAGCCAATCAAAATAACCGGGCCTTTAACCATATGATCGAACATCGCCAACGCGTCTTCTTTCCAGTGCCCGATTGTGCCGTCCGTGAATTCCCCTTCTGAAGCACCATGACCAGAATAATCAAAACGCAAAAATTCCTGCCCACGCGCTTTGCATTGCTGCTCAAGATATGTTGCCTTGGTGCCGTTCATATCCGACATAAACCCACCCAGAAACATCACCATAGGCTGCTCAGCCCCTCCCTGTGTTAACGGCGAGTGGATATAAGCCAGTTTTGGCTTGTTTTCACGGATAAGATATTGCGGCTCAAGCATGTGTGATTCTCTGGCTTTTTTGCTAATTTCACACTATATATTAACGATGAATTCTACCGCTATACAACCCGTGATTATGCAGATTATTCCCGAGCTCAGCGCTGGCGGTGCGGAGCAGGGCTGCATTGATATGGCCGCTGCGCTAACCGAAGCCGGCGCGCAGGCTATTGTGGTTTCAAATGGCGGTACGCGCATTCATGAATTGGCGCGCATCGGTGCGGTGCATATCAACCTGCCTGTTCACAGTAAAAACCCAATCGTGATGCTACAAAATGTTCGAAAGCTGCGCACGTTGATCCGCCGCTATAATGTTAGTATCGTTCATGCTCGTAGCCGCGCCCCGGCCTGGAGTGCTTTACGTGCCTGTAAAAATACCGATGCGCATTTCATTACGACATGTCACGCACCTTATAATATCGGAAATGAGGCCAAGCGCATGTATAACAGCGCCATTTCTCAAGGCGAAATTGTTATAGCGATATCACGTTATATTGCCCTTTATTTGAAAGAGAATTACCGGATCAGCGAAGCAAGGATTCGTACGATACCGAACGGCATTGCACTGGAAAAATTTCACCCCACTGCTGTTACGCCTGAGCGCCTGATTACCCTGTCAAGAAAATGGCGTATTCCCGATGGCGCCAATATTATTATGTTGCCAGGTCGTCTGACACGTTGGAAAGGGTATCACATACTCATCGATGCTGTTGCTCGCCTACACCGTACAGATGTTTTTTGTGTGCTTATAGGATCGGATCAGGGAAACAATACTTACCGTCAGGAACTTGAAGAATCCATCGCTTCAAAAAATTTAGGCAACCGTGTCCGTATTGTTGATCATTGTAATGACATGCCTGCGGCTTATATGCTCGCCGGTGTGGTCGTATCAGCCTCCACAGATCCGGAGGGGTTTGGACGTGTTCCGGTTGAAGCGCAAGCCATGGGCAGGCCCATCATTGCCACCGACCACGGCGGCGCGCAGGAAACAATTGTCCGTGGGGAAACCGGCTGGTTAGTACCGCCAGCGGACCCTGACGCTATGGCACAAGCCATTGAAGAAGCACTGGCCTTAACGGCAAACCAGCGTGCTATTTTAGCCACCCGCGCCATGGCCCATATTGCCCAGCACTTCACACGCGAACAAATGTGTGATGCTACACTTGATGTTTATGCTGAAATACTCAAAGCAAAAATCGGCAATGCAGCGGGAGCGCAACAGCCATTTCATACGCAGAAAAAATCTCAGAGCATCGAAACCGCAGCAGAATAATGCAGGAAATAAACCATAAAAAAATACTGGTGATTAAACTCGGCGCACTTGGTGATTTTATTCAGGCGCTTGGCCCTATGGCGGCCATTAGAAAACATCACCCCAAAGCCGAAATAACATTGATGACCACAAAACCTTACGAAGAATTTGCCAAAAATTGTGGCTATTTCAGCCATATATGGATTGATGAAAAGCCGGGGAAGCTCAATATTTCGGGTTGGGTGAATTTGCGCAAGAAGCTCTCTCAGAGCGGGTTTACGCGAGTCTATGACCTCCAGAATAATGATCGCACATCCTTATATCTAAAATTACTCTCCGGTCCCAACAAACCCGAATGGGTTGGCGCTGCCAAAGGCGCATCGCACCGTAACAATTCACCCGAACGAAACGCCGGTCATGCTTATGACGGTCATGTACAAACACTCGGCCTTGCCGGTATAAAAGATATTCGTATTGATGATCTTTCCTGGATGAAGGCAGATATAAAAAGTTTTGATTTACATGATCCTTACGTTTTATTTATACCGGGCTCAGCACCAAACCATCCAAAAAAGCGCTGGCCTGCAAAACATTATAGCGGTCTCGCAAAAACAATAAGTTCTATGGGTTACCAAATCGTTTTGCTTGGTACGAATAGTGAATCCGCAGTCACCGCAGAAATTTCAAAAACTCATCTGGGGTGCCTTGATTTAACCGGGCAAACGTCTTTGTTTCAAATCGCCGTACTGGCCAGAAATGCCAGCGCCGCCATTGGCAATGATACCGGCCCGATGCATTTGATCGCGGCCACCGGGTGCCCTTGTCTTGCCCTGTATTCAGGGCGCAGTAATCCTGTTAAGCATGGGCTAAAAGGGGGGAATGTTCAGATGATTCAAAAAGAAAATTTGGAAGATTTGATGCCTGAGGAGGTTTTCAAAAAATTTACACCGAAAAAATCCGGGGCCAGCCAATCAGCAGTATCCGATTAATCGCCATAAATTCTATTCAGGCTTTTAAGTAGCTGCTCAGCCTTTGTACATTTTATAGAATAATAAATCGTTTGCGCACTGCGCCGTGTTTTTACAACGCCATCGCGCCGTAATCTTGCCAGATGCTGTGAAAGAGCGGACTGGCTGAGCACGACAATCTTTTCCAGTTGGCCGACGCTTTTTTCGCCTTTGGCAAGAGCGCAGACGATGACCATTCTCCTATTATTGGATACAGCCTTCAGAAGCGTAGAGACCGCCTCTATATTGTCTTCAACCTTTTTGACATTCATAGTCATTATGTTTCTGCTTTACGCGATTAATAACCGCCAGTTAAAACGCAGATACCACACACAGACGAGAAATTACCCGCATTTCATGCCTTATCCATGGTCTTGTCAAGGTGAAGCTGGAACACATTGATACAAAACAAAAAACTTATAGGTCTGTTTTTATTCCTGTGCCGTTTTTGCCGGTGTTGCCTTTAAAATAACTTGGGCGAGTCCATCCGGTAGAGCGGCAATTAACCAGGTGACAATATAAGCCCTGAATGGAAAGCATATTCTTCCTTTATTTTTTTCCAAACTCTTCGCAATAATTTCGGCGGCGCGCGGCGCGCTCATAAAAAACGGCATGGGAAAATCATTCACTGCCGTAATACGTGATTCAACAAAGCCCGGACAAATAACGCTCACACCCACCCCGGCACCAGCCAGCGCACCACGCAGCGATTCCCCATAAACTTTAACCGCTGCCTTAGAAGCGCAGTAAGCCGGCGCGCCCGGCCAACCGCGAAACCCGGCCAGTGAACTCATTAATGCGATCTGGCCTCGACCACGCCGCGTCATTTCAGGCAGGACAGGCTCAATGGTGTTTAAAACGCCGGTTACATTAACTTCAAAGAGCCTACGCACCTGATCCATAGGCTCGCCATGCAAAACCCCACCTGTTCCAGTGGATATGCCCGCATTAGCAATTAGCAAATCAATGGGCTTTCTTTGATTGGCCTCCAGTAGAAATCCGGCCAAATTTTCCCTGTCGGTCACATCAATAAGAGCGGTATGAACAATTGCCCCTTCTTTTTTGCATAACCCTACCACCTCCTGCAGTCGCCCTTCATTTCGTGCAATAAGCGACAACATAACGCCTTGCCCAGCATAAAACTGGGCTAAAGCCGCGCCAATCCCGCTGGAAGCACCAGTAATTGCTATATGTTCAAATTTTGAATGCGACTTAACCATTGATCCCATCATACTCACCAGCTAATTTAGGTAAACGAATTTGGAGAAAAATTTGAGTACTCTTCAGCGCCGCGGTCTTATGTATGTTCTGTCATCGCCCTCGGGCGCTGGTAAAACCACGATTACACGTGCGTTGCTCAAAAATAATTCTGATGTAACGATTTCAATTTCAACCACCACTCGCCCGCGCCGTGCCGGCGAAGTACAAGGTCAGGATTATTATTTCGTCAACAAGGACGAATTCCGCGATATGGCTGATAACGGGGAAATGCTGGAACGCGCCAAAGTCTTTGATCATTATTACGGCACACCGCGCCAACCGGTTGAACAATCTCTGAGTGAGGGCAAGGATGTCCTCTTTGATATTGACTGGCAGGGAACGCAGCAACTCTCGGAAATGTCGCCTGATGATCTTGTCACCGTTTTTGTTCTTCCACCTTCGCGAAGTGAGCTTGAAAAACGTTTGCGCAATCGTTCCCGCGACACCAAGGAAACCGAAGAGCAAATTCGCGGCCGCATGGCCAAAGCCGCTGACGAAATGTCACATTATTCCGAATATGATTACGTGATTATCAACACCGATATTGATGACGCCATTGCCAAAGCCCAACTTATTTTGAATGCTGAGCGTATCAAGAGACGGCGAGCCGTGGGTCTGTCTGATTTTGTTCGGGGGCTAAAAGAGGGGCTTTAGGGTTCAGTAGGGGCTCCAAGTTCCGGGGTAGCCGGTTCTGTCGTAGCAATTACTTTTGAGGGAGGACGAGTGACCGGTATCCCTTGCAGCTTTGCAATAAGCGGCTTTAACTCTTCATCAGTAAAACCCCATTCGCCAAGACAATTCATGGGAATATTGACAAAAGCAGGTTTTGCGTCAGCTTTTATGAGTACAGGTTTATAAACTTCACAGTTTTTCATCGAGTTGGTGGTAAGACCACTATGCGCCATCATTTCTTCTGTTGAAATTAACGAGCCCATTTCTTCCTTTATAAAATCATAAGGTACAAAAACTGTTTTTAGATTGTTTTCCCGATCAACAATCATGTATATGTTTTCCCCGTTTCGGATCTCCTTCGCTTTACCAACCCTTAATAATTTGCTTAATTCAGGAACACAGAAAACTTCAGCAACATTGGCACCGAGCATTTTAGCAAGCACGAGATCAGACTGAGGAAAGTTTTCCCTTCTAGTTTTTTGTATATCTCCCAAAGGTACTTCTACAGGGGGCGCTTTTTGTAAAAACGACAATTTCAGTTTTGTGGCATTTTCTAACGGCATAAAAGTGAAATGATGTGCCTTGCCAAGATTTTGACGGGTTATAATATCTACTCTTCGCGTTAATGCAGAGTTTAGTATCCCTATTGTTTTTGTCATGTCATCCAAATCACGCGAATGATTTTCGGTGCGATTGAAATGCATATAAAGCCTAGACGAAATTAGTCTTTCAGGAACAACGGCTATAAATCTATTGCTATTGGGATATTTGACGACAAACATGCCGTTGCCTTCTTTAAGTCTTTTCTCAAGCCATGAGGTCTTGCTCAAATCCTGTAGTTCCAGAAAACTTTCAGGAGGTATTCCCATCGTCTTTTTTGGTGTATTGGCCATTATAAAATCCATAAAATACTAATTATGAGCTATTTTTTATAGACTTATAATAATTATGTCAACATTTATTATGGGTTCTCTAGCCGGAAGATAAAGGAAAGGGGCTTTAGGACCCTGCTAGCTGAATATATTGCTCTATGCTGAGCTCTTCCGCCCGTATCGTTTCATCGATACCAAGGGCCGCAAACCCTGCTTTATAGCCCTTCAGTGAAGAACGGATCATCTTGCGGCGCTGGCCGAACGCAGCAGCCGTGATTTTTTCAACCGCTTCGAAAGACGGCGCATCACCGGCCAGAGCTTTAGGCACAAAATGCACAACACTGGATGTCACTTTTGGTGGCGGTGTGAAAGCAGTCGCAGGTAAATCAAAAGCCATTGTAACATCACACAACCACCCGGCGATCACCGACAAACGTCCATAGGTTTTATTGCCCGGCGCTGCCACCAAACGCTGCGCCACTTCTTTTTGAAACATGAGTGTCATGGATTGAAAATTTGTTGGATTATTTCTAATTTTCCGAAGCCAATTTATCAAAAGTGGCGTCGCAATATTATAAGGAAGATTAGCAACGATCATACGCGGGCTTTGGGAAAGCTGCGTCAAATCAATCTCCAGCGCATCACCATGAATGATTTCCAAACGATCTCCAGCGGCTTCCTGAAGCCCGCCTAGAGCCTGCACCGCCCTCTCATCATACTCGACAGCGATAACTTTCTCGGCCCCGGCCTTAAGCAAGCTACGCGTTAAGCCGCCGGGGCCCGGCCCAATTTCAAAGACATTAGCCCCCGAAAGATCGCCCGCATGGCGGGCAATTTTATCGGTCATATTAAGATCAAGAAGAAAGTTTTGCCCTAAGGATTTTTGCGCGCGCAAATCATGTGCTGCGATCACCTCTCTCAGAGGTGGAAGGGAATCAAGATCCGGCACGGTTCTCGATGAAGGCAGTAGATTTTAGATCGAGTAAATGACGCCGTTGCAAACGTTCCAGCCGCTCCGTACCCAGCCTGCTGGTGATTTCATCTCGCGAGGGAATGTTCTCGTCGCTAATAATTCTGTAATCACGCAGGAATAAAATATGATAGCCCGACAAAGAGCGGATAGCATTACTGGTCTGGTTTTTTTCTACACTTAAAAGCGCCTGATCCAGTTCTTCCGGCAATTGACCCTGCTGCACCCAGCCCATATCACCGCCTTGCGCCGAACCAGCAGATTTTGAAAATTGCTGCGCTAGTTTGTAAAAGGGAGCTTTGCCACTTTTAATCTGACCAACAAGCTTACTGGCCAGTTGCTTTACATTATTTTCTTCACTGGGCTGCTCCACCGGAAGAAAAATTTCTGCAACCAGATATTCTTTTTTACCCGTGCTTTGCTGCAACCTTTCAATGAAACTATCTATATCGGCATCGCTGACAAGAACGCGTGGCCGGAGCAATTGCTGAACAACCTTTGACCAGATAATTTGTGACTCAAGTTGTTTTTTCATTGTGTCAGGATTGATGCCGCCGCCTTTCAGCATAGCCGCAAATTTATCGGCAGGAATATTATTTTGGGCAGCAATAGATGCAAAAGCCTGATCTATTTCTTCTTGCTCTACAATAATATCAAGCCTGCGGGCTTCCTGAAATTTAAGTCGTTCTTCAATGAGAGCACTCATCACCTGCGGTTTTAGCTTTTCCCTAATTTCATTTGAGTTCGGCAAACCGGCAGAGCCAATAATCAGGCGCAAACGATCATTCACATCCGAAACAGTGATGGCATCTTCATTGACAACGGCGGCAATACGTTCGGTACCCGCACTTCCGCTTTGCGGAAGAACAGTCATAAAAGCGGCGATCAGCGCCAGGCTCAATAAAAAACTACGTATCATGAAAAACCCATTTCCCTAACTTAATGATTTTATATACCGCCCAGGCCTCAAGAGCAACTCACAAGGCAACTTAGGCACATTTTGCACCGGCAAAACGCCCACCAGCACGATAATGCTTTAGATAACGCGGCAGGATAAGTCCCATCGCTTTTGGTTGAACGCCCAGATCCTCAAAACCCTGCGCTTTTTCTGAAACAATATAGTCTGTCTTGAGTGATTCAACCTGATCACAAGTCAGCAACGGATTTGGAAACAACCCCATGAAAAATGCCTGTATTTTAGCAATGGCCCAAGGCACCACAATAAAAGGTCTTTTCCTACCTGTATAAGAAAATAAAATCTCATAAATCTGACGAAACGTTACAATTTCAGGCCCACCCAATTCATAAACTTTGCCACAAACTCCTTCGCCTCCCGTCAAGCAAGCCATGACGGCATCGGCCACATCGCCAACGTAAACAGGCTGAAATTTCGTGCGGCCGCCGCCAATGAGAGGAAGTACAGGTAAAAAACGTATGAGTTCGGCAAATTTATTAAAAAAATTATCATCAGGGCCAAAGACAATGCTCGGCCTTAAAATACTCGCTTTTGGAAATACTTTCAGGATAGATTTTTCACCCTCCAGCTTTGTACGAGCGTAACGTGACGTATCCTTTTCGATATTCGGAATTGATATATGCACAAGACGTTTTACCTTTTGCTTCTTACAAACACCCGCAATCATGGCCGGAATATCAGCATGCATGCGAGCAAAATCACCCTTTTTGCGTTCGTATAAAATACCAATACAATTCACCACATAATCGGCACCCGCCACAGCACCCTTGATGCTCTTTTCATCTTTGTAATTACAGGCGAAGGGCACGATCTGGCCAACCACGCCGTGGGGTTTTAAAAAATAAGCGCTCTCGGGCACGCGCGTAGCAACCTTCACTATAAAACCGCGCTGCGCCAGTTCACGCACCACCTGCCGACCGACAAAGCCGGTACCACCGAAAACTGTTGCTATCTTATTATTTCCGTTCATATTTCTCACTACCCCATCATTCTTAAGCTAATATAGAATGAAACCTTATCGCCGCAAACACCGAATATCTCCATATGATACGAAAAACTCTTATAGCTGCCTTATTCATTACAATATGCAGCTTTTACCCCCAAAACTTACAGGCGCAGGAAAGCCCGGTTGTTGTGGAGTTATTCACCTCACAAAGCTGCTCTTCCTGCCCTGCTGCTGATAAAGCCCTTGCTGAACTTGTTCGCGAGAACAAAAATATCATCGCTCTTAGCTGCCACGTCACCTACTGGAATCATTTACGGTGGAAGGACACACTCTCGAAACCAGAATGCTCCCGGCGTCAACGCGAATACGCCATAGCTTTGGGCAACGGCAAGCGCGTTTACACGCCACAAATGGTGGTAAATGGAGAAAATGGATTTGTCGGCTCTCATCGAAAAGAAGCGAAAAAGGCGATCGCCAATGCCGGATCGATTACGCCTATCTCATTATCGAAGCAGGACAGCAAAACCCTCATGGCGGATTTACCTGAATTGCCGGCGAAATTATATCGCCTTATAAGTTTTGGTTATAAAAACAACCACACGGAAAATATCAAAGGCGGAGAAAATGGTGGCAAAATTTTACGATCTACCAATGCTGTTGTTTATGCCGGGCCAGCAGAATCCTGGGACGGCAGCGCCAAGATGAAGGGCATAATGATCCCGAATAACAATGATATTGATGGTGTCATCGTTCTTGTACAATCGGCGCAGACAGGAACTGTCGTCAGTGCTGGCCAGATTTTACTGAACTAATATATCTATTGACAGAATAACCCCTTATATATTAGACATATTCTTATATTTATTGATCTTTATGGAACTAAGACATGTCTTCCGACGAAGTAAAACAAATAAAAGCTTTTATGATAGGGAACGCCTTCAATCAGTTGGGTTCCGATCGGCTATTTTTTCAACGCGTCGAACAAGAACTCTCCAGCTCAAAAGAGGGAAAAACTGCAAAAATAATAGAGCTTCCATTATATCGCGGCGAAAGTCGTCTTTCAGAATATGCAGTAAATTTAACTGCACGTTGGAATAATAGATTGGCCTGGTTTCCTTCAGAAAATTCCTATGATTTAAGCCCGGAAGATGTTGAGCGGAGTTCTGCTTATCAGGCATTAAAAGATCGTTTTGAGACTGATGGAATTACAGTCAGGGTTTCTCATACTGAAAAAGCCTTCCGGGGGGGCAAGAGCGGCGCACATAAGGCCAGTGTAACGCTTGGTTTTGTAAAAAATGAACCAGGCTTAAATGAAGTAGCCTAGAATAATCTTTCTATTCTTTCTTCTCGACAAAGCTATCCATGACACGCTTGGTGCCGCTTTTTTCAAATGCTATATCCAGTTTGTGTCCGTCTATGTTGATAATCTTTCCATACCCGAACTTATCGTGAAAGACGCGGTCACCGCGCGATAGCACAACGCCATCCTCGGTCTGCACCTTGCGTTCATGAATTTGTTTTTTCGGCGCGGGTTTTATGCCTGATGAATCCCAATGCGCCGAGCGCCCCGCCTGAATGCCCGTTTCCGAGCTCACCTCGACATGCGCCGGTGGTAACTCATCCACAAAACGAGAGGGGATGGAATTCACCCAGTTGCCGTACATACGCCGGTTGGCGGCAAAGGAAATATAAACACGCTGGCGCGCCCGTGTAATACCGACATAAGCAAGGCGGCGTTCTTCTTCGAGCCCCTTCAATCCATGTTCATCCATCGAGCGCTGCGAGGGAAACAAACCATCTTCCCAACCCGGTAAAAACACCGCATCAAATTCCAACCCCTTCGCACCATGCAATGTCATGATCGTCGCGTAATCACCACCAGCGCCCGCTTGGTTTTCCAGCACCAGCGCCACATGCTCCAAAAATTCCGGCAGCGATTCATATTCCTGCATCCCGGAAACAAGTTCCTTCAAATTCTCCAGCCGCCCCGGCGCTTCAGGCGTTTTATCGGCTTGCCACATCGCCATATAGCCCGATTCATCAAGGATTTGCGCCGTTAATGCGGCATGATGCGTTGTGCTTGTCAAAGACCTCCAGCGCGCAAAATCATCCATCAACTTCATTAATGTCGCTTTTACCTTAGGCCGCAATTCATCGGTTTGCGTCAGATCCATGATTGCATCGTGCAGGCTGATCCCTTTGCTACGACCATGCGCATAAAGTGTCTGCACCGTCGCATCACCTATACCGCGCTTGGGCGTGTTGATGATCCGCTCCAGTGCCAGATCATCAGCCGATTGTGATGTCACACGCAAATAAGCCAGCGCATCACGAATTTCCATGCGCTCATAAAATCGTGGGCCGCCGATGACGCGGTAAGGCAATCCCAATTGAATAAAACGCTCTTCAAATTCACGCGTCTGAAAACCGGCGCGCACGAGCACAGCCATCTGGTTTAAATTCCATTTCTTGCGCTGAAGCTGTTCAATCTCTTCACCAACCCAGCGCGCTTCGGCCTGTCCATCGTAAAGCGCATGAACAACGACTTTTTCACCCTCTCCAGCCTCCGACCACAACGTCTTTCCCAGCCGTCCATCATTGTTGGAAATCACGCCTGCCGCGGCATTCAGGATATTATTGGTTGAACGATAGTTCTGTTCAAGCCGCACAATTTTTGCACCAGGAAAGTCTTTTTCAAACTTCAGAATGTTTCCAACTTCCGCGCCGCGCCAACCATAAATTGATTGATCATCATCACCAACGCAGCAAATATTATTTGATCCTTGCGCCAGTAATCGCAGCCACAAATATTGCGCGACATTGGTATCCTGGTATTCATCGACCAAAAGATATTTAAAACGCCGATGATAATCGGCTAAGACACCCGCATGATCCGGGTTTCTAAAAATCGTAATCATGTGCAACAAAAGATCACCAAAGTCACAAGCATTCACAGCCCGAAGCCGTGCTTGGTATAGATTATAAAGAATTGGCAATTTACCGTCCGCCACGTCCCCCGCATCATCCAGCGTAATCTGGTCCGGTGTTAACCCACGGTCTTTCCAGCGGTCTATATAATGGATCATAGCTTTCGGCACCCATTTTTTTACATCGATATTTTCAACTTCCATGATCTGTTTGAGCAACCGAATCTGATCATCCGGATCCAGAATCGTGAAGTTGCTCGATAAACCCACGAGATCAGCATGAGAGCGTAGCATCCGCGCTGCCAATGAATGAAACGTACCAAGCCACCAGCCTTCGACCGGCTGCCCGCCAAGTAAGCTGCTCACACGCTCTTTCATTTCCTGCGCTGCTTTGTTGGTAAAGGTGACAGAAAGAATCTGCCCTGGATAAGCCTTGCCCGTGTGCAAGAGATGCGACAAACGGGTCGTCAAAACCCGTGTCTTGCCCGTCCCAGCACCAGCCAAAACCAGCACTGGCCCGTCCAGCGCCTCCACAGCTTCACGCTGCGGCGAATTCAGAGAGCCAAAATAATCCGGCTCTATTGGTTGTATGGGGGATAAACTATCCTGCATATATTATTGATAGGCGTTTTGGCAGGCATAGCGCAAGTATAGCCTGTAAATTAACCGGCCTGCTTTTTAGAACCCTGCCCTACAGCGGCGGCAATCTGATTACGGCCAGCATGTTTGGCCTGATAAAGTGCTGCGTCGGCCCGGCCAATGAGACCATCAACCGACTCACCTTCTGCGTGTTGTGCAACGCCACCGGACAAGGTAATACGGCCCAGCTTGTCACCTGTGGCCCGGTTAATAACATCCTTACTGGCGACTGCCTGACGAAGAGAATCAGCAACTTTTGCGCCGCCTTGTAGACCGGTATCCGGCAAAATAATGGCAAATTCCTCACCGCCATAGCGTGCGGCAACATCTTTCCCTTTTACACCATCGATCAACGTGCGAGCGACTAGTTTTAGAACCTGGTCTCCAACCTGGTGGCCGTAATTGTCATTGAAACTTTTGAAATGGTCGATATCCATCATGATGAGCGTAAACTCTGTGCCTTCTTCCGTAGCCTCCAATGCTATCCTACGTATTTCTGAATCAAAGGATTTGCGATTGGCCAACATAGTCAACCCATCCGTCATGGCCTCCTTGCGAACGGTATCAAGATCTTTTTGCAGATTCTGCATCGCCGAAGAAGATTTTTTCAACTCTTCTTCCAACTTCTGGTTCTGCGCCTCCATATCCTTCGTACTTGAAAGAACACCATCGACGACCTTCTTGATTTCGTCCTGATCCATGTCGCCATCAAGCTGGCCTTTCATATCTGAAAGTGTCACGCCATATTCGGACGTCGCCGCTTTTACATCATCGACAATGGTACTAACTTCTTTGATGGTTGCCTGAATTTCGGAGCCCGCCTGACGCACGCGATCATTTTCCTTGCCGTCACTCAAGAAACGCTGATGCAACTCCTGACACTGCGCATCAGTAATGTCATCACTATTGGCAACAAGAATATCGATAGCGCGGGTGACTTCCGGATTTAAGGAAGCATAATAGACATACCACAGCTCGTAATTTTCCGGCGTTGGCGCAAGACCTTCCTTGTGCATACGCTCAATAGCGTCGCTGGCGAACTCATTGGCTTTTTCTATGGTATCCGAATATGGCACGATCTAAGACCTAAATTTTTTCTAACTTTAACAGGGTTATCTTTGCATAAAAATAAGAATTTTTAGAACATCTATTATCCACGTTCAAAGCTTAATTCTACCATAAAGCACTATGGTAAAGCACTATTCGCCTGCTCAATCCTAAGGATCGGTAGCTATGGGATTAAACTGATAATCTTTACCGCCCCAGTAAAGAGTCAGGGGCTCACATTGATTGTCACGAATTTGCAGGGCAACACGGCAAGTGTTTGTATCAGATAACCCCGGATTCTTATTTTTATTATCATTTGTGTCAGGTTTAGAAGCCGACATGGCAGGATGATCCACCAAAGCTATCGCTACATCAGGATTGCAAATGCTACCCTGACCCGCTGTATCTCCAGCAGGCAAACGAAATAGACTGGTTTGAGGCTTCCCTGTGACAGGATTTTCAGCCACCGCAAGAATAACGTCGGATTTATAACTTGCCGTCCCGGTCTCGGTATTTATTTTATCGTTACCTGTGACATCGACCCCAACCATGATCTGTTCATCCTGGCCATCGCAATCAAGATCGGCGCGGATATGTTCGCCATAGCGCCAATAAACATCTGGATTCTCTTGCGCCAAAACGTTCATCCAGCGCGGATAAGCACTAAATTTATGCTGCGCGCCTTTTTCATCAAGGCCCGAAGCCAGAACATCAGCGCGGCTTTCAGTTAAATCTGTCAGGCAGGATAATTCAGTGAGGCGCTTCACGGCTTTGGTCTCAACCTGCGCTGCTTCCCAGCCGCATTGTAAATCGCGATACACGAGCCAGGAGCGCTGCGCTATTTGTAAGCCCTCTTCCGTCTCATCTTCACGCTGCTCAAGCATTTTTCCAAAAACGGTATTGAGCCTTTCCTGCGCATCTTCATAATGACGGTTCACACAATCCATCATGTCGGTTGTGTTTTTTACGTTTTCACAATGGCCCGATTGCGCCTGTCCCGTCTTCGACAGGCCAAGCAAAATGAGAAGCGTAAAAAAGATAAATGCGTGGCGCATAGGAGGAATATGAATGTTTGAAGTATTCGAAAAAAGAACCTGTCTCTAATTATAGCTGAATCGCAGGAGATATAACAGGTTTGGTAAAAAACTATCCTTGGTAATTTAGATCTTAGGCTGGCATAGGCTGTAACAATCGTGGGTCAGGTTCTTCGTTATATGTGGCAAGCACTGTCTTTGCTGCATTCTCAGGATCTTTTTTAAGAGCAGCCATTGCATTTTTTATATCAGGACAAAGATCGGCATCGTGCGTACCTTTTGGACAACCGCCAACAAAACCCTGTAAAGATGAACAGGTAACTATAATATCATCAGAAGCGATGCTTTGTGGCCCGTCTTCGTGTTTTGTAGCCTCATCGGCATAAACCAATGTCTCGCTTGCCGCCTGTACGGCGCATTCAATCTGATCTAATTCTGCCCACTCAGGACACAATCCGGGCGGAGGTGCATCAGGATTCATCTCCATCAGATCTTTAAGTTCACAATTATTATCTAGAAATGCGTTCCAGTCGCATTTGGTTTGTTTTAACTGATCCGGAGCGCCATCAGCTGTCATGGCCACATCAAAACCGGCGCGCGTATCCTGCTGAGTCGGAGAGGATGCCTGCCTTAACTGGTCCTCAATCGCCGCTTCTTTCTGCTTTTTACTGGAATAACTTTTGCTGTTGCCAATAACATCTTCAACAGCCGATGTTTTCTTGGCTAATCCAGATAATGCCGCCGCTGGTCCTGCTTTTGGGACAGCAACCGCGCCCAGCGCTAATTCAGCCCCGCTTCCCGGTGCCGTCTGAGTCTTGGGGTATACTTCCGCAACTTCTGCTGGATTACATCCTATGGCTTTGCCCGCCGCTACGACTTCACCCTGAGCCTGTCTGATTGTACTTGATATATCGGCTTTAGCGGCAGCACATTGCTGACTGATCGATGCCAAAGCTGCTTTGTTCGGCTGTATATTGCTCCGGGCATTGCCCTTAGTAGCATCAACCTGATGTTGCTTAACATTAGAGGCCTTAACCTTGACGTTCAAATTGGGCGCAAGGCAGGCCAACATGGTTTTTTTCTGTGTATTTCCTGAAAACGTATCAGCAGAAAACGCCGATTTGCCAAAACCGTCTTTCGTATATAGAAAGTTATCTCTTTCGCCGGGAATGCTCACCGTTCACACCACTCTGTTATTACTTAATTTTTTTGTTCTTATATTTTTTTGTTATTTCTTTATTTTATCGTAAATAGAGTGCTTTATACAAATTTGGGCGCAAATATGGCGGCCAAAAACCGGGCCTCCACATTGTGCAGTGCAAACTATTCCTGTTAAACTATTGATTTAATTATAAATATAGGGAAGCGAGTTGATCACGGTTGGCTCCGTCCGTATTGCCCTGATTTAGACCTGTTTCCGGTATCATTTCACTAGTTCAAAGATACCCGCCGGTAACTCAAAGCTTCGGCGATATGGGCCCGGTTTAAAACATCCGGCGCCCCATCCAGATCAGCAATCGTTCTTGCCACACGCAAAATCCGGAAATAAGCCCGGGCGGAAAGCTTTGCACTCTCCATAGATTTGTTCAGTAGTATTTTGGCATCGTCTTCTAGCGGTGCAATCGCCTCAAGCATCTTGCCATCAGCATGCGCATTCACATGAACGCCGAAACCTGTATCACCTTCTTCGCCTTTATATTGCGCAAAACGCGAGCCCTGCAGATCACGAGCGCGGCCAACCCGCGCCGATACCACTGCAGAGGATTCACCGCTCGCACTATCCAAATCGCTCACCTTCACGGCTGGCACATCAACCTGCATATCGATGCGATCCATCATCGGTCCGGAAATTTTCGCCTGATAATCGGCCGCGCAACGCGGCACTTTCGTGCATTCGAGATCAGGATCGCCAAGGTGACCGCAGCGGCATGGATTCATCGCCGCAATCAACTGGAACCGCGCCGGATACTTAACATGCGCGTTCACCCGTGCCACCAACGCATCACCGGTTTCCATCGGCTGACGTAATGACTCCAAAGTGCTGCGCGCAAATTCGGGAAGCTCGTCTAAAAACAACACACCGTTATGCGCCAGTGAAATTTCACCCGGCTTTACTTTGTGTCCGCCGCCGATAAGAGAAGGCAGCGAAGCAGAATTATGCGGATCACGAAACGGGCGGCGTTTTATAAGCCCCCCTTCGGGCAAAGTTCCGGCCAGTGAATGAATCATCGAAACTTCCAGCGCTTCACGCGGTGACAGCGGCGGTAAAATTCCCGGCAAACACGATGCCAACATCGACTTGCCTGAACCGGGCGGGCCAATCATCAGCAAGTTATGCCCACCAGCCGCGGCAATCTCAAGCGCACGCTTAGCAGTTTCCTGTCCCTTTACTTCGGCCAAATCCGGCACACGCATCGGACCTTCTTCGCCCAGCGTCGCGCTTGGCCGTCCCATCACCTGCGTGCCTTTGATGTGATTGATCAGCTGCAGCAAATCACGTGGCGCGAGGATATCAAGATCACCCGCCCAGGCCGCTTCACCGCCGCAGGCCTCCGGGCAGATCAACCGGTTGTCATTCGCCCCGGCATGCATCGCCGCCGGTAAGATGCCGGTGACTGACCGAATGCTGGCATCAAGTGCCAACTCACCCAGCACCAGATATTCTTCCAGTTCCTCTTTCGGAATGACATCCATCGCCGCCAGCAAACCAAGCGCAATCGGAAGATCATAATGCGATCCCTCTTTCGCGACATCGGCGGGTGCCAAATTCACCGTTAAACGTTTCGCTGGGAGTGACAACCCCAACGCATGCAACGCCGCACGTACACGTTCCTTGCTTTCGGCCACCGCTTTGTCCGGCAGGCCGACAATGTTAAACGCCACCATGCCATTGGCGATCTGCACCTGCACATCAACAGGTTTCACATCAATGCCCTGAAAGGCGACGGTGTTAACGCGGGCTACCACAGAAATATTCCCCTTTTGTTCTTTTTATTCGTTATCGCACAAATCAGATACTAAACAAAGCCAAAAGCCAATCTATACTCTATATGTTTGACATAATTAATAACCTCTGCTAATATCGCGCGCTTACAGACAAAACTCACATAGAAAGACGAAGTTGCAAAACAATGACCGAACCTAGACCAATTAAACTTTCAGACATAGCGCATGAAGCATGGAATGCTTTCTCGACGACTAAGGCCTGTCATACATTAATCTTAAGACTGGAAAGCGGCGCTACCATAGATACAGATGGTCCTGATGGTCAAAATTTACTAGTAGCCATACGGGCAGCTTTTATGGAGTCTGAATATGCGGAAGGTGTTAAAAAAAGTTTCGCTGACACAGGAGCCAACGAAAACGAAATATCCATAGGTGGGTATACGGCACATTTGCCTGAAGGCGGCTCTTGGCAAGTTACATCCAAGCCCTCAACAATAAGTACAAATTTAGAGAAAACAAACGAAGAGGATAAACACGACAAGTTAGCAGATGCTTTTCGGTCTGCTGCTACGCTGGCCTTATTGATAAATGCTTGTCGCGAAGATTTTGCAGCTAACAAAAACGAAGGGCGTTTGGTAAATTGGATGACAGCAAAACAATTAATAAAAGAAAACAGAGCCCAAGCACACTACGTTGCCCAAATGTTATTTTTAGGCCTTGCAAGATCGCCCTATTAAACTTCTCCACAATTATTAAAAATCGCCGGAAACACCGGGATTTCTTAGCTTTATCGCACAGCGCCATAAAAAAGGAAAGCGCGTTAAGAACTTGTTCATCTTTAGGGTTTAAGAGAGAGGATAGATGTTCGTTTTAGGTGTAGCTTTAGATGAAGGTATAGAGAGATGTTAAATAAAAAAGATTCAGCGCTTTTAAGAAGCAAGTTATATGTACCGATCGTCGTGCGCGACATATTGGATGCGCCCGACCCACTGGCCGATGATGAGCAATACGCATTGCATGAAACCATCAGTGATCTGCAACCGGATTCCGCTTTGCTCTGCATTGCATTGGCGGCGAAACAGATCGCCAATTGTGCGCCTTATCCTTCGGCAACATTGAAAGTTTTGGATATCGAATGCGAACGTATCATAGATGATTACGCCCCGCTCTGGCTGGAGCATGCGCGCGAAAAGCATACGGATGAAACATTGGTTTTTGACACATTAGCCAATATTCCCGAGGACCTTGAAAGCCTGGCGGAGCTGTTGGAAGTTAACGGCGCGTTCTTTAGCAATCACGATCCAAAGGCAGCGGAGATTTGCAACATCCTGTTTATTCAGGCTGGAGCACATGCTCTGATTGCCGAGGAGTTTATTGGTGTGATTGATGAAGAAGCAGATGAGCCTGTTGATTTTAATATCATCCCCGAAGCACAAAAAACGGAAAACCTGAACAATGTTATTCAGTTTCCGTTTGCCGGGAAAACTTAGAGAAAAACTTAGATTAAAGCTTAAGCCGCTTTGGTAAGCATCGGACCAAGCGCCGTGCCACCCAGAATATGCACGTGGAAATGCGGCACTTCCTGTCCGCCGTTTAAACCCGTATTGGCGATGACACGAAAACCACCATCCGGTAATTGTTTTTCACGTGCAATATTTGCCACCGCCCGGTAAAACCCGGAAATCTCCCCATCGCTCGCATTGGCACCGAAATCATCAATCGAAACATAAGACCCCTTTGGAATAACCAGAATATGAACCGGCGCCTGCGGGCTGATATCATTAAATGCCAGCGCGTAATCATCCTCATAAACCTTGTCACAAGGGATTTCCCCGCGCAGGATTTTAGCAAATATATTGTTCTCATCGTATGGGCTCATGAGCTCTTCTCCTTGGCTGGCCCCTTGACTTAGGCCGTGATTATAGCCAGATTACACACGAATATCACAAGCACGTAAAGAGGCGCTATTTTATGCTGTTAACCATGCTTAAAACAAAGATCCACCGGGCCAAAGTCACGGAATCGGATTTGAACTATGAGGGGTCAATCTCCATTGACCGCGACCTGATGGATCGCGGCGAAATCCTCCCCTATGAGCAAGTTGATATTCTCAACATCAATAACGGCCACCGTTTTACCACCTATGCAATTGAGGCCGAACGCGGCTCTGGCAAGATCGGTATTAACGGCGCCGCAGCGCGTCTGGCGCAAAAAGACGACCTCGTGATTATTTGTGCCTATGGCCAGATCGAAAAAGAAATGGCCCGCAATTACAAACCGACCGTCATTTTGATGAACGAAGACAACACCATCAAATCAGAATATTAGGAAGCAGGCCTGCGCCAGCGCTGCGGTAAAGCTCTTTTATATCACCCCCAGACATAAAATCTAAAGTTATATTATGAAAATTAAACTCAGCTTTAAAGAAGGCTGTTTTACGAAATTTCTTGACATAAAGGTCAAGTTTATGGAATAGAGGGGCCGTAATTATTTTAATAACCGTTTAAGAGAGATTGGATAAGGATATGAAAGCGAACAACGTTGGAATTATAGGAACAGCTGTATTCACAACCCTCACAATGATGGCCGGAGATGTCTTTGCCGGCGGTAAAGGCGGTACGACGCTTATCCAAGACAATAGCCACACCAGCACCCGCACAACAAAGATTGGCAAGCAAACCAATATAAAGGAACAGAAAATTGATGCCAGACAAAATAATAGTATCAATCCTACAACCACATCCAGTAGTCGCAGTAGTGGTGGCGCTGGCGGAGCCGGGGGCGAAGGTGGCGAAGGCGGTACCGGCATTGGCAAAGGCGGCGATAGCGGCGGCCAAAAAACAAATGTCGGCGGAAACGACTTAAGTGAAAGAAACAAAAGTCAATTCCTTGCCCTCGGTTTGGGCAGTCTGCCCTCAATTGTTCTTCCCGGCAACGCAGATGTCTGTGTTGGCGAAGACGGCTGGAATGGAACCATTGGCGGCTTCTATGCTTTTACCGGCGGAAATATTGGCTACGGACAAACCAGCAAGGAAATTCGTGGCGTTGAAGATCTTCCTCCTAAGCTCGTTGGTCTTCCTTTTAATGAATATAACCTGGAAGATTGGGAGCTCCTAAGGAAGATGAGAGAAGACGGCCAGATCAGTGATGACAACTGGAAGTTGCTGGATTGTATGATGCGCCAGGCAGTCACGGATATGTTGAACCGCGAATTGCAGATCAAAATCGCTAAAATTCTTGCAGGCGGCAATACAGATGTCGCTCAAATACAGGCCGATATGAATGTTATGCTTCAGCAAATGCAAAATGAGCAAGAGGCCTTCATGATCGTTATCAGACATGCTTGTGGTGATCTGGTTAAGTTTAATCCTATAACTGGTGATCCAGTTGATGAGACTGTTCCTGTGGCTAAAAAAGGTGGTGACCATCCAGAACTCTGCCATACCTACGGTAAAAATAAAATCAAAGCTGATTTCCCGGAGGACCCAACCCAACTACCACGCTCTTTAGGAAACTGGCAGAAATTAAAACAAGGGTCTGGCTATGGTGATACTGATAAAAAAACTGAAGAGCCACAGCGCAGATTTCCCAAGAACAACGAAACCTCTCTTATATTCGGTCCACAAGAGAGCGATGGTAACCGCCCCTACTGGGTCATGACTTACGGGTAGGAAGAGGATTCAACTGTTTAAAAACTGCCGTACAAAAAATTTTACGGCGGTTTTTTTAAACTTCTTATATCAAAGAAAGATTTGAAAATGCAGCTTTCACCTATCTGGACAAAATCTATAATAGGCGGCTTTCTGGTCTTAACTTTTGGTCAGGGTTGCATACATAAACCCGTTGCAATTCCCGATTTAGATCAAGAAACATGTAACCAGCTTGTTCAGAGGGGAACATATAATCAAATAACCGGAACATATACCAAGGATGAATCCGCCCCTCAAAGAACAGGCGGCGTTGATCCTGATTGCGTAGAGAAAAAGGCAAACGAAGCCGAAATGGCCCGTAAAAAAGAAGTCCTCGCGGCTGATTTAAAAGTTTATCTAACATATATGGAGCAAGGTTTTGAAGCCTTTATGGTTTACCTCGACTCTCTCCCGCCTCAAAAAAAAGCGGATGATGTATCAACAATTCTTTCTTCTCTACAATCACATGACCCTGTCTTAAAACAAGCGGCGGAACATGCACTTAAAAAGGCTAAAATAACTCAAGACGAACTTATTCTTCAGGAAGCCAAGGCCAGAACGCTTGTTGAGATTGCACCTCTGATTGATCGGTTCTTAAACGGAAAAACAGAGAAAGAAAAGGCCGTTGCCGCCATCTTGATTACGCGGAATTATTTGAGTGATCATCCCGGCGATGAAAAAAGTAACACCACAAAACAAGAGCTTGCGGCCAACAACATTACCATACAAGCTTTAACGAAAACGGTTCAAAAGCACCTGAAGGGCAAACCAATAAAAGAAAAATGTAAGTTTGTTTCAAACAATGGAACAGACGCACTGACATGCTCTCGTAGCTAAAGAAATCTAGCAGCGCGACGCTTTTTCTTCGTGGCCGCTTTTGCCAAAGCGCCCTTCCAGCACCTCAAACACTTCATCCGGCGTGACCTCGTGATAGGCCAGCATCACCATCAAATGAAACAGCAAATCCGCCGCTTCATTTTTGAGCGCGTCGCGAATTTGCGTATCATCCGGGCTTTTTTCCAGACGCAAAGACTCGGCATTTGTTTCCTCCGCCTCTTCACTCACTTTACCAGTTATTTCCGCTGCGCCTTTATCATACAAACTGGCAACATAGGATTCGCTCGGCTCCGCGCCTTTGCGCGTCAGCAAAACCTGATATAGGGAATTTAAAATATGTTCGCTCATGATGCTCTCACTGCCAATCCGGCCTCATCCATCGCTGCCCTTGCCTGCGCAATTGTATACTCCCCAAAGTGAAAAATCGAGGCCGCCAGCACAGCCGAGGCATGGCCTTCGCTCACGCCATCGACCAGATGATCCAACGTCCCAACGCCGCCCGAGGCAATCACGGGCACAGACACGCTATCGGCCACCTTTCGGGTTAACTCCAGATCAAAGCCCTTTTTCGTGCCGTCACGATCCATAGAGGTGAGCAAAATCTCCCCCGCGCCATAATCCGCCATGCGCTGCGCCCACTCGACAGCGTCAATATCTGTCTCTTCACGTCCACCATGCGTATAAACATGCCAGCTCTCGCCGCTCTTCTTCGCATCAATCGCAACGACGATGCATTGATTGCCGCATTTATTCGCTGCTTCTTTGACAAACTCAGGATTTTTGACCGCTGCCGAATTGATCGCAATTTTATCCGCCCCGGCGTTTAAAAGACTTCGGATGTCATCAACACCCCGCACGCCACCACCAACCGTCAGCGGCATAAAAACTTCTTCGGCCGTGCGAGCCACAACATCAAAAATTGTATCGCGGTTATCACTTGTTGCGGTGATGTCGAGAAAACAGAGTTCGTCTGCGCCCTGATCGTTGTAAACTTTCGCCTGCTCAACTGGATCACCAGCATCAACAAGATCGACAAAATTCACGCCCTTGACGACGCGGCCCTCACTAACGTCTAAACAAGGAATGATGCGGGTTTTAAGCATTTAGGCCTAGCTCCCACCCGCAACTTTGAGCGCTTCTTCCGGCTTGATCGTTTCGTCATATAGCGCCCGCCCGACAACAACACCGTTCACGCCGTACTCCGCCGCATCACGAACCAATTTAATATCCTCCAGCGAATGCACACCACCCGAAGCAATCACCGGGATGTTTGTGCTTTGCGCCAGTGAAATTGTCGATACAACATTGACGCCTTTACCCGTGCCGTCGCGTTCTATGTCTGTGTAAATTATGCACGCCACGCCGGCGTCTTCGAAATGTTTGGCCAGTTCGGTGGCCTGAATGTTCGAACCATCGACCCAGCCATCAACCATCACCTCGCCGCCCAGCGCATCAATACCCACGGCAATCTGCCCGGGGAATTCATTGCAAGCCTGGCGCACCAGATCGGGATCACGCACCGCCGCCGTGCCCAGTATCACCCGGCTGATCCCTTCGGAAATCCAGTGCTCAATTTGTGCATGGGTTCTGATACCACCGCCAAGCTGGATCGGAATATCGGCGGCTTTGATAATATCGCGCACGGCATGCTGGTTTTCCGGTGCGCCATGCACCGCGCCATCAAGATCGACAATATGCAGCCAGGAAAACCCGGCCCGCGCCCAGTCCAGCGCCTGCGCTGACGGGTCATCGTTATAGACGGTGTCGCGCGTCATATCGCCCTGCACCAGGCGTACGCATTTACCGTCTTTCAAATCTATGGCCGGATAAATAATCATAGGGAAGGTATAAAGGATTACAGATTTTAACTCAATGTTTCTGCTGTTAAAGCTATCTGTAGATTAGAAATAAACTCCCTAGGGCCACTTGCGCTTTCCGCAATTCCAGAAAGCTCTTCTCCAGCACTAGGCGATATTTCTTGAAGTACTTTTTCAATCTCTGAAGGTTTTTTTTCGCCTTTTAACACCGAAGACAATAAATGACGAGAGACTTCGTCTTGCTTAAATAATTCCCTAAGTGTTGGGCCCTGCAGTTCCACAATAATACTCCCTGTTTGATAGAATACCCTTTCCATATCAAACATTATGAGGCCTGTCACGTTTTTTGTGAGCCTATTGATTAAATTTCATGCTATTGGGGATTTAAGGTTCCTGTTCAACCGCTTTGGGGTCAATGACCTTGTAATAGTAGTAACCCTTCACCACCTCATCATGCACGCGCGCATAATAAGGATGCTCGCCGATACGGATAAAGCCGAGGCTTTCATAGAGTTTGATCGCGCTTTCCATGGTTTCACGCACGTCTAGATTAATCACCGAAAATCCTTCTTCCAGTGCAACTTTTTCCACCGCCTCCACTAGCGCCCGCGCCAAACCATGCCCGCGCGCCCAGGGCGCAACAAAACTTGTGGTGAGCTGCACGGCGTGGGCCTGCGCTTCGTTATTAACCGGTGGCTTGATCAATTGACAGGTTCCGCAAATAACACCGTCTAACCTTGCGACAAATAAAATCCGCGCAGGCATTGCGACAACACCCTTCCAGAACCGCTCGAGAATATCGCGTGAAGGTAGATCAACCCAGCCAAAACCGCCGCCGCCTTCGATTGCGGCATCCGTTGCATCGCATAAATCATTGAGATCGGCGGTGCTGAGCTCTGTAATCCGCTCTACGGTCGGAACCGCATCAATTGGCTTCATGGTGTTTTGATCGTTCATCAATATTCCTTTGCTAGGGCTTCCATTGCAAAAACTCAGAAATTAAACGCAAACCTGTCTGCTGGCTTTTTTCGGGATGAAACTGCATCCCGATCATATTATCACGCCCGACAATTGCGGGTATTAATCCGCCGTAATCCGTCATACTCAGAACATGAAAGCTATCTTTACATTCAAACACAAAAGAATGAACAAAGTAGTAATCCTGCGAAGAATCTACATTGCGCAGCACAAAATGGCGGTTATCCTGTGGCTCTGTAAGCGGCTGGTGAAGCGCATTCCAGCCCATGTGCGGAATTTTGAGCGCTTTGTTTTCGGGCTTTAGGGGCACCACTTCACCCGGGATCCAGTTAAGACCGGCAGTGAGTCCGTGTTCCAGCCCCCTTGTCGCCATCAATTGCATACCGATGCATATGCCAAGGAAAGGCCGCGCTTTTTGGATTACCGATTCTTCCAGTGCATCGATCATCCCATCAATGCCCGAAAGACCCTTCATACAATCGGCAAACGCTCCCTGACCCGGCAGGATGATACGGTCGGCTTTTAAGACATCCTCAGGCCTACTAGACACCAGCACGTCAATATCAAGCCCCTCATCAGCGCCCACACGCTCAAACGCCTTGGCCGCGGACCGTAAGTTCCCCGAGCCGTAATCGATAATAACAATGGATTCCTTTGCCATAGGCAGCAGTTTTAGTGTATGTCCTTGCTTTATCAAAGATTAAAATGCTGAGCGAATAATGGATATTGCTGTTTATAGCTGGAAAGACACGGATGAAGCGACAAAGCTACGCATTATGCGCCGCTCACAAGCCGATATCGATGATGTCATCAAAACCGTAGAGCCCATTATCACTGACGTCAAAGCGCGCGGTGATGCGGCGCTGATTGACTGCGCCAAAAAATTCGAGCAAGCCGACATCATGTCCATCAAAGCAACCGAAGAAGAATTCGAAGAGGCGTCCAAAACTTTAGACAGTGACGTCAAAGCCGCGATTGAAAAATGCGTAGGCAATGTTCGTAAATTCCACGAGCAGCAAATGAAACGTGTTGAGACACATTGGATGATCGAGATTGAACCCGGCGTACAAGCCGGTGAACAGGTTAGCGCGATTGAATCCATCGGGCTTTATGTGCCGCGCGGCAAGGGCGCATTTCCATCGGCGCTTTATATGCTGGCCATTCCCGCCGTGATTGCCGGTGTTGAAAATATTGCGATTGTCACGCCGCCAACATCTCATGGCAAAGTTGATGATGCCTCGTTATTCACGGCGCAATTATGCGGCGTAAAAAATATTTATAAATGTGGCGGTGCGCAAGCGATTGCCGCTTTGGCTTACGGCACTGAAACCGTGCCAAAGGTTCGTAAAGTTCTCGGACCGGGCAGTCCCTATGTCGCCGCAGCCAAGCGTGTGCTCTCTGATATTCTTGATCCCGGTATGCCGGCGGGGCCAAGCGAATCTATCGTGCTCGCCGATGAAACCGCCGATCCGCACAACACCATTCTCGACATTCTCAACGAAGCCGAGCACGGCGAAGACAGCGCAGCACTTCTTGTCACGCATGATCAAAAACTTTTAGATTATGTGGAGGAGAATATGCCAGCCGTCATTAATGAGCTACCTGAACCGCATAAATCCATTTGCGCAAAAGTCATGAGCCCGGATGGTTACGGCGGTCTTGTCCTCACCGAAAGCCTGGAGGACTCCATCGCTTTAGCCAATGAATATGCGCCCGAACACTTACACCTCAAAGTCAAAGATGGTGGAAACATCGCGCGGCAAATTAAACATGCCGGTGAAATTCTCATCGGAGAATACACGCCATCGAGCCTTGGCAATTACGGCATCGGCGTGAACCACGTCCTGCCGACCGGCGGCTGGGCGCATAGCTATTCCTGCACATCGGTCTGGGATTTCCTCAAACGCACATCGATTTCAATGTGTAACAAGCAGGGCTTTGAAAGCCTCAAAGGCCCAGTGGAAACCCTCACCGATTATGAGGGCTTCCCGGCCCATGGCGATGTGCTGAAGAAACGGAGTTTTTCTTAGATATATTCATTGACATAAGCAATTTATTATTTTATATGTCTAATTATGAGTTTAAATGAGGAATTTTATGATGAAGAAAAAAGATTTACCTGAAATGAAGTTCGCTGGAGTTGCACAAACTGAAGCAGTATCTGGAGGTAACAACGAAGAAGTTGTCGCAATTGGCATTAACCCTGATAAGCCGGAGCAAGTGATTTATATGTCGCAGGAAACTTTGGCTGCCATTGTCGAAAATGGACTTACTATTAATCCCCCACAAATAGAGTCAGCTGCAACTTTTGCGGAGGAGGCTCTTAAGCCTCTCCCCGCTTAATTAATATTTTTATCTGATCCTTAGAAGGCGAAACGATAGCCCAGCGTAAAACTGTAATCCCGTTCTAACTGCGGCCCGTTTAAGCTCTGGTAAACCGGAAGCAAAATCTCCGCGCCGAATTCGTGGCCTTGCAAAATGCCATCGTCAGGTGAAAAGTTGACACCAAAACCAAGCTCAACACGCTGCCCGCCGTAATTATCGGGGTCTGCCGTTTGCACAGGACCGACAATCTGCGGATCGATACCGTCGATCTTACTTTCAGTTTCCGCCGCAACGCGCGCCGAGGTGCTAAAACCCCCGCCCCATAAATAAGCCAGCCAGGCATTGACGCTATGCTTGTCACCACGCGTATAATCTTCGCCATTTTCGCCGAGATGAATGCGTGCCTGATATTGCGCTCCCCAGCCCCAGTCGCCCTGATGGCCGGTATAGGTTACACCCGGCTCAATATCATAGGTGCCGGTACCGAGCTGCATCGCGTAAGGAAGGCGTATGCTTACACGCGCCCCCATCGGGTTCAGTATAGTCCCGGTTTCATCAATCGATCCGGTCGGCAGACTGCCGCCGAGTTTGCCGATCACCTGATGATTACCGGTTTCAAACAACCCAAACAACGCCGCCAATTTCGTATCACCGATGCCGTTGCTTTCGGTTGTAAACCTTCCGATCTCCAGCGCCGGGTTGCCGCCGGCAAAAGTGATATGATCCATCTCCATATCCAGATAATTGCCCATGACCATCAGCGTCACCCAATCCGTCGGCGCATACATCGCGCCAACCATATGCATGTCCATGGTCATCTCGGTTGGCACGATGCGCAGCGTCGCCGGTTGCCCGGGAGTGCCAAAAAAGCGATTGGCGACAACGCCGGAAATATCGCCCGGTGAAAGATCATTGGAGCCACTCCGGTTGCCATCCATTTCCATGCGCATAAAACGATAAGAGAGCATCCATTCCCCCTCATCATGAAGATGGTCGCCCATAACGCTAATCGGAGACGCCGGTCCTTCGTGGACATGCCCCATTTGGTGGTGAGCATGCATACCATGTTCATCAGCCGTGACTTTAAGCTCTTCTGCGTAAGAAATCGATGCACTAAAACACAGTACGAAACCGGCCAAAAGACCGGAAAAAGATAAAATTTTCATTTGTAAATTCCTGTTTGCTTAAAAGTTTGAGATAGAATTTTTAAACAAACAGAGTTGGCGGACCACGCGGTGCGGAAAGACTATACTTTTCACTCTTTATAAAGGGGTTGGAGCGAACCAAAATATCTATGGTGTTGGTTTGAGATACTTTCTTGGCGCCAACAGCTTCAGCTTTCGCCAGCTTTAGATTGCTCTGCGCAAAACAAAACCCGCAATCCTGTTCCAGTTCCTGATGCTCTGGCTCCGGTTCGTAATCCGGTAGATAAGCCAACAAGGCCTCATCAATCAACGCAACAGGCTTATCATTCCCAAAGCCGCAAATCTCATACAGGCTTTTGCCGGAGATAAACTGACACGCCGGAGACACCCCAGCCACGACAAGAGAAACAACAATCAGAATGGAAAGAAAATTCCGCATAGCAACCAAAAATTTTGAGAACCAAAGACGCAGTGATGAGTCTCAGCATTAGTCGTTTTTCAACTTATTTCAAGGGGGATTTTTAGGGTATGCAGATTTAATTAAAGACTGCCCTTCGTGCTCGGCAGCTCATCCGGCACGCGGGGGTCAACCTCCACCGCCATACGAAGCGCCTTGGCTGTGGCTTTAAACACGCTCTCGATAATGTGGTGATTGTTTTCGCCGTACAAATTTTCACAATGCAGCGTTAAACCAGCCGATTGTGACATCGCCTGGAAAAATTCCTGAAACACTTCGGTCTCGAGATCACCGAGTTTCGGCGTCGTCATGTTCACCTTCCAGATCAAATAAGGCCGCCCGGAAAAATCAAGTGCGACGGAACTTTTCACCTCATCCATCACCAAATCAAAATGCCCGTAACGACGAATACCTTTTTTATCACCGATCGCTTCCTTCAGCGCTGCGCCCAGCGCCCAGCCGCAATCCTCGACCGTGTGATGCGCATCAATATGCAGATCGCCATCGCATTTCACCTTCATATCAATCAGCGAATGTTTGGAGAGCTGATCCAGCATATGATCAAAAAACCCGATCCCGGTCGCCATATCGCTCTGGCCGGTGCCATCAAGATTAATCGAAACCGCAATATCGGTTTCCTTGGTTTTGCGGTTCATCACCGCGATCCGTTGGTTGCCTTTGTCCTTGGGCATAGCTCTTTTCTCACCTTCATTTATCGATTACAGTTGTAACCGTAAGGATATTCTAGCACAGGGCAGCATGCAGGTTCATCTCAAATCTTTGTTACCGTTTATTGCAGCGCTTTTGGGCGGTTTTTTGAGCTCCTGCGTCAATGTTCAGGAAGCCGAATATAAAACGCCGCTCGAAGCCCCGGAGGACGCCCATCCCGCCCCCATCATGTTCAGCACACTAACGATGAAGCTACCCACCGGCACAGAAATTGGCTCTTTAAGCGAAGACTGTCTCTGGCCGACCCCAGCCGGACGCAACACATTACGCGGCGCCGTCAACCAAGGAGATCTTGATGATGTGTTCGAAGAAGTGCTCGAAGGCCAGGGCTATGATGTCACTGGCAGCCTGTCGCTATTTTTCCCGGAGGAAATTCAGGATGAAATTATGCGCAGCGAATACCGGGTTGGTGGCAAGGTAATTCATGCCGAAATGGATGCCTGTCACGAAGGACAACCGCTTATCTTCGGTGTCCCCGGCGGACGCTCAGGTACAAAGGGCGAAATGTTTTTAGAGATTGAATGGAGCGTCTACGATGCGTTGCGCCGCCGCACCGTTCACAAAACCACAACAAAGGGTTACACCGAACAACGCCAGCTTAACCAGGAAGGATTGTCTTTGATGATAACTGGTGCATTTGAAATGGCAGCGCATAATTTAGGCACGCAGCAGGAATTTCATGATTTGATCTTTTACGGCACCAAACCACCGAACTGGTACAAAAAGAAAAAGCATGAAGATCGTCCGCTACCATTTGAAGCACAGGAAGACGTGAGCATCAACAACCCACCGCTTTCTCGTAAAAATTTTACAGCAGAAATTGAAGACATCAGCCAGATTGCCGTGTTGGTACAAAATGGCATGTCTAGCCATGGATCGGGCTTCTTTATTACCCCGCAAGGTCACATTATCACCAACTCCCATGTCGTCGGCGATGCACAACGCGTGCGAATTGTTACAAAAGAAAGAAGAGAGAAGCTGATCGCGCAAGTTCTGCGTGTCGATCGTGCACGTGATGTGGCGCTGCTAAAGCTCGAGGAAATTCCAGAGAAATTGCAAATTATGACCCGCCCCATCCGTACAGACTGGCCAGCAGTAAGCGAAGAAATCTACGCCATCGGCGCACCGCGCACCGCGCTGTTACAGGACACCGTAACAAAAGGTATTGTCAGCGCTCACAGAAAAAACATGCGCTTTCTTGGCACGCGACAAGATTTCATTCAGGGAGATGTTGAAATTCATGGCGGTAATAGCGGCGGCGCGCTGCTGGATGCGCATGGAAATATTGTAGGAATTACTGTTGGGGCACAGATTGCCGGTGACGGCTCAGGCATTGGCCTCAATTATTTTATTCCCGTTGGTGGTGCGCTGGAAAAACTGGGTATCACACTCGGAAATAATTCTGACGTACCCGCCGGCTTCGACACCTCAGACATGGCGCCAAGAAAATCCTTGAATGTCGGACCACCTGTTAAAATCACACCATAAAAAACCAGCGCTGCCCTTGACTTTACAGGGCCATTGCCCCCATATCCTTAGCCATGAATGAAGATTACGCAAAAACGCAGAACTGGCGCGGAACAACGATTATCTCAATCCGTAAAGGCAAGGATGTTGTCGTTGCCGGCGACGGCCAGGTATCCATGGGCCACACGGTTCTAAAATCCAATGCGCGCAAAGTGCGGCGCCTTGGCAAAGATGACAATATTATCGCAGGCTTCGCAGGTGCTACGGCCGATGCCTTTACTCTGTTTGAACGACTGGAGGCTAAACTCGAAGCGCATCCGGGACAACTCACCCGTGCCTGTGTTGAGCTGGCCAAAGACTGGCGCACCGATAAATACTTACGCAGGCTCGAAGCCCTAATGGCCGTATGCGACAAAGATACCTCGCTTATCCTTACGGGTACTGGGGACGTGGTTGAGCCCGAAGACGGTATTATCGGCATTGGCTCCGGCGGAAATTACGCACTGGCCGCGGCGCGCGCGCTGGAAGATCAAAAACTATCGGCTGAGGAAATTGCCCGCAAAGCGATGAAAATTGCTGCCGATATCTGTGTCTACACCAACGACAACGTGATTGTTGAGAAGCTTTAAATAAATGACAGCAGCAACAAAAAATACTGCAGAAGTTTCTGCCTTTTCCCCGCGTGAAATTGTATCGGAGCTAGACCGTTTTATTATTGGTCAGTCGGATGCCAAAAAATCTGTGGCCATTGCCATGCGCAATCGCTGGCGGCGGATGCAGCTTGACCCCGAAATGCGCGAGGAAGTTTACCCGAAAAATATTTTGATGATCGGCCCGACAGGCGTCGGAAAGACAGAGATAGCGCGGCGTTTGGCCAAGCTTGCCGGTGCGCCTTTCATCAAAGTCGAAGCAACCAAATTTACTGAAGTTGGCTATGTCGGCAAGGATGTCGAAGCTATTATTCGTGATCTTACCGAATCCGCTATTCACATGACACGCGAAAAATTACGCAAAACCGTCATGGCGGAAGCGGAAGTTTACGCCGAAGAACGCGTTCTTGATGCGCTGGTCGGTGATACGGCTGGTGAAGGCACGCGCAAAAATTTCCGTGAAAAACTCCGCGCTGGCGAATTGAATGATCGCGAGATTGAACTGGAAGTGGTCGACCATTCCGGTGGCATGCCAAGCATGGATATTCCCGGTATGCCCGGCGCATCCATGAGCATGATCAATATGAACGACATTTTCGGCAAGGCCTTTGGCGAGCGTACCAAGAAGCGTAAAATGCGCGTTGAGGAAAGCCATGATGTTCTGATGGCCGAGGAAGCCGACAAGCTTCTTGATGAAGATAAAATCATAGCAGCAGCACTGGATCTGGTACAACAAAGCGGCATTGTTTTTCTCGATGAAATTGACAAAATTGCAGCGCGCCAGGATGCACGTGGCGGTGATGTCTCCCGCGAAGGTGTGCAGCGCGATCTGTTGCCGTTAATCGAAGGTACGACAGTGACCACGAAATACGGCCCAGTTAAAACAGATCATATTCTGTTTATCGCCTCCGGGGCTTTTCACTACGCCAAACCCTCTGACCTGCTGGCCGAGCTGCAGGGGCGTCTACCGATCCGCGTTGAGCTGCGTGCGCTGACACAGGAAGACTTCAAACGCATTCTCACGGAAACAGAAGCCAGCCTGATCAAGCAATATGTTGCCCTGATTGGCACCGAAGAAGTCACATTAATATTTGAGGACGAGGCGATCAATGAAATTGCGCGGCTGGCTTTTGAGGTGAACGAAAATGTCGAAAATATCGGCGCGCGTAGATTGCTCACCGTTATGGAAAAATTACTAGAACAAATTTCCTTCACCGCGTCCGATCGTGGCGGTGAAGACATCACCATCACAGGCGATTACGTCCGTGAAAATGTCGAAGAGCTGGTGAAATCAGCCGATCTCAGTAAATTTATTCTATAATATTTTCAGGGCTGTTCTTGTGTAAAAATAGATAGCTTTCTGTCCTGCGCGGGAAGGCCTCTATAAAATCATCACAGCTATGCACATGGCCTTTATAAAAAACTTTGATACGGTCTTGGGGGATATTAGCCTCACCTGTTTCTCTTCCTATGAAATTATAAATTTCGTTTACGCCGCTTATTGTCACAAATTTATACATGTATTCTCTCGGGCGTATGTTTGTGTTCCAGTTCCATATAGCGTATGAACGTGCTTTTCTGCTTTGATTAATGTTTAGTCCCTGAGCACGTATTAAAATAGATTTTTTACCCAGTTTTTTCGAAGAGATAAGCGGACGTGACACACGATCATGCACGGGCGTAAGTGGTCGTATAGTTGCTTGTGGCTCCAGGGTACTCATAAAAAACACTCCAAATTGAGATGCCTTGTTTTACAAAGTTTTTACAATTATGTCAAACTAAAATCCTTGCTGGCTTTTTTGCTCCCTTTCTTGCTTATATAAAGCCTATGTTTAAAGCACTTTTAGCAATATTGCCCATTTTGACCTTTTTGGCTGCAAATCCTGCCAAAGCCGGGGAATCGCCGCAATTTATCTTCCCCCTCGCCTGCACGCTTGGCGAAGATTGCTGGGCCATTCATTACGTTGATACTGATCCATCCGAGGGCGCAGCAAAAGATTTCAAATGCGGACCACGAACCAACGACACCCATAAGGGCACCGATTTTGCGCTGCGCTCGCTGGCTGAGATGCGTGAGGGCGTCGATGTGCTCGCCGCCAAAGAAGGGAAGGTTGCACGATTGCGCAATGGTGAAACCGACACGCCCAAAACGAACGCCGAGCTTGAAGCTATCAAGTCGCAGCAAAAAGAATGCGGCAATGCCGTCTTACTTGATCACGGCAGCGGTCTACAAACCATTTATTGTCACCTCAAAAAAGACAGCATTACTGTTAAGCGTGGCGACGCCTTAAGCGCCGGACAAAAAATCGGACAGGTGGGGCATTCGGGTCTGGCTGAATTTCCTCATCTACATTTCGGTGTCGTCTGGGAAGGTGGCGTGGTCGATCCCTATACCGGCATGCTCAACACCGATGGCTGCGGCAAAGTGAAACAAAGCCTGTGGGCGATTGGCCAACCCATGAGCTACAAACCGGTTATTTTTTATGATGGTGGTTTTCTGGGTAAAGTTCCCGATTTCGAGGCTATTAAAAATGGCGAAGAACCCCCGCCCACCTTGAATACAGCCAGCCCGGCTCTGGTGTTCTGGATCGGACTATACGGCGTTCAGGAAGGTGACGCTATTGAGGTTATCATTCGTGACCCGGATGGTAAAATGTTTGCAAACCGAGGAATCACACAAGAAAAAACCCACACGCGTCAGTTCTATTACACCGGACGCAAACTGGGTAACCGCATTCTTATCCCCGGCACTTACACCGGCACCGCAAGCCTAAAACGCGAAGGGCTGGAAGAAATTACGATCGAGAAAGAAATTACGATTAACTAAGTTCTCTTCCGCCGCAGCAATATATACAGCGCTCCATCCCCGCCATGATGGCGTTGCGCGGGATGAGTCTGCACAATCAGCGGCCGCAAAACATCTTCCGCCAGCCATTCCGGAACTTTTTGTTTTAAGACGCCCTTTTGCGACATAAACCATTCTTCCTCATTGTCGTGTTGCTTACCATTCCCCTTACCGGTAATCACAAGCAAGCAACGTTTGCCGCTTTCATACGCGCCTGTAATAAAATTAATCAGCGCGATGCGCGCTTCATCCTGATTAAACCCATGTAGATCGAGCCGCCCGTCGATCTCCATTTTACCGCGCCTTAATTTTTCATCCGTACGCTTATCAATTCCTACACCTGGTTCTTTGGTTTTCTTCGTTTTGGGATCACTTGCTTGACTTGGATATGAAACGCGCACTGATGATTTATCGTATTCCCGGCCAGTTTTCTTCCCTGTGGCATCTTTGTCGGCACCGGAAACACCCTCTTCCTTACCGGGCAGGGGTTTTACGTCGCTGGTCGCCTGTTTCCACAGCTCTACGTCCTCCTGCGGGGGTTCTGAAGAGGGTCCGTTTTTTTGGTCTTTATCACTCATATAAGGTATAATAAACCTGTTGGGCATTTAGGAGTATCACCAATTGAGATATTTTCTGGTTCTGAGCATTTTAGCGCTGACTATTCTTGGTGTATCTCTTCAGATGCCAGTTCACGCACAAGCCCTCAAAAAGACACAAATCTCCGAAGCAGAAAAAGCCACGTTCGCTTTTTTAAAACTTAGCAAAGCCAAACCAGATTATAAAAGCTGGATCAGGGCTTCCAAGGAATACCAAAATGCCAGTAAAGAAGAGAGACTGAAAATTGAGGAACTTGAAACCCATCGTTTGAAATGGGGATTTAAAGAATTTAGCTTTGAAGAAGATTTCCTCAAGATAACAACCAATGTCCAGCTTCAAATGAAGGAGAAAAATGAAAAGGGCACAGCGATGCTCATCTTTCATTTCCCGCATCAAGATGAAGATTACATTCCTTATTTCCCTTATGCGCACGCCGGATTGTGGATTTCCCTTCTGGTCCAGGATTTGCCTCAATTTGCGCGACTCAAATTAACAGAGGAACAATACGTCCACATAAAGAAATTTCTGCCAAACGAGAACGAGATTTATGATGGAAAAATAACCATGCGCGTCCGTCCTGTTACAGCTGACAGCACCGCACCTTTTAAGCTGGATGGCGTTGATCAATGGCTGATGATGGGTGATGTTGCTTTCCTAAAATGCACAACAAGCGATCCTCAAACAAAGCAGGAAAAGGACCTGTGGGAATATTATGCCCCCTGGTATTTAACCGAAACAGAAAACTTCCTGCTTGACGAGCTCGAAAGCAAGAAATAAAAATCTAGCAATATCAATAGATTAAAAGAAATTCCTTAAATTTGGCAGATGGCTTGCATATCTGTTAGAATGAGATATTAACCAATTGTTAAGGAGTTTGGATAGATGTTCTCAAGTGTGAGCAGCATTTTTGCAACGAAACCACGCGAAGCCGAAAGCACAGATACGCGGCTTGGCATTCGTCGGCACGACCCTGATCAGGAACAGCCCAAGAGAAAAAAGAAAGATGACGAGGAAGCAACTTTCTTTAACGAAGGTGATGAGGCAACAGTATCGATAGAAGCCTTACAAATTTTCCTGGAAAACTTCCTGCACTCCCTTCTAGAAACAACTGGCATGCCAGCGGCCCCTGCGAACAACCCGGCTCAGCATACACAAAAGATGCCAATGAAATCTCATGACGGCCCGGCGGCTCACGCTGCCAATGCCTATCAAAGCACATCCTATGCGGTGAACAAGGAAACACATTTTGATTCTGCGCCCGGACAAAATAAAGTTGAAAATCTGGATATCGGACTTGAATCACACGAGGTCAGAATGATCTATGCGCTACTTGCTGATCTGAAAATTTTAGCGCAGCAAAATGTACAAACTCTGCATATCGAACGCGGCAATACATTCCTGCTAAGCCTCGCCGCCGCCGTTGAAAAAAGCAAAATGCAACACAACTAAACCTTTCCTAACCTATAGCCACTTTCATCCGTCAGCAGTATTTCAGGTGCCGTTGCATCCTTTTCAATCTTTTGTCGCAAGCGGTAAATATGCGTCTCCAACGTGTGCGTTTCTACCCCTTCGGCATAACCCCACACGCTATCCAACAATTCCTGACGGCTCATGCTGCGGCCTTTTTGCGCATGAAGAAGTTCAAGGATTGCCGTTTCTTTTTCCGTCAGCCGAATGTCCCCTAAAAGATTATTATTGGCATCAAGATCATACAGGCCAATCCTTATAAAGTTTTCCTGATTTTTACGATTCTGACTTCGCTGACGTCGCCGGACACGATCCAGCAGGCGACCCAGACGCAATGGCTTTGTAAAAACATCGCTTTCGGCAAGTTTCAGATCATCCGGCGGCAATGTGCCCTGCGCACATAAATAGATTTGAACACCGTCAGAATCATCGCCAGAACAATCATCGACAAAACGAACTGCCCCCAATTCTTCAGCTTGCATGGCCTCACTGATGACACGGCGCGCTGTTTCATCCTGCTCAAAAATAACGATATCCGGTGTGATTTTGTTCATTTGGGTATTATAAGGGGGCAATAATCACCCCGCCAGCAAAACAATGCATATATATAACCTACTGATTTCATGTCCTTTTTATCTGGCACAGGGCTTGCAAACCCTTGATATGAAACAGAAAGCAGTCATTGATGATTGATATAACCGCCGCTGAAAATCAGAGCAGCATCAATCCCGAAGCCGCACAAATGCGCGCCCGGAAGGTGCTGCGCATGGTTCACAATGAGCGCACCGCCGGCTCTATCCCGATGTGGGAAAAAGCCTCTACAGGCAAACAAACGATCGAGGAAAATCTTAGCCGTGCCGCCACCGGAGACACACGAGCAAGTTTTCAAAACACACTCGCTTATCAAGATGCGCGCGGTGATGCCAGCGCTGTTCAAAATAAAGAATTTGGTTTTGGTGATCTCGTCGACATGGTCAACCCGCTGCATCATATTCCGGTTGTCGGACATTTGTACCGTCATTTTACCGGTGATGAAATCAGACCAATCTCAAATATTATTGGTGGTGCCGTTTACGGCGGGCCCATCGGCGCAGCCAGCGGTTTGATCAATACAATTTCACAAGAGGAAACCGGAAAAGATTTAGCGGGCAATGCTTTGGCTTTTGTTTTCGACGGTGAAACACCCCGCTATAAAAGTGAGGCGCATAAGCCGGAGGCGCAGCTCACCGCCAGTCTTCAGAAGATCGAAAGTGGCGAAATTACCGAACTGCCAGGCTCTGTTCTATCCTTTGCCGACCTTGGTGGTGGGCGCCGCATGGTGTCTGAAAACATGCCTGTAGCGGGTGGTCGTACAGCCGGCACTATGGTTCGGAAGCATATTGAAATGATGCAAAATATTGCGAGCGCCCCGCCGCTTGATTTAATTGCACCGAATGTTTTTCCCATTCTTGAAGAAGATAAGAAAAGCTTAGCTTAACGCACAATCAAATGTGGGAAGCTCGCTCTCCAAAAATTCCTGTACCAACGCGAATATATGTCGCACCGAGCGGAATCGCTTTTTCAAAATCACTGCTCATACCCATGCTAAGATCCACGACGTTATTCTCCTGTCTTAGTTTGGCCAGAAAAGCGAAATGTAGAGCGGGTGGCTCATCAATCGGTGGAATACACATTAACCCAGCGATATCCAGCTCGCATTCATCCCGGCAAAACGTCAGAAAATCGGGCAGATCAGCCGGAATAATCCCGGCTTTCTGCGGCTCTTCGCCGGTATTGACCTGAACAAAGCAGGGCAAGGTTTTACCCTGATTTTGCATTTCCTTTGCCAGCGCCCGTGCCAGTTTTTCCCGGTCCAGCGTTTCGATGACATCAAACAACGCGACGGCTTCTTTAGCCTTGTTGGTTTGAAGCGGCCCAATAAGATGCAGCTTTAAATCCGGGTAAGCGCTTTTAAGATCGCTCCAATGCTCCTGCGCTTCCTGTACACGGTTCTCGCCAAAGCAGCGATGCCCGGCGTCCAAAGCTGCCTGCATTCTTTCCGTGGGTTGTTTTTTGCTCACGGCAACAAGATGTACGGTGTCAGCATCGCGATCTGAGTCACGCGCTGTCTTTTCTATTTGTTCGTATATCTGTGTAAGATTATCTGCAATCGACATGGCTTTACTTATAGATGTCATCCTGAACGAAGTGAAGGATCTCGTTAATTTATGAGATCCCTCGGTTGCTACGCTCCCTCAGGATGACAGTTTGAATTGAAAATGAAAAGGGCGCTCACAAAGAGCGCCCTTCCCGAAATTTTTAGCTTCTAAATGACTTGTCACGCCGTAGCATGACGAAGGCGGATTAGAAGTTGATCTGTGTACCTACAGTAACAGATGTTGCATCAACACTATCGTTGCCTGCGCCAAGCACAGTACCAGCAACATTGTCATGCTCGATATAGCTGACAGAACCACGGAACGTCATGCCAGGGCCGTATGTATATACGACACCACCAGTGTAGCGCTGTGTTTCGATACCGTCCGTACCCGTCAGACCGGAAATGTTGTTTGTGCCGTCCTGATCAAGATAAGATGCACCAAGCTTGAATGGGCCTGTTGTGTAGTCAACACCGATAACGAGAGTTTCTTCTTCATCGCGTTCAGTTGTTGCACTTGCACCGACATCACCGAAGTCATCTTCCATGTAAGCAACACCAACACCGAAAGGACCAATGTCCAGATCGATACCAGCATTCCAGGCTGTACGGTCATCTGTAATCGTACCAGCGGCTTGCGTGATTGGGGATTCCTCCTCAACATGCGTATAACCGGCACCGATGATCACGCCAACATTGTTGAACTGACCTTCATAACGAGCAGCGGCTTCGTATGACTCACCGAAAGCACCATCAACATCATCAAGGTTCAGTGCGTCTTCCGTAGAAGCACCAGCAACGTCAGGTGTGTAAGACAAACCAAGCTGGAAACCGTTAAATACAGGTGACAGATATGTCAGCTTGTCAGTCGTACGGGTTACGTCCTGATCATAGTCGACACCATCGGCAGCAACACCAGCTACAGCAAGACCTGTAAGGGCCGCGCCCGCAGGAACTGCGCCACCTTGAACAGTGGTGTAGTTGACCGGGTTTACGTGCTGACGGATACCGTCAATGTTGGAATCAGCAGAAGGCGTAGCAACCTGCAAAAGGTATGCGGCACCGTCTTCAGAACCAGCATTTACACGACCCCAGTCGCCTGAGAAGTAAATGTAGTTTTCTTCAACGTTGAAAGAATCACTTGCGCCAGGAGCACCTGTGCTTCCGTCAGTTTCTGCTTCCAAATGAACACCAACCGTCAGGCCGTTATCCAATGTGGTTTCACCGCTCAAATGCACTTCAGAGTTGCGGATAATGTCGAATTCACGAGCATCACCTGCAGCAACTGCAAGGTCGTCATCCTGGTCAGTATAGAAGGCATAACCCTTCACATACCCACCAATGTCCAGAGATACTTGTGCGTTGGCTGAGGCCGGAACCAGAGCCAATGCACCAATCGCTGCACTGCTAAGTAGTAGTTTTTTCATTTTATTTCCTCCAATCAATCTTCGTTAAAAGCTTGATCTATTAGGTTGAACAAGAAAGATCCGATACAATGGATCATAAGAATAGCCCCCCGTTACCAGCGAACTACAGCCAGTAAGCCAATCTTTTCCACAACCGTCAACGCAGATTTTTACAAATATGCCACATTTTTTTGAGATCGTGACAATTTTGCAACACATTCCCACCACCGTCACCCCGGCGGTGCCGCAAGGCACTTATACAGCCGGGGCCCAGTAAAGACAGCGATCAAGGATCGCTGACATATGGATCCCGTTTGTTTAAGCTCGCTGGCGCTCGCCAACGGGATGACGGGAATAGGGAATATTCAACCATTTGCTTTAAAACTCAGCTTGAGAGGCAAGGCGCGGCGTGCTAATGAAGGTTTCTGGAATTATTATTTTATTGGCAATTTAGGGGCTAAAAGACATGTTAAACCGCCTTTTAATAACAAGGTTTTCTCTCCTTTCCCTGTGTACGGGCTGTATTTTGGCCTTAGGTGCCTGTGGGTCCGACACAGAAAGAGAAGCCAAATATCCCAGCGGCCTTGAGCGCACCACGACCGGTGAAGATATATATGGCGAAAGTGAGAGCATTTTCGGTGAAGACGGCCTCAGTATTTTTGGTGGTAAGAAAAAAGAAACTGACGGCTCCAGCGGTATTGGCGTTAACAGCTTCCTGTGGCGCGCCTCGCTGGATACGGTGTCCTTTATGCCGCTGGCCAGCGCAGATCCCTTTGGCGGCGTGATTCTCACCGACTGGTACACCCCGCCGGAAAATCAAAGTGAACGCTTTAAGGTCAATGTTTTCATTCTTGGTCGCCAATTGCGCTCTGACGGTATCCGCGTGCGTGTCTTCCGCCAAACCTTTAGTGGCGGCAGCTGGCGTGATTCTGATGTTTCCGGCGATATGGGCACCCAGCTTGAGGACACAATCCTCACCCGTGCCCGCCAGCTCCGCGTCGCCCAAATCGGCGAGAGTGAATAAATGCGCCATGTCTTCACGATATAATATCAGCGAAACCGAGCAAAAATGGCGGAAAATCTGGGACGAACGCGAAAGCTTTAAAGTCACCGAAGATTCCGACAAGCACAAATATTATGTCCTCGAAATGTTTCCCTACCCCTCGGGCCGCATCCATGTCGGCCATGTCCGCAATTACACGCTCGGCGATGTTGTCGCCCGTTATAAAAAGGCGCAGGGCTTTAATGTCCTCCATCCAATGGGCTGGGATGCCTTTGGCCTGCCGGCGGAAAACGCGGCGATAGAGCGCGGCGAGCATCCGGACAAATGGACCCATGAAAATATCGACGTTATGCGCGTCCAGCTTAAATCCATGGGCCTGTCGATTGACTGGAGCCGTGAATTTGCCACTTGCGATGCCGATTATTACCGCCATGAACAAAAAATGTTTTTGGATTTCTACAAAAAGGGAATCGCCTACCGCAAAGAATCCGTCGTCAACTGGGACCCGGTCGATCATACTGTTCTCGCCAATGAACAAGTCATCGACGGCAAAGGCTGGCGCACCGGGGCCGCCGTCGAGCGCCGTAAACTCAACCAATGGTTTTTAAAAATCACCGATTATGCAGAGGAGCTTTTGGAAAGCGTACAGAAACTAGAGAACTGGCCGGAAAAAGTTCGCATCATGCAGGAAAACTGGATTGGCAAATCCACTGGCCTGCAATTCAAGTGGGGCATTAAAGATCACGACGATCAAATCGACGTTTATACAACGCGGCCCGATACATTATTCGGCGCGTCGTTTCTTGCCCTTGCCCCGGACCATCCGATGGCGGAAAAACTTTGCAAAGGCAAAGATGGCTTTGCTGATTTTGTGCAAAAATGCCAGTCCACCGGCACCTCGGAAGAGGCCATCGCGCAAGCTGAAAAACTCGGCTTTGACACCGGCTATAAAGCAACGCATCCGCTTTTGCCCGGCAAAGAATATCCCATCTATGTTGCCAATTTCATTCTCATGGATTACGGCACCGGCGCGGTTTTTGGTGTGCCTGCCCATGACCAGCGCGACCTTGATTTTGCCCGCAAATATGATCTCGATGTCATCCCTGTGATTGCGCCGCGTGATGTCGAGCCCAAAGATTTTGAAATCAAAAACGAAGCCTTTACCGATGACGGCATAGCGTATAACTCGGAATTTCTAGACGGGCTAAACAAGCAAGACGCTATCAATGCCGCGATTAAAAAATGCGAAGACATTAAAAATGGCATAGGCAAAACCCAATTCCGTCTGCGCGATTGGGGTGTTTCGCGCCAACGCTACTGGGGTTGCCCGATTCCGTTCGTTCATTGCGAGGCCTGCGGTACCGTGCCGGTTCCCGAAGACCAACTGCCCGTCACCTTGCCGCCAGATGTGAATTTCGATGAGCCCGGAAACCCGCTGGAACGTCACCCGAGCTGGAAAAATATCACGTGCCCGGAATGCGGCAAAGATGCCACGCGTGAAACAGATACTTTCGACACGTTTTTCGAATCCAGCTGGTATCAATTCCGTTATTGCGATCCACATAACGACAACCTTCCCGTAGATAGAGACAAGGCCGCACATTGGCTACCGAAGGGCGGCGGTGTCGATCAATATATCGGTGGTGTTGAACATGCCGTGCTTCACCTTCTTTATGCGCGCTTTTTCACCAAGGCAATGCGCGATTGCGGCTATGTGGACTGCGATGAGCCATTCACCGGGCTTTTCACCCAAGGCATGGTGACGCATGAGACCTATCAGGGACATAACGGTCACTGGCTCCTCCCGGAAGAATATGAAGAGATGAGCGACAAAAGCTCCGTTAAAGTCGGATCGCCCATCAAAATGTCGAAGTCCAAGAAAAACGTTGTCGATCCTGAAAGCATCATGGAAGCCTATGGCGCTGACGCAGCGCGGCTGTTTATCCTTTCCGACTCCCCGCCCGAGCGCGATCTCGAATGGACCGAGGGCGGTATTGAAGGCGCATGGCGCTTTGTCAACAAACTCCACAGGCTTGTCGATGAAGCTGATCTTCCGGCGGCAAATGAAAATGAGTCCAAGGATTTCAGTGAAGAGGCCCTTAATTTACGCCGCGCCACGCATAAAACCATTCAAGGCGTTACAGAAGACATCGAAAATTTCCATCTCAACAAGGCTGTGGCCCGTATCCGTACCCTGTCCAATGCGACTTCCGACTTCAAAGAGGGCGGCTGGGCCTTACGCGAAGCGATTGAAGTTCTCACCAAACTCATCAATCCGATGATGCCACATCTGGCGGAGGAATTGTGGAACATGCTCGGCCATAACACGCTTCTCGTTGATGAACCCTGGCCAGTGTTTAATAAGGACTTACTGACCGAAGAAAACGTGACCATCGGTGTACAGGTCAACGGCAAAGTCCGTGCCTCGATCACTCTTCCTGCCGATGCCGACAATAAAGCCTTTGAGGACGAAGCTCTGGCACAGGACAATGTCAAAAAGGCCATAGAAGGCAAACAGGTCCGCAAAGTCATTGTTGTCCCCGGTAAAATCGTTAATGTGGTGGTGGGATGAAGAAATTACTGGCCATATTTTCAATTCTTTTGCTTGCCGGCTGCGGCTGGGAGCCCGTCTATGGTGACCTTGGGAGCAAGACCGAGCAAAATGCTGTCGAAGCCACACTCGCACAAATTGCCATCACCAATATCCAGGACCGCGAGGGGCAATACCTGCGCAACGCGCTGATTGATCGTTTTTACCGTCATGCCCGTCCCGCGAATGCAGCCTATACATTATCCGTGGGCAAAATTCAGGAAAGGCTGACTGATCTTGATATTACAAAAAGCTCGGACGCCACACGCGGACAGCTACGCCTTTCAACAACGATAGTATTAATCGACAGAAAGACGGAAAATGAGGTTCTCACCCGCAAGCTGCGCTCAATCACCAGCTATAACATTCTGGGTAGTGAATTCACCAACCGCGTCTCCGAAGAAAACGCGCGGCAAAATGCGCTGGATGATCTGGCAAGACAAATTGAATTGCAGATTAGTTTGCATTTTCAGCGTTAAACCCTGGTTTTTTACCGGATTTTACTTTGACGAAAATGTCCCTATATTATTTTTAGTAAGCAAATAAACAGGAAAATAGCCATGTCTGAAGTCAATGCCTGCGATTTAAAGATCATCGAAAACGAAGATGATGTTTTTGATCTTTATGTCGGTGTCGGCAGTGAATCCAAAGCCGGGCTAGAGGTCGAAATGACCTTTTTCGACCCTGCGACAATGAAGCCAATGAGTCTGGCCCAAAACAAACTGCTCAAAAACGCCGCCGAAGCACGCCATGATGGTGACTGGGTTCATACCGAACCAACAGCCGATATTCTGGAGATTGTGTCCATACCCGGATACCCGAATGACATTAAAAATGTTCTGAATGACATTAACGACAAAATTAAAATCCTTACCGATAAAGCTGGCGAGCTTGGCCTCAAGCGCTCTTACTTTCAGGAACTGCCCGATAGAACCGGAAAAGAATTGCTTGAGCATATCGTTGATTCCGAGCGCTACCAAACGATGTACTGGCCGTACCGCGAGGACATGACTGATATTGTCACTTATTTCGCCGTGTGCAAATCCAATCAGGTTTCCATTAGTCACCGCGACCCGGATCACTTGCTGGAAAATATACGCAGGCTTTATTTCCTCGCGCCGTTTCTCTTTTTGCTCACTGATAATTCCTCCGGCTTTAACCAGGGACAGCCCTTTTCCGGCCACCAGGGCATGATGCATCGTACTGCGCTCGAAGAACGCGGCGGCATTCTGCCTTATATTTTTACCGCGCAAAACGGCGAAGATTTTATTCGCAAACATATTGATTACGTCATGAACAACAAACTGTTCATGCATTACGACGAAAATGGAACGCTGACTGGTATTCCTTCGGGGACATGGAGCAGCTTTGAAAAACTACGCACGCAGTGTTTGAACTTTGCCAGCAATTATTACCTTGCCCAAAGTATTCTTTGGCCTGATGTAAAAATTGCTGCGTTAAAAAATAGGGACGGTGGCGTGATCGGCCACCGCTTCGAGCCGCGTATGTTCGGCGTTGGTATTCACCAGCACCAAACTGCGTTTTTAATCACCACCGCTCTGGCCTTTAAGCCCAATTTCGCCGCGCAAGTTGACGCGCTGCTTGCAGAATACGGCTTTGATACACAAGACCTGGATACAGCCCGTGAAAATCTCGAAGCAGCTTATGATTCTGCGCAAAATCACAACGGAAAGTTTTTTGACATCCCCTACGGCACCGGCACCGTGGCTAATTTCGCGAAAGAGTTTGCTGATTTGATAGAAAATGCTCATATCGGCGACGGACTGGATGAAGAATTAGAGCCACTACTCTCCATCTGTCGCACAGGCTGCACAGACGGCAAGATCAACCGCATGATGTTCCCGACATTAGAATCAACAATGGAATTTCAAAAAACCCACGACCCGGCGATCTTTAACGACCCCAATAGCTGCGCCCATATGGTGTTTGAAAAAGAGATAAAGAAAACTTCGGCTGGTGCCTGTACGCAGGCGCAAACCTAGGGGACTATTTTTCTTTCAATCACATCCCACAACATGCTTTCAAATTTCTTATTATAAATTTTGTTAAGCCGTGCCAGACTTCCGACACTCCCCACATTCGCTTCCGTTAGATAGGGCCCGATAAAGTCGACTCCGGCAAAATGGATATCCCGTTCCTTCATAACTGAGCCGATTTTCTTACATAAAATACGCTCTTGTTCTGAGAGCTCATAGGCTTCATCAATACTATCGCGGTAAATACGAAATTCTCCATCGGGCGGGATGGTATTCAACGCGCCAACAATCTCTCCATCAAACAGAACAACGCGTTTATTGCCCTCTTTGACTTCCTTCAAAAACGGCTGAAACATAAGGGGTTCGCCGTATTTTTTAAGTTCAGCTTCTGCGTCATTAACATCAGAGCTGCGCGTTATACCATGGCCGTGAAAGCTATAAAGCGGCTTGATCACCACATCCTTATGCGCGGTAAAAAACTTTTTAATTGCTATCATATCGCCACTGATCAAAGTCGGCGGCATGTGTTTTTTGAAATCAAAAATGAAAAGCTTGTCCGGCGTGTTGCGAATCCAGAACGGATCATTGGTGACAAGCACGCCTTGATCCTTTAGCCGCTCGAGAATATAGGTCGTCGTGATATAGCCCATGTCAAAGGGAGGATCCTGACGTAAGAAAACAACATCAAATCCGGCCAGATCGACAGCGTCGTAATCCCCCAGCTCATAATATTGATCTTTTGATAAATCAACGCTAACCGGCGCTGCATACGCGGTAATAGCGCCTTTATGATCAAGGCTTAGATGCTCTGGCAGATAATGAAAAACCTTATAGCCCCGGCTGCATGCCTCCTGCATCAACAGCAAAGACGCACTTAATTCCCGGTCCGAATCCGCCGGAGATTCCATTTGAAAGGCTATTTTCATGCAAACACCCTAAGCAGAACATCAGGGCTTGACAATCCGGCCACGAGATTAATTTGGGCTACACTGTCTTTCTTCATGATTAGATTTGGGGTCATTAGCTGCAACACGCGCGTTGTGTTCACCGACAGATACCATAAAGTCTGAAAGCAATTGTGGGCTGTTAGAATCTATTCCTATTTTCTCATAGTGTTCCAGACCTGCTCGAACCTCACGCGACAGTTTTGCGCGTTCTATAACCGCGCTGGCATAAAGCCTATGAAATCTAGTTTCTACCTCAACGCCCTGCTCTATGCTTGATTTAATTACGCCGCGCAAATAATCCAGATCAGTAACGGAACCTTGTGGCTTCAACGAGCCGTCACTTTTCTGAGGGTTACCCATCGCTGTACCTATAATCTGAGCTTTTCTCTGTTCATCATCTCTTTCGATATAATAGGAGGCATCTTTTTGCGCAAAACGATTATTCGGATTGTGAATGTAAAGCGGGCCTTCTGTGTCGGCAACGCAGGACAGAACTATAACTGTCTCTCCAACCTCTGTTGTGACAGGCAGAAAATCAAATGTATAAATAGGCATGTTGGGCGGCATTTCACGGTCCGCAAATTTTTCCATGTAATAGCTGATAAAATTTGCCGCAACATTCGAGTCCAAGTGCTCTATCGATGTTTTTAGGACGCCGCCAGGAGTAGAAGCCCCTTCGGATTTTTCTATACCGATCGTAATACCGGGGCTCTCGTCAGTACCACGATAATGTATATCAAAACAGACGAAATCTTTTGAATACCCTTCCAGAGGAGCGGGGGTGACCTCAATAATATCTTGCTTTTTTAGCCCTGAGAACATGCTCTCAATATCATCAATAAAAGTTTTATCTGCGTTTTGCAGGTGAGAATATTCAAGCAGTGAACCCGCACCAAAAGCGTTTACGGCACCAGTATTTTCAATTTGTTCGATAAAGGCGTTTTGTGTCTCTAGATTAGAAATCTTAACGTGGTCGGCTAACGCCTGACGAATTTGTTCTTTTTGCTCAACTGTAAAATTAATTTTTTTACTCAATTTTCTATCCTCTAAATTGTAAAGTTTCGTGACTTTACCACAATTATTTAAATTATGTCAAATAATTGTGCCTAGGATTTCTGAATTGCGCTGCTAGAGTGAAAGAATCATGAAACTCACCTGGAAGCAGATCGAGCCCTTCGTCAAAGCCCCCGACCCCAAAGCGCGGGTGGTGCTGGTTTACGGGCCCGATAACGGCCTGATGCGTGAGCGCGCCAAAACCATTGGCTTGTCTGTGGTTGAGGATTATGCCGATCCGTTTAACGTCGCGGCCTTAAGCACTGAGCAGTTGGCTGAAGACCCCGCACGTCTTTCGGACGAGGCCCATGCCATATCAATGATGGGTGGTGGGCGGCTGATCCGCATTGAAAATGCCGGCGACAAGCTCACCACATTGATTAAAACCTATCTCGAAGCTCCGTCAGAGCAGAACCTTGTTATCCTTGAGGCCGGGGAGCTTGGCCCGCGCTCGTCCTTACGTAAAGCCTGTGAAGCCGCCAAAAACGCCGCCGCCCTTCCCTGCTATGTTGAGGATGAGCGCGATTTATCCCGCCTGATCCGCGAAAGCGTGCAAGACGCCAATCTACGCATTGATGCCGATGCCGTGACCTGGCTGGCCGGTAATATCACCGGAAACCGCGGCAAGGCCCGCAGCGAACTTATGAAACTTATCACTTACAAAGGGGATGAGACCTCCGCTATCAGCCTTGAGGACGTCCAGAATGCTTGCGGCGAGGCCGGAGCCGGGTCCCTTGATACGTTGGTTTACAGTGCCGGTGGTGGCAATCCCAAAGAGGCCTTGCGGGCCTATGATCGTTTGCTGGCAGAGGGCGTTCCGTTTATGGCAGTGCTCCGTAGCCTACAAAATCACTTTCGAAAGCTACATCTTACGAAAGCACGAGTGGAATCTGGTGAGCCTCTGGAAATTGCCATAAAGAAACTCACGCCCCCAATTTTCTTTAAGCAAGAGCCTGCTTTCAAAGCCCAACTCAACAAATGGTCGCTTCCTGTTCTTGAGCAAATCGCTGGCAAATTAATGTTGTTAGAGGCCCAGTGCAAAAAAACCGGCGCCATGCCCGAGACCTTGTGTTCGCAGGCGCTTTTGTCGATTAGCAAATCCGCCCGCTAAATTTACATTTGACAAAAGAGCGGAATTAAATTATGAAAATCCCTTTAATATCCTGGGAGACATTATGAGCACAAGTAAGTTTAATCCTCACGCTAGGAGCGGCAGCAACTGGAAGCAGGCCAAAGATCCTGGCCTTTGGAAGCGTATAACGGATAGATGGGAGAAAGGTGTTATTTCTGTCCCCTCGGATTTCGGTGATCTTGCAGATGATAAAATTTTTAAAAATTCCGTCGAGGAGCATATCTGGAATTTTGCAAAGGGCTATGGTTTTCCGCTTGCGATAAACTTGACGCTTAAAGTATGCGCTGAAATGCCAGCCGGCTCAGAAATCCACGATATGCTACTTAATACTATTCTTGATCTTGCTAGCGAGATAAGAGGCAAGGGAACATATACCTGTACAGCAAATGAAGCCATTTTAGACGTTTATACCCGTACCTTATGTGGCAGTATTACTGAGGCACGAGCAATATCCATAACACCCACAACAGGAAAATATGCTGAAGAATTGAGAAGACTGCAAGAAAACGACCAACACGCGCAAGCGCTTAAGTTGATTGACCCAGATCTTACAGTTCCACTATAAACCTACCCGCTCAAACGGCTTCCCGGAAAATGAGACAAGCGGTGGAGCACTTCATCCAGTTGGTCCAGCGACTTAAATGCAATTTTCAGTGTGCCGCTCTGGCCGCTGCCATCAATGCTGACATTCATGCCCAGCGCGTTGGATACTTCTTTTTCCAGCGCCAGCGTATCAACATCCTTACCCTGTTGGCTTCTCGCCCGCGGGCCCGAAGATTTTTTTGGCCCCAAAGGATTATCTTCCGCCGCCAATCTTTCGGTCTGACGAACGCTTAATCCCTGCGAGACAATCTTTTTGACCAGCTCATCCGGATTTTTTGTTTTGATTAACGCACGCGCATGTCCAATGGTGATCGTGCCGTCACTTAGATGCGCCTGAACCAGATCTGTCAGTCCGGTGAGGCGAACCATATTGGCAATATGAGAGCGGCTTTTGCCGATTTTCTGTGCCAGCTGGTCCTGAGTGTATTTATATTCCTCCAGCATTTTCTGATAGCCGACAGCTTCATCCATCGGGTTGAGATCTTCGCGCTGCAGGTTTTCGATCAGCGCAATTTCATAGGCCTGCGCATCATCCAGATCGAGAACAATCACCGGCACTTCGTGGCGCTGCGCCCGCTGTGAAGCGCGCCAACGTCTTTCCCCGGCGATGATTTCGTAATAGCCTTCATTATTTGGCGAACGCCGTACCAGCAAGGGCTGTAAAACCCCGTGTTCTTTTATGGACGCGCTCAACTCTTCAATCGCTGCCATATCCAGAACCCGGCGCGGCTGGTGTGGATTGGGCTGGACCTTATCAATGCCAATCATTTTACGGGCCTGCGCGGAGTCAGAATTTTCTTCACTGGCTTCGTCAGTAGGCGCAGATGCGGCAGTTTTAACCGGCGCTGCCGGGCTTTCGTCATCATCAAACAGCGCGTTCAGACCACGGCCTAATCCGCGTTTTTTCGGGTTTAGGTCTTTGCTTTCTTCCCGGGTTTTTTCTTCTGTAATCATCTAGGCCACCTGCCCTTTCTGCATCATTTGTTCTTCCTTCAGAATATCGCGCTCACGCCGAATAACTTCACCGGCGAGATGAATATAGGCCTGCGCGCCCGGACATTTCATGTCATAGACAATTGCCGGCAAACCATAGGACGGCGCCTCGGATAATCTAACATTGCGCGGAATCACAGTTTTATAAACCTTATCACCAAAGTGCTTGCGCACATCTGCCGCCACCGCACCCGACAAATTATTGCGCTGGTCATACATCGTCAGCACAACGCCATGAATATCAAGATCAGGATTGAAACTACGCTGAACACGTTCGATGGTTTTCACCAGATGACTAAGGCCTTCCAGCGCATAAAATTCACATTGGAGCGGCACAACAATTGAATCAACGGCCACAAAAGCATTGAGCGTCAGCAGGCTCAAAGATGGCGGGCAATCAATGATCACATAGTCATACGGCAGCGGTTTGCGCAGGGCTTTTTTCAGTTTGTATTCACGATCATCGGCGGTGACCAGCTCAATTTCTGCCCCGGCCAGATGCAGCGAGCTTGGCACAACAGACAGGCGCGGCACCTTGGTTTTCACCGCGACGTCCTCGACATTCGCCTCATCAAACAAAACATCATAGGTGCTCTTTTGAATTTCCGAGCGGCGCACGCCCAGCCCGGTTGACGCGTTGCCCTGCGAATCCAGATCAACCAGCAAAACTTTCTGCCCTACCGCACAAAGTGCCGTGGCTAAATTAACGGCTGTGGTCGTTTTGCCGACCCCGCCTTTTTGATTGGCAACCGCCAGAAGTCTTGGGTGTTTTTTGTCTGTGGGATTGGAACGCGCCTGCATCATATCAATCTGCCTTTATCAAAAGGGTTTATCTTAAAATGGTGTGAGAGCGGGATCATGCCGGGTTTTGCCCCCTAAGTCAAATTTCCAGTCAACTTTCATATGCTACAGAATCCGTAGATTCCTAAGCCTCAACAGGCTGCCCGCTGCGCCCGTTTGGCTGGGGAATTGATCGATATCAAAAGCAAATTTTTGCCGCGCTTCCTCGATTTCAACGTCCGCTTTTTCGCCCTTCATAAACAGTAATTCCAACGCCGGGTTCTCCTGCGCGAATGGCAGGCAATAGCCGCATAATTTCTCTAGATTCGCCAGCGCCCGGGCCGTAATCATATCGGGTTTAATCTGCCCATCCATATCTTCAATCCGCGTATTGTGGATAGAAACGGGGGTGTTTGTTTCACGTGAAACGGTGCGGAGGAATTCGCATTTTCTGGCATCCGATTCGACTAAATGAACATCCAGGGCAGGCCTGAGCATTGCCAGCACCAATCCGGGAAACCCGGCGCCGCTCCCAAAATCTGCAAGGATTCCGGTACTTTCAGCGATATGAGATTCGAGTTGTATCGAATCGTTAAAGTGCCGCTCCCAGGCATCGCCCACACTGCTGGCACTAACCAGATTGATAGCCTTTTGCCATTTCAGGAGGAGCGCGTGATACGCCTCCAACTTTTCCCGCGTTTCACGTGAAACATCCCCAGAGTTTTCCCCATCCTGATTCTGCTTAGGCGGCATGGGATTTCCGCTCTTTTTTTGGGCCTTTTTTCACATGGCGCAGCAGGGCAATTACCGCCGCCGGGGTCACACCGGGAATACGTGAGGCTGCCCCCAAAGTCACGGGCCGTGCCTGTTCCAGCTTTTGCCGCACTTCATTGGACAAGCTGCCAACTTCACTGTAATCAAGACTGGCCGGGAGTTCCAGCGCCTCATCCTTACGAAACGCCCGAATGTCGGCTTCATGGCGCTCCATATAGCCAGCATATAGCGCATCGATTTCAATTTGCTCACGAATTTCGCCATCAATATCGCCGAGCTCCGGCCAAACGGTCTGGAGCTGTTCCCAGTCAATATCCGGGTAAGCCAGCAAATCCGCGACATTGCGGCGGGTACCGTCTTTGTTTACCCCAACGCCATGGGCCTCAAGTTCATTCGGGGTGGCTTTTAAAGATCCTACCAAATCCCTAGCCTGCGCTAGCTTTTCAGACTTTTTAGCCCAGATTTCTACACGTTTTGCGCCCACACAACCAATTTCCAATCCCCTGCCCGTCAGGCGCTGATCGGCATTATCGGCACGTAATCTTAATCGATATTCCGCCCGGCTGGTGAACATCCGATAGGGCTCCGGCGCGCCGCAGGTAATTAGATCATCAATCAGCACGCCAATATAGGCCTCGGCTCGATCCAGTGTAAAAGTGGGCCCTGTTTCACGTGAAACATTCGATACGACCTGTTGTGATTCACATTGCAGCGCTGCATTGATTCCAGCCATCAAACCCTGCGCAGCGGCTTCTTCATAACCGGTGGTGCCGTTAATCTGCCCGGCGAGGAAAAGTCCCGGAATCCTGCGGGATTCGAGGGTATTTTTCAGATCACGCGGGTCAGCATAGTCGTATTCAATGGCATAGCCCCACTCCAAAACCTCAACATTTTCAAGGCCTTGGATCGAATGAAGATAGGCATCCTGCACCTCTGTGGGCAGCGAAGTCGAAATCCCGTTGGGATAGACGGTATCTGTATGCCCTGGCAGCCCCTCCGGCTCCAAAAAGATCTGGTGGCGGGATTTATCGGCAAAACGCGAGATTTTATCCTCGATTGACGGGCAATAGCGCGGCCCGGTACCGGTGATATTGCCGGAATACATCGCCGAGCGGTGAAGATTATCGGCAATAATTTTATGTGTGTTTTCATTGGTATAGGTGATGTGGCACGGAATCTGCGGCACGATGATTTCGCTATTCATATAGGAAAACGGCACCTGCGGATCGTCGCCCGGCTGCTCCTCGAGAACGTCCCAGTTGATGGTTTTGCCATTGAGGCGCGGCGGCGTGCCGGTTTTAAGCCTACCCAGCGGAAACTCAAGCCTTTCAAGAGTTTGCGCCAGGCCAATGGTTGGCTCTTCGCCGACGCGGCCAGCCGGAATCTGTTCCTCGCCACGGTGAATCATGCCGCGCAAGAATGTCCCGGTGGTCAAAACCACGGCGCTGCAAGGAATGGTATCGCCGCAAAGCGTTGTCAGCCCTTCGATTGCGCCCGCCTCATCCAGCACCAGATCATCGGCGGCACCCTCGATCAGGCTCAAATTGGGGTAATCAGAAAGCTCTTCCTGCATCGCCTCGCGGTATAATTTGCGGTCGGCCTGCGCCCGTGGCCCGCGCACAGCGGGGCCTTTAGAGGCATTGAGCATGCGAAACTGGATCCCGGCCCGGTCGATGATGCGGCCCATCAGCCCGTCCAGCGCATCAATTTCGCGCACCAGATGGCCCTTGCCCAGCCCACCAATCGCCGGGTTGCAGGACATCGCACCAATGGTACCCAGCTTATGGGTGAGCAGCGCGGTTTTGGCCCCAGTGCGCGCAGAGGCGGCAGCCGCTTCACAGCCCGCATGACCCCCACCGACAACAATGACGTCAAAGTGTTTCATGGCCGCTGATATACAGTTTTTGGGTAAAAATTGCCAGTTATTTCCCGATACAGAAATCTCTGAAGATCACATCGAGGAGATCTTCGACATCAACGCGACCGGTGATGCGACCCAGAGCGCGTACTGACAAGCGCATATCTTCTGCCATCAATTCGGGCAGTTGGGCCTTCAGGGCACGGGTAAGGGAGCTGCGGCATTCCTCGAGCGCCTTTCTGTGGCGCTGTCGGGTGAGGGCCGGGGCTTCGTTTTGCCCGATAAGAGTTTTTGCTTTATCTATCAGGGCGTTAATAAGGGTTTCAAGACCATCACCAGTTGAGGCAGAAATGGCAATCGCATTTTTGGGAGCTTTTACGGCCTTGCCGATATCGGATTTATTGATGGCGATAATGGTGTTTTCATCAATCAGATCAAGACTATGCTGATCGGGCTCTTGCGTCCCATCAAATAACAAAAGTCTGATATCGGCGTCTTCGGCCCGCTTAAGGGCGCGGCGAATCCCCTCGGATTCAATGGAATCCTGTCCTTTTTCGCTAATCTGATCTGGCCGCAAACCCGCGGTATCCGCCAGAATCACCGGATAACCACCCAAATCAAGATGAGCCTCAATAATGTCACGCGTCGTACCGGCGAGCTCAGAAACGATGGCCACATCGCGCTGCGCCAGCGCATTAACCAGCGACGATTTACCAGCATTGGGCGCGCCAATAACAGCAACGTGGACACCATTTCTAAGGATTTCGCCGCGGCGATTATCATTTAAATGAGCGTCTAAATCACCGATCATTTTCTCAATCACCGGGCGGATTTGGGGCATAACGCCATCTGGTAAATCCTCATCCGGGAATTCGATATCGGCTTCGGTATGAGCGAGGGCGGCGGTTAAAGCTTCGCGCCAACGATCATAAAGCCGGGCCAGTGAGCCCTCCATCTGAGAAAGGGCCTGGGCTTTCTGGACCTGAGTCTCAGCATTGATCAGGTCAGCGACGGCCTCGGCTTCGGTCAAATCCATTTTGCCATTTTCAAAGGCGCGGCGGGTAAATTCGCCGGGCTCAGCCAAACGGTGGCCGGGCTGGCTGGACAGGGTGTTCAGCAGTTCCTGGATCACAGCAGGGCCGCCATGGATATGATACTCGACCACATCTTCGCCGGTATAGCTGGCAGGTGCTTTAAAAAATACAGTCATCCCCTTGTCAATTAAGACAGAATCACCATCAGATGTTTCACGTGAAACACTATTCTTACCCCGCCTTATTATTTTACATAATTCAAGTTGGTTGGGAAGGGGGGCACTTCCTGTTGGGGTTTTGGGGATTGGGTCTTTGGAGATTGGATCTTTGCCAGAAGAGGGGGAGGTGTCCGTGTTGGTTAATAAAGAAAGGCTGTCTTTCGCCGCCGGGCCGGAAACGCGGATAATCGCAATGCCAGCGCGCCCAGGGGCGGTGGCCAATGCATAGATGGTCTCGTTTTGAGCGGCATTTGTCATGAGGGGGTTTTACACCGCTTTATACGAATTTTCCATGTCTGTCTTCAGACGCATTAAACTTTACATATTAGAAAGAGCTGTGTTACAACTCTTGGTTAGGGAAAATCCCTGTAAATATGGAGTTTCTGCGTGAAAAATACTACGTTTTCAAATGACTGGATGGTGAGTGCCGTCTTGATGGGCAGCATGCTGACGACCAGCCCGACCTGGAGTGGGGAGCCGGGGGTGACGTTTGCGCAGCCGCCAAACGGCGAGAAAAATACCGTTTATGTTCCGGTTGGCCTTACACAGGCCGAACTTGATGATCGTCTGAAAATTCAGACCGAGAAACTCAAAACCATGATCGAAGAAGCGCCGGCTAAAACGCATGCTCTGCCGCCCGCAACGAAAAAACAAATCGACCTGATGCAGGAAAAAATTGAGGCGCTTGAAAAAGAAGCAAACGGTTATTCCTGGCTGGATTGGCTGGCAATTGTTGCGGGCCTTGTAACAGGCGGCGCTGCTTATGCTCAATATCGGAACTATATAAACCAGCGCAATTTTTTAGATAATTTTGCCAACAGGGCTGATGCCACTGGTGAAGAAATTACAGATGGTCTTCGCTACGAAAATGCTATGAGCCAGATCAGCAATACCTATGACCTTCTTGCCAGAGGTGAGGAAAGCAGCAGGCGCATTGATAATTTTCCCTACGCCTATCCTTATTTTATCCATCGCCTTCCCGATGCGAAGCAGCAGCTTATTTTGCTCATACCGTTCTTTACCCTTGAAATTCTCGGCAACCCCAAAGGCGTCAGGGATTTTCACCGCGCTTTGTTTGAACATTTTAATGCCGCGTCGAACGGCAAAGACGGTCTGGACCTGACCATCATCACCTATGACAGGAAGAGTAGGGTAGATCTGGCCCGCAAACGCTATAGCCATGCTATTCATGCCCTGAAACTTTTGAACAACAAGCCGCAGGTCGATGCGCTGCTTGAAATTTTCAACAAGGAGACAGCAGAC
>BQJE01000004.1 GCA_021604545.1 Micavibrio sp.
GGGTTTTCAACATGGTCCTTGATTTTCAAGATACCAAGAACACCCAGCAAAATACCGATCAAGTATGCCATACCAGTCAAAAGACCAGGAATCAGCTCAGTTGATGTCGTAATATTTTTAGCAATACTGCTAAATGTATTACCTGCACCGGCATATGCTTCACCGGAGGATCCGATGATCATACCTGCCATTGCGGCAGCGCTTAGTTTGTAACATATTTTATTAAGCATAGTTTTTCTCCTTCTACCAAAAGTTTGCTCACTAAGTAAATGCAACCCCAAAACCCACGATGCCAAGCGTCGCCTGTACAGCGTTAAGTAAGGGGCCCAAGTTCACGGCTAGCGATCCGCCTATCATATGCGTGACACCGGCCATGATCGAGGACTGTTGTTTGCCTTCGGCAACATCTCTTATAATAAATATTCCTCTGATAAAGCTGGCAAAGCCAACAATTATCATAAATTTCAAAATGGCACTGATAACGATATGGGCGTGTGCTACTTCATCGACGCTCATACCTGTTGTATATTGTAGCTCTGCATATGCTTCCGTACCGAAAAGACCATTGTTAAAAAACGACGTGGAAAAAGCAGTAATCATCTGATTAAACGAAATCAATGCGCCGCCGGCTACGAATGTCATAAGTGTTCCAAATCCGCCTGGACCACGTGCGCCTTCCTGGGCGCTTTTATACAGGCGCGTAATTGCAACAAAAATTAAAACCACGCCGGCGACATAACCGAACCAAACCATAATATGAGTTGCCGGGGCAAGAAGATTATCCATAAAATCATTAAGGGCCGCACTCAAACCAAGCGGTGTTGTGCCGGCGTCGTTATAGCCGTTGAAGCTGGTGTGGGCCGGCGTAAGGAGAGCAAAATTGGGGTAAATAGTATTGCGGGCTACTTCCGTGATAACAGGTAGGGCAAAGAGCAAACCACCGGCAATCAGGCGGGAAAGTCCTTCGGATAGTTTTGTCTGTTGCGGATTTTCGACATGATCTCTTAGTTTAAGTAGTCCCCATGCCCCCAGAACAAGTCCCACGAGATAGGCTATAGAGGCCATAAAAGCAGGTGCTACGGCCGTGTGGAGTATGGCACTACAAAGGACAGCACCAACCGTTCCATTAATACCAGTAAAGAGGCAATTATTTGTTATGTCCATAGGATTGAAAAGACCAAAAAAGGTGAGAGCTACGCCCGAAGTTGCGGTGCTGGCGCCATCAAGACCGGTATCTGCTACAGTGGTGTACATCGCCAAGTAAATAGATGGCAGGGCAAAAAGCGCGCCGCCGATCAGCAGGCGGATAATACCATCCTTAAGTTTTGTCTGGTCAGGGTTTTCGACGTGATCTTTAATTTTTAAAATGCCAAGTACGCCAAGAAGGATACCAAATAGATAGGAAGCAGCCGTAACGATGCCGGGCATATTTTCAATGCCATCGACAATGTTCTCCATAACCTGGTTGGCATCGCCTAATATAGGTACGGTAGCGGCTCCAAGGCCGCCAACGGCGGATGCTGCCTGGATCAGATTGCCCCAAGTCGTATCAAAGGCGACATCACCGGCACCGGCATCTATCGAAGTCTCCATAGCTTCATAGACGATAGGCAGGGCGAATAAAGCGCCACCGGCCAGAAGCTGTATAACAGGTTTTCTGAGGGCGACCCCATTTGAGCCGCCACCTTGTTCAACATGGTTTTTGAAATTCAAAATAGCCAGAACACCTAGAAGAAGCGCTAGCAAATATGACGTCCCGGTAATCAGGCCGGGGATGAACTCTGCTGAAGTGACAATATTCTCAGCGATGTCATCTGCTTCTGTCAGAGCACCTGCATAAGCTACGTCACTTGCAAAAACTGTAAATAAAATGGATAGGAAAGCGATGGCTGCCAGACGAATAGACCATCCCGGCAAATCATAAAATCGAGCTATTTTTTCTTTATTCATTATTGTTTTCACCAAATTACCACCTAACGTTAATTAGAACACATTTTAGACAAATTTGGCAAATTTTTTACAGAATCTTTTTTCATAAAAAATATACGATCTAGAGGTTAGGCAATTTTTTGATTGGAATAGTACGAAGGAGAGAGAGTTTTAAGAATATTTTAGGATTAAAATATCTATTAATATGAGGGGCTTACTGGGATATTCGCCCTTTTGTACCTGTCACAACCCATTTGTTGTTTTCGAGGTCAATGGAGACGATACGGCCTATGCCGCTTAATGTGTCGCCGACCTTAACGGTTTTAAAGTCGCCGGACCCTTTATCTGAGACCATGGCTTTGCCGGGCTGCGCAGAGCGAAGCGTCCATTTTGCCGATGTGCTTTTTTTGCCGGTTTTGGAAGAATTTATAGTTTTTGCTGGTTTTACAGTAGGTTGAGCTACAGAAGCTGGTGTTTTATTTGTCGCTGCCGGCTTCTCGATAGTTGGCGCCGCAGATGCGTTAAGAGTGGTTATGCGCTCTTCCAGCTTTGATATGACCTCCGTTAACTCACTGATCTTACTATCTGTTCCTGCAATTTTCTTTCCCAGAGCCTCATTGGAATTGGCCATTTTTTGCTCTAATGTCTCGATCTTTTCATAGACTTCTTGAAGCTGATCTCCATCTGTATTTGCTGCTGTAATGGCTGACTCCGAGGTGGCTTCCATAGCCATTTCAGGCTCTTCTGACTCAATTGCCACAGGTGGTGCCGGGGGCTCTGATATATCTTCCATGATGAGCTCCAATTTTGGTTCAGGCTCTTCGGGCTTAATTTCTTCGGCTATAACTGGTAGCGGAGAAGCTACTTCAATGCCTGCGCTATCTTCTTCCAATGGTTCATCTATAGAAGCCAACTGGCTTTGTTCTGATAAGACGGCCATTTCAGGCATCGGGGTTAAAACTTCAACCTGGGAAGGAGCGGGCGCTGCTTCCGGTGTAGGCGAGCTCATAGGTGATGGCATGGGTAGTGCTTCGCTAATGCCGGTGGAGAAAGCCTCAGTGTCGACAGCAATGGTTTCGCCGGCACTTTCAGTTTCTCCTGTATCCGGCAGAGCGCTGTCCTTTAGGTCTGCAAGGGGGTCCTGTTGTGCGGGTATTTCCGCAGTCATATCTGTTTGTATGATTGGCGTGTGCGTTTCATCAGGGGAGCCCCCCATTTGTACCAAAAACAACCCACCACCACCTAGAGCGGCAACGGCAACAATGATAATTTTTAAATTCTTTGAGACGAAGGACTTTCTTTTTGCAGGCTTTTGAACCGGCATGTCGTCATTATCTTCTATGTCGTTCCCGGGTTTGTCTTCCGTCCCGGCTTCGGCAATCTCAGCATCGGGAATGTCATCAAAATCATCCCAAGAATCATCCCCGAGATCATCATCAAAATCATCGGTGGGGTCGCTCTCATCAGTGATGTCGTCGAAATCAAAATCATCTTCATCATCTAGAAGATCATCATCAAAATCATCCGACTGTTTTTCTTCGTCCTGCATGGTGTATTTATATAGGTTATCTCAATAAAATCCTAGACATCTTTATCATCTTCGGTGACAGCATCAAGGAATAATATGCCTATAGGGGTCCCTGGGGCTATAACAACAGTCACCTCGATGTCATCAACGGCCTCACCAATAATTTGTGATAATTCCTGCCCCGCTTCTTGTATGCCAGACGCAATTTCCTCTCGTGAATCTGCATTGCCCGTCTCTGAGACAGCAGCCCCCCCATCAACGGTAACAGTTGTGAGCCCAGTGTTGGCAATTGCCTCAGCCGCACCTTCGATAAAGGCGGCGGCTGTGGGCAGTATAACCCGCGCAAAGTAATGATGGTCAACATCTGTCGCCATAGCAGATAGCGTCGTGCCCGGATCGAGGGCAACGGCATCAATATCGTGGCTAACACCGTCAATGACAATTATATCAAAATTCAGAGTCAAAAGTTCTCTTGTTTCCTGAAAACTTCCGATAAGGCGACTGCCTGCTAACGGACCAGACGCAATCATTGCTAAAACAGGACCGGGCGCATCAGTATTGGCCTCTATAAGAAGTTGACCGTATTCAATGGCTCCGGCAGGAATAATAATTTCTTCAATATCCTGTTCCTCAAACGCGTCACCATCGGCACCACCACCGCCATCGGCACCACCACCATTAGCTGCCGCTGCGGCTCTCTCCTGGGCTTCTTCCCTTCGGGCTTGCTTTTCTTCCTTGTCTTGGGCAAGGCGCTTAAGAAAATCTGAATCTGTTATCTGCAGGGTTGCTAATTTGGTTTCTCCCTGTGCTTCCAGAATAGATTGCATCTGTTGGGAAAGAAGATCGGCCAAAGCTGCAACGGCCTCATTGCGTGCCGTATTATCCACCGTTTCGGCTGGCTCTATGGTTTCGCGCTGTTTAATCTCACGTTGCAGACGTTCTTCTTGCAAACGCCGCCAGCGTTGCAGTGGATCTTCTTCTTCTTCTCCCTGCTCCGGAAGGTTGATACGACCGCGAGGCGGATCAATTGGAACCGGCAGGGCACTTCCACCAGTTGCATAGGCTTCCTCAACTTCTTTTTCGTTAAATTCTTTTACAGCATTTACAAAGTTAGGAGATGACTCCTCTGTTCCCGGTACGGATGTTAGGTCTGATCCACTGGCAACGTAAGAGGGGTTAAGCGGTTCTGTTTTGCCGCCAAATAGCAAAATTGTTCCAAAAATAGCAGCGCCAGCAGCAAAAATAATACCAACTTTGACGAGAGGATTGTTACGCCATAAATCGCCGAGTGTATTTTGCTGCTCGTCAAAATCATCAAAGCTCGCATCGCCGCCTAAATCTTCATCAAAATTTTCTTCTAAATCGTCATTCATTAATAATATCCTTACGGTCTGATATCCGTGCGCGTACTGTGCGCCCATTATCTGATAAAATAAGGACCGGCGCGTCCTCCATAGCATAAACATGCATACCGTCCGCTGAAGTCATAGAGCTATTCCAGCCAGGGGAGAGAAGTGTATGAGGTGTCCTTATGTAAGTTAGGCCATTAAATCTATAAGCGCTGGTTCTTCCATCCACACCGGACACAGCCAGTCTTTGACCACCGGGAGGTATAATACCTTCAAGAACAGAGGTGATATTTTCGTCGCCTGCGCTAATCAAATAACTTTCGCTAACGAAGGGGTCTCTGCTATTGAGGCCACCGCCCTGGCTTTGATTGTTAATAATCGGGACTTCGGCAAAAGGCCCTTCTTCAGGAATAATTGCATCAAATCTGTAATGAACAATGTCGCGGCTGGATTCTAAAGTCATGATAATTGGTGTTCGAAGACCGATCATCATAATGGACATGTTTCCGTATGCAAATTCCGATTCTGGGGATATCCGTAGAATGTTCGAATATTTGGCGTCACCTTCGCCAGTGCCTTCCGTTTCTACGACTTCAAAATTCCCTGCCCATGTTATATTTTCTACGGGCCAAGGAGCGCCTGAGGTGTCGACAAAATTCACGGTTGTTACATGGCCATGGGCAACTTTAATTGTTAAAGGCTTTGCTCCCGGGTCGAGAGAAATCGTTTCCACTGTTACCTCCGGCTTAGGGTAAGGATGGACCGGTACCTCTACAGATTCCTGTGTTCGGTCAAAATGCTCGAGCAGTTCGCGAATTTCACCTGGTTTCAGAGGCAAAAGGCCTTGCAACGCTGCATCAAAAGCTTCCTTCCGTGTAAGAGCTTCAAGTTCTTCCGGAGTTTGTTCGAATTCAAACGATTTCCCGCCCTCTTCATTATCGGTGGCAAAGATATCATCCTCATCATCAGGTAGTGAAAAAGCAGAATTGCCCCCTTGCTTGCTACTACCATCATTTAGTTCTTCGGATGGGGGTAGATCAGGCAGTTTTAGACCGGGAAGCCCTCTTTCAGAGTCTTGAGCTTCGGCGACAGGCACGAAAGCAAATATAAACAAAGCAAGAAGAGCCGTCGTGACGGTTCTTCTTGTCAAATACAGGAAAGCGGAGAGCTTTGGGCTGGGCTCCATTAGTTTCGTCCATTCTGCGTGGTAAATTTTTATGCTTTTGAGCATTACTTACCCAATGTTATCAAAAAGAATATATCGGATCACAGTAAGTGTCACCCTTCAATCATAGAAAAGCGCAAATAATTAACAAGGTTTGGAGGAATTAAAAGGCTTTATCTTGGAATGGCGATCCATTGTTCAATACCAACGCCATTCGGACTTTCCAGACGTGGCACACGTACGACAACAACGCTAACCAACAGGCTATCGCTCCTGGTTTTTGAGCCTGATTGATAGGTTACAATCAAAGGTAGTTCGACAATCCATTGATATCGCCCGGCAATCTCAGATTCTGATACCAGTATAGGCGCGCCTTGCGGCGCAGCGGTTACAACCTGCTGATTGGTTTCAACCATTTCAATAATCCGTGATTTCTGCAAGGCTGTGGTGAAGCTGTCCCATCCTTTTCGGGTAAAGTTACGAGAGGCTTCCTGCAACCGGCGGCGATAATCGTTAAATCCAAAAGTCATGACTTCTGTACAAGCTTGGGCAACCCATGACATCAGAGCCGGCGTGCTCAAATTCGGCTGATTGAGTGATACCATGGGAATCAGGCGCCCATCTTCCGTGGTGGCAAAATACCTGTTTTCGGGCTGGTGAACGTGAATAACGAAATACATGGAACCGAGCAGAGCCAGAATAATAATACCCTGTAAAACAGCCAAGCGTAGCAGGCTGCGATAACCGTCGCGATAAAACTCGTTACGGACAACGACAGTCCCAAGACCACCTGAATCCTGATTGGCGGCCTCTTTTACGTCATTCTTTTTTTCTGCAGCCTCTGCAGAGTCTTTTTTCTTCATTACCATGATTTATTGCTTTAACCCAGGTTACGACAGGTACAACATTTACCATTCTGTAATAAAAAAACGCGATTAACAAGCACTATGAAACGTGCCATTTTATAGGACGTTGTGATAGAATTAAGATTGGGTTTGAATAAAATTTTAGGAATATGTCTAACCTTCGTGTTTGGCTCAGGGTGTATATATGGTGAGTGAGAAACAGAAAACAGGTAGTAAGACTTTGTTTTACAAAATAAAAACCACAGCAAGGATGTTGGTTTTTATCGTGTGTATATTTGCTTTTTCTCTTACAACTACTCCCCGTCCGGCTTATGCGCCGTGTCTTGGCTGTTTTCCCGGTGATGCAGAAGCTGGGGCAGAGCTGGTTAGATTATTTCATTCCATAGGCGAACCACTCATGAAAACTCATATTTCTAATGAGTTTCAGGCGCATAGAGACTGGTTGGTAGAAGATTTTTTTATAGAGAACGTGCTGCCCGCTCTCATGATGTTTACCGAACAAATGTCGGCTGTGGCCATACAGCAGGTCCTCATAATAGGAACCTTCCTGGACGCCAAACATCAACTTGAAACTCAGCGTTTGTTCCAGCAATTACAGGCTCAGGCCCATAAGGATTATCATCCCAGTGAAGATTTTTGCTGGTTTGGCACAAATGTCAGAAGCATGGCCAATTCTGAATCACGGGGTCGGCATCATGCCGTTGCGATGTCCCAGCGCGCTTTAGCGCGGCATTTGGGTAATGCCAATGTGAACTCCTCGAGGAATCGTGATCAGGATAAGGGCGGAAGATGGCGGCAATTTACCAGCGTATATTGTGACCCCAAAGATAATAACTGGGATTCCGATGCCAATGGAACCGGACTGGTTCTGGCTTGTGGTGCTGCAGGCGGAGCGGAAAAAAATCGTCGGAATCACGATGTTGATTATACACGTCTGATCGATGAGCCGCGCAGTTTTAACTTTGATTTTGTAGGTGATTTTGGAGAGATCAAGACAGGTGATGAAGAAGACATTATTGCTATGGCCAGCAATCTCTACGGCAATGATGTCCTAACACGAAATGCCAATAAAGAAAATCTGAAGAACAAGCAGGCTCAGCATCTTTATCTTACGCTACGTTCAGTGGCGGCAAAGCGCAGTGTTGCTGAAAATTCCTTTAACGCCATTGTTGGTCTGAAATCCTTTGGTACGTCGGATTATGACGGCAATGAGCCGATGACAAGGAAATATATGGGGGCTGTTTTGTTTGAATTGGGGGTTCCGGAAGAAGAAATTTTTCTTATTCTTAAAGAGCGCCCCAGCTATTACGCGCAGCTTGAGATTCTAGCCAAAAAGATTTACCAAAATCCGGATTTCTACGCCAATCTTTATGATAAGCCTGCCAATGTGGCGCGTAAGAAAGTCGCACTGCAGGCGATAGAGCTTATGCTGGATCGGGCGATCTATGAAAGTCAGATCAGACAGGAAATGGTGATGTCCGTTTTGCTTTCCAGCAAGCTCAGGGATAGTTTCCGGGATGTGAACAAGGATATGGTCGGTATGATGAATGTAGGGAATTAATGAAGCATTTGATGATAAAAAAAGTCAAAAAATTTGTTTTGTTTTCGGCGGTGCTGATCGGCGCCGTATTTTCTTTTTCTCCCATACACAAGCAGGCTTATGCATGTGATTGGTGTATCGATGCAATGATACAAGCTTTACCCGAAGAATGGCTGCAGGATACCAGCGGTGGCGGTGCCGCAGGTGGAAGTGGGTCTGGTCCTACCGTTCCTGTTATCAATGACCATGTTACTGCAGAATTTGAAGAGCACAGAACATGGATTGTTTCCCTTTTATGGGAGGATAATATTTTACCGGCCATGATGTTAATGGCTGAACAATTGACAGCAGTAGCAATGCATCAGGTGTTAATCATAGGGGCGATGCTCGATGCTAAACACCAGTTGGAAACACAACGTCTATTGCAGCAATTACAAGCTCAAGCTCATAAGGATTATCACCCCAGCATCGGTATGTGTGAATTTGGAAGTGCTGCAAAAAGCCTTGCTGCCTCTGAGCGCAAGTCAGAATATAATTCTATCCTGATGAGCCAAAGATCAATGGACCGCCAACTTGGTAATGCTAATAGCAGTGCTATGTACGGGAATGATCTCGATAAAGAAAGTCGCCTGAATCAGTTTAAAGCAAAATTTTGTGATCCCAAGGATAACAATAACGGTTTGGGTTATATGTGTGAGGCACCGGGTGCGGACAAAAATCGTTATAACAAGGATATTGATTACACTAGGACAGTTGATTACCCTTGGACCCTCGATATTGATTTTACCAATGGAGGAACGCCAACGGAACATGAAGAAGAAGTTTTTGCCCTCGCAAACAATCTCTATGCTCACCATGTTTTTGCACGGCCCAGCGGCAAACTTCTTGAACCCTTGCCGGATGGTACGTTAACCAACCTGCAGAAAAAATATCTTGATATGCGTTCAATTGTTGCCAAGCGTAGCGTTGCTGAAAATTCTTTTAATGCTATTACGGCTATGAAGGCGCAAGGCCTTCCTGAATCAAGAGATTTCCTGATAGCGATGCTTGATGATCTGGGTGTTGTAGATGCGAACACAATCGATCTTATTGGTGAGAACCCCAGCTATTATGCGCAGATGGAAATGCTGACCAAAAAGATTTATCAAAATCCTGACTTCTACACAAATCTCTATGACAAGCCTGTAAACGTCGAAAGAAAAGGTGTCTCTATGCAGGCTATTGCGTTGATGCAAAAGTTTGACATGTTTAAAAGTTATCTTCGCAGTGAAGCCTCTTTGTCTATTCTTCTTGAGTTGGCAGTTATGGACCTTCAGGACGAAATTGAAAACGAAATTAATCCGCTGGCGGGCGTTGGCGAGCTTGCACAGTAGCGGCAGTCTAACCTTAATATGAGGTTGTAAGATTTTAATATAATGAGAGTGGCAGCAGGAAAAATATTACTATCAATTATTACTCTGGCTTTATGTCTGGGAAGTTTTTCTTTTGTTTATCCTGTGCTTCCGGTTCAGGCGTCACCGCAAGAGAAAGAACTGGAGGCAAAACAAGAGCCATCAGTTAGAGAAAACAGATTACATCCGGATGTAAGAATAACATTCCAGATTATTTCTGCAGAAGGGTATCCGCAGACGGGAACAGCCACGATGGGCGAGACGGGGTTGATTTTACTGCCGGCTTTAAATTTCGCAGAGAGCGGGCTCGTTTATAATCTGATGATCGATGATAAAGAGCAGGGAAAGCTTATAAATCTTATGCTGCGTTTTAATCCGTTGACGGGTCAGGTTTCTGCTTCGGGTTCCGGTTTTGATGAATTTGCAAATATTGCTTTTGATAAGAAAACGGGCCTACGTAGTGTTACAACCGATTGGGCCGGCTCTTTTAATGAACCCGCGTTTTTAGAAGCAGACGATTTATTAAGTTGTGGGACCCTCAATCTTTCTTTTCAAAGTCATGATCTGGATAATGTTGGAGAATTACGACCGCCCACAATCATCAAAATACAGCTTGATATAGACCCAGCAGCGCTCATAGAAGGAGCTGCTACAGCAGCAACTGAGAACATCAGCATTGAAGGTCCTGGCGGAATTCAAATTGATGGGCAGAGTTTAATCAATGGTACTGCCAATTTAAAGCAAAAAGCCGCAGAAGCTCTACAAGAAAATTTTGGAGACTTTGCAAACGATTTATCTGGAACTTTGCAAGATGAGATTGGTGGACAGTTGATAGCCGAGCTTGGAATAACTCCACAACAAGCCCAGCAGGTTTTAAATTCGGCGGATCTCGAGCAAGTTGTGCTGAACAATTTGGGTGCAGGGCAAGAGGTATTTAAAGCGGTTGTGTTGGAAAGTGTCACAGCTAGTGCAGAACAAATATTGGGAATATCTCCAGAAGAAATTAAAAATCTTGCGGCGGCAGATATTAAAGATACTATCGAGGATACTTTAACACAGAATTTTGGTATATCAGGAGAAACTTTCTCAGAAGTTTCACAAATTTTTACAGATACTTCAGACGCTATCAGTCAAGCTGCAGATAAGATTGCAGATGATATAAAAGCCCAATTTGAGGCAGAACAAAAGGCATTACAGGATGCGGTGACGTCAAGGATAACCGAATCTTTAGGAAGTGGCCTGGGTGTAAGCGCAGAAGAACTTCAGGCAGTTTTGGATGGAAATGTTGAAGGTGCTATACAAGATGCTGCAAAGGCGCAAGCAGAGGCCTTCCAAAAAGAATTTTTAGCCAGCGCCAGCGCCAGTTTGGCCGCCGCGGGGATAGATTCATCGACTCTTGGGGCTGCGCAAGAGCTTATCAATGGAGATTACGAAGCACTAATAAAAAGTGGTTTAGCGGCCGAATCAGAGGCCTTCCAAAAAGAATTTTTAGCCCGTACCAGCGATAGTTTGGCTGGGTTGGGGATAGACGCATCGACTCTTGGAGCTGCGCAAGAGCTTCTCAATGGAGATTACGAGCAGATTTTACAAGACGCTCTAGATGCAGAAATAGAAGCTTTCCAAGAAGCTTTTACGGATGAAGTGGCTCAGGCTCTGGCAGATAGTTTGGGAGTAGATCTGGCGCTTGTCCAAGATCTTTTAGATGCGGATTTTGAGGCACTTTTGGAGGAAGGTTTGGATGCAGCGCGAGAAGCTGCGGAAGAGGCTTTGACCGAAGCTTTTGAGCAAGCACAGCAAGAATTAATAGATGCCACATTAGGGGAGCTCGGGTCAATTGCGGACGAGTTGTTAGACTCTTTGGCAGATATTTTTGGAAGCGAGGTTGCAGAACAGTTTGGCGAGGTATTTGCTACTTTTTCTGATGCTTTGGCCCTTGATATTGAGAGTATTTTTGGGAGTTTTGCTGGTTCCTTCACTGGCGGCGGTGGTGGCGGAGAAGGCTTTACAGCAGAAGGCGGCGGCGGTCCAGGCCCAGAGGGGGTTAATGAATTCGTTGCAGCGACCAACAAGGATTTAAGTACAAGTGATACAGGGCATTTACAGGATACTGTAGACAAAATAGTCGAAAATTATGTCACAGCTTTGATGATGATGACCGAGCAATTATCGGCCGTTATGATTCAGCAGGTTGAGGGTATCGGCTTGCTTCTTGATGCGAAGCACCAACTTGAAAGCCAACGTATTTTACAAACACTCCAGGCTAAAGCCCATAAGGATTATCACCCTAGCGATCAAATGTGCCGTTTTGGAACATTTATAAGAAGTGTTGCCAATAGCGAGTCAAAATCTGAAGCAGATCAAAGGCAGTTGAATGAAGTTTTGATGGAGCGGTATCGCAATGTAGAACACACCAGTTCATCAGAAGGACTTTACCTTGATGTCGCCGCGCGGCTTGACCAATTCAGGACAGTTTATTGTGACCCGAAGGACAATAATAATGGCCTTATATATATGTGCGATCATGATGGATTCTTTGGTGACGGGGAAGTTGGAGGTCAGGATAAAGACCGTTTAAACAAGGATATAGATTATACGCGCACCGTCGATTATCCCCTTACACTGAGTATGGATTTTTCCGCCGGCGCAAAAACCAATGATATGGAAGACGTTATCGCGCTGGGTAAATATCTGTACTGGCCTGCTGTCATAGAGCCCGTTCCCGATCCAGTCGTGGCAGAGCGTTATAAGCCATATCAGAATTTTCGTAGAATTATTGCCGTTCAAAATGTTGCGCATAACAGCTATGCCAGCATTGTCGGTATGAAAAGCAGCGCTCAGGATAGAATAGGTGAAGATAGTGGCTGGACTTTTATGAAAGCATTTTTGCGTGAATTTAATGTAATAGTAGATGGTGATGACGCAATTCAGAGATATATGGGTGAATTGCCCAGCTATTACGCGCAAATGGAAATATTAACCAAGAAGATTTACCAGGATCCTGATTTCTATACCAACCTCTATGATAAGCCGGCCAATATTAAGCGTAACGGTGTTTCTATGCAGGCCATAGCTTTAATACAGAATAGGGATCATTTTGAATCAATGTTACGTCGTGAAATGCTTATTTCGCTCATGGTTGAAGAGGAGCTCCTGAAGCATACAGAAGAGACCAATGTGCGTCTTTACAGCGGCATGAAAAAGACCCAGAACCCATAAGCTAAGAGTGTTTTCCGCTCACTTAATTCACGTTTAGCGCTCTATTTATTTATTTTTTACGCAAATGCGTCGTCGCACGTGATTCCACGTGCTCGGGATTTTCTCTATTTCTGGCATTTCCCTTGCATAGCTCCCTTTGTAAAAAGAAAAAACAGGCAATTATTGCTTTATAAGGGACAAGACAAATGGGCTTAGTCGGATTGGATGCTGCGCTTTCTGGGCTGCGGGTTTCGCAGCAGCAGATCGGTGTCATATCCAATAATATCGCAAATGTAAGTACTCCAGGCTATACGCGGAAGATTTTACCTCAATCTTCTCAGGCTATTGAAGGGGTTACGATTGGCGTTATAGGCGAAACCATCATTCGTCAGGTCGATTTAAATCTTCAGCGGGATTTATGGACACAGATTAGTAGTGTCGGCGAACTTAATGTTCAGCAGGCTTATTTGAGCCGTATAGAGCAGTTTCATGGACCGCCGGATCGAGAATTATCGATTGCGGCAGAAATTTCCCGTCTTCAGGACAGTTTTGTGGCTTTGGCTGATAGTCCCGAAGATAGTTTTTTGCTGGCTGCAACTGTTAACCAGGCAACAGACACTGCAAATAAATTTAATGATTTATCAAATCTGATCACGACTTTGCGCAATGATGCGCAGGCGGATATTCAAAGCACGGTCACTCGAGTTAACAGCCTTCTCAACCAAATTGCCGATTTGAACAAACAGGTTCAGGTGAATAACAATACTGGACGCACGACGGCGATTCTCGAAGATCAACGGGATGAAGCGATTAAAGAGCTCACGGGCTTGATCGATATCAGTTTTTTCAAGCGCGGAGACGGCGTGCTGGTGGTTCAGACTAATCTCGGTGTACAACTCGCAGATGAGAGGGTAACGCCGCTGACATTTGATCCTTCGCCAGTATCAGCGGTCAGCTATTATCCTGATTCCGTCGCCGGTATTTTTGTTGGTGACCCTGCGAGCAATCCGGCGGCTGTTGATATCACAACAAGCTTTCCCGGTGGGCGCCTGGGTGGATTGATCGAATTGCGCGATAGTATTTTTCCCAAACAGATGGCGCAGCTTGATGAGCTTGCGCATAAAATGGCCTTACGGTTTGAAGCGCAGGGATTGCGTCTTTTTACCGATGCCTCAGGCGCTGTTCCGGCCGATACAGCGCCTGATCCATCGGCGGGCCCACCGCCTACGGCGGTTAGTTACATTGGTTTCTCTGCGACGATCCAAGTGAATGATGCAATCATTATCGATAGTTCTCTTTTACAACAGGGAACCGTGGCGACTGACGCGTCGGTACAACCTGGATCAAGTGAAGTGATTCGCCGAATTTTAGAATTTACTTTTGGTGATGTGGATTTCCAACAGGCGGTTGGTTCGGTTGATCTCCGTGCCTCGCTTGCCGGTGGCGGACCGTTTAGCCTGCAGGACTGGCTTGGCGCATTCTCAGAAAATACAATCACAAGCACACGTGATATTGCCTCGATTGGCCCGGATCTCATTACAAAGCTTGGTGGGCCGTTTGTGGTGCCGGGTGCTGATACATTTTCTATTACAATTGACCCGGGTACTGAAGGGCCAGGTCCGATTGGCCCCCTTCTGGTTGATATGAACGCCATTCCACCAGCCGGGAATGCGACGGCGGCAGATTTGGCCACATTCATTGATGGTTTGGACCCAGATATCAGTGCGACAATCAATAGTTTTGGTCAGCTGGAAATTACCAGCCGCTGGGATATTAATATCGCTGACGTAAACATGGGACAGGTAGGCTTTGATTTTCTGGGCTTACCACAGGGAACGATTAATGCGACCGACCCGTATTTTGATGTTCAGGTCGGTAACGATGCCCCCGTGCGGATCACGATATTACCGGGTGATGATGAAAATGATCTCATCGACAAGCTAATTCTCGATCCTCTTATTCCGGGTGATGTTGGGGTTGCGGGTCTGGCTTATGACGCCGTAACGTTTGCAGCAACGGGTGAGCTGATCCTGCGGCCCGGCGACGATTTTGCCAATCCGGTTTTTGGTGGTGATATTAAAATTACATCCGGACCTTTTAATGTTGATGCGGCGACAGCTGAGATAAATTTGGCGGTACCTGGAACATTATCTGATGGTATTTCATTTGTTTCTTCTCTATTTGGCAGCTTTAGCGCTGGTCCGCCAATACAGGATTTATCTCCTGTTACCAACACGTCATACGGATCAGAAATTTCTGTGGCTAATACCAATTTGATTTCTTTCAGACAGGATCTGCTGGGGCCAGGCGCCAGTATATCTACTAATCTTATTGGTTCGAATCGTCTTATTGATTATGCCCAGAAGATGGTAAATGAACATTCACAACAAATACTTTTAAACGAAAGCCGTTTGGAAGATGAAGAAACGTTGCAAAATGTTTTACAAGAACAAATCCTAAATGATTCTGGTGTAAATCTGGATGAAGAGCTTTCAAATTTAATTGTTTTTCAAACCGCTTTTGCTGCTTCAGCGCGGGTTGTTAATGCAATTGATGAGTTATTTCGCGAATTGCTGGACGCTGTGCGTTAGAGAATTAAAGATCTTAGAAAGGAATAAAAAATGACAGGTGTTTCAACATTAGGACAGGCTTTGGCCCAGATCGAAAGGTTTAAAGATGTTCAGTCCCGGTTTGCAACACTGAGTACGCAACTGGCAACAGGTAAAAAAACTCAGAAATTTACGGGTTTAGGCAACGATATTCTGACATTGCAACGGGCGCGCGCTGATTTTAAATCTCTTGATACGTTTACAAATAATATTATTCATGCCGATCGCAGGATTAAAACGACATTGAATACGATTGAAGAGTTTAAAGCGCAGGCTGAAAGTTTTTCAGCGGCGCTTGTTGGATTTTCACAGGAAAGTACGCATCAGGAAGGTGACATTGTCTATTTTGATGATCCAGCCACGCCAAATGTGGTTGAAAATGTACAGATTGGCTATACATCGGCAACGCCGGATATTGATTTTCAGACTTTGCAGGATCTTGCCAGCAATCTATTTGATTTCATGGTTAATCTTCTTAATGAGCAGGATGGTGATCGGTTTGTTTTGGCTGGGGCAGAAACGACAACCAGACCTTTGGTTGATAGCGGGACATTGGATACGGCTGTAAGCTCTTTGCTGGCCGGTTGGAAAACTGCTGGTATTACAACAACAGAGCTGATTAGCGGTTTACGAAGCAGCGATGCCAGTGTTGACCCGAATGCAGTAACAGATGGTGTTATTGGCTATTCCGCACCGCTTAGCTCAGGTGCTGTGAAGGATGTTTTTGTTCGTGTTGATGATAACACGGAACTGGATTATACCGCGTTAGCCAATGATCCGGCCTTTAGAGATATTCTTGTGGCGTTGGCGTATTTTAAAAATGAAAACCTTCCGCCAATTGCTGATGAAATAGATCCTGTAACCAACGCAGTTACTACAGAAGGGGCGCCCGGCACGACTCTTGATGAAATGAAGGATAATTTCTATCAGGTGTTTAATGATCTAACTGGGATGGTTAATAGCGCTATTGATCGTATAGATCGGGTGCGATTTAAACTGGAAACAGTTCGTGCTCGGATTGATGAGATTCAGCAAAGCCATAAAGAAGAACAAAACCTTCTTGTCGGTACGATTGATAATATCGAGAACGTAGATATTAACGAAGTAGCAGTTGAAATTAATTCCCTGCAAATTCAGCTTGATGCTTCTTTTCGTGTAACGGCACGGTTACAGCAACTTAGCCTGGTTAACTTTATTTAGGATCTATCTTTAACGACGAGAGTCATTTTGTCGTCGGCATTTTCTTTGCTCAGCATCTCGTGATCTGGGCTAGTAGAAGGATTGGTAGCCCGAACAAAAAGCACCTTAACAGCGCTGTCGAATGTTCCGTTCACCATTACATTAGAGTCCAGCGCATAATCATGTGAGGCTTCCCACACCAGTTCCGCACCGGCTTGTTTGCTCCATCCACTTAAAGTTGTTTTAAGGCTATCCCCTTGTTTTGCTTCCCATGTTTTTAACACGCTGTTATTTTGTCTTGGTTCAACCTGCAGGGTATTTTCGTCAGCTTTTATAGTTGAGCTTTTTGCAGGCAGGATATCAACTTTGGAATTACTATTTGCTGGTTGGTTGGAGACTAATTTCCCAGGAGTTTCTCCGGGATCTGTAATGTTAATTCTTCTTGAGCCCCCTGCCTGTGGTTCCTGCTTTTGCGGTTTGATCATGGATAGATCTTCATCAGAGCTCTGACCAGATTTTGAGATGCTCACGGTTTTTTTATAAATTCTGGCTGATAAATCCAGTGGCGCAACCATGTCATTTACAACCTCATTCCACGGGCGCCCACCATTCCAGGAAACACGATATCCGGGGTTAACACCATCACCGAAACTGAAAGAATATTCCGGCGGTACAACCTGGCGCAAAGCTAGAGCCAGCGGTAGATCCGATCCGAATCCAATGACTTCAGGATAGGTCTTGGGTTCGATTTTATACTGCCGCTTTTGGGGTGCGGGCGCTGTAGAAGCTTCCATCATTTCATGGGAAGTTGTTCCGTGCGGAAACGGATGAATAGAAACATTTTTTTTCTGTTTTGGCGTTTTATGAGTGTTTACGGGCGGCACTCTTTCCGTTTTTACCCTTGGTCTTAGATCCATTTCCGGCATAGGCGCCGGTGGTGGCGAGACAGTTTTTATTTTCATGATATGTTTCGGATCAGATTCAAGTTCCTCTATATCCAGTGTTTGCGTTTTTGCGGGGGCAGGAGCTGATTTACCGACAACGGGTTTAGCCTGAGTTGGTTCAATCTCTATTGATTCAACGGGAACCGTTTTAAGTGAGGGCGGCTGATCAGATGATATGGATGCAGGCGGCGGTGTTATAATGGGTGGTGGCTCTGCTTTTGGCGGCGGCGGGGTCCACTCAAAGCCAGCTTGGGCGTTATTCCCTAGATTAAACATAGAGGCACTCGAAATAACGAGTGCTAAAAACACAAAAAATATTTTACGTATCGTTATAGACAATATTCTATTCCGGTTCGTTTAAATTAGGGCAACAGCCCTCCTGCCGCGCTTCTTGATACCATACTAATATGTAGGGTAAAGCCTTAAATTTCAACATAAAGTGCTGTTTTGAAAAATACAAGAATATAGCAGCGGTTAGATTTATCCATAATCAGTAAATTTCTTTTTATGTGCCGAAATCCAGCCAGGTCTTTCAGAACCGACAACCCAGGATCTTAAATTCCGTATGGCGGAAGGAAATGTTAGCCCCTTATTTTCAAGTAAACGGAACAAAATCAAGACAATGATAGAAAGCGTAATTGTTGATGTACGGGCATAGACGAGCAATATGGGCAGAGGAAGAGCGGCGCGGGCATCAAAGCCAAAAAACCGGATTGTGCGCATAGTATTGCGCCAATGCCAGTTCATTTTCTCCTGAATATTCTCAATTTCTTTCGCCATTTTCTCTTTCTCCGTAACTTTTATGCTTAAAAAGAAATTCTAGCCGATAATGCTTAAGAGTTTGTTTATAAGGATAAAAACCTTAACGCTACTCTTAGCCCCCTGTACTTGATGATAACAGAAGATAGTGGCGCCTGTCGATAAGTCCGGCTTCGAAAATAATCTCGGCTGATCTTTCCATCGTCTGGCCGTAATCAACGATCATACGCTGTAGCTCGTTGGGCCATTTGGTAAAATGCATATCCATCAGCTTTTCACGGACTTCATCAGGAAACCTCATCCACTCACGGCAGCCCATCCGACCACCGCCTACGCGCGGAACCAGTACCTGGGTAACAATCAGACGTACTGTTTCCATGAGGGCGATAGCCCGTTCTTCGCGTTCTGCCATATCATAGGTCGAAAGCATTCTTTGTATGGTATTGGCAACGCCCGTTGTGTGTGTTGTCGTATAAACAGCGTGTCCGGTCTGGGCGGCTTCGATAGAGGCACTGATCGTTTCGCGGTCACGGGATTCCCCCACAAGGATGATTTCCGGTTTACGGCGCAAGGCATTGCGTACGCCATGTGCAAAATCCGGTAAGTGGCGGGGGATTTCGCTTTGGGATACCAGCGAGCGCGGGCTTTCAATTGTGTCATAGGTGTATTCTATGGGCGCTTCATAAGTTATCATTTTCCCACAACCATGTGTGCGCTCTAAAAGCATGCGATTGCCTGCTGCCAGTAATGTCGTTTTACCGGAGCCTGTCGGGCCGGTGATAATCACGATGCCCTGACGCGGAGCCCATGACTCAATAATATCTTGCTCGATCTTTAAGTCTTTCATGGTCGGGGGTTCACTCGGCAGGACACGCATTGTAATCTGCGCGGAATCACGTCCGCGGGATAAAATAGCGGTGATATTTACGCGGAAGCGGATACGCGTGTAGCGATCCGGGCGAATTTCATATGACACATCCAGATCACGTCCAGAGGCAAGGCGCGCCTGCGCCTCTGGACCGTAAAGCTTTGTCAGGAAGATGGCCATATCGGCCGCATCAATATTTCGATAGGTGCCCGGGTAAAGTGTGCCGTGAATTTCATTATAGATGGGGCGGTCACTTTGAATGGTGATGTCGGAAGAGTTCTTTTTAACACACCAAAGAAAGAAAGGATCGATAAGATCATCGGTAAAGCGGTCTGGTTCTTCAGACCAGGTTTCAGCAATATTATCTTCGCCTTTAAGAAGGCTTACCGGTTTGCGGGTTGCCATTGCTCATATCCGGTAACGAGTTCGGGGACGCCTGTAATCTGGACGGCACGATCGCCGATGCGCATTATATTGCCATTGCCTGTAACGCCGCGGTCTACCTGCAAGGCGGAAGGTGGCGAAATCATCCCTTGCGCTAAAAGGACGCGGTAGCGAACCATGCCCTGAAAATCTGCTGTGAGTTTGTTGAGGTCTTCCTCAAAAATATCATTAGCTTGTTCGTAGCCGATTTCCCATCCTTTGGATACTTGCCTGCTCCAGATTTCACGCTCTTCATCATCTTCTGGCCTCAGAATATCAGGGGGCTCTTCGATATCGCCCCATTGTCTTTCCAAATACGTACTCCAGGTGCGGGCCGTCGACGTAATTTTTGCATTTTTAACGATGTTATAAATACGATCTGAAGCGGCGGCTTCCTGCCCGCCGTTATCAATCAGCATAGCATTAACAGATTCAGAAATAATGGGTGGTTCAATTAGAAAGCCAGAGGGAGCAGGTATAAGCAACTGGCGAAAATTAAAAACGCTATCAAGATAAGTTGCACGCTGGTCCAGTTCCCGGCGGATTTCATAGGTACGCATAGCCAGCCCGCCGCGTACACCGAAAGACAAAGCGGCTTCCTTTAAAGCATCCTCGCGGATATCGAAAGGCAGACCACCATCTTCTTCATCATTGATAGCAGGATTTTCCTTTTCAAGCTTTTGAAGGTCTCTCAGGGAAGAAGGGGGCACATCTATTTCCTCGGATATTTCCCCGGAGGCAGAGGCATCGCTGTTGTTTGCAAAGCAGAGAACATAAACAAAAAGTGCCAGTAAAACAGAGAAGAAAAATTCTGTTTTTCGAAGATATTCTTTATGTGCTATGCGCATGATGAATAATCCTCTACTCACCGGCTCCGGTATTCGGAGCGTAATGCACCTCTACCTGACGGGTTGCGCCATCAACCCTGACATCGGCACGTAATCCAAGCTGTAAGCCAATATCACGTAAAACATCAATAACCGGCTGATTGGTAGCATCTACCGAGACTACAATTGCTGTCGGCGGTGGGTTGCCAACGCCCATGAAGGTATATCCGGCTCTATCGGCGAGCATTTTAATCACCGGTTCGGCTGGGCCGACCCAGTTGATCGTAATCGCACGGCGCAGCTCTGCGGGCGCGTTATGTATAGGCGAAATAGCAACGCCTGAAGAGCGCGCATATTCGACGGATGCAAGGGTTTCCAGTGATGTTGCGGCTCTGTCTGCAGCATTGGCGAGTAGGGATGAAACTTTGTCCGGTTCGGCGACAAGCTGCGGGCTACCGTCACTAAAAACACCACTGGTCTCACATGCTGAAACCATGATAACGGCTAAAGACAATGGTAAGAGCAAAGAATAGCGAAGCATGAGCGTTTGGACCCTGATCAAAAACATGACGTCACGGGCTTTTTTAGACAAAAGCCGCACGAATCAAGATTAGCTCGTCAAATTCGTGATCGCAAGCGGGCAATAGCGATATGCCAAGACTATCTTCAGCTTTCTTTTCAATAATGGTTTTAGCGGCTGGTTTTGATGAGGCCGTTATCTTTCATAATGCCAAGAACGCGGCTTTTGTATTTTTTATTGTGGTGCGGTGTGCGGGAATGGTAATTGCCAATGGCCTGGGAAAGGCTGCCGGTTTCGTCCAGGTGTCCCCGCAAAATCCAGGCGGCCACACCGACATTGGTGCAGGCATCATCACGGACCCATTTACGCGCAGTTTTTTCATTTACGCCCCATCTATTGGCCAGATCAGGCATCCAGATCGTATTGATTTGCATTGGTCCTAAATCGTAGCTGCCATTGCTATTGCCAACTTCCTGGCCAATGGCCCCGCCCTCGGCCTTGTATATCCCGACCAGCACGGCTGGCGGGACAGAATAGGTATGCGAGGCAAGCATGAGGCAGGCGGCTAAAACTTTACTGGCGGCCATGGGCGTGTAGTCACTTTCTTTTACTCTTGCAGTACGTTAGGAAAAATATTGTTTTGTTTCTAGCCGTAATATACATGATTTTTTAAAAGATTCAGTGTTTATGTTATTTCTTTTCCGAGTTATCGCCGGATTTAAAAAATGACATGGGATCGCCATCTTGTTGTTGCTGTGTTGGTGGTGGGGCAGTTTGTTCGGCAGGAGGAAGGGGTTGTTCAGGCTGAGGCGGTGTTTCGGGCGCTGCTGGCGGTGCTTCAGGAGTTTGTGTAGGCGGCGCGGCGCTATCCTTGGGCTTGGCAAACATTGATAGTGGTGTGCTGCCTGCTTCAGCCGGTGGCTGAACTGGTTGAGCGGGCGGTTCTGTCGGTGGTGTTTCGGTAGTTGGTTGTGGCTCTGCTGGTGCGGGTGCCTTATTCCCTGTACCGGACGAAGCGTTTTGTGGGGCCAAGCTAGTACCCAGTGTTTCCAGCATAGCGGCTCGTACATCAAAAGCTGCCCAGACCGGCGCCATCGAGGCTCCTCCCGTTTCATTTTGTCCGGCATCGAATTGTGTTAGCCTGCTGGTTTCTGCCCGGTGGCATTCAGCGTAGATTGAGGCAAGGCTGCGCAGTAAGGCCAGCTCTATGCGTTTTTGATCGTCGGGGGAAAGAGAGCCCGCGAAAATTGATTCCCGTAGCACCATAGCTTTGCTGGTTAGACGGTCCGCAACTTCCTGCACCAGTTTTTGTTCCGGCTGGCCAAAAGAAAAATTGCCGATGGCATTTACTGCCGGAATGAAAGCCTGAATATATTGGATGTCTGTTTGCCGCGCATCAACAAGCTGTCCTTGTGCTTTTATTTGCTTAAGCCGCTCCGTGTTTTCTTCAGAAGGAATAAAGTTCTCTGAAAAAGTCATAACGGCTTGCAAAGCCCCCGTGATACGTGCAAGGGCCTGATCATCCGGAACCTGGCCACCATGTTTGTATTGTTCGGCTACGACAGAACCAGCTAGGGCCGCGAGCGCAACACGTATGGATTCACCTTGATCCTCTTGCGAAGCAAGGTCCATATTTTTGCCGATATCAATACTGACCTGGACGGTTTTGGCTAGAAGCGCTGCAATTTTTTTGGCATCGTCACCTGCTTCGTCTTGAGGTTGGCGCGTCGATACATCGGCGATGGCTTCCATTAATGGCGCGCCAATTTTCTCAAGAAGCTGGATAAGATATTCCGAACGTTTATCCATGGATTCGAGGTACTACCTTCTAAGTTCTGCTGCCGATATCAGCGATCAGATTACCGATATCTTTTGGCCTTCCTCTGACAATTTTAACGTCACCGTTTTTTGCACGGTAAACAATCATTGGCGTTACTTTGAATTTCCAGGACTGCATAATGGCCAGATTTTTTTGGACGCCCTGCGCGTTAATTTCACTACGGGCAGGCAGGGCGCTCTTATCACCATCCATATGCCTAAACCATTTTTCCTGCGGGCTTGGTGTGGCTAAAAGGAAAGCCGCTTGTGATTTGGTTTCCTCTCTGAAACCTACGGGGATCATCCGCAGCTGAACCTTTCCCTGTTTGATAAGGTTTTGATCTCTGAGATCATTGATAAAGGCATGACAGTGGGGGCATTGCGGATCGATAAAGCTATACATCACGGGTGTGCCCGCCTGACCTAGCGGTATCCAGTTGCTGTTCTCGATATCAAAAAATAATTGCTCTGAAGGGGATTTAAATTCAAAAGCTTCGGCTTTTTGTTTCACTGGATCAGGATCGGCGGTAAGGGCGTCAAGAACCGGATCGCCTTTTTCGCGTAGGCGGCGCACCTGATCGACTGTGACGACCTTGCCTTTATTGTCGAACATAACACCCATAAGGAATGCTTCGCCGCCAGGCAAAACATAGAAATACTGCTCTTGCCCGTTTTTAATGGTAAGCCATGAATCAAGCCCATGCTCTTTGCCTAAATAGCGTATCTGTGCACCTTCATCGACAAGTGTTTGGATAGGTGGCGGCAATTGCGGCAAAGCTTCCTGCGCGGTCGCGGGAAGAGCGCCAGCCACAAATAGAGTCAGCAGCGCTGCTATAAGACGTACGGAACGTTTTGTATTGGTCATTTTAACTCCTGAAACCAGATTATCAACGGCTACTCTGTTAGCGATTCGAAAAGCACTTCCCTTATTGTAGGTGAGGTGACGAAAAGTTTCAAAGAAACAGTGTCAAAATTCCTGTATAGTTGTACAAACGGCTACCGGCGGTTTCGCCGCTGGCGTAAAAGCCGGCCAGAGGCACCTCACCAATAATATCCTTTATCAGCTTCATTTCCCCCAATTTCTTTTCCCCTTTATCCGAAAAGGCACGGGCGACGCAAGAGACATAAAGCGCTCCTTTGGGCTCGAAAGACCCGGTTTCTTTTTGCACGCGCTCCCTCAATCCGATTAGCATGGCGCATAAATCCTTTTCCAGCGTTTTTTCATCGCGGTGGACGAACATAGCCGTTTCACCGGAAGAAACATTCTGGGAAACAGAAATAGAGCCTTCATGCGGGTCAAGACCGGTTATGCTACGGACCAGATAATCTTTTTGATCCGATCCGGAAACCGGGAAGGCAATATGAACTTCGCCTTTGAATAAATGTTTGAATTCTTCCGGAACGGCGTCCTTATTTTCCAGAGATTCTTGATCAATCAAAATCTGGTCGTGGTCCTGGTCAATTTTTTTGATGGCCATGCTCCGCAAATCATTTTCAAAAACCGTGATGGCTTTTTCTTCATCCAGTTCGCGGATGATGTTTTCTGCGCCACGCGTGACGGTGTGGACAGCACCAATGGGCGTACAGCCTTGCGAGAGAGCCGTTGCGACTTTTATATCCTGTGAAAAAATAACCCCGGTGACGCCACCTTCGCACACGTCATTGGCATATTGAACATGCTTCGTTCTGGCCGAAGACAGCCCGCCGGTCACATAGCCGCCGACGGTATTGTCCAGCTCACGTAAGGTTAACGCTGGATCAGTTTCTGATGTCGGATCGCCATGGACGTAGACCAGCATAGAGTCATTATGCTCGAGCCATGATTTTATATGCTCGCCGGTGAGAGAAATATCGGCGCCAGCTAAAGGAAAAATACAAAACTCAGATTCATCAAAATATCCGATCATCGCAGATATGGCAGGCTGGTCGATATATTCCTCGCCGCTGCCACATATGCCAATACCCGTACACCCGGTCCAGTTTTCAATACCCAGAACCGAACGGAACAAATTAAGAATGCTGGCGGCATCATCAGCCAGATAATCGGATATATAAAGGAAGCCGAAATTAAAATTATCGCCTGATGTGCGCACAGTTTCAAGCTGCTCCAAAATGGCTTTGGAGGTATCGCGCCAGTCGGTGCCGGAAGCGGAGGCAGAGGCAAATTGTGATGATGTAAACAAAGGCATTGCGTGGTGGCCTGTTTGATTGATCGCTGTTAAGGGTATAAAGCTTTCGCTTTGAAGGCAATCTTTAGAATTTTTTGCGGCATTTTCTGGTATTCCTGCTAGGATATGCCATCTGATATTACGTATCAAATATAGCGTTTAAGGAGAAAACAGATGGATTTATGGGTTATTTTGGCAATTTTGGCAGGGCTCGCCGGGTTTTTGGTTATCTTATACAATCGGCTGGTCGCATTGCGTCAAAGCCGCAATAACGCCTTTTCCGATATCGATGTGCAACTGAAGCAGCGCTATAATCTGGTGCCACAGCTGGTTGAGACGGTTAAAGGCTATGCCGGGCATGAGAAGGAAATTTTTGAAAATGTTACTGAGGCCCGCGCGAGAGTTGGACAAGCCGGCAGCGGTGCCGGTGAAGGGCGCATGAAAGCTGAAGGTTTGCTCGGTGGGGCGATGATGGGTTTGTTGGCTGTGGCGGAGAACTATCCGGACCTTAAGGCCGATCAGAATTTCCAGCGCCTGATGAGTGAGCTTTCCGATATTGAAAACAAAATTGCGGCAGCGCGCAGGTTCTTTAACAACGCGACCAACGAATACAACACAGCCGTGCAGCAATTTCCGGCCAATCTGATCGCCGGACCGTTTGGCTTTAGTACCGAAGCGTTCTTTGAACTGAGCGATGCCGAGCAGGAGCTTGTGCAAAAAGCGCCGGAAGTGAAATTCGGATCGTAGCAAATGGCAGGCGCAGGCACCGGTCTCAACACGCATATCTGGAACAATAACATACGCTCCGTTATGTTATTGATTGCGTATCCGTTTCTGATCATGGCGATGGTGTGGGCGGTGGCGCTGGTGGTTGGGGTCAGCGCTGAGCTTGGCGGTGACGGTGTGTCTTTTGCGCATAACATCATCATAGAATTCTGGCCGGCGATTATAAGCGTTGTCGCGGTCTGGTTTATGGTGGCCTGGTTATTTCATACAAAACTGGTGCGCCGTTTGGCCCATTCGCATCCGGTAACGAGACAGGACGAACCGGAATTATATAACCTGCTTGAAAATCTTTGTATCTCACGTGGCATGCCTATGCCAAAGCTGGAAATTGTTGAGACCCATGCGCGCAATGCTTTTGCCAGCGGTATCGACCAGAAAAGCTTTTCGGTGACGGTCACAAGAGGGCTTTTAAATTCTCTGCAAAAGGATGAGGTCGAGGCGGTGCTGGCGCATGAGCTCACCCATATCGAAAACCGTGATGTGCGGCTTTTGATTGTTTGTATTATTTTTACCGGCATGATCGGGTTTGCGGCGCAGCTGGCCTGGAGTAACGCGCGCTATTCAATGTTTATGCCGCGTAACCGTAACAACCGTTCGAATGGCGGGGCTTTGCTTTTCATGACGACGGTGGCCTTGATTTTATGGGTTGGTTATATGGCCACTTTGTTCATGCGTTTTGCGCTGTCGCGCCGGCGCGAATATATGGCCGATGCCGGGGCGGTGGAAAAGACCAAAGACCCGGAGGCCATGATGCGGGCCCTTTTGCGGATTGCCGGTCGCGAGCGTATTCCCGGTACCACCGATGATATTGCGATGATGTGCATTGAAAATTCGAAACCTTTTTTCGGGATGTTTGCGACGCATCCGCCAATTGATGAGCGCATTAAGGCTATATCGCAGGTGACGGGAACGCCTATTCCTGAGATCAGGGGCAGGCCTGTGGGCGAGGAACGAAGCTTCAAAGACCCACAAGCAAAGAAAAACCCCTGGCTTATAAGGGAGCGGGGGATGCGGAAGAGGCTATAGTTTATCTCTGGCCGTCATGTGTGAGCTTCTCAGGTTCAACTTGCATGGCTTTTAGAGAACTAGAAAAATCAAGCAATGTTGGTTGCTGTAGAATTTGTTGTGCGTTTAATCCTGAGCGCTTTAGGTAAGTTTCATACAATGTTTGCGCATGTATTTGGGTGAGCTTATCCAGACCTTCGCATTTTGAGGCAATCAGACATAATTTGGCAGTATAGGCTGGTCTATGCTTTGATAAATCTTCCATATATTCATCCAGTATAGTTTCTTCTAACCAGCTTTGAAAAGATGGGTCGTTTTGAAGAGTTTGATTTTGGGTGCTGGATTGAATAATTTTCAGGCCAATTTCTGGGGCTGCGTTGTAATGTTTTGTGCTTATGGAGTAAAATAACGTAGCGGGGACGTTGACACTTTCTTCGTTAGCTATTTTGACAAGCTCAACCATTTTAATGGCAATTTCCTCAATTCTCTTTCTCCTCTTGCTTTGTATCGTCGACGAGTCATCATTAGGTTCGGAATAGTTAGAACATCCACAAAGCTCTGATATTTCTATTATTTTTTGATGAATAGATGGCGTTGGTTCTTGGCTTGTAGCAAAGTGCATAGCTGCAGTCATAATGTTTATCTCCTTTATACCATTGACATAACATCTATATAGGTAATATGTCAATAAAAAAGGCAGAAATTGGTGAAAGTTAACCAAATTCCCTATATTCTTTGAAATCTGGTAAAATAGGGACTATATAACTAGGTAAGTTTATTAATTTTTATGGAGACAACAAATGCAACCTGAACGACATGCCGTCCCGAGATCCGGTGAAAAGACAATTGATGCCGGCCTTCGTACGCATTTTCAGCGTGTTTACAATATGATGGCGATGGGCCTCGTGGTAACGGGGGTTATGGCTTACGCTGTGGCGTCTACACCGGCCCTTATGCAGATTATCTACGGCAATACCATCATTATGTGGACTGTGTTTCTGGCACCGTTGGGCATTATTTTCTTCGGCCTGACACCGGCCAAGGTTTCAAGAATGAACATCGGTACGGTGGCGGGTTTATATTTGCTTATGACCGCATTGATCGGTATTTCGATGTCCTCGATTTTCATGGTCTATTCAAATGAAAGTATTACCAAGGTGTTTTTTATTACCGCGGGTATGTTCTCAGCCACATCGGTTTACGGCTATACGACCAAGAAAGACCTGACCAGCATGGGTTCACTGATGTTTATGGGTCTGATCGGGATTATCATTGCCAGTATCGTGAATATTTTCATGCAATCCTCAATGATGGAGTTTGTTATTTCCGTGATTGGCGTGGTTGTCTTTACTGGCCTGACAGCCTGGGATACTCAGAGAATCAAGGAAAGCTATAGCGCTTCCCACGGCCACGATAGCAACATGAAGATGGCAGTTATGGGTGCGCTTAGCCTGTACCTGGACTTCATCAATTTGTTTATGATGTTGCTCCGGTTATTCGGCGGTAGCCGTAATTAGAGCTTTCTGGATTTAATTTTTTAAAAAGCCCTGTGTTAAAGCAGGGCTTTTTTAGTGGTGCCGCTTATACCTATAATTGTACTCTGTTTGGATAATAAACAACTATCAGTTGATTATTATCCAGTGAGACCATAAAATAGTTTTATGGCTTATAGCACATTGCATTCAGAAGCGGCCTATCATAGGGCCTCAGTAGAACCTAAAATATTTAAGGGTTTTATTGGCACCTCAGTCGCCATACAAAGCATTTATAAAAAAATTGAAAGTGCTGCACGTAGTCGGGAAATTGCTTTCATCACCGGAGAATCAGGCACCGGTAAGCAAGTTTGTGCAGAAGCCATCCATCAATTAAGCGATCGTTCTCATCAGCCTTTTATTCATGTTAATTGTGCAATAACCGATTACGAGGAGGTGATAGACAGGGCCCAGAGCGGAACACTTTTTCTCGATGAAATCACAGAAATGGGCCCGGATATACAATCCAAATTGCTGCGTTCTCTTGAGAATATTTCTTCTCGGGACATCAGGGTGATTTGTGCGACCAACCGCAATCCCATCGCAGAAATATCCAAAAGCCTGTTTAGAAGGGATTTATATTATCGCTTACATGTACTCCCGATTTACATGCCACCCTTGCGCGAGCGTGGTGAAGATGCCGTTGATATTGCTCAGACATTGCTACGGCAATATGCGCTTGAGGAAGAAAAGCAATTCAGAGCCTTTAGCGACAATGCTGAATTTCTGCTTAAAACCTATAGCTGGCCTGGCAATATTCGTGAGCTTCAAAATGTTATCAGGAATGTTGTGGTTATGAATGAGGGTGAAATAGTTACAAAAGCCCTTCTTCCGTCTGTCATGCTTGATGATAAGCGACGTTCTTCTGTTGAGGGTATGGATTTGGTAAACTCAGCCCTTTCTGTGGTTGCGGGCGCCTCTATTTCTCCAGGCGGCCAGCTTGTAAAGCCGCTTTTGCAAACCGAGCGTGAGGCGATTGAATACGCCATTTCATATTGCAGAGGTAATATTTCGCGCGCCGCCGCACTTCTCGAAGTTGCTCCATCAACCATCTATCGTAAAAAATCTGTATGGGATCAGGGCGAATCCCCTGCGTGAATAGCGTTGACATAGGCTAGCGATAAACCTAGCCTCTCCTGATATTATCAATTTGAGAGAGAGGAAACGCATTTATGCTGAAGGAATTTCAGGAGTTTATTGCTCGCGGCAATGTTATGGATATGGCTGTTGGTATTATTATTGGGGCAGCTTTTACGGCGATCGTGACATCTTTGGTTGGCGATATGATCATGCCGATGGTCGGTGTTGTAACAAGCGGCGTTGATTTTTCAGATCTTTACTTCTCTCTAGACGGGGAATCCTATGCAAGTCTTAAGGCTGCAAAAGAAGCAGGCGCGCCATTGATCAAATATGGTTCATTCATCAATGCGCTGATTAATTTTCTGATTGTGGCTTTTGTGGTGTTCATGCTGGTGAAGGGCGTGAACAGCCTGAAAAGAAAGGCAGAAGATCCAAAAGCCAAAGATGCACCGCCACCGCCAAAGGATATTGTCCTTTTGACGGAAATCCGTGATCTGCTGAAAAAATAGGATGGATTGATGAAAAGCGGGGCCTCAAAACCCCGCTTTTTGCTTGAAAAATAGCGGTATTTTCCCTAGGTTCACCAAGTCCACTAAAATGGGCCCTTAGCTCAGCTGGGAGAGCGCCTCGCTGGCAGCGAGGAGGTCAGCGGTTCGATCCCGCTAGGGTCCACCAATTTTTAGGTTTTCTTGCACGAAGCGCTTAGAAAACATTATGCACTGCCGCGGGCGGGGCGTGGTCCAGCCGAGCAGTGCGCCATTCTCCCTGTAACCTTTCCGGTGTCTCCATACGAATATCTCTATAGAATAACAAATATATAAGAGGGTTATGATGGTTCGTGCGTTCATTTTAAAAATCATTTTTCTTTCACTGGTGATGGTGCCCGGCGCTGTAAAGGCGGCTGAAACAACAACGGCGATTTTTGCGGGTGGGTGTTTTTGGTGCATCGAAAAAGACCTTGAACATGTCGAAGGCGTTAGTGAAGTGGTGTCTGGCTATACGGGCGGTCATGTCGAAAATCCAGCCTATAAACAAGTTTCGAGTGGCGGCACCGGCCATTACGAAGCGGTGCAGGTGACATATGATCCTGAAGTTCTCAGTTATAGTGATCTGCTTAAATCTTTCTGGGTGAATGTCGATCCGCATGATGCGCGTGGTCAGTTTTGTGACAAGGGTGACCAGTACCGCGCCGGGATTTTTACCAGCAATGAGGAAGAGAAAAAAGTAGCGCTGGCCAGTAAAGAGGCGCTTGAAAATTCCGGGCAACTATCGGAAAAGATTGTCACCAAAATTTTACCGGTTTCTGAGTTCTTTTTGGCGGAGGACTACCATCAGGATTATTACAAAAAGAGCAAACTCCGCTACGATTTCTATCGGGCCCGCTGCGGTCGCGATAACAGGCTTAAAAAGGTCTGGGGCGACGTCGATGTTGAGAGCATTTTGAAATAATTTTGTGCTTTCCCTTTGCGGTGGCTGGCAATTTTTGCTAGATATACTTCATTCACATTTTAAATAAGGCAAAGAGGAGCAACAATGCGTGCTTTTTTAAACGTAACGGCCGTGGCCGGCTTTTTATTGATTATGAGTGGTTTGAGTGCCTGCAACACGGCTGACGGGTTTGGTCGTGACATGGAAAAGGCTGGTGAATCCATTCAGGACACATTCTAGTGTTTGGCTAGCGCCTGGCTGATTTTTTGTACCTTAACAGGGAGAGAGAAAATGAGATTATTAATTTTGGTAGTATTATTTGGCGGTATTTCGGGCTTCGGTTTAAGTGCCCGCGCCGATGACTTTGGCCCGCGTTTTCAGGAAGAAGCTCCGGTTGCACTGGCCGATAACAGCTATGGTGTAGCGGATATTGAGCCCTCAGCAGGTGATCAGGAAAGTACTGTGGGAGGAGAATATTCAGCTTCAGACAACCAGGGTGAAGGTCAGGATCAATACGCTGACTACGTGCCTTTGCCTCCTGTTATTGAGCAATAGTAATAGCTTCAGCCATTTCTACCTATAGTTTTATCTTGACAGGGATGCAATTATAGGTATACATTCCCAAATGTAATCACCCGAATTGGGTCAAAATCATATTTTTCAGCCGTGCATTAGCGCGGCTTTTTGCTTTTCAGGAGAATTTCAATGCTTAAACTTCTCGGCCGCGGTATGTCGCCGCCAATATCAACAACGCCCACACCTTCAGCACCAGCTTTCTCGCCTTCCGATATAGCTTCTTTTGAAGCAGGGTGGGAAACGGGCGCTAACGGTTCTACGGCTAAGACAGAATCGGGCGGTGACCTTTCTCAATGGGACGATATGAGCGGTAACGCCAATCATGCTGTACAGACCGTTGGTACAAGTAAACCCCATTATGTTTCTACGCCGGATGAAGACCTGATCGTTTTCAACGATGATTTCTTAACGGTTTCCAGCCTTTCAATTACAGGAGATATGACGGTTCTTCTTGTGGCTCGACGGATTAACGGCGGACCCGGAAACCAATACGCTTTTCAATTAGGAGCTGACCTTGGCGGAATATTTTGGGAGACAAGTTCCAGCTCTGGTAAGTGGGGTTTCTACACTAATTCAGGGCCGATCTCCTCTACCGCCACTCTGGCAGATGGACGCTCTTATAACCTCGCGTTTAAACAAGATGGCGCGAATGGATATATTTACGAAGATGGAACACAGAGAGGCACAGCCACCCCATCTACAGATATAAATAATTTATTTAAGATCGGGCAGGACAACGGGCTTGAATTTTACGGCGCGATAAGGGCCGTGTACGTCTTCTCTTCCGCTTTGTCTGATGGTGATCGTGGCGACATGGACGCTTATATCGCTGCAAAATGGCCGAATAAAACGGAAGAGGTTGTGCAGCTCGGCGATAGCATCATGGCTTTTAGTACAGCCAGTGGTACACCAACGATCATGGCTGATTATATTAACAGCGTGAGTTTAGCCACCAACGGCCACACCATCCAAAACCAGCTTGGGGCGTGGAACGGATATGCAGATCAGGCCGATGCAGACGCAGTTATTATTCAGGTTGGGTATAATAACTGTAGGAATATAGGTGAGAGCGCAGCCACAGCGATCACAGCATATCAGGCTTTGGTTGACCAGATCAGAACGGATGTTGGGGCAAGCGTTCCTATTGTCGTGTCTTTAATGACACCAGCCAAACAGGGTTTGATTACTGAATTAGGCGCTACTGATGGCGCGACAGCCTTTGTAAAATTTGAAGCTCTTAACGATGCCATACAGGGGCTCGGGGCTACACCTATCACGGATGTAGATGGGGTTGTTACCGGGCACTATGCCGCGCTGGATGATGGCACGGATAATCTGAAGACGGTTTACGATTCAGGAGATGATGTTCATACAAATGCCCTGGGAAGGCTCGTGAATGGAACCTATTTAAGGCAGGGGCTTAATACTGCTCTCGGGGTGTAAATATCAACGTTATGAGTTTTTGGGTTGATGTCATGAAAAGGTGCTTGTAGAAAAGTTGCATGAGCATTTCCTCGGCACCTCCGGCCTTGCCCGGTAAAAATAATATTTACCCGGCAGCGTTGGTGTTGACAGTGGTTTTGATGTCGATTATTACCGTCTTTTCTCCTCGTTTTATGGCTTATGCCCCGGGTCTTGTCGCTGTCATTATGGCTGCTGTTGGTTTTTACATGGCCCAAAAACCAGTATTGCCTAAAACTGCGTTGTTATGGGTTGCTGTCATTATCGGACTGGCGGGTCTAAGCTGTTTTTGGTCTATAGTCCCGGATTTTGCCGTTAAGCGAACGCTCAAAATGGCTATGGTTTTGTTGCCGGGGGTATTGTTGCTCGGTCTCGTGCTGTCTGTGGATCGTGAGTATATTAAGCGGTTTTTATGGCTTCTACCTGCCTGTATAATCGTAACGGCCTTTGTGAATTGTATTGAGTTGTTCTTTGATATGCCTGTTTACCGTTTTGTGCGCGGATTGGATTCCGAGGCAATCATAGGACGTTCAGGTTCTAATCGTGGTGTTTTTTGTACGGTTGCTACCTTTTTTGTCTGCATACCGGTGATTTTAAAACAGGATAACTGGAAACATTACCGCTATTTGGCTCTTGCAATTTTAAGCGGTCTTGTTGTTTTGATGCTGTCATTTTCAGAGAGTCAGTCGAGCCAGCTTTGTTTTGCGGTGGGTCTTTTGTTCTTTTTGGCTTTTCCTTATCGTGTTAAGGCAGCCTGGATATTTATAGCGCTTGTATTAACCTTACTTATTTTGACAGCGCCCTGGATTGTCCAGATCATGTTTAAGACTTTGCCCGCGCATGTAGGAAGTTTAGAAAGTGGCTCGTGGCTTGCGAATGGATACGCGGCACACCGTATGGAAATATGGGACTTTATTGGTCGCTATATACTGCAAAACCCGCTCTATGGCTATGGTATAGAAGCCACCCGTCATATTGAAGATTTCGATACGCAGATGCTTTATCATCCCGATAATATGATTTTGCATCCTCATAATTTTGCCCTTCAGCTCTGGATTGAATTTGGTTTGATCGGTGCTGTCATGGGCTGCCTTTTTCTCACGCACCTTATTTACAGGATTTATCAAATGCCATCAGGGGCAGGCCGAATTGCTTTGCCGACTCTTTTTTCTTTTCTCTCTGTGGCGGCAACAGGCTATGGAATGTGGCAGGGCTGGTGGCTGGGTGAATGTATTTTGATGTTATCTTTATCGACGCTGGTGATCCGAGCGTACCACAAATAAAAAGGCCGCCTGCAATGGGCGGCCCTTTGTAAATCTGAATTTATGATCCTTAGAACTTGCGGTTCACGTTGAAGTAATAGCGTGGATCTTTGTCTCCGTTAACCTCGATCATACGGTTTAACGGAAACGCTACAGCAACACCGGCTTCGGTCTCATCTGTAATATCGGCGCGAACACCGAAGCCAGCCGAGGTAACCGATTCACGTTCCAGATCGTTGCTTGTTGAATCTTCATCCCAGATACGACCGGCGTCAAAGAAGCTGTAAAGCTGGTAATCCTGAAACGCGGGCACTTCATAAGGTTCGTTCCATTGTACTTCTACTTTACCGGCAATACCGTGCTCACCGACAATTTCAGAAGGATCAAAGCCGCGGCCAAATCCCATGCCACCAACTCCAAATTCCTCAGAACTTAGAAGTTTGGTCGCTGAGTATTGTCCCTTTGCAGCAACAAGCACGTTTACATGTGAGGTAACACGTTGCAGGCGCTGCAGGCCAGCTTCGACTTTGGTGAATTCCGGGTTGCCCATAGGCCGTGTCAGATTGGCATCGCCTTTGTCACTGGAGCCAAATATGTCTACGCCACGTGAAACCTGAACATTCGCGGCGTTTACGCCAACACCCAAAATACCCAATATTGTATCAAGGAATTCAAGACGACCACCGGCACGAACGGCACGGATATGATCTCTGCGTGTTGGCTCAAGATTGTTCTTACTCTTTACATTACGGGCATCAAAACCAACATGCGCGCTAAGATTTGTGCTGCGGGATCTGATAATCGGGTGTGTGGCTTTGATGCTTGCTGTTTCCGAGCTACCCTTAACATCGAATTCCGCCAAGGTATTTCCAGGGTTTGTTGCGGTCTTGCTTACCGCAACTTCAATCACTGTCCCTTGATTCCATACAGGTTGCTGATAGCTGGCTGCAAAGTAAGCCAACTCAACAAAGCGTGAATCTACACCAAATTCAGGTGCGATCACAGTTTGAGCTGTGATGCGTTCGTTGTTGCCGAAAAAGGAGTTGGCAGAAGCGGCGCCTGAAACTTGTAACGGTCCAAGGAAACGGCTTCCGAAATTATCAAGGCCAGCCATGGCATCCCAAGGGTCGCGCTCAACAATGATACGCAAATCAGCAGCGCCAGTCTGTGTCCGTGAAGGGCTTAGGATACTTCTGGCTTCAACACCCGGTAGGTCATTGATCAAAAGCAGCCATCTTTCAAGATCATCAACATTTAACGCACCGTCACTTTGGATTTGCTGCGCGTATTCCTGAATAAGTTTTGCTGCTCTTGGGTTTCCTTCGCCCTGAACAGAAACGTTACCAACAAAGCCTTCAACAACCTGAAGCCGCACGGAGCCGCCCTCAATTGTTTGTGGCGGTACGATAACCTGCGTCAGTATATAGCCGTCATTGCGGTATTTATTCGTCAGTGCTGCAGCAATTGCATAAACATCGGCAAGGCTTACGGTCTGGCCGAGCTGATCCTGATAAGCAGGCGCAAGCTGATTGCTTGAATAGGCTGTAACACCTTCAAGCTGGATATTTTTTAAGGTCAGGTTGATATTTTCAGCACCCGGTGGCGCTTTTTGAACAATCTGATCTTTGACCTCAATGCGTGGGGAAACATCAGGGGTAACTTCCCGCTCCTGAAGCGTGTTCCCGATGCGGCCTGGGTCTGCAATACCTGTTGCGTTCTCCACCTGCGCTTGTGCAGGGGAACCAAAAGTGAAAAAAGCTGCTGTGGCGGTCAATGCCAGCCCATAACGAGCGCTTAAAATTGATCTACGTTTTGTCATCCTCAACCGTGCCTAACTTAAGTTAATACCTAGGTAAATATGTATTTGGGGGTACGCTATAACAGAAATAGAAAAAAAATAAAGAGTGTTTAAACAATACTTATCCACAAGGTGTAAGCTATTTTACGATAATTTTCAACCCAGCAATTGATAAATATAGTCTTAATTTTGGCATGTGGATAAAAATGCAGCTTTTTTCTTTATATTAGAGAAATACGAAAAGTTTTGTCTACAAAGGGATAGCGGCGAATCTTACCCCCCAGAAGCAAAAAAACCTTAAGGTTTCCTTAATTATATCTTGAATTTCCCTTTTAAAAATGCCATACCAGCGTTGCAATAGGTTTAACTAGGCGACATTAGCTACTGTTTTTTATAGGCTTTATATGTGATGTCGCGGTTAATTTTAGAGGCGGGAAATTTTAAGATACTTATGATTTACGAGCTTCAAATTAACGAACAGAGATTTCAGGTTGAAAGAATTTGGTATGACGGGGGCGTTAGCTTCCGGGTATCGGGATAGTTTTAAGGTTTAATTTTGAAAGTTCGGTCGCTCCGAACTGTTTTGAGAAGGGAAGAAGAAAATGAGTAACGTGATCACCCAGAATACAAAAAACGCTTTCGGCGGTCGCCGCAAAGGTTTGCTTTCGACAACGGCTTTGGTTGCTGTTGGAGTGATGATCGGGAGCCAGGCGCAAGCCCAGGCGATAGACCCGCATGCGGACTGGGATGATATTAATATCGTCGCCGGTAACGCGGACGTTACAGATACAGGTCTGGGGACGACCCAGATTGACCAGCACACAATGCGCGCTGTCGGTGAAGCACAGGAGCTGCATATTGGTACACTTGGTCATGTTAATATCAGCCAGAGCGGTGCGAACGCGTTGTTTGTTGCACGCGCCATTGGTGATCATTCTGACCCAACACAAATTTTAGGAACGCTGACGGCCAATGGCCAGGTTATGATTCTGGACCGGAACGGGGTGATTTTCGGTCACGGCTCTAACGTGGATGTTGGTGGCATCGTTGCGTCTACCGGTAATTTGTCAAATGTCGACATTATGGACGGCGACAGCTCCTTTACCTTTGATAATTTTGGTGACGGCGCGATTGAATTGCGCGGCACGGTTTCTGTGGCGGATTCCGGTTTGGCGGCTTTTGTGTCGCCGACGGTTATCAATAGCGGCGTGATCAATGCCAAGCTGGGTACGGTTGCAATGGCCGCTGGCGAAGTGGTTACACTTGATATGTACGGCGATGGCCTGGTTGAAGTGACGGTTGAAGGCGAACTGGGCGATGCCCTGCTGGAAACCACAGGTGAAGTCAACGCCGAAGGCGGTAATGTTGTCATGACCGCTAGTTCTGCCAAGGACGTTGTCGACAATATTATTAATGTCGAAGGCGTTGTGACGGTGGCTTCGGCCACGCAGTCCGGCGGTAAGATTGTTCTGTCCGGCGGCAATGCTGGTGTGGTTTCCGTTTCCGGTGATCTTGATGCTTCCGGCACGACCGGTGGCGACATTGATGTGACCGGTGAAACAGTTAACGTTGCTGACACAGGTTCGATCACGAATAATGGCGATAGCAGCAACACCTATGTCTTCGGTACGGAAAAAACAACGTTCCACGGTTCTTTAGATGCAGGTACGAATGCTGAAGCTGAAATCTCCGGTAAGGAACTGGATATTGATGGCGCCTCTATCATTCTGGGCGATGGAAGTCATATATCTTTCGATCCTGATGACTTTCTTGTTAACGCCGGTAACGTTGGCGTGTTTACAGCACTGATGGGCGGCGGAAATGTAACCGTTGACCTCGAAGCTAAAAATTCAATTACACTTGATACGCTTTTTGACACAAGCGGTCAGGCCACAACGTCTACACTGAACTTCAAAGACGAAGATGCCAATGACAATCTTCAGGTTCACCTGCTGAATAAAATTCTGCTCGGCGTTGACCAGACTCTGACTGGTGATGCGACAGAAGTAATTGTTGCCAGCACGGCTTCAATTCAAAACGGTGTTGATGTTTCTGCCTCTGGTGCAACAGTAAATGTTCAGGACGGCACGTATCTTGAATCTGTTTACATTAATAAAAATCTTGAGTTGCTTGGCGATCCTGGTGATCCAAGCGTCCCTGGCGGCGCAGGTTCCGCACCGCTTATCCTGGGAACGGGTGCGGCCTTTAGCTATGGTATTGAGGTCGACAGAGATGTAACTGATGTGACAATCAGCGGCTTTGAAATTGATAATTTTGATTTCGGGATTGTTGCCAATGTTGGAGATGCGACTGTTATTCCTGGCACTAAAATAGATATTAACAACAATACTATTACCAATGTTTCCGGCGGTATATTTGTTGATGAATTTGCCGATGTGAACATTGCTTTCAATGATATTGAGGCCAGAAATGTCGGTATCTATGTCGAGGATTTCGCATCCACATCTGCTGATGTTAACAACAACATCGTAACGGGAACAGGCGCGGCCAACAGTAAAGGTATCCGCATTACGGACATCAACGAAGATGACGCAATGAAAGCTTCTGTGTCCAGAAACCAGGTGAGTGGTTATAAAACTGGTATATTTATTGATGATACGGTTGACCTTGAGGTTTTTGAAAATAAACTTTCCGGCAACGAAGTTGGTATCGTAACCGACGGAGACACGAACGTTGATAACATCACAATATTTAACAATGATCTGTCCGGCACGATTTTGGGCATTAGACATCAGGGTACCGGAACGCTTGATGCGTCTGGTAACTGGTGGGGTACTTCTGATGAAGCCGCCGTTCTGGCTAAAACAGTCGGTTCCGTGGACATCACACCGTTCCTGACATCCGGCAGCGATAAAGAAGCCGGCACGCTTGGCTTCCAGGGTGATTTTGATGAGCTGTTTGTAACAACTCTTGGTGAGCAAACAAACCCGGATCTTGATGTCGGCACATATGGTGCTTTCAGCGACCCGGACAATCAGCTTCGTATTAATGAAGCCATTCAAATGGTCGGCGACCCGACTGTGATTGTTGGCGCCGGTACGTTCCTTGAAAATGTAATCATCAACATTGACGATCTTATTCTGCGCTCTGTGAACAACACAGGTATTAATCCAAATGGTGTTGGTCCGCGCGGCCTTGAAAGTACAATTGATGGCGGCACAGGTCCCAACGGTACGGCTTTCGGCATTACGGTGACAGGCAATAACGCGACCATTGATGGCCTTAATATTACGGCCGATGGTAACGGTATTCAGCTGACCAATAGTTCTGGTCACGTGATTAAAAACAACATTATCACCACCACCAATGTTGTGGACAATGATGACGAAGCGGTTGAAGGTAACAATGTCAGCGATGTTCTGGTTGAGAACAACCAGATGAACACGATCGATAACAGTGGAGTTGAATTCCACGATTCTTCCGATATCGATATTTTGAACAACGTCATTAACAACCCTGTGGGCAATGGTATTGAATATCATAACGTCACAGGCGGTCAAATTGATGGCAACGAAATTAATGACACTGCTATCGGTGTTTGGATTAGCGAATCCGAAGACATTCTTGTTGGTAACAAAGACGGCGACAACAATAATGGCAACACCATTGATGGTGCCAGCGACGCCGGTGTTAAAGTTGACAACAGCGATGAGATTGAGGTTGTCGACAACACGCTGACCGATGTGAATAACGGTATTATTGCCAACACATCTGAAGACATTCAGATTGTTGATAACGACATTACAGGTTCAAGTGAAATTGGTATTGACGTTGATGACAGCGACAGCGCTGACATCCTCAACAACAACATCACACATTTCACAACCGGTATTCAGGTTACAGATTCCGACAACACCGATATCGAAGACAACGTTGTGACGGATATCACAGCCAACGGTATTGAGGTTGACAGTTCCACCTCGGTCGAAATTAAAGACAATATTGTTGGGGCCGCGACGGCCAATGACATTGGCGGCAACGGCGTTCTTGTCACCAGCAGCCTTGGCTCTGATATTCGCGGCAACACGGTTCGCAATGCGGATGGCGATGGTATCAAGATCAGCTCTTCAGACAACGCTATTATCGGCGGTCTGGGCGGCGGCGATGCCAACACGGTCTTTAATATTCTTGGCCACGGCATTTCATCCTTCCTTAGCACGTCGCCTGACATTATCGGCAACATGGTTACCCGTATTGGCGGGAACGGTATCCATCTGCAAAATGGTACCGATGCACAGGTTCGCTCCAATACAGTCAGAAATACGGTTGGTGACGGTATTGAATCAAACAGTAATTTTGACATCCAGATCACAGATAACATGATCGGCACCGGTAGCTTTGCTGACAATATTCGCATGCACGGTATTGATGTAAACGGCTCTGACAATGCTGACATTCTTGGCAACACAATCACTGAAACTCTTGGCCACGGTGTTTCGATCAACCCAAGTGACGATACAGTGACGAGTGGCAACACGATCAACAACACAGGAGGTGACGGTGTTAACGTCGAAGGTGGCGAAGACAACGAAGTTATCGGCAACTTGATTGGATTGCTTGGCGGTGCCAACAATATTGGTGACGACGGCGTTCATATTAACGGCTCCGACGACGCGCTTGTGATGAACAACAAAATTCAAAACACAGTTGCCAATGGCGTTCTTGTGAACCCATCCGACGACGTGACTGTTAACAGAAACCTGATTAACAACACAGGTGCCGATGGCGTTCATGTCATGGGTGGTGAAGACAACGAAGTCACAAATAACGTGATTGGTACGCTTGGCGGCGCGCTCAATATCGGTGATGACGGCGTTCACATCAACGGTTCTGACGGTGCACTGGTTCAGGGCAACACCATTGAGAACACAGTTAACAATGGTGTTCATGTAAACCCAAGCCATGACGTTAAGGTTCTTGGCAACGACATCACCGCAGCCGGTCTGGATGGTATTCATTCCGAGGACAGCGACCGCATTCTGATCGAAGATAACGATATCTTCGGTACGCCAGGCGGGTTTTTCTTCTCTTCGCCGGGCGTGAACGGTGCGGCGCGTCATGGCATTTTTGTTAGTGGCGGTGTTGACGGCATTATCAACGACAACCGGATCACGGGTAAAGCAGGATTCCTGGCTATACCGGGTGTCGGTGCCCTCGTGGACGGCATTCATGTTGAAGGCAATGCAAACATTCAAGTGACCAATAACGACATTATCGGCGACATAAATCTGCCACCGGTTTGGGCTGTTCTGGGTAACGGCATTTTTGTTGGCGACAGCAACAACGCACTTGTTGAAGACAATACAGTTGCCGGTGCCAAGAAGAATGGTATTTACGTTTCCAATAGCGATGACGCTGACATTATTGGCAATACAGTTCTCATCACAGGTGAAAACGGTATCAAAGTAAACCCGAGCGATGATGTCGAGATTTCCTGGAACCACATTTCCAAAGTCGGCAAGCACGGTATTCTTGTTGATGACGGTTCGAGTGTTGATATCCTTGAGAACGTTATTTCCCACACCGGTGAAGACGGCATCCGCGTGAACAATCATGACGGTGCTTACATTTACTGGAACCAGGTTAGCCACGCTGGAAATGACGGCATCCAACTCAACAACAGCGACAATGCTCTGATCGATATGAACGCGATCGAATGGGTCGACGATGAAGGCATCGAAGCCAATAACAGCGACAACCTTGACATTGTTCACAACTATATTCATGGCGCTGGCGGCAACGGTATTGAAGTCAATGGCGGCAATGATGTTGAAATCAGCGAAAACATTGTTGAAAAGGTAGATGGCGCCGCGATTGTTTCCAGCGCGAGCGATGTAACAATTGATGATAACTGGATTGTGGCGGCCCTTGGCAATGGTATCGGCATTAATGGCGGCAACAACATCAAGATCAAGGACAACGATCTTAAATACATTCAGGGCAATGGTATTGATGTTGCGTTTGCCACTAATGTCTGGATCGATGACAACACGCTGTCTTATATTGGTAATGACGCTATCCACGCTTTCAGTATTTTTGGCGGGTCATTGCCGGGTGGTTACGGTTTGAAAATTACCGATAACGACATTGACTATGTTGGCGATGACGGCGTTGATGTTTCCTATAGCGGTCGTACGAAAATCGACAACAACGATGTCTACTACACCGGAAAAGAAGGTAAATACAAATTTAATGTAGAGGGTCATGTAGGTTCTTACGAGAAAGATGGCGAGACCCATTACTATGGCGGCCATAAAATCAAAGGCAAAATCTACTTTGCTGGTGGCGATTATGACGGTGCCGATGGCATTCGTGTGACGAATACGGGTGGTTTTTCCTCACCGGCTATTGATGCGTTTGAATCTGCCGAAGGCAAAGGTAAGGGCGGTTCCGGCGGTTCCGGCGGTCATCATTCCGACCATGATAACTTCGGTGTTGTTATTACCAACAACCACACAAACCACACAGGCGATGACGGTATCGAAGTGGTCGGTAATGAAATCTTACACCTTGTCGCACCTGAGACACTTCCATCAGCGGAAGGTCCAGAGAGCGTTGTCTTCCCGATCTTCAGCAACGCCGGTAGCGTTCTGATTGATGGTAACGAGATCGAAAATGCCGGTTACGGTGATGGTGATTCGTATAGCGGTGGCGCCCAAGACGGCTATGGCGCTGACGGTATCCACGTTCGTGGTATCGGTGGCGGTTTCTTCCCGGGCAATGTTATTGATGCACCTGAAAATGCTGAAAACTTCGGTGGCGGCTTCAAGTTCAATCAGACACCTTTCGTCAAGATCGTTGACAATGACATCGATACAACCGGCGATGACGGTATTGAAGTTTTGAACAGCGGTAAAACGCTGATTAAAGACAACAAAATCGCTTATGTCGGGCTTGATAGCTATACACATGATTACTACTACGACACCTATTTCAACAATGGTGACGGTATCCATGTCGACAATGTTCATCTCGGTGGCGTTATCGTCAATCCATCGATTGCTGATGGCATTGAAGGCGGCAAAGGTGGTAAAGGCGGTAAAGGCGGCCAAGACGATCAGTTTGCTGTCGAAATTGATGGCAACTACATTTACCAAACCGGCGATGATGGTATCGATGTTGGTAATAGTGGTCGTACGCTGATTACTGACAACCGCATCATGGATGCCGGTGTTGGCGCTCCTGATGATAAAGGGCCTCACTATGAATACGGTTATGGCGATGAATATGGTGCCGATGGCATCTTCGTTCATGGCGTTCATAACAATTTCATAGGAAACCAAAACACAATTGAAGTTGCCGGTATCGACGGTAAAGGCGGCTCCGGTGGTAAAGGTGGTTCAGGCGGCAAAGGCGGCTCTGGCGGTCAAGGCAACTACAGTAACTATGCCGTTAATATCCTGGGTAATGACATTAATGTCGTTGGTGATGATGGTGTTGAAGTTATTAATTCCGGCTCAACAATTGTTGAAGGTAACGACATCGAAAACACCGGCGTTTCCGGTGGTCTGGAAATCAAAAATATCGGTGCTGAGAATGCTCAAGGTGCTGATCCTTATTATGGTGGTTACTACAGCAATGGTGGCGATCATTACGGCCACGGTGGTGATGGTATCTCTATCCGTAATGTCAATGGTGAAGGCTTTGTTCTTGCCGGTATCCAGGATAAAGGCGGCAAAGGCGGCTCCGGCGGTAAAGGTGGCCAGTTTGAACAACATGACGTCGTGGTTCGCGACAACGACATCAACAATACCAGCGATGACGGTGTTGAAGTTGTTGATAGTGGCAGCACGCTGATCGAAGAGAACGATATCAGCAACACAGGTCTTGTTGAGCGTCAATATATTTACACTAAAGGTGGTCATCATGGTGGTGGCGATAAAGCTAATAGTAAAAATGAAGGTGGTTCCGGTTCCGGTGGTTCCGGCAAAGGCGGCTACCGCACATTGTACTTCTCAGGTGGCGATCATCATGGCGCCGATGGTATCCATGTTCGCTTTACTGGTGACAACAATCCTGCAATCGCTGCCAACAACTTTGGCGGTGGCGAATATAAAGGCGGCTCCGGTGGTAAGGGCGGATCTGGCGGCAAAGGCAAATCCCAACGCTTTGATGTCAATATCCTTGATAACAACATCGACACCACAGGTGATGACGGTATCGAAGTTGTTGCAGAAAACTTCGAAAAGCCTCGTCTTGAGACAGGTCCACAGGACGAAGAAGGCGCTGCCAAGGACGAGTTCCCGTACTTTGGCGACTACCATAGCGTTCTGATTGCTGGTAACGATGTTGAAAACACTGGTGTTACCGCTGTTTACGATGATTATCATGGCGAATACAGCTATCGCACTGGTCCTGATCGTCGTCATGGTGCTGATGGTGTCCATGTTCGCGGTATTGGTGGCAATGGATTTATCAACTTTATCAATGCGGAAACCAAAGGTGGTTCCGGCGATAAAGGCGGCAAAGGCCACTTCAACCCATATTCTGTCGTGGTTCGCGACAACGACATCAACAATACCAGCGATGATGGTGTTGAAGTTGTCGATAGCGGCCGCACGCTGATCGAAGAAAATCATATCAGCAACACAGGCCTTATTGATTACCAGACCGTCTATGATGATGGTAAAAAAGGCGGCTCCGGTGGCAAAGGTGGTCATGACAACGATCACAAGAATGATAAAGTTGAAAATGACGAGAACAACAAGGGTGGTTCCGGCTCTGGCGGTAAGTACCGCAAGGACCGCTCCCGTACCATGGTCTTCTCTGGTGGTGACAGACGCAATGGCGCTGACGGCATCCATGTTCGCAATACCGGGAACAGTCAGATCCTGGCAATTGCTGCCGATAATGCCAGTGACGAAGGTGCTGGTTACTACGGTGGCGGTTCCGGTGGCAAAGGCTTCCGCAACTATGATGTAAATATTCTTAATAACTACATCGACACCACCGGTGACGATGGTGCCGAGGTTGTTTACTCCGGTTCAACGCTGGTTGAGGGCAACAAAATTAAAAATGTTGGTGTGACCAAGGTTGTCAATAAGCGTCATGGTGGTGATGGCTACTATGGTGGTGGAGAAAAAGCCGATATTAACGGTGGTGATCATGAATACAGCCGTCGCACAGGCCCTGACCGTAAGTACGGTGCCGATGCGATCCATATTCGTGGCGTTCATGGTAATACTGATCAACCCGCGCCTCCGGCTCCGATTGATGGATACTACGGTGGTGGCTATGGCGGTCACTTCCAGCAATATGCTGTCGTGGTTCGCGACAATGACATCAAAAACGTCAGCGATGACGGTGTTGAGGTTCTGCGCAGTGGCCGGACATTGATCGACAATAACGATATCTACAATGTCGGTTTGAAGGGCTATCAGAAAATTCAAGATGGTAAGCATCATGGCGGTGGCGATGGCTACTACGGTGGTGGCGATAAAGACGACAATGGCTACTATGGTGGTGGTAAAGATTACCGTAACACCAGCATCATGAAATTCAGCGGTGGCGACTATTACGGTGCCGACGCGATCCATGTTCGTGATGTTTTTGCCAATGATGTTATTCAGCAGACTATCGATGCCCCTCAAAGTGACAGCATTTATGGTGGTGGCTATTACGGTGGTGGCTACGCTGTCAAGATCACAGATAACCGCATCAACAAAACAGGTGATGACGGTATTGAAGTGGTCCGTAGCGGCCGGACGAAGATCGATGGCAACTACATTAAGAATGTTGGCGTCAACAGTCTGGATAATGGTCATCACGGTCACCATGGTGGTGGCGATAAGATCGAAAGCGCTGAAAACTTCGGCGGTTCCGGTTCCGGCGGTTCTGGCGGCAAACGTGATCGTCACGATGGATTTGGCGCTGATGCGATCCATGTTCGTGAAGTTCTTGGTAGCGTCCGTAGATATGGTGATGGCGATGTTGGCACTGCCCTTCCAGGCTTTGCGGTCAAGGTGACCAATAACCGTATCAACAAGACAGCCGATGACGGTGTTCAGGTTGTGTGGAGCGGCAATACACGCATCCACAACAACAAGATCAAAAATGTTGGCAAGGTCGTTGAGGATTACATCGAAGAGTATGAAGAGCACGAAGGCTACTATGGTGGTGGTTCTGGTGAAAAAGGCGGCAAGTACGGTAAACAATTCCGTAAAACTCTTGAGCGTCTTCAGGATGATCACGGTGCCGATGGTATCCATGTTCACTCTGGCTACTTCAAATATGGTCTGCCTGGCTATGAAGGTAAGCAAGATAATCCGGACATTCGCGCCGAGAACTTTGGTGGCGGTGACTACAACCCGTACTTCCTGAAAACCTATGTTGAGATTACTGATAACAAGATCGGTAAAATTAACGAAGAAGGCGAAACATCAAAAGGTCCAAGTGATGATGGTATCGAAACCGAAGGTATTACGTCCCTTCTGATCGCTGACAACAATGTCTACGATGCTGGCGATGATGGTATTAAGGTCATTGGTTATGCTGGCTTCTTCGCAAACGAGAAACCTTGTGATGGTGACTGTGGTGGCGAAGAGCCTGAAACCATCGCGTACGGTGGTAGTGGTAGCGGCGGTGGTGGAGTTCGCTTCAGTGCTGTGATCTCCGGTAACACGGTTATCGACTCCGGCACACCTGCTGAAGAAATGGAAGAGCCTGAAGGCGAAGAGCCGGAAGAAATCGGCTTTGGCGGCAAAAAAGGCAAGTATGGCGATAGCGTCAACTACTATGGTGAGGCTCATGGAGACGGTATCGAAATTACCGGCTATGACCGTGCGGAAGTTCTTAACAACCATGTAGAAAATAGTGTTAAGAACGGCCTTTATGTTTCCGGTCCGTTTAACGCCAGATTCGACAGCAATGTTCTTGGTGAGTTTGATCCGGACGGCAACAGAATTATCGTTTCCGGTAATGATTTCATCAATAATAACATTGGTGCGAATTTCGAAAGCGGTCTGATTGATCTGACGGGTGAAGGCAATAGCTTCATCAACACCGTTGGTGGCGAAGGTTCTCAGATTGGTCTGTTCTTCAACCCATTTGATTTCTCTACGATCAAAGGCAAGCACCATGGTGGCGACAAGGATGGTCTTGATGGCTATTATGGTGGCGGCTACGAAGAGCATGACTTCCAGAAAATCACACCACGTCAGTTTGGCGCATGGCAGGGTTATCCTCTGAAGACCTACGTTCCGACGGAAGGTTATGCTGATCTTGCATTGGTTGATGTTGATGGCCCAGGTTCAACACCGTTCTCTCCTGGTGTCGTGCCTACCAATTATGGTGGAACCATCGGTTCACAGTTCTTCAATGGCTTCCTGGGTGGAGATGACTACTTTGTAGCCCTCGATAATTTCGCCTTCTACGACATGGAAGCGGATCTTCCGATCTGGCAGAATGCGCTGAACTCGACTTATGTCACACCGTTTGGCACTGTTACGCCAAGCACAACCGGTGGGTTGCTGACACTTGATCAGTTCAACTTCCTGGAAGACAAGTTCTTCCACTTCCCGGATCGTGGCGATATCGGTATCTTCTTCTTCGGGTTTACCGTCGATGGTATCGATCAGGAGCGGGTCTTCGATGAGTTCGGTCCGTTTGGTCCCGGCGTTAGTGGTCTGAATGTGACCATTACGGGTCTGCCACCGATCAACCTTGATCCAACCACAGCTGCGGCTCTAGCGAGTATTGCTCCTGCTGCAGGCGGCGAAGGTGGCGAGTTAACACCAGAAGAGCTGGCCAATATCGCGCCGGAAGCCGGTGATGAGACAGGCTGTGTTGGCGATGCTCTTGGTAGAGCCGCTGAGGGAACGCCTGCCACTATCGACTGGGGTGGCACGATAGAAGAGCTTATCAGCGATAGAGCTGGTTGTGACTCAGAAACCTTCTAAGGTTGTTTTGCACTAAGAATTAAGGAAAGCCCCGGATGTCCGGGGCTTTTTCTTTAGGGGCATGGATTGCTGCTAAAAAGGTGCCGGAGCTTTACCAAAAAACATTTACAATTGACGACAAAAGTGTTTAATAAACAGGGGCTTGCGCTCGGCTAATTTTGTGTCAAAATAGCGCGGTTAACGCGCCCAACGAATTTTAGGGCAAATTTAAGGAATTTTTATGTACCAGGACGATAAATGGAACCCTGTCCAAGGTGATGAGCTCACAGGGTTTCTGGAGCAAATTAACCCGATTGATGGCAAATATCGCGTTGCTGCCGAGAGCACGGAAGTGCATTGGCGCATGCTGCCTTTTTATGAATCCATTGCGCTGATCCGTGTGCGTGATCCCAACTGGGTGAATAAAAAACTGAACATTTATTACCTGACGGATCAGGGAAATCTCTTTCGCTTGAATGGTACATCTCCACCTATTCATGAAGTGAATGCCAAGGCACCGGTCAAAGTGAATGAAGAAAACGTGCTCGAATATTTACGTTTCTTCTGCTATTTCGTGCGTGGTGAAGAAGGCCCGTTCTATATCGCCGAGAGCATGGAAGATCCGAATATGCCAGCCGAAATGGACGATACGACACGCTCCGTTATCGAAGGCACCATCCGCCCGGCCAGCTTTGAGGGTATGAACGAGCAAGCTCATTTCCTGTGTGATGCAGTGGTGTTTTATTCCAATGCGCTATTCATCGCCAATTTCGCAGTGCAACCGACCGGCATGATCGAAATGATGGATGATGAGCCTATTGCGGCTGATCTGCCTGTCAAAGTCGACTCGCCGATTTCTTAAGCTTCCGCCATTCAACCGTGGACATCGTTATCCTTCGGTCTCGCCGTGCTCATGTACAAAGGGGTACATTCCGCGCGCCTCGCCGCAAAGCAAGTCCGCAGGACTTGTTTGCTTCTTAAAAGGAGTCGAACAAAACCTTTGGTTTTGTTTCGAGCTGCCTTGCCACGCTTAAATGGCGTTTGCTTTAGATTTCCTAGGGCGCTAATCTCGCTTTCATGAACGAGGATATCTATGACATTGCCATTATTGGTGGCGGGTTGGCCGGGATGAGTCTGGCCTGTTTGCTGGGGGATTCCGGCCTTTCTGTGGCCTGTATTGACCAGGCTGACCCTGAGCAGCAGATCAAAACCGATGGCCGCACGACGGCCGTATCCTACGGCTCACGCAAAATCCTCGAAGAGGCTGGCATATGGGATGATCTGGACCAGCAAGCGTGCCCGATTGATGATATCCGCATTCTCGATGGCGCTAGCCCTGTGCTGCTTAATTTCCTGAGCACAGAAGCAGAAGATAAAAGTTTTGGCTGGATTGCCGATAACAGCGCCATACGAAAGGCATTGCTCAAACGCATTCAATCTTTGAAGACCATCGATCATCTCGCACCGCAGAAGATCAGTGATTTTGCCCGTGAGGATGACCACGTAAAATGCCTTTTTCAAGAGGGCGAAGCGATCAAAGCGCGTCTTGTCATTGGCGCTGATGGCCGGGGCTCTTTCACGCGCGAATGGATGGGCGTGCGCACGCGCGAATGGAATTACCGCCAGCGCGCTGTCATCTGCGCCGTCGAGCACGAGCATCCGCATGACAATATGGCGGTCGAACATTTCTGGCCTTCGGGTCCGTTCGCGATTTTGCCTATGGCCGATGATGATAAGGGCATCCATCGCTCTTCTGTTGTTTTCACAGAGCATGGCAAAAAGAAAGACTCGCTTATGAGGCTGGACAATACGGAATTTGAGGTTGAGCTCGCGTCTCGTTTCCCGAAAGAATACGGAACTGTGCGTATGATTAATGAGCGCATGTGCTTCCCCTTAAGTCTTATTCACGCCGCCGAATATATTGCCCCGCGCATGGCGCTGGTCGCTGATGCCGCCCATGGCATCCACCCGATTGCCGGGCAGGGGCTTAATCTTGGTTTTCGTGATGTGAAGGCACTGGCCGATCTGGTGCGTGGTGCCCATGAGTGCGGCGAGGATATTGGCTCGGATGAATTGCTACAGACTTACCAGCGCCAGCGCCGCTTCGACAATATGAGCATGGTGGCGGTGACGGACGGGCTGGTGCGGCTGTTTTCCAACAATATTCCACCTGTGCGATTTATTCGCCGGGCCGGCCTCAAGGCTGTTTCAAAATTCCCACCGGCCAAGCGTTTCTTTATGAAACAGGCGATGGGTGATCGATAAGCTGAGACCGATAAGCTGAGACCGATAGGCCCAGTTTCTATTTCTGCGTTTTTTTGAGTACCTGATTATTTAAAGAGGAAAAATGAGCGCAGCCACCAAACATAAAAAGAAAATCAATCTGGCGCTGCAAGGTGGTGGGGCGCATGGCGCTTATACATGGGGTGTGCTTGATTACCTGATGGAAGACGGGCGACTGGATATCGAGGGTATTACTGCCACCTCTGCCGGGGCGATGAATGCGGCAGCTCTGGCGCAGGGGCGCAGCGAGGGCGGTTATCCGCGCGCGCGGGAGATGCTGGAGAGCTTCTGGAAGGGGGTTTCCGATGCCGGTCTTCTCTATAGTCCTGTGCGCAAAACCAGTTGGCCGGGGCTTGAAGAGATGACTGCCATGTTTAACCCCTTTGCCCAAAACTGGGCCGAGAGCTGGACCCAGAATTTTGGTGGCGGTCATGCGGCGTCCTTTGCCATGCTCGAGGCGATGAAGAGCAGCATTTCTCCCTATCAGTTCAACCCGCTGGATATCAATCCCTTGCGCGATATTTTGGAAAAAACCATCGATTTCGAGGAAATTCATCTTTGTGAATGCACCAAATTGTTTATCAGCGCGACCAATGTTCGCACGGGCACACAGAAGATATTCAAAAATAAAGAGGTTAGCATTGATGTGTTGATGGCTTCTGCCGCCCTGCCGTTTTTGTTCCAGGCGGTGGAGATTGACGGCGAGAATTACTGGGATGGTGGCTATATGGGCAATCCGGCACTGTGGCCGCTGTTTTATGAAGCCGAGTGCCGCGATATCCTGATCGTGCATATCAACCCGATCGAACGCCCCGAAATTCCCAAAGAAGCCTATACAATCGAAAACCGCGTGAATGAGATTACCTTTAATGGATCGCTGATTAAGGAGCTGCGTTCAATCGCCTTTGTGAAGAAGTTGGTTGATGAAAAAATGCTCAAAGACAAATACCGCAGTGATTATAAAAACGTCCTCATTCACGCGATCCGCACCGATGACGTGATGTGCGATTTAACCATCGCCAGTAAATTTGATACGGATTGGGGTTTTCTATGCGAATTGCGTGATCTGGGGCGGGAGCAGGCGCGGCTGTGGCTGGATAAAAACTATAGCAATATCAATAAGATAGATACAGTTGATATTCATGCCGATTATTTGAATGGTAATAATTGACAAAACACCATAATACCCGTTATAAACACCGGACTTACAAAAATGGAGCACCATAGCAATGTCTACGAAACGTACATTTCAGCCCAGCAGACTAGTTCGCGCCCGCCGCCACGGTTTTCGTGCACGTATGGCTGATCGTGCCGGTCGCGCCATTCTTGCCCGTCGTCGCGCCAAAGGCCGCAAGCGCCTGAGCGCTTAATTTCGAAAGGCGCTGCACCATGCAGGCCGATACAGCAAAACCTCTTGAAACCATCAAAAAACGTGCTGATTTTGTCAGGATGAATGCGTCCTGCACGAAATGGGTTTCGCATGGCTTGGTCCTGCAGGTCGCGCCCAATGATCTGGGCCAGTGTAGGGTTGGCTATACAGTGACCAAGCGGGTTGATAAATCCGCCGTGAAGCGCAACCGCATCAAGCGCCGTTTGCGGGCTGTGGCGGCCGATATTTTGCCGCTTCATGCCAAGGAGTCCTGCGATTATGTGCTGATCGGGCGGGTTTTAAGTGCCACGCGGCCCTATGAAACCCTGCAAAATGATCTAAAGTGGTGCCTGGAAAAAACGGGATATAGCAAGTAAAGCCATGAAAAGCCTTCTAATCAGATTTATTCAACTTCCCATACGTCTTTACACCACTGTGGTTTCACCGCTTCTGGGGCCGCGCTGCCGCTTTCATCCAACCTGTTCGGCTTATGCGCTGGAGGCGCTGAAAAAGCATGGTGTTATCAAGGGTCTTGCCTTAAGCATAAGGCGGGTTTTGAAGTGCCATCCCTGGTGTCAGTGCAAATGGGATGATCCGGTGCCTAAAAGCTTTGATTGGAGCGCGCTCTTCGGCTATAAACGCTCCATCCATCAAGACATAAAGAGATAAGGGCGGCGGGTATGATACAAAAACAGGGTGATATGGATCCGGGGGATTTGCGTAATCTCTTTATCTTTTTCGTTTGTTCGCTGGCTCTCTATTTTGTTTTCGACCATTTTGTGGCGCAGCCGAAAGCGGAAGCCTTGCGTCAGCAGCAAAAAGTGCAGGCAGAGCTGGCCAATATCGAAGCGCCGGGTGGTACTGAAATAGCCAAAGCACGGCCGCGCGAAGAAATTTTGGATGAAACCGGGCGTTTGAAACTTGATAACGGCAAGATTTTCGGCTCGATCTCTCTGAAGGGCGGACGTCTTGATGATATCAGTCTTGCCAAACATTTTGACACTTTGAAAAATAAAAAAAATGTCATTTTGCTCTCACCAAAAAACACCGAGTTCCCGCGTTATGTTGATTATGGCTGGGTTGCCAAGGAAAAAAATGTTGCTGTTCCGGGGCCGGACACAATATGGCAGGTGCGCGACAATGATAAGCTGACACAAAGTTCTCCGGTGACGCTGGTCTGGGATAACAAGGCGGGTCTGGTTTTTACGCGCCGGATTGAAATTGATGAAGATTACGTTTTTAAAATTACGCAAGACGTTGCCAATAATACCGGCGCAGAAGTTACGCTTTATCCCTTTGGTCTGATCGCGCAAACCGGTATTCCCAAGGACTTTCAGGGGCGCTGGATAGCACATGAAGGGCCCATCGGTTATATCGGTGAGGAACTGCATGAAATTTCCTATAAGAAGCTAAAGAAAGAGCCGGTGGTAACACGTCAGGCGACGAGCGGCTGGATTGGTTTTACCGAAAAATACTGGATGGCGACACTGATCCCGCCACAGGCCGAAAATGTTAAATACCGCTATAACTACGTGCCTTCGCGAGAGGACCCACGGAAGGGCCGCTATCAGGTTGATTTTCTTGGTGCAGCTGTAGACATTGCGGCGGGTAAAAGCGGCGCTGTTAGCAGCCATGTTTTCGCTGGGGCCAAAGAGGTCTTTAAGCTTGAGGAGTACGGGGAAAAACTCGGTGTTCCCAATTTTGATCTCGCTGTTGATTTCGGCATGTTTTATTTCATGACCAAATATGTCTTCTTTTACGCGCTACATTTTTTCGGTACGTTGACGGGCAATATGGGGATTGCCATTATTCTGATGACTTTGATTGTGCGTACGGCTGTGTTTCCACTGACTAATACCTCCTATCGCTCCTTTGCAAAAATGAAAAAGGTGGCACCGCAGATTGCAGAGCTGCGTGAAACGCATGGTACCGACAAGACGATGTTGCAACAGGAACTGATGAAAATGTATGAGCGCGAGGGTGTGAATCCGATGGCCGGGTGTTTCCCGATCCTCATACAGATTCCGATTTTCTTTGCCTTTTATAAGGTGCTGTTTGCCACGATAGAAATACGCCACGCACCATTTTTTGGTTGGATTCAGGATCTGTCTGCGCCTGATCCCACCAGCGTTTTTAATCTGTTTGGCCTGTTTGACTATGACGTGCCGGGATTTCTCCAGATTGGTGTCTGGCCGTGTATTATGTTGGTGGCGATGATTTTCCAGAAAAAGTTAAACCCGCCGCCACAGGATCCGATACAGCGCGATATGATGAACTATTTTCCTTTTATAATTACCTATGTGCTTTCACGCTTTGCGTCTGGTCTGGTGATCTATTGGACGATTAGCGCTATTCTTTCGATTATTCAGCAGACGATTATTATGCGTTCGGTTGGCGTGCCGATTTATCTGTTTGATAAGGACGAGATCAACGCCGAGTTGGAAAAGGCCGTTGAAGAAGGTCCGGCAGTACATCCGCTGGTCGGGATGGTCGAAGAGGATGTTGAGGACGCTTTGTTTGGTGAACATGAGGATAATGAGAAGCCAAAAGACATCAAGCCGCCCAAGCCCAAAAAGAAGAAGAAAAAGAAATAATCTCTCACTTCTCTTGAGGGTTCGTAATATGGAACAGGAATTTTCACAACAGGATCTGGAACAAGCCAGAAAATTATTCGCCGGCCCCTGTGATTTTGTCCTGGGCGTGGCGGGGCTTGAGCAATTGCCGGCGGCAGACAGGGCCGAAGTGGCTTTTGCTGGGCGCTCTAATGTTGGGAAATCCACGCTGGTTAACGCTTTGACCGGACGCAATACATTGGCCAAAACCTCTAATACACCGGGCCGGACGCAGCAGCTTAATTACTTTAATCTGGGTGGTGCGCTTTATATGGTCGATATGCCGGGCTATGGCTATGCCAAGGTTTCAAAAAAACAGCGCGATGACTGGAACAAGCTTATTAAGAAATATTTGCGTGGCCGTCCGAGTTTGCGCTGCGTTCTTATTCTGGTCGATGGGCGGCATGGGTTGAAGGACAGTGATGTCGAGCTGATGAAAATGCTGGATGAAACGGCTGTGTCGTATCGTATTGTTTTAACCAAAACTGACAAGGTGAAAGACCAGGATTTGGAAAAAGTAATGGCATCGGTACAAGAAAAAATCAAAAAACAGGCCGCCGCTTTTCCTATAATTTCCGTGACAAGTGCTTTGAAAACAGTGGGTATAGAAGAGCTACAGGCGGCTATTGCCAGTTACGTAGATCACTGATCCGCTAAAATCGTATAAAATCCGTAGGCCGTTTGCGCCTGATTTTCGACACAGAGCGTTGTCATTTTATCACAAGCGGGACAGATATCGCCGCCGTCAGTCGTGAGGTCGGTATTGGCGCCAGCGCCATAGCCAACGGTGGCATCATCAATCATGGTTTCCTTGATGGAATCGGTCATGGTCGGAATGGCGGTCGAGCCATTAATTTTTTCATTAATTTTTTCGCAGACCTGCTGGTTAATCTGATAGGCGATCAGAATAACGTCCATGTTGGCCGTTGTCGTCCATTCGACATTGTTAAACCGTCCGAGATACCAGCCCGATGGCGGGGCGGCGACTCCTGTGGTCATGATTTCTGCCGGGATTTTGCCCTGCATCAAGCCGCCGCCTTCCGGGTGATAGACCTTGTCGATATGCGGCGCGGCGTTAAAAGGCACGGTATCGCCGGGCAGCACAAAATCGAGATCATCGATATCGGTGTTGGTAAAACCCATCTGATCGATGATCTGCTTGGCCTGCGCAGCGTAGGAAATCAGCTGCGTGGCATATAATTCAGCCTTTTGATTGCTTATCGTGCTGACTTCGCCGTTATCGGTCTGGCGGCCCAAGGTGAAGCTCAAAGCGCCAAAGAGCGCAATTGCGATCAGTACATATATCAGGGCGTTTCCAGATTCCGTTTTGTATTTTGTTCTCATAGGGATTAAGCTAGCAGACATTATGTTTGAGGCAATAGATTTTCAGGCCATTGGGATCGAATGGATTTATGCCGCTGCCGGGTTTATTGGCGGCGCTTTGGTTGCTGCCCTTATTTTCCAGGTCTCGCGGACAAAGCTTGAGCGCGATAATGCTGCGCTTCAGGCGCAAATTGTGGCCGAGGAAATGGCGCGCAGCCAGCTCGATGGCCAGTTCAAACTAACCGCGCAGGAAGCTGTCCAGCAGGCCCATGAGGCATTCTTAAAGCTGGCCGAATCCCGGCTGAAGGATGCCCATAAAGACGGCGCCCATGATCTTGATAAACGCCAGCGTGCGATTGATGATCTGGTCAAACCTGTTCACAAACAACTCGAAGCAATGGCCGGGGCTTTGGAACAGGTCAAGGGAACGGACAAAGCGCTGCGCGAAGATCTGCAATCTCTGGGTAAGGAAACCGCAAAACTGGTTGGCGCGTTGCGCGATCCATCGGCGCAAGGGGCGTGGGGTGAATTTATCCTCGAAGGTTTGCTGGAAAAATCAGGGCTGATCAAGGGTGTGCACTACGAAACACAAGTGTCGATGAACACCGAAAACGGGCGGCAACAGCCCGATGCGGTGATTCGTATGCAGGATGGTTTTAATATTATTGTTGATTCCAAAGCGCCGCTGAATGAATTTGCGCAGCGTCTGGCGGAGGATTTGAGTGAAGATGATCACAAAACTCTCATGAAAAATCTGGCGCGGCAGGTGCGCGAACATGTGAAGGCTCTCGGGAAAAAGGGTTATTGGGAAAATATCGATAGTCCGGATTTCACTGTGTTGTTCTTGCCATCCGAGCATATCTATTCAATCGCCCTGCGCGCTGATCCGGAGATTGTCGATTTTGCCGCCACAAAAAATGTGATTATCGCTTCACCAACTTTGCTGATGTCGTTGCTGCGCGTGGTTGGGGTGAGCTGGCGTCAGGTTGATCTGGCCAAGAATGCGCAGGAAATTTCTGCGCTTGGCACTGATCTCTATAAACGTCTACTTACTTTTACCGATCATATAGAGAAGGTTGGCAAAGGCCTGCAAAGTGCGATGAAGGGTTATGATTCAGCGGTGGGCTCTCTGGAACGTCAGGTTTTGCCTGCTGCCCGTAAATTTAAAGATTTGCATGGTGGTACGGATAAAGAACTGCCGGATATGCGGCCGGTCGAAGAAACACCGCGGATTCTAGCCCTTACCGGCGAAGATGAAAAAGAGAAAAAGCGCGCTTAGCGGTCTTTTACCGGTAACGTGGCCAGAAGTTGTTGGCCTTCCAGATTCTGAGTTGATTTATAAAGTGCCAGCTTTTCTTCATACCCAAGGGACTGGTTTTCCCCAAGCACTAAACCGTCATTACCATGAAAACCGACTTTTGCTACCGGTAGGAATGATCCTGTGGCCAGGTCAGAACCAGCCGGTATCTGCCCAGTTTTTTTATTCTCATATTCATACATGATTTGCACCCTTTATTATCCATAATTAATAACAATAATCCCGCACCGGCGGAAACTACACAAGAGCCGTAAGCCTTGCAAGACATTTTTCAAAACCACAGTTTTCTTGACCAAACGGGCTGAAAGCATTACCTCATTTCTATGAGCAAATACGATATTATCATTGTTCCCGATCCGGTCCTGAAGCAGCAGGCGCAGCCTGTGGCAAAGGTTGATGACGCTATTCGTCAGCAAATGGATAACATGCTGGAGACGATGTACGAGGCGCCGGGCATTGGTCTGGCCGCCAATCAGGTCAGCATGCTCAACCGTGTACTGGTCATTGATACCACCCGTCGCGACGAAGAGGCAGAGGAGGAAGGCCCCGGCCCAATCTGTATGGCCAACCCGGAAGTGGTTTGGAAATCCGAAAACATGAGCGTAATGGAAGAAGGGTGCCTGTCGATCCCGCAGCAATACGCGGATGTTGAGCGCCCGGCCATCGTAAAGGTTAAATACCTCGATTACGACGGCAAGGAAGCAGAGATCGAGGCTAATGGCTTGCTCTCTCATTGTGTGCAGCATGAGATTGATCATTTAAACGGTGTGCTGTTTGTGGATTATCTCTCTTCCCTTAAACGCAATATGATTTTACGCCGGGTGGACAAGCTCAAAAAACAGGAAGTACTTTAGGCTATGTCCGCTTTACGCATCGCTTTTATGGGGACGCCGGATTTCGCGGTTCCGGCGCTTGATGCGCTGCGCTCGAGTGGCCACGAAGTCGTGTGCGTTTACACTCAGCCACCCCGCCCAAAAGGGCGGGGCCAGCAAGTGCAGCCTTCCCCGGTTCATATTTATGCCGATGATCATGGCATTCCGGTCTTTACGCCGAAGTCGCTTAAGAAGGAAGAGCGGCAGGCAGAGTTCGCCGGGCATAATCTTGATGTTGCAGTGGTGGCGGCTTATGGCTTGATCCTGCCCAAGGCTGTTTTGGACGCGCCGAAATATGGTTGCCTCAATATTCATGCATCGATTTTACCGCGTTGGCGCGGGGCGTCACCGATTCAACATGCGATTTTATCGGGTGATGAGGAGAGCGGTATTACGATCATGCAAATGGATGAGGGGCTGGATACTGGCCCGATGCTTTTAAAACGTGAGGTGAAAATCAGGCCGCAAACAACCGCGCAAAGTCTTCATGATGAGTTGGCCGGGATGGGTTCGGCGGTGATTGAAGAGGTGATCGATAAACTGGCTGAAGGCGATGGCTTTGAACCAGAAATACAGGATGATGCGTTATCAATTTACGCGCCGCTGCTGAGCAAAGAAGATGGGCGGGTGGATTGGAACAAAACCGCTATCGAGATTGATCGGCAAATCCGTGCGCTTAATCCCTGGCCGGGGGTATGGAGCGAAGTTGATGGGAAGCGCCTGAAAATACGCGAAGCCATTGTTACGCCTGTTGCTTCCTATCCCGATCATATTGGCTCGCTGTGCGGGGAAGGCGATAGTGCCGGAACTATTCTGGACAAGGACGGTCACGTTGTCTGTGGTGGCCGGACCATTTTGCAAATCACCAAATGTCAGTCCGCCGGGGCCAAGGCGATGGATTTTGTTTCGGCGGTGAATGGCGGGTATATTAAGCCGGGCGATAAATTTTCATGACCCGTTATAAACTAACCATCGAATATAAAGGTACAGATTATGCCGGTTGGCAGCGCCAGGACGACGTGCCGACTGTTCAGCAGGCCATAGAAGAAGCAATCGCAAGTTTTTCTCAGCAGGACGTAAAAATCCACGCTGCTGGTCGCACCGATGCCGGGGTGCATGCGAAAGGCCAGGTCGCTCATGTTGATCTTGATAAATTCTCGCGCGATATGGAGCCGTTTGAAATTGCCAAAGCCATCAACGCTTTCCTGCGGCCACAGCCGATTACGATTGTCAAAGTCGAAGAGGTTTCTGATGATTTTGAATCGCGCTTTCACGCAAAAAACAAACTTTATCAATACCGCCTGCTCAACCGTCCGGCTTTCCCGGCTATTGAACAAGGCCTTGTCTGGCATATCAGAAGACCGCTTGATGTTGAGGCCATGAAGACGGCTGCACAAATTTTAATCGGCTATCATGATTTTTCGACGTTCAGGGATTCACAATGCCAGGCCAAGTCGCCAGAAAAAACGCTTGCAAGGCTTGATGTAACCGCGCGCGATTATGATGCGTATGATGGTCAGGAAATAATTTTCGAGGCTGAAGGTCGCTCGTTTCTTCACCATCAGGTGCGCAATATGGTTGGGACACTGACACTGGTCGGTGAAGGCAAGTGGAGCGCTGATGATCTTAAAGCCGCTCTGGAGGCTCGTGACCGCACCAAAGGTGGGCCCACCGCACCTTCTGACGGGCTCTATCTGGTCAGAATAGATTACCCTTAAGCAACACAAGAAAATTATGAAAACATCCTTGTGTTTTGGCTCTATATGCGCTACAACAAAGGCGAAATTTAAGGAGAAAACATATGACATTCCCGCGCCTATTTATTTTGATTGCCACTCTTATGGTTCTAAGCGCCATGCCCTCCATTGCGCAGGCACAAAGCGCCTATAACCAATATATGGAGACGCTGTCAGAACTCAATCGCATTGATCCGATGCAACGCTCCAGCTATGAACGTGCCGATAAAATCCTGAGAAGGCGTGTCCTTGATAACAAAAACAAAGTTATCGGTGAAGTGAATGATATTATTCTGAGCTCCAATGGTTCTATTGAATCACTTTATGTGGATTTCAATCGTTTGCGTTTGGGACCGGCCGTATATCTGAATTATCGCCAGATGAATATCAGCTCTGTTTCCAATGGTTATGCGTTGGCTTTTGACGATAACCAGATGGAAAATATATATCCTGACCTGCTTGCGAATATTGCGACGGCAGCCGGTGAAGATGAAGACGACACAAGTGTTAAAAATGTTGTTGGCGCTACGGTGAAAAGTGAGGATGGCCGCAAGATTGGCGAAGTAAAGAATGTTTTGTTCAGTGCCAATGGCGGTCGTGCGGAAGTGCTGTACCTGGCCATGGCTTTTGGCGTTTTGCGCGGCCAAAAAGTTGGACTGCCCTATGGATCACTTGAATACAGACCAACAGCCGGTGGTAAAGCCGAAATCATCGCCACCAAAGAACAGGCCGATGCTATCATCGACTTTGTGAAATCCGAATAGTTTTTGAAGTAATAGAGGTGAGTATGGATGATTGGGAAGTTGAATTGTTGATCAGACACCATACTGAACGTGGCGAAAATAAATCTGGCCAAAGCATTTTTGGCACATATTTTAGACAGGTGTCTCATAACCAATTTGCGGAGCATGGGCGTACAATAACCCAGCATGGTATTGATCCTGAGCTAAAAGGCTTAATCCCGTAGCAGTTTCTATTCAAAAGGCTGTTCGATACCCCAAAAGAACCATTCATGGCCAATGCCGGCTTTGCGGTTTGGCAAAACGACATAGCCATCCTTTGGGATGATTAGTTCTTCTCCATCGTCGTAACGGGCGATAACGGTGCCTTCCTTGACAGGGTGCATATTGGTCCAGTCTTCGGTGAAGTCACCGTCTTTTTGTTTAAGGCGCGCACCGCGCATCTTGATGTTAAAATGATTTTCATTCGGCAAATCCATGATATGCAGATCCGGATTGACCTTCGCAATTTTCAAGCTTTCGAGCGCATTTAAAACCGCTTCAAAAGCAAAATCAGCGGCGCGTTCATAACCATGCGTACCGCATTCCATTGTCAGCGCCACACCGCCCTGTTCACGCGTGTACTCACATGTGCCCATGGACTGGTGTTTGTCGACAACATCATCGCTTTTTTTCATCGCATCTGCCCAACCGTAAATACAGCGCGGGACGCCGAGCATTTTTCCAAAATTAGCTGTTTCAGACTCTGCAAAGTCCAGGAGAATAAATGGCTCTCCCTGCGAGCTATAGGAATGCAGATCAAGAAGAAAATCCGTCTGATCCAGCACAGGACAAATCACGTTATCAAGGTGATCTTCGTAATGCTCCGGGTTTTCTTTGGGCGACATGAAGCGGTTCAAATTGCGCTCGACAAAACGAACATCCTGTTTATAAGCGCGGGGGTTGCAGATCGGAATGGTTGTAAATTTTCCGGCAATGATTTCAATATCGCCATCTTCTATGTGCTTCAAAATGCGCGTGAGGGCTTGGGTGCCGCATTTTTCATTGCCGTGCACCGCGCCAAATGCTGTAAAAGAAGGCCCTTCTGCCGCGCCTTCGAAGCTGTGAATATCAAGCTGTGTATCTTCCATCATGGGGTAGTTGTATTACTGGAAAGGTGGTTCTGCAAGAGATGAATTGGAAAAATTCTCTGAATTTCCTAGTTGCAACTTTTCTACCCAGGCTGCGGCTAACGATTTTTTTGCGGCAGCCAAAACAACCAGACGTGGTTCTAGAATTTTGGGTAAATCACTAAAACCTTTAATCGACTTTAACTGTTCTGGCTCTGGCATCTCTACACCTATTTTCTTATGGGGTCTTTGAGACTTAGGATAGCCCTCATGGTACAGGCGTTTTATATTGATGACATCAGTCGCCATCTTTTCTGCAACTTCATAAAATTCTGCCTGGTCGGGGTGGAGCGCCGTTGCCATGTCCCTATAAGTGTAGCGTTTACCATCTCCTGCTAAATATGTTTCATGTAAATAAAGCAAAGAAAAGCGATCAATATCCTCTGCCTGTTCAGCAATTGACTTTCCAGGAATCCCGATTGTTGTAGATGAATTGTTAATATGATCAAGTAGTTTTGCAGCGCTTGTGTTGGGATTTTTTAAAAAACGTTTATAATGTTCTCTATCTGTAATGACTTGCTGTTTGCCTTTATAATGCTTTGTCATCAGATCAATTTCATGAACTGTATTCAGTATTTCTTGCTTAAATTGAGATTCAGGAAGACGCTCTCTGACAGCATCATACATCTCGTCCAGGCTTTCGAAAATATCTTCGCCAAAGTCGTGACTAATATTTAAGTTAGCAATACGTCCGGGGTTTTGTAGATAAATACCAGCATCCGTAATATGCCATATATACATGACCTGATCGAGTTGATGACGGCGTAAGGGTGTAATTTGATTTTTACGGTATTTCCCATCTGTCTTCTCAATCAGAATATCAAGAAGAACTTCTCCAATTTTGTTATTGGTAGCACGCAGTCTGCTTCGTACGAAATCATCATATTTATAGATATTCGCATTCAACTCTTGTTCCGCCCCCTGAAGGAATGCTGGAAAATCACTCATAGCCCTTACTCTAGTAGATTAAGCCTGTATCGCCCTGTAACGACAGCTTTACCTACCATGCAGAGCGTAAAAATACAAATAAATTTATGTAAATATAAAGGGGGAGTCTAAATATTAATCCCTCAGCAGCTCATTAATACCCGTTTTGCTGCGGGTACGTTCATCGACCGTTTTGACAATCACCGCACAGGCCAGACCTGGTCCGGGGGAGCCATCGGGTAAATCTTTTCCCGGCATGGTTCCCGGTATGACAACCGAATAAGCCGGTACGCGGCCGCGTGTAATTTCTCCGGTTTCACGGTTGACGATTTTGGTTGAGGCACCAAGGAATACGCCCATCGAAATCACAGAGCCGGTTTCAACAATCACGCCTTCGGCAACTTCACTGCGTGCGCCAACGAAAACATTGTCTTCAATAATAACTGGCCCGGCTTGCAGCGGCTCTAACACGCCGCCAATCCCAACGCCCCCGGAGATGTGACAGTTTTTCCCGACTTGTGCGCATGATCCAACCGTTGACCAGGTATCAATCATCGTGCCTTCACCAACATAGGCACCAACATTCAGAAAACACGGCATCAAAACTGCGCCTTTGGCAACATGGGCGGAGTAGCGAACAATCGCATGCGGCACAGAGCGGAAACCGGCCTGCTCGAATTGCGCTTCACTCCAGCCTTTGAATTTGTTATCGACCTTGTCATACCAGTCCGAGCCATCCGGCCCACCGGAAATCGGTTTCATTGGATTGAGACGAAAACCAAGCAGAACGGCTTTCTTTAGCCACTGATTAACTTGCCAGCCTGCATCGCTTGGCTCAGCAATACGTCTTTGTCCGCTATCGAGCATCGCCAGAGCTTCCTCGACCGCGTCACGGACTTCGCCTTTGGTTTCAACGTTCAACCCGTCTCGGTCTTCCCAAGCCTGATTAACAATGCTTTGTATGTCTGCCATATCTGTGTTCCGCGCTGCTAAGCCCATAAAGTTATCCTCACTCGTTAGAGCTTCGCACTTCACCATGAAACGCGCAGCAAATCAAGTTTTTCGGAAGGTATATGGGGCCTAGAGCGGCATCTGGCAATTCTTTTTAGCCTTTTCGAGTTTTTTGAGATCGGCAGCGCTAAGATCTCTTTCATAGGGGGAGAGTAATTCGATGACTGATTGGTAGTTTTTCTTGAGAAAGGCTTTGGCGGCTTTGGCGCAGGCTTCCTGGACAATCGCTTCATAATGAGAACGGACTTTATGCTCTATGCGTTTACCGCGCATGGTTAGCGCTCGTTCAATGAGTTTAGGGGTGGGCGCAACAAAATGTTTTATGTGATTTTTAAATGGTGTGGCTATCTGTTCTATGGCTTCGCGCACTCCATCACGGTGATGCACCGGCTTTTTCCCTGTGAGGACGCTATCGGTTTTTTTGGCTGCTTCCAGAACCTCTGAAAATTCAAAGCGGTTAATACGATTGTAATAAGCATAGCCTTCGAGGGACAAATACATATCATCAAAGATAATCTCGAAGGCATCATCGTCTTTTTCGTAGCGCGTCATCGCCTGAAAACCGTTTTCGATAGTTTGATTTTTATAGGGCGTAATGATCTGTCGGCCGCCTTTATAATCGACCAGACCGCTGAAATATTTGAAGCCGTGCTTGGTTTCAAGAAAGCGAAACTGTGTTTCACATTCCGCGAAAAAACATGCTAGGAGGTATTCAGACGGCTCTCGCTCAATATTATACATAATAAAGAATTATATATGATTTGTACCATAGAATGGAAGGATTTTAGTCAAAAAGACTGGCGGGATCGCTATAAAAAGCTGTGTCAGCCCAATCTCTTACAGTCGTACCCCTATGGAAGTACGCTTTGTAGGCTAAAGGGCCATAAAATGCGGCTTGGACTCATAAAAATTGATGAAAAAGAAGCAGGGTTGGCGCTGATTCTGGAATCAGGAATCCTTGGAAACGCCCTGCATGCCTTTGTTTTAGACCGCGGGCCGCTTTGGTTTGGAGGGTTTGGGATAGCATCACATAGCCGCCTCTTTTTTGAGCAGATAAACCGGCAATTCCCCCGCCGTTTGGGTCGTCGCCGCCGTATTATCCCGGAGCTAAATGACAACGAAGAGACGCAAAACATAATGAAATCATTGGGTTACAGGCGTATGTACGGTCCCGGCTATGAGACCATCTGGCTGGATCTGGGCCAAAGCCCGGAAGAATTAATGGCTGACATGAACCAAAACTGGCGGCGAAACCTTAAAAAAGCGAAGGAATTGGGCCTGAAAGTCGTATGGGATAGTGAGGGGCAGTACTCCCCGTGGTTTTTAAAGGTGCATGGATTGGATAAAGCCAAAAGGGGCTATGACGGGCCAGAGCCTGATATTGTGAAGGCTCTCACAGAAAAATTTGCTGCAGAAGGTGACATTTTGCTTGGGCGCGCTATGTTAAATGACAAAGCGGTGGCAGCTATGCTAATACTTTGCCACGGACATGCCGCTACCTATCAAGCGGGCTGGAGTGGCAAAGAAGGACGGACGGCAGGTGCACATCATCTATTGTTCTTTGAGGCCTTTTCCGCGCTAAAGGAAAAAGGCATACGTGATTTTGATTTGGGAGGCGTTAATGATAAAAAAGCGGCAGGGGTTAAAAAATTTAAACTGGGCAGTGGCGGTAAGCTGGTTAAGCTTGCCGGCCATTATACTTAGTTTTGGTGTTGCCTTAATATTCTTTGTAGCGTCTGCGCGTGCCGAGCCGGGTGTTCAAACTCTCACCTATGATGTTTACGCCAGTGGTTTTCACGTTGTTGAAGCGGAACTGAAGATAGATTTAAGCCAAAACGGACGCTATGACATTTTTGCTGATGGTGGTACCAGAGGGGCTTTAAAGGCGCTGGCCCCGTGGGATGGGACCTTTGAAACCAAGGGCTGGATCTTAAAAGACAGCGTTTATCAACCTGAGGTTCACAAATCAACAGCTGTGTGGCGTGGTAGTCCCGATGTAAAAGAATATTTTTATGGTCGTGACGGCAGTTTCAAAAAATTACGTACACAAGAAGATGAAGAGCCTATTGAAGACATCGAGGTTGAGGATGAATTGACGCAAGGTACGATTGATGTATTCAGCGCGACACTATCTATGCTCGAGAATATTGGTGCGGGGAATGAATGTGCCGGAGCATCTGAAATCTTTGACGGCAAGCGGCGCTTTGAAATGATTTTTAATCATGAAGGTTATCAAGATCTCGCCCGCTCGAGCTATAACCTCTATGAAGGGCCGAGCACCATGTGCACAGTTGAGGTTAAGCCTATCAGCGGGAAATGGCATAAAAAGCCCCGGGGTTGGCTCTCAATCCAGGAGCAAGGACGCGAGCGCGGCACGATGCCAACTGTATGGGTCGGGCATATTGGGGAGAATAATACACCTGTTCCGGTCAAGGTGATGGTCAAGACAGCTTATGGCACCTTGTTTATGCATCTGGTCGAATATAAAAATGGTGAGGAATACCTCATTGCCAAGAAGCGGGAAGATTAGAAATCTGTAACATCCTGAAACAAGAAATGACTTGTTTTCAAAGGGTTTTACCCCCTAAAACTAGTATGTTATGAGCCAGAAACCACTCAATATTGTCATTCTCGCCGCCGGTAAGGGTACGCGGATGAATTCCCAAGGGTCTAATGAACAGCCCAAGGTCATGCATGAATTGGCGGGTCTGCCGATGATTAACTGGCTTTTGAAAACTGCTGAGCAACTTTCACCTGAAAAAATTATTGTTGTGACGGGGCCGGATATGCCGGAATTGGAAGCAGCCGCGAAACCCCACACCACTGTTATTCAACCTGAGCGTAATGGCACCGCTGGTGCCGTAAGGGCTGCCCTGCCGCTGCTCGAAGATTTTACCGGTGACGTTCTTGTTTTGCTCGGTGATACGCCGCTTATAAAACAGGAAACGTTGACGTCTTTAATTGAAGCCAAAGGCAATGGCGGTCTTTCGGTTCTCGGTTGTGTCATGGATAACCCATCGGGCTATGGCCGATTGATTGCTGAAAAAAATGTTTTGAAAAAAATTGTTGAAGACAAAGATGCCAGCGCAAAAGAAAAAGAAGTTAAGTTGGTTAATACTGGTGCGTTTTGTGTCGATGGGGCCAGACTTTCTGATTGGGTAAACGCGATCGGCAATGATAATACGCAGGGCGAATATTACCTCACAGATTTGCCTGAAATCGCGGCCAAGAATCGGTCCGAAGCCTTTGTCAGCATGACATTGGATGAGGCGGAAGTGCGCGGCTGTAACACGTTGGCTGATCTGGCGGCGCTGGAAGCAACACTGCAAAATCGCCTGCGCCAGAGTGCCATGGAAAGCGGTGCACGTCTGCAAGATCCGGGCACAGTTTACTTCCACCATGATACAAAAATAGGACAAGGCGTTACGATTGAGCCCAATGTGTTTTTTGGACGCGGTGCTGATATTGCTGATAATGTAACCATCCGTGCTTTTTGTCACATAGAAGAAACAAAAATATCCGAACACTCTGAGATCGGACCGTTTGCTCGTTTGCGTCGCGGGGCGGTTCTTGCTGAAAATGTAAAAATTGGTAATTTTGTCGAGGTCAAAAACTCTGTAATGGCTCAGGGATCGAAAGCAAATCATCTCGCCTATATCGGTGATTCCTCCGTCGGCGAAAATAGCAATATTGGTGCGGGTACCATTACCTGTAATTATAATGGTTTTGAAAAAAATAAAACCAAGATTGGGAGCAATGTTTTTATAGGATCAAACGCTGCACTCATCGCGCCGGTGACAATCGGTGATGGGGCAATTGTCGCCGCCGGATCAACCATTACTGAAGATGTGCCGGCGGATTCCCTGTCTATGGGGCGCAGTAAGGCAGAAGTTAAAGAAGGTTGGGCCGCGACCTATCGCAAATTGAAGCTTTCGAAGAAAAAAAGCGCCTAATTTGCTTTTGCGCTTTTAGGGCGTATGATTGGATTTATCTCGTGTCGTTTCGAACCTTTCTTTAAAGGTTAGCCGATGAAAAAACAGATATTTGCTCTCGTGTTTTTATGTGCGCTGTTGGTTACGCAATCAGCGTTGGCTTGCTCCTGTATTCCAAATGCGTTTAGCGGCGATGGTAGCAAAGCCAATATTGAAAACGCCGCGATGATTTTCAAAGGAACGGTTCGAAAATCTGATGGACCAAATTCCAGCAACTGGTTCCAGGAAAATCCAGACTTTCCTCCGCCCCCTGATAAAAATCCAAACTTCTCAAAAATTTCTCTTGAAGTTCAGGAGCTTTACAAAGGACAAAAAACTCAAAGCGTTGCCGCTTATTTTGATACGGCGACAAGCTGCGGATCGCAGGTTAAAGAGGGTGAGAGCGGGTTGTATATTTTGAATGAGTATCTGGGCGCGCTCGTTTCGGCTGATTTATGCGGTAAATATATTGCGCCGGAACATATGAAGGTACTCAAAAGTGGTGGTTATCTGAAAGTGGCGCAGCAAAAGGCACAAGCTTCTGAAGAGACCGTTCAAGAAAAACCTGCCGAACAGAAACGCATCCCGGATGTTTTGCCGGAAGATATTGAAGCCGTTCCTTTTACCGAAAATTTTGAAAGCGAAGATGCGCTTAGGCTGTGGGCAAAAACCTCAACCTTTGGCGGTGGCTATACCGAAAAAAGAGAAATATTTGATAGGAATCTAGCGCTGGTTTTTCGCAGCTATACTTCCGGCATTCCCAGCTTTGATATTGGAATTTATCGACAAGACGGCAGCAAATGGACGTTAATAAAAAGCCATCCGCCGGTCGTTGGTGACCAGCCCATGATACAGATTGTTGATGATAATCTCGTTATTCTTACCCTCGAAGGCGGCGAAGAAGTCCTCAGTATCGCTCAGCAGGATTTGCAGTAATGCCATCTCGGATTATCCTGAAACATCCCGCAACATAGTGTGATTTGGCGTTTTCCGCCGGAATTGTTAGGATTTTTCTATGTGCGGCATAATAGGCATTATTGGTGAAAAGGACGCGGCCCCTTTGTTGGTAGAGGGACTAAAGCGTTTGGAATATCGCGGCTATGACTCTGCCGGGATTGCGACGCTCACCAATGGCCATATCACCCGCTGCCGCGCCGAAGGCAAGCTGGTTAATCTCGAAGATAAACTGAAAGACGGACCACTATCCGGTACTGTTGGCATCGGTCACACAAGATGGGCCACGCATGGCGCGCCGACCGAAGACAACGCCCACCCGCATGCCACTGATAAAGTAGCCGTCGTGCATAACGGCATCATTGAAAATTACGCGGCGCTAAAGATCGAGCTTGAAAAATTGCAATGCCGCTTTGAAACCGACACGGATACCGAAGTCATCGTTCATCTTGTTACCCATTATCTTAAACAGGAAATGAGCCCGCGTGAAGCCGCCAATGCCACCTTTGACAGGCTGGAAGGGGCTTTCGCGCTTGTCATGATTTTCGCCGGTGAACATGATCTGATGATTGGTACACGTCAGGGGACGCCTTTGGCTGTTGGTTATGGCGATGGTGAAATGTTTGTGGCATCTGACTCTTATGCCCTCGCCCCGCTCACGAAAAAAATATGTTTTCTTGAAGATGGCGATCGCGTTTCTGTCACGCGCGAAGGGGTGAATATATACGTGAACGATAATGAATCTGTTGAGCGTGAAATTCGAACCACCGCACAGTCCGGCGATACCACCGGCAAAGATCCGTATGATCATTTCATGCTCAAGGAAATTTATGAACAGCCTGCCGTAATTAGTGACACGCTCAACACCTACGTGAACCCATCAACGGGCCGGATTAATATCCCTGATGACGTGCTGGCGGCGCTGGATAAAGCGCCACGTATCACGCTGATTGCCTGCGGTACAGCCTTTTACGCCTGTATGGTGGCGAAATACTGGTTTGAACAGGTGGCGCGTATCCCGTGCGAAATTGATGTTGCATCAGAGTTCCGCTACCGCGAAGCGCCGATGCCGAAAAATGGTCTCGCAATTTTTGTTTCGCAAAGCGGTGAAACACTCGACACACTCGAAGCGCTTCGTTACTGCAAAAAACAAAAGCAAAAAATTCTCTCTATCGTCAACACAATCGAGAGCACGATAGAGCGTGAATCTGATTTGGTGTTGCATACACTGGCCGGACCGGAAATTGGTGTGGCGTCGACCAAGGCCTTTACAACGCAGCTCACGACGTTAGCCTGCCTGGCTTTTGCGACAGCGCGCAACCGCAAGGCTATCAACGCTTCCCAGATGTTCGAAATAGGTGAGGCGTTGCGCCATGTACCGACAGCAGTGGCGGAGATTTTGGGCCATGATGAGCAAATCAAAGTTATCGCGAATGAGATTTGCAAAGCGCGTGATGTGCTTTATCTCGGGCGCGGTTCTCTTTACCCGATTGCGCTGGAAGGCGCATTAAAGCTTAAGGAAATTTCCTACATCCACGCCGAAGGTTACGCATCGGGTGAAATGAAACATGGGCCGATTGCACTCATTGATGAAAATGTTCCGGTCGTCGTTGTAGCGCCGGGACAAGATCCATTGTTCGATAAAAATGCCTCAAATATTCAGGAAACCGTGGTGCGCGGCGGCAAGGTTTTTCTGATTACCGATCAAAAAGGCCAGGCGCAGCTTTCGGATCACGTCAAATGGAATATTGTGCTGGACGAGGTGAACTCGTTTGTTGCACCTATTTTATATGCCGTGCCGGTGCAGCTTCTTGCCTATCATGTGGCTGTTGCCAAGGGCACCGATGTTGACCAGCCAAGAAACCTCGCCAAATCAGTCACGGTCGAGTAGTGACGTTAGGGGGTATAGAGTTACGCCCATATGCCGTTTTTGATCTCATAATTCGAACTAATAAACTGGCTGTAAGTCGTTACTCACCCTACCAAATACAACTCCATAGCATGATTTTAAAAATGAAGAATGAGGGTCATTCATATAACGCCATTGCTGATTTTTTGAATAAAAATGGCTTCAAAACTCCGCGTGGAAAATTGTTCAGAAATGCCCATGCTCACTCTATTCTCAAAAAGAAAAATATCAGGGATCAGCGTTTAGAGCGAGAATATCCGTCAGTTATAGAGAATTTTGATTTGATATTTTTATAAAGCTCTACTATTTGCAATGATCAAATACCCCTCCTCACTTCAAATGACCCAGCGATATATTGAATGTGATGTTCAGGCGCAGAAGAAGGTCGTGCAGCTAATTTAAGATAAAGAATTTTAGGAAGGACGTATGGCCGTTTGTTTGTGCATGAAGAAATCGAATCCTCCTCCACCCTTCCATTGAAGTCTATCAGCTAAGCCATAACAGTCGCCCTCAATAACTTTTTTAAGACGAGCAGTACAGTGGGAAGCCGCATGATCCCCTACCTCAATACCTATATACTGACGAGCCATTTTGTGAGCTACAGCTGCTGTCGTTCCAGAACCTAAATAAGCATCTAAGATTAAATCTCCAGGATCGCTTGCTATCTCAATAATACGGTGAAGCAAAGGTTCAGGCTTTGGCGTATCAAATAACTGATGATCTGGAAGCAATTTCATAATATGCTTCTTTGCCAAATCGTTAGTACTAACTTCATCAGCTGTCCACAAGGTTTTGGGCGTCACTCCTCGTTTAGATTCGGATAAAAACTTCTTTAGGCGAGGAACACCATTACCCTCTTTCCCAAACCAAATATTGCCAATGGCAATTTCTTTATTCATTTTATCTTTACTATAAGCCCAGCAACGTCCTTTAGGAGGAGAATGCTTCTTACCATTTGGCGCAACTATCTCGTAGAATTGGCTTGGAACTGCGTGCCCAGCCTGAACATTGGCTGAAACAGATTGCCATGGTCCTCTTGGGTCATTATCTGGATTTTTATACCGCGATATTACCTCTTCACCCATCGGCAATAGGTTACGAGTTTTTTTAAATTCAGAATAATTTTTAGCATAGACTAAAATATACTCGTGATCATTCGAGAGGATTTTTCTATTTTCTCGTGTAGTTCTTTGTTGCCAGACGATTGTACTTACAAAGTTTTCTCGTCCAAAAACTTTATCTAATACTACTTTTAAGTAATGCATTTCATTGTCATCTATTGACACCCACATGCTTCCATCTTCTCTAAGAGTTCTGCGCAAACTGGTGGCACATTTTTCTAAAGCCTCAAGCCATTCAACATGGCAAAGCTTGTCGTCATAATGCGTATATCTATCCTTATTATTATAAGGAGGGTCGATATAGACGCAGCGAACTTGTCCCTGCACCTGCAATTCCAGAGCTTCTAGTATAGCAAGATTGTCTCCTTGAATAATTTTGTTACCGGTATTTTTGGTTCCGTATGACAGTCGCTTCATATGATGAAGCGTTCCAGGTTTTTTTTGCACTGGAATTCTAGGTTTTTTGGTAGATTGCTTTACTTTAGGTGCAAGTAATGTGTTACTCATTATTATAATTCACCTTATCGTTATCGATAGTTATATAAGAAAAATACCGTCTATGGGTGCTAATAGTATAGTTATAAATACAAAAGAAAAGGCCAAAGCTAAACAGGAAGACCTTCTTCCTGGCAGCCAATTAGCTATATGGAGACCTATCCATTACCTAGGCAGCAAACTTCGGCTTGTGGATACTATACGTGAAACACTGCTCCAAATTGACCCTGCTGAAGGCCCCGTATGTGATCTTTTTGCTGGTTCTGGAACAGTCTCTTTAGCACTTTCAGAGACTAGAGATGTAACGGCTGTGGATATTCAGGAATATTCTAGAACTATATGTTCTGCGCTTCTCAACCCTTACCCGTTCGATAGTTTAAATATTTTCAATATACTAAATGATGCACAACTAAAGCACACTACTGAGCGTTTATTGTGGGCAATGGAGCCCATGATTTCACACGAAGCAAACTGCCTGAAAGCCGCAGGAAATGAAGATCCAAATCCGATATGCAATCTTATCGAGAAAGGGTGTATATATGCATTTGAAAAAAAGGGATGTGAAATAGAAGACAAAGCTCTCATTAAATCTTTAAAAGAAACAAGTAATCGTTTAGCTAAACTGGAATCAACTGAGAATATATCAACCCTTGTTTCAAGATATTTTGGGGGATTATATTTTTCCTATACTCAGGCAGCTCAAATTGATGCTCTTTTGTATTTTATTTCTCTTGAAGGTCAAAAAAGTAAAAAAGATGTTTTATTGGCGGCCGTGTTAAGTACCGCAAGTGACCTAGTGAATACAGTTGGTAAACAGTTTGCACAGCCCATTAGACCAAGGGATAAAAGTGGAAATCCTAAAAGACATCTGATACGTCAAATTCAGAGGGATCGTAACAAAAGTAGCTTTGAACTTTTTGAAAATTGGCTCTGTCGTTATGGTTCTTTAGTTCCAACACAGAACTCACATCAAGCAGTTTGTAATGATTACTATGATTTTTTACAAACATATAAAGGAGACTTGAGTGTTGTTTATGCAGACCCTCCATACACCAGAGATCACTACAGTCGATTTTATCATGTACTAGAAACAATTTGTCTACGAGATAACCCTGATGTTTCTTACATGCGCGTAAAGGGTCAGGATTTACTGAGCCGTGGTATATATAGAGAAAATAGACACCAGTCTCCATTCTGCATTAAATCTCAGGCTCCAGAAGCTTTCGATAAATTGTTTGCCTCAGTAAAAACGTTTGATGCTTCTCTTCTGCTCTCCTATTCACCTTATTCTGTAGATGCACAAGGCAGACCCCGAGTTATGAAAGTTGAATCAATAGAAGAAATTGCAAAAGAGTATTTTAAATCTGTTGAAATAGTTTCTGCTGGTCGTATCTCGCACAATAAACTTAATAATGCCAGCCTTAGTAAAGAGGTGTCTTACGATGCCGAACTTTTTCTAATCTGCAGACCATAATGGAAACTCAGGCCACAGAGCACGGAGAGTTGAAGCCTCTACAGTAATTCGCGGAAGCTTGTTTCCAGCAGCAGGGTAATTATCGCCTAGATAACCTGATACAAGTTCATAGTTTGCATCACCCGGCATAAGTAATCGATACCAAAATGTACGAGTAGCAACCCGAAGAAATACACAGATGGGTCTCTGATCACCTGCTGGATAATCTAAGTTTGATGCAGCATCCAGTTCCAGACGATGATTATTACTTTCTACAGATACAACAGGGCGGCTTTCTTCTGCTCCTACTTTTCCATCATCGGAGACATGGTACAAAAGTACACGCTGGTGAGAGCCAAGTCCTACACCAAAGAAATTTTCAAAATTTTCACGAGTAAAGTTAGCTTGCTTCCATCTATTCCCAGAATTGGGAATAGTAGCTATAAGTACTTGGTCTGCTAAATCAGGTAGAAAAACATCACCTTCAGATTCAATATCCTCGACTATAGGTTCGATCTCTGCCTCGACCTGAATCTCATCTGCACCTTCTGTAGTTTCAGTGGTTTTCTTCTTGGTCCTAATAATCTTGTTGGCTGTCGCCTGCTCTACTACTTCACCATTATCGAGTTCTTTGAGCTGTTCTTCTACATTTGATAACCAATCACTCCAGCTTTGCTCAAGATCATTTGCCTGTTCTTCACTTAAGTTTTCTACACTAAAAGCTTCCCAATTAGCTCTTAATCCACTGGTGGTAAGATTTCCTGAGCCAGTAATTAAGGTAGCGCCATCCGTATGACGAAACCAACAAACCTTAGGATGAAACAAAGAGCCCTTCTTCTCATGAAGGAATGCCCGTGCATTAAGACTGGGGTGAACACCAGTTATTTTTGAAATTGCATTCAAAGCCGTTAAATTTGTAACAGCATCAATTCCAACAACTAAATCAAAATTTCCTGAAGCAAGAAAACTATTAAAAGTCTTATCTTCCATTAATAACCGAACCCCAGCAGCAGTGGCGAAAGCAAATGCACCTGCTCCAGATACAGCGCCATCACACGCTTCTAGAATAGCCTCATGAAGAAAGCTTGTAGATGGATCTAGTGGGTTCTGTATTATTAGGGACATACGTGCCTTCTTTAATAATTCTATAATCAGAGATTACAGTTAGATCAAAAAACGATCTGTATTACAAATCAAACTTAGCTAATGCGGCACAAAAGAAGATTGTGCTAAACACATAAAAAAGGCTATCTTTTGAATGCTATGGCTCAACAAATACTACATATCTACACACGCGTATCGACGCAAACACAGCAAGATGAAGGGACATCTCTAGATTCACAGCAGGAACTTGGCATTAAGAAAGCCAAAGAGATGGGTTTTGAGTACCAAGTTTGGAATGAAGGTGGGGCAAGCTCAAAACACGAAGACTTTGTTAACAGACCTGTTCTACTTGAGCTTATTTCTGAAATAGATGCAGGAAATGTAGACCATTTGTGGGTTTATAATAATGATCGTTTATCACGCAATCAGATTACGGCGCAGACGATACGTATCAAATTACAAAAAAATGCAGTTACTTTGTACACGAATAATGGTCAGTTTGATTTAAACAACCCTCAAGATAACTTTCTAAAAACCATTCTTGATGGTGTCGCTCAGCTTGATAATGCACAGCGTGCAGAAAGAACACGTCTTGGAAAACTTAGCCGCGTTAGGCAAGGTTTCTGGATGGGCGGCCCTCCACCTTTTGGCTATGAAATTAAAGATAAAAAACTCGCATTGCAGCCTGAAGAGAGCAAATGGGTTAAGCAAATATACGAATGGTATAATGCAGGAAAATCAACGGAATGGATTAAGTGCGAATTGGATAAATCCGGTGTACAAACACGTCGGAAAAAATCACTTTGGTCTTTAGGTTCGTTACAAAAAATTTTACAAAATACACATCCGTCTGGATACTACATCTACACAGATTCAAAGACAGACGAGACTATTGAGTGCACGTGTCCGCCAATCGTAAGCAAAACACTTTGGTCTACATGTCAGGAAAAACGTAAGAAAACTCTTGCGAGAAGAGGGCAGAATAACAGAACAAAGCGCTTTTATCTTCTGCGTAATTTCTTATATTGCGGCCATTGTGGTTCACCTATGTCAGGGCGCATTAAAGAAGATAAAAACGAATATCTCTATTATTGTCCACGCAAAGAAAGAGAATGGGTCAAGTCTGCACCTAAAGAAGAAGATAAGTGGAAAAGAGGTAAGGGCTGTTTAATGACACGTTCATTGAATATCCATGCAACAGATAATCTTGTTTTAGAAGAGGTTTCGAAGATTATTTTTGATACAAAACGACTTAGAGAACGACTTAGGGAGCGATCTAAAAAACAGCAAGAGAATTTAGGAAATGAAGATGGAGCTACAGAGCTTCAAAAGCTGAAAAACAAACAAAAACGTTTTACAAAGGAATTGTCCAATCTCATTGAGAATATAGCAAATGTGGAAGCTGCTAAAATAATGGGTAAGCAGGATACGAGAATTGCTGATAAAATTCTGGCAAACTTAAGCTCTGAACTTCATGAAACAGACTCTCAGATTGAGCAATGTAAAGTGCGTATTCAGGAGCTGCAAAGTGTAACCAATATAATGGAAAACACCCGCCCAGTTAGTTATAATCTACAAAGAATAGAGGTGCCGGTAAAAAAACAAGAATTACAACTACACCTTAAAGACACAATCGATCGAATTGATGTTTCTTATGATAAAGATAAATCAGAACATGAATTAATCATTCGTTTTAAATTACCACTGGTTGATGGTAAAAAAGACCTAACACTAAACGTAAAAAAAAACAGAAAGGCCGCATAAATGGCACTGATACAGGTTACCCCCTTTCTAAACAACAATATGACGGTCGAGTAGAATATCCTCATGATCCAAGAAAAACTCCACAAATTCTGGTGGTTATGGTTGCCGCTACTCCTCGGCGGTATACAGGCAGTGCTGGAGGTTGTTCTGCCTGTCAATATCATGACAGAGCTTCTGAGCGAGCAGGGGCCGCATGAGCTTATTGAATTTTTCTTTATTTTTGCGGCGTTCCTGGTGGCGGTGCGCACGCTTTTGCAAATGGATATAAAAGCCAATAAATATCTGGCGGCATGGATCGGGCTGGCGGCTGTTTGTTGTTTTTATGTGGCGGGCGAAGAGGTCAGCTGGGGTCAGCACCTTTTGATGTGGTCAACACCGGATTATTGGATGCATATCAATGACCAGCATGAAACAAATCTACACAATACGTCGTCCTGGCTGGACCAGAAGCCGCGTATATTGCTGGAGATTGGTGTTTTTGTCGGTGGTTTGCTCATTCCGTTTTTGATGCGCTTTAAACCTGCATGGGTGCCGGGAAAGTTTAGTATTATCTATCCGCCAGCTATTCTGGGGGTTACAGCGGCTCTGGCTCTGACGGCGAAGATCATAGAAAACGTCGATAAAGCGCTGAAAGATATTGTCATCATGGAGCGCGCCAGTGAAATTACCGAGCTGTATTTGTTTTATTTTGTGTTGCTCTATCTGGTGGTGCTACGCCGCCGTGTCCTGTAGCACTAACGTCGACCATTCATCTAAATCGTAGCGCTGTTTTAAATTAAGGCCCAAGCCTTCATAGATTTTTAAAACGTCATCTGCCTGTTCGTTTAGCATACCGGATAAAATAACGATGCCGTTTTCGTCGAGAACGGCTTTCAAATCGCCGGCCATATCTTTCAACGGCCCGGCAAGGATATTGGCAATAATGAGATCAAAGGGTTTTCGCTCCTGTACGCCAGGTGCTGCGAATCCGTCCCCTTGCTCGCAGGTAATGGCGCTAGCGCCTATCTTGATGTCATTTGCGTTGCTATGGCGCGTGGTAACATGAATGGATTCTTCCTCTATATCTACGCCCAAAACGGGCGTGAGCCAGAGTTTCCAGGCGGCGATGGCCAAAATGCCAGACCCACAACCCATATCCAGTACGTTCCATGGACACATCCCGCTATCTTTTAAATCCTGCATCGCCAGCAGGCATCCTTTGGTTGTGCCGTGCTCACCTGAACCAAACGCAGTGGCCGCATCAATTTGCAAACCGATTTGCTTGTCCGGAATATCACTATCATAATGGGAGCCGTAAATAAAAAATCCGCCAACGGAAAAAGGCGGAAATTGCTTATAGCTTTCTTTAAGCCAGTTTTTATCGGGGACAGATTCAATTTTCCAATCATCGTTAGAACAATCAAAGCCACGAATATTTTCCAGCTTTGCTTTAAGGCTAAGTCGCGTTGTTAATTCTGTCTGCGAGCATTCATATTCCATGATCCAGCTTAAGATCCACGGCGCATCTTTTTTTTGATTTTCCCGCATAGCAGAATGGCTGGAGGCTATGTCGGACAAAGCCTCTCCCAAAACGGCAATATCTTGTTCCGATAGGGTTTTGGTAAGTTTTAAGCGGGCTGAATACAGTTTAAAAATCCTGATTAATCTTCGTCTTCATCATCTTCCAGGACGGCTTCAAGATCATCATCGTCATCATCATCATCGTCGTCATCTGCGTCTATATCATCGAGACTGTCATCATCCAGATTGATTTTGACTTTCGGGGAATCATCATCATCGTCCAGATCCTCAACTTCCTTAATATCGTCAAGGCTGACAACTTCGGTGCCGTCATCTTCTTCTTCAATCTCTTCTTCTTCGGCTTCTTCTTTCGCTTTTTTCGCAGCAGCGGCAGCTTTCTCTTTAGCCAAAGCTTCTGCTGCCTCTTTGGCGACGGCGGCTTTTGATCGGCGTCCTTTGACCTTGGTCTCGCCTGTAAATTCTTCCTCACAGGATGGACAGTTAATGGGACGTTTATCGAAATCATAAAAATGTGTGCCGCATTCTGAACAAATGCGTTTCATTCCTTTTTTATCAGCCTTTGCCGCCACGTCTACTCTCCTTTAAAACCGGGTAAATATCTCTAGAAGCTCTAGCTGCCCGATTTTTAATCCTCTGTCAATCTCAATAGTGCATATATTGGTGGAAAGCCATGGACCGCTCGCCTATATCGCTATAAAGTAAGAGAGCTTTTTTCGTTCCCAAAAGGAGATTTTCTCTATGCAAACGCCTGTTGTCATTTGTGGTTTTAAACGTTCTCCGATGCATTTCGCGGGAAAAGGTGATCTGGCGGGCGTTCGTCCGGACGATATGGCTGCCGAAGTCATTAAGGCGCTGGTTCGTGATACGGGTGTGAAACCCGAAGATATAGAGGATTTGCTGATGGGTTGTGCTTTCCCAGAGGCTGAGCAGGGCTTCAATATTGCGCGGCTTGTGGTGAATCTGGCTGATTTGCCAGTTTCTGTCGGTGGAGCGACGGTTAACCGATTCTGTGGTTCAAGTATGACGTCTATCCATATTGCTGCTGGAGCCATACAAATGGGTGCGGGCGAGGTTTTTATCGCGGCCGGCGTTGAATCGATGAGCCGCATTCCGATGGGTGGTTTTAACCCGATGCCAAACCCGGCGCTGGGAAAGACATACCCGCAGGCCTATATGTCGATGGGTGAGACGGCTGAGAATCTAGCCAAAAAATATGAAATTTCGCGGGAGGAGCAGGAAAAATTCGCTGTTTCCTCCCATCACAAGGCAGCCAAAGCTGCGGCTGATGGCATGTTTGATGATGAAATGGTGCCGATCGGTGACGTTAAAACCGATGGCACAATTCGCCCTGATTCAAATGTTGAGAAGCTGGCGACATTAAAACCCGCTTTTCTTGAAGACGGTAGTGTCACAGCGGCAACGTCCTCACCGCTTACCGATGGCAGCGCTGCGGTTCTGGTGGCTTCGGAAGAATATGCTTTGAAAAACGGTTTACCGGTTCTGGCGCGGATTAAATCTGTGGCGGTGTCGGGATGCGCCGCCGAAATCATGGGTATTGGCCCTGTTCCCGCCACACAGAAGGCGCTGGAGCGTGCCGGGGTTAAGCTGGACGATATCGACATTATCGAGCTGAACGAAGCCTTCGCGGCGCAGGGGTTGTCTGTGCTCAAGGAACTGGGTGCTGATATCAATAAGGTCAACCTTGATGGCGGTGCCATCGCGCTCGGTCATCCGCTGGGTACCTCCGGTGCACGTATTACCGGTAAAGCGGCCAGCCTTTTAAAACGCGAGAAAAAGAAATTGGCACTGGCCACGATGTGTATCGGTGGTGGCCAGGGAATTGCGACGATATTAGAATCGGTTTGATCTGAATGACTTCAAAAAACCTTGCACAAATGCTTGGTCTTGAGCCTGGTACTGAAATTTCAAATGCCGCGTCGGTTTTTCTTGAGCAGGTGAAAGAATATATGAGCTCGGCGCAGGCTAGTCCGTCCGAGGCGCATGCGAAGGCGGAAGAGGGTGCGCTCAACATGCTCTATAAAAATTTCTTTGAATATGCGCTTGAGTGGGCCGGCGAAGAGCGTAAAAAAACCGTGGAGCAACCTAATCATCCCAATGCTAAGGACTTAAAGAAAAAAGCCACCGAGGCGCTGAATGATTTGCAGGACAACATTATTAAATTTGCCTTGGCCTATATGCGCCTCAACCGGTCGATGGGTTTTGTACAGGACGAATTAAATACCTATGAAAAAGCCGCTGGGGGTAAAGGGAAAAATATAAAATGGACTTCTGAAACGGGAACCTTACTGCTGCGTTACCGTAAGGAAAGAAAAGCATTGAAAGAGTCTAATGCCCGTCTTGTTCAGGGAATGAAGGTGCTGGAGAAAGAAGAGAAGCGCCTGGCCCTTCTGGAGAAAAGCATGAAGAAAATTTTTGGTGGCAAATTTGAAGACTATTTAAGGCCCTACCGCTCAGCTCTGCGTAGCGGGAGTTTTGATAAGGCTGAAAAATCTCTTAAGGCAATGGCGAATGCTAAAAGAAAGTTTTCTCTTGATAAAAAATCTGAGGAGGCAGCACTCAAAACAATTCAGAAAGAAGGTGGCGCTTATATTAACGTGCTAAAAAATGCGCAGGATAATTTACGGGCGCAGGATGGAAAATTATTTTTTAAGGCCAGAGAAATCAGTGTCACTATAGCTGCGCAGGATAAAGAAATTGAACAAAAAAATATGTATATCAATAAATACTACCAGCCCTATATGGAGCATAAATTAAATTCTCTGCGCCACTTAAAAGAAAAATTATTGGTGGTGGGGTCGTTGGAAAGTTTGACGACGCTATATATTCGCCTTATGCGCGGCATGGCGCAGCCGCTCGCTGATATCAAGGCCGTGCGTGAATATGAAGAAGAGGTGATCGGTCATGTTTATTATCTTTTGGGTGGCCAGTTCAGGGAGACCGATAGTATCGAGAGGTGGAATGTTGAATCTATGCAGGAATTTGAAAATAGCCTTCAGGATTTTAAAGAGCTAGCCTAATTTTAGAAAAGGACACGTTAAATGAGCATTGAAAAAGTCGCCGTTATCGGTGCGGGCGTGATGGGAAGCGGGATTGCCGCGCAGGTGGCCAATGCGGGTCTGCCGGTGGTACTTTTAGACATCGTACCCAAAGATGCCGAGGATCGTTCGGTGATTGCCAAAGGTGCGATTGCCAAGATGCTTAAAACCGACCCGGCGCCGTTCATGCATAAACGCAACGCCAAATTAATTACACCGGGTAATCTCGAAGATGATCTGGAGATGCTAGCTGATTGCGACTGGATTATCGAGGTCGTATTGGAAGATCTCAAAATCAAACACGCCACTTACGAGAAAATTCAAAAGCACCGCAAGAAGGGCTCGATTGTGTCGAGCAATACCTCGACTATTCCGCTGCACAAACTTGCCGAGGGTCAGCCGGAAGAATTCACCAAAGATTTTATGATCACTCATTTTTTCAATCCGCCGCGCTATATGCGGCTTTTGGAGCTTGTGGTCGGTGAAAAAACCGATAAAAAAGCTGTCGAAGTCATTCGCAAAATCTGCGATGTGCAGCTCGGTAAGGGCGTTGTGCAATGCCACGACACGCCAGGTTTTATTGCCAATCGCCTCGGCGTTTTCTGGCTTACCGCCGGGGTTAATGAAGCAATTAATCAGGGCATCTCGATTGAAGTTGCCGATGCGGTGATGAGTAAGCCGGTCGGCATTCCCAAAACCGGTATCTTTGGTTTGATTGATTTGGTTGGGATTGATTTGATGCCAAAACTTTCGACTTCTCTGCTTTCGACGCTCCCTGAAAACGATGCGTACCGCGCTGAGTTCGTCGATCATAAATTTGTTCATGACATGATCGACGCCGGTTATACAGGCCGTAAAGGTAAGGGCGGATTTTACCGTCTTAATCCCGATGCACCAAAAGGCGTGAAAGAAAAACAGGCGCTTGGGATTGACCCGGCCTCTTTCACAGAAGGGCACTATCAAAAATCCGAAAAGAAAGCGGCAGCCTCTTTGGCTTCTGTCGCCGCAGGCCGTAAGGGTCTGAAAGCTGTCGTTGAAACCGATGATGCGGGCGGCACCTATGCCTGGAAGGTGCTATCAAAAACGCTGGCCTATGCCGCTTCGCTGGTTGGAGAAATTGCAGACACGGTGTTTGATATCGATGAGGGCATGAAGCTTGGCTATAACTGGAAGCAAGGCCCGTTCGAAATGATTGATGCGCTTGGCGCGGCCTGGTTTGCGGGTAAGCTGGGTGAAGAGGGCATTGCCGTGCCTGACATCCTCACCAAAATTGGTGATGGCAGCTTCTACCGGATAGAAGGCGATAAACGACAATATTTCGGAACCGATGGAAAATATTATAATGTTGAGCGCGGTGAAGGCGTTCTTTTGCTGCGCGATATTAAACTCTCTTCCGAACCGGTAATAAAAAACGGCTCAGCCTCCGTGTGGGATATTGGCGACGGTGTTTTGTGTTTTGAACACACATCGAAAATGAACACCTTTGATGATCAGACTTTTGAGCTTCTCAATAAAACGATCAAAACCATCGGTGACGGTAGCGGCGACTACAAATCACTTGTTGTTTATAACGAAGCTTCACATTTTTCTGCCGGGGCCAATCTTGGCCTGGCTGCGTTTGCCATTAATATTGCGCTGTGGCCGCAGGTCGAGGAATTTATTGCCGCCGGGCAGAGCACTTTTATGGCTTTGAAATATGCTCCGTTTCCCGTGGTGAGTGCGCCATCCGGCATGGCGCTCGGTGGTGGTTGCGAGATTCTGTTGTCCTCGGACGCAGTGCAGGCGCATTCGGAGACCTATTGTGGTCTCGTCGAGGTTGGGGTTGGCATTATTCCCGGTTGGGGCGGCTGCAAGGAAATGATTTTGCGCTTTCAGGAAAAGGAACGTGAAGCTTTTGCCAAAGGTGTTGAGAAACATGGCAAAGATGCGATGTGGTTTGCCCCTGATACCACACCGGTTGGGGCTACCCGCAAAGCCTTCGAAGTTATCGGGTTGGCCGCTGTTGCCAAATCTGCAGACGAGGCAAAATCAATTGGTTATCTGCGCGAGAGCGACGGCATCACCATGAACCGAGATCGTTTGCTTTTTGATGCGAAGCAACGGGCGTTAGGGCTCGCTAAAGATTACAAAGTGCCGGAAAAAATAGAGGAAATTCGTATGCCCGGGCCCGGTGGAAAAATGGCGTTGGACCTGGCCGTTAGTGACCTCCGTAAATCCGGCAAAGCCACGCCTTATGATGTCACCGTGTCTGATCATCTGGCGACGGTTCTCTCCGGCGGTGATAAGGCCGACTGGACCAAACCGATTAGCGAGGATGATTTGGTCAAGCTCGAACGCGAAGAATTCATGAAACTGGTGCGTAACGAAGGCACCATGGCGCGGATCGAGCATATGCTCGAAAAAGGCAAGCCCCTTAGAAACTAGTCTTTTATCCTTGTTTACGGATAAATAAGCGCCAAAACAGGCCAAAATCAGCCAAAATTAAATAAATTTCCATATCATTTGATTTTTTTGGTATTTTCCTCTATAAATTATTCCTCTATAAAGGCCATTGGCTAATATAATCAGGCGCCGAAACAGGCGACCTTAATAATAAAGAACAGGGATATGAGCACAGCTACACAAACAGCTACACAAACAGCTACACAAACAGCTACACAAGAAGAGAGAGATGTAACTCAATCTGAGCTGGACTGGCTATACGGACAGTTGGAGAGCATGGAAAGGGCGGGCACAGGCAGCCCGGCGCAAAGCGTCAAGCACGGCTCATTTCTTGTTGCTCGGGATCTCCTGGCTAATGGCTTTGGAGAAGCAGGAAAGATTTTATCAATAGATGGGATCAAACGGGCTTTATCAGATCTCGGTGATCAATCTTTGCTAGGTAGGGTGCAGGAAGATACCGATTATATCGGTACAACTGATCCCGAAGTAAATAAGAAAAAGCTAAGAACAATTATTCGTGGGCTGACACGTAATGATGCTGGTGAAAAAATCCCGGCGAAAGAATTTGAAAAAAAACTAAGAAATTTATATGGCACTGTTCTGACGGGTCATCCTGTTTTTAGCAAAAATGAAAAAACATCTGGCAAGATTTCAGAACTATTTACGCTTCTGGGTAGTGGAAAAAATGATGATCAGACACAAGAGCTGATTAAAATAAAACAAAAGGAGTTACTAGAGGCAGCTAGAGAGCCATTTAAGCAGCTTACTTTGGATGAAGAACACGCCATGTCTCTAAAGGCCATGGAAAATATTCATGATGCTCTTGGCATTGTTGAAAATATCGCGATTGAAGTGGCTCAAGAAGAATATCGGGACGAATGGCAAAACATTAATTACTCACCGGCAACGATTGCAACCTGGTTGGGTTATGATTGGGATGGACGTACAGATATTACCTGGCAAAAAGCCATGGAGTTTCGCCTTACCTTACAAAGAAAAATGCTGGGCGAAGATCTTCCCCAGCGTTTTGAACAGCTAAAGAATACATTAGGCGATGAGGCACAAAAATCTGAGGTAGGAAGATTAATTGACAAAATTAGTGATACCGTTGCAAAGGTTGATGGTCATATTGAGTTTTTGAAAAACTATAATCCAGACGAAGACCCTTCTGGTGAGATTCTTTTGGCCTGGGATGACCAGGTTTCTGCAGAACGAGAAGAAAGAATCACGCATCCCAGCGTCCTAATTGATCCTCTTCAGAAAATTTTGGAGGGTGGAACAAATCCGGAAGCGACAAAGCTCCTGGTTCATATGCGATCGCGCCTGACAAATCACGGGATTAGCTATGCGCAGTCTCACTTCAGGGCTAATTCTGCTGTTGTTAACAGTGCTGCAGCTGAAGAGTTAAATCTTAGAGGAAAATATTCTGATAAAGAAATGGATACGGTTTTCGGAGGTAAAATTACGAAATGTATGGATAATATTGGAGAATATAAGGAAACCGACGAGGTAAAATATGTACATCTAAAAGATGCCAATACTGTTATTTCGAAACAGCATCTTATGATCAGAAAGATTACTGATGATTTTGATAGTCATAGCCCAATCCGTTATCTGGTTGCCGAAACTCATAATGCTACACCGCTTCTTTATGTTTTATATCACGCACAAAAATTAGACATTGATAAGCATATTCATACCTGTCCTCTCATTGAAGATAAAAAAGGTATAGATAATTTCAAAAAAATAATGGGTCGCTTATACCGCAACACTCATTATTTAGATCATATGGTGGGCGAGAGAAAGCATAGTCTGCAAGCATTGATGCAGACTTGTATTCAGTTTGGTTATTCTGATTCAGGGCGGCAAATAGGCCAGTTTGTTGCTGGTGCTAATATCAATCGCCTGGCGCGTTGGGTGCTTAAATTCCATGATGATGCCGTTAAAGATCAAGCTGAGCTTGTTTTATTTCATACCCATGGGGAAAAAGATGCTCGCGGCGGGCATCCTGGTGGTGTTGTTGGAAGGCTTTCTTATATTGCGTCGCGTTATTTTCTCTATCTTGCTAAAAAGTTAGGCGCAAAGGTTAAAATAGAGGAAAGTCGCCAGGGCGGCGATTCCTATATTAGGCTGGGGACGCCGGAAGCTTGCTTGTCTGATATAACCCAGACTCTGGAGTATGTAACCGGTGATCATAGTGATGCCCGCCATGACATTTACTATGATGAATCTCAAAAAGAAGAACATGCTGGCCTGCAAGCTTTTTTTGCGTCTGCCGCTACTAAACGTATGGAATTAACCAGTCCTGATGATCCTAATAAACCATCTACCCTCAGTAAAATGTATAACAAAATGATTTTGATGTTTAAGGCATTCATACCTCGAACAGGAAGCCGCCCTGCGCAACGGAAAGGCGGTGGAGAAACGGATGTGCGTGCTATTCCTCAGGCTGCTACAATAACGCAACTTGGCTCGGCAGATATTGTAAATTTTGGAATTCCACATGCGATGAAAGAAAACCCCAATGTACACGAAAAATTTATGCGGAAATCTCCTGAATATCAATTGCGTATGGCCATGGTTAATAGTGCCATGGATATCAGTGATCCGGCCCTGCTTGATGCTTATGGTGAAGTATATAGTCCAGGATTTTGGGAAAAAATCGCCAGACTCGAGAATGACCAGCATAAAAAAGAAAACTATCGGCATATTACAAATTATATGCAGAAGTTTGGAGATTATGCTGCGTATTCTGAGGTTATAACAGAGATATTTCGTGATCATGAAGATTTGCAAAGCAAGCGTCAGGAACTGGATTTACCGGATGACCCTCTAAAGGATGAAAAATATAGATCTGCCGTTGAACAAAAAAACAAGAAAAGGGATGCCGCGCATTGCATCAGGCTGGCCTCAATTATGAAACTTTTTGAATATGCGGTTAAAATACCGGATATTGCACCTGGTGAAGAGATGGATCGTGAAACTATTATCGATAAGATCATGCATTTGGATATGGAAGGATTGAGGGCTCTTAAGCAGATTTTTAAAGCCAGTAATGACAATGTGCAATCCACTAAAAGATACGCGCCATTAAAATCGATACAATCAGATTACAGGCATCTTCAACAAGAAGTTATTCAGCCTATAGAAGAATTTATGGATATCGTTAAAAACCAGGTACCGCACATCATTATGGATCTCAATGGCTGTGTCGGCTAACGGCCAATAAACCCTCCTTTCTTTACCTTCTGTTAACACTTCTCTGCCACGATGTTCTTATGTTTTGGTCGGACAAGAAAAAACATAAAGACACGGACAAACGCAAGGAGCCGAAAGAGCTCCAGGCTATAGAGGGTGACCGTGAAGGAACGAGCAAAAGCCAGCGTATCCGCGAGGAAGCGCTGGCCAATGCTCGGGCCGCGCGCGCGCAAATCGGCGAGGATACGCTGGATAAAATTGCCGCCGCCATGACCAAAAAGCAACAATCCGCTACTGAGCAAGCCAAAGCGCAGATCAAAGCCGCCGATTCGGACCGTGTTGTCGATGAAATCCTTGCGATGATCGATGAGGATTAGTCTTTAAAAATACCTTCGTCTCTTGGCCCCTTCGCGTTAAAATGGTTCTATCAATGAAAGGAATCTATTGATATGCCCGTTTATTCACCGCCTCTCGAAAATATTCGTTTTATCCTTCATGACGTTCTGGGTGCAGAAAGTCTGACGGCATTGCCTGGCTATGAAGAAGTTTCGGTTGATTTGATCGACCAAATTCTCGAAGAGGGCGGTAAAATCTGTGAAGAGGTTCTTTTCCCGCTGAACCAGAGCGGTGATCAGGAAGGCTGTCATTTTGATGACGGCAATGTCAAAACCCCCAAAGGATTCAAAGAAGCTTACGATACATTTGTTGAGGGCGGCTGGACCGGGCTGGCTTGTCATCCGGAATATGGCGGTATGGGCATGCCGACGCTGATCGGGACGGCGATGAAGGAAATGATTTGTAGTGCCAATATGTCGCTCGGCATGTATCCGGGTTTGTCTTACGGTGCCTATGAAGCCATTCATAAATTCGGCAGTGAAGAATTGAAAAATCTCTATTTGCCCAAATTGGTGGATGGCAGCTGGTCTGGAACGATGTGTCTGACCGAGGCGCATTGCGGCACTGACCTTGGTCTGATCAAATCCAAGGCCGTTCCTAATAAGGATGACTCTTATAATATCACGGGCACAAAAATCTTTATTTCCGCTGGTGAGCATGACCTCACGGAAAACATCATTCACCTTGTGCTGGCAAAATTGCCTGATGCGCCCGAAGGTGTCAGGGGAATTTCTCTTTTTGTTGTGCCTAAATTTATACCGAAAGATGACGGTGAAATTGGTGATCGTAATACGATCAATTGCGGCTCCATCGAACATAAGATGGGTATTAACGCTAATGCCACCTGCGTGATGAATCTCGACGAGGCACGCGGCTGGCTGGTGGGTGAGCCACATAAGGGCCTGCGCGCTATGTTTGCCTTTATGAATGATGCGCGTCTTGGTGTGGCGATGCAGGGTCTTGGCATTGCTGAAGTGGCCTATCAAAACGGGCTGGCCTATGCCAAAGACCGTTTGCAGATGCGCTCGCTGACTGGGGTAAAATTCCCGGATAAACCGGCTGACCCGATTATCGTCCACCCCGATGTGCGACGCATGTTGCTGCTCTCTAAATCTGTGACCGAAGGCGCGCGGGCCTTATCGTACTGGGTCGGGATGGAGCTTGATATTTCCCTGCACCACGAAGATGAAGCCGAGCGCCAACGCGCTGATGATCTGGTTGCACTGTTGACGCCGATTATCAAAGCGTATCAAACCGATATGGGGTTCGAGATTGCCAATCACACCATTCAAATTCACGGTGGCCACGGCTATATCGCTGAATATGGCGTCGAGCAATATGCGCGTGATGCACGGATTGCGATGATCTATGAAGGCACCAACGGTATTCAGGCGCTGGATCTAATCGGCCGCAAAATGGGCCAGGGTTTCGGGCGGCTGCTGCGCCGTTTCTTCCACCCGGTGAGTGATTTTATTGCGGCGCATCAGGAAGACGAGACTATGCAGGAATTTATTTTTCCGCTGGCAAAATCTTTTGCCAAGCTGCAGCAGGCCACCGCAATAACCGCACAAAAGGCACTGAAAAATCCTGATGAAGCGGGTGCGGCGTCTGTTGATTACCTACGCCAGTTTGCGCTGGTGGCGCTGGCCTTTATGTGGTGCAAGATGGTGATCGCGGCGCAAGCCAAGCTCGAATCCGGTGAAGGCGATAAGAAATTCTACGAGTCCAAAATCACCACGGCGCGTTTTTTCATGGCGCGTGTGCTACCGGAAACCGATGCGCGTTTTAAAATGGTGATGGCCGGCGCGGATACCGTGATGGCGCCATCAGAAGACGATTTCTAAGAAACTTTGATTACTGTGTCTTCAGCTGTTGCTGCAGGGTACGGATACGCTCTTCGTACTGACGGCGTTGCTCATCCTGCTCGGCTTTGGCGGCTTCGATCTCGCGTTCCAGAGCGACAAGACGGGCCATTTGTTTCTCGTTTGTTACTTCCGGATCGAACAGCATATTCTCCAGTTTGCTTGTGTCCTGTGTGCAGGCCGAACGCTCACGCTGGAGTTGCTGACCGAGGCGTTCTATCTGACGCTCTGCCTCGTTATAACGCATGGTTGCACGTTCCAGGTTCCAGTTCTCTGAAGAAACGGAAGCATGTTCCTGCTCGGATTCTCTTAAGGCACTGCCCAGTTCGCTTTCAAGTTTTGAATTTTCCTGGTTGAGTTCGCGGATCATTTTTTCCATTTCGGAAACTTTGTCGCGCATGTTGGTGTCAGCAAAAGGACGCGATGATGACTGAAAAGGTTGGTCGCCACTGGTTGAAGGCTCTACGTTGCCAAGCTCTGTAATATCCTTCTCCATTTTAACGCTCGTCTTGCTGATCTTCATTTCAGGTGATTTATGATTTTCAACGATAGGCTTGGCGGCTTCTTTTTTGGGTGGAGGGTCGTTAAACTTAATTGTCTCCTTAGGGGCTTCCTGCACCTCTGCGACCTTGGCTGGTTCCGGCATCGGCGTTGGGGCCGGTGCGGCTTTAGGCGCAGGTTCAGGAATATAGGTTATCTCGATATCATCATCGGCTTTAGATGAAGTAGTCGCAGCCTGCGGCGTAGGAAGTTGTCCGGGGCCAGATGCAGATGGCGTTTTCGGTGGTGCCATTGAGCCCATTTCTTCGGCCAGACGTTCGGACAATCTTTTATAACCGCCCGGGCTGGGTTTTTTGTTCAGGCTACCAGACACCTCGGATGAAACGCTGGATGAAGCCAATACAGGCGCGCTTGTTTTCTCACTGGTTGCATCAACTTCTTTAATCTCAGGTACGTTGTCTTCTGGAATGATTTCAGTGATGCCCGCTCTTTTTGCATTTTTAGAACCTTTTACACTGGCTTCCATTTCCTGTGCTTCAAACGGCATCTCATAGACATCTTCAGAAAGATCACGGGAAGAAATCCGTTGGGAAACAGCAATGCCATCATCTTTGGCTGGTACCGGTAAATCTTCAAAAGATGTTCCCGGTGTAAATGGCGGCGGTGCTGTTAAGTCTGTATTCGCTGCTGCTTTTTTTATGGGTTCGGCGACAGGCATATCCGCTGCAGCTTCTTTTATAGGGGCTGCTTCGGGAATGGTTGTTGTCCCGCCAGCGCCGGTACATTTATCAAAACGCTTCATGGAATCGGCAAAACCGGTCATGTAAAAACGAAAAACATTATCCATGAGGCTAAGGTCGAGAACGCTGGCAGAGCGCAGTGCATTGTATAAATCTTGCTGCCCTTGCATGTTAACCACCAACAGCTCACTTCGTGGTGCCTGACCCGGGATTTCCCGTTTGATACTACCGGGCACGCTGAGGGAAACATCGTAGGTCTGGCCTTCATCAAAAGCAGGCTGGATGAAATTAACGCTTAGCGTCTCTATGCCCGCTGTCGTCCCGGTCAGTTCCATATGAAAGCCGTTATTGAATACGTTACTGACGGTGCAGTTATTGCCGCTATTGCTGATTTGCGCGACAGGCGAAGGGAAAACCTTCCAGGCTTGCGCAGGATAAAAGTAGAGTTCCGGGCCGGTTGAAAGCGAAGGATCCTCGGCAGCTTGCGCGTTACCGGGCGTTACCGCAACAAATGTCGCTCCCACAAAAAGAGCCAGTAAAAAAGCCTTAAAACCCATCTTAGCCATGATGATCACCTTCAATTCGTAAATTCTGATAAAATAACGCCAATGCGTTTGAACCCTTAACAAGCCACACACTAGCACTGTGGATAATCACATACAATCATTTTTGGAAAATGAATGGCGTAAAACCGCCCTTTTTGGCTGGTTTTTGGTCTTTTACCCTGTATAGTCCCTATATGAGTCTTGAAAATATGACAGAACAGATACAGAAGAAGCTTTCTTATGCCCCTAAATTCGGGGCAAAGGTGAAGTTCGACTTTGGTGATGATGGCATCATTTTCGTTGATGCAACGCAAGATCCGCCGGTCCTGAACAACGAAGACGATGAGTCTGATACCACGCTGGTCTGCTCGATGGAGACTTTCCAGAAAATCCTCGATGGGTCCCAGGACCCCAATATCGCCTTCATGATGGGCAAGCTCAAGATTAAAGGCTCGATGGGTTATGCGATGAAGCTCAACGCCATTTTGGAAGATTAAGGCAGGTTATTTATGCTCTCCGATCGTGCAAAGCGTAAACTCCCCCGCCGTATCGCCGCTGTGCTGGTTGTTTTTCTGGTGGTGTATCTGTTTCCCTGGCTTGTGGTATTTTTCCTGCTTTGTGGCTTTGTTGATGTTATGCGCCACAAGGACATCACGCCCTTCCTGCTGAAGCGCTATTTCATGGGCAATGGCATCCTCACCATGTTGATGGCGCCGCTTAATCTGCTGGCCGATCTGTTTTCCTTTAAGAACAAAATTATATACAAAATCGACGATCTGCCCGAGGACTATCAAAAAGAAATCATGGAGGTCGTCGATATTTTCAAAGAGAAAAAAGATGACATCATGGAATCAATGGATAAACGCCTGGCCGAAAGTGGCCGTGGTATGCTGTTTATCAAATGGTATGACAAAGTGATGGAGCAATCGATTGTCGATTATAATGTCGAGACCAAATACATCAAAACCGTTGCTGTGTCTGCCTTTAACAAGGGACAAAAGACCAAGCTTCATTTCGGGCCGTTGCGTTTATCATTGCGGGTTTTGTACAATCTGAACCCGATTCAAAACGACCAGATTTATATCGAGGCCAACGGCGTGAAACATTACTGGCATGACGACCCGCTGTTTATCTTTGACGATACGGTGATGCATGAATCGGCCAATAATTCGCAGGACCAGATCCGTTATTGTCTGTTCATGGATATCGTCCGCCCGTCTGATCATTATGAGGCGTTTAACTTCCTGATTGGCAAACTGAGCATTATCCTCAATAATATTAAGGGAATCTTCTACAAAAACTGGAAGACGATTAGTTAGGGCCGCATTTCCTAGCCTTTTATTCATGCTCCCAAAGAGGATCAGATACATAAATTAGTCATAAAATTATCCTTTACATGCGTTTTGGAATTGTTTACAGAAGTCTTTCTTGTGTAAATATAAGGATATGACAAAATGCGTATAGTGCTTAAATACACTCCGTCCTCAATTGCTGAGGAATTCGGGGAAACCCAGCCAAAAGAAACCAAGCAAACACCCTCAGGACCTTTGCCAAGAACGACGGAACCTGGTCAGGTTGTTGTGTGCCGTGACACAACAAACCCCAATGGTCCGCATTATCCCGAATTTGTTACGGGTGTTCGTAAAAATGACAAAGGGGACGTCATAGATATATCGACTCTTCCACTCGAAATTATTCATAAAGAGATATCTGTTCGCGGAGGTAGAGCCTTTCTTCATATAGGAAACCAATTAATAGTTGGCGATGAAGATGAACTAAGAACCATGAAGTCTGCGTTGCTTGAAGAAATATTTTCTGAAGGCCAAAATGGTAATAAGCTTTTTGAAGCACTTATACAGGTTCGTAAACATGAGCCAAAGATCAGGCAAAATACGTCACAAGTTTTTGTTAAAAACCCAGTTTTGGGGTATGCGTCACGACGTATCGTAGACCATGCTCTTGGACAGATTGATAATATACCACACTTAACGGGTTTTAGTATTGATGAAGGCCGACAAGGGCATGGCGTCAGTAATATCTATGCCCATACTCCCTAAGAATGTATTTCTTAGATTCAGGCTGTGGGGTATTAGCTAGCGTTCAGGCGGTTCTTGATATCTTCGGCAATATTCTCGGCCGTATCCTCTGTCGGATAAAGCGTGATCAGCGCATCATCCGGGCTCATCAGATACATAAAGGCTGAATGATCCATCATATAACCGTCCATCATCTCGCTCTCGATCTTGGTGGCGTAAACCTTATAGCTCTCCATCACAGCATCCACTTGCGCGCGGTTGCCGGTCAGACCGACAATAGCGGGGTGGAACTGCTCGACGTAACCTTTCATCACATCAACCGTATCGCGTTCGGGATCGACAGAAATAAAGAGCGGCTGAATATCTGTGCCGTCCAGCGCATCCAGCACCTTTGCCATCTTCTGTAGCTCAACCGGGCAGACCGCCGGGCAGTACGTAAAGCCGAAAAAGATAATCTTATGCGCGCCCGAAAAATCGGCCTGCGTGACCGTCTTGCCATTATGATCAACCAGCTCAAAATCCCCGCCGACCTGCGCTGCACCGGCCATCGGCTCGATGGTGCTTGGTTTCTCTACAACACGTGCCGTTTCGGAATTCACCTGCATATATGCAATTCCACCACCAATAACGAAAGCGGCAGCGGCCATCATCGCGGTTCTTTTCAGGCGTTGTTTGATATTTGACATGGTGTTTGTTTAGACGAGCGCCGCGGCAATTTCAACCTAATAAAAGATCAGCAAGCTTGATTGAAGGTAGGCCCAACGTCTCCAAACTATCATTTAGGGGCAGGTTATCTTCCCGCGTTAGTTCTTTTTGATGGAAATATCTGGTTATTGGATCGCCGTCCAGTTTAACGCCAACAGGAAATGAATCGTTCTCCCTATTATTAAAGCAGACAATTTCACCAAATTTTTGGGAATAGGTTTGATCTGCCCTAGGGTTAAGATTACTAACACAAACCCTTATTTTATGCTTTCTAAAACTCATTGAACTCTACTTTTCTGTAAAAACGCTGGCCACCCTATATTACATTTCCATATTATGCAAGTGTTTAAAGATGCTTTCTTGACAAATCTTTGATGCTCCGCGAAGTTGGGCTACCCCAAAATAAGGAAAACCAAATGCCCAAAGACCAGCCCCGGAACGATAATTGCGCTCATGTCACACGCGGCCCTTTAACAGGCTCAAAGAAAATTTATGTCGGCGAGCATAAAGTCCCGATGCGCGAAATCACGCTGGAAAATGATGACGAGGGAAATTCGAGAAGCTTTACCGTTTACGACACCTCCGGCCCCTATACGGACGAAAACGCCGAGATCGCTATTGAAAAAGGCCTGCCCAAAATCCGCGAGAAATGGCTCGCCAAACGCGAACATGACAAAAACAAATCGCAAATGCATTACGCGCGGCAAAATATCATCACCGAGGAAATGGAATACATCGCCATCCGCGAAAACGTCGAACCTGAATTCGTGCGCAAGGAAGTAGCCTCGGGGCGCGCCATCATCCCGGCCAATATCAACCACCCGGAGCTGGAGCCGCAAATCATCGGCCGCAATTTCCATGTGAAGATCAACGCCAATATCGGCAACTCCGCCGTCACGTCATCCATCGGTGAAGAGGTCGACAAGATGGTCTGGGCCATTCGCTGGGGCGCGGATAACGTCATGGACCTCTCGACCGGCGACGACATTCACGAAACCCGCGAATGGATTATCCGCAATTCCCCCGTGCCGATTGGGACCGTGCCGATTTACCAGGCGCTGGAAAAAGTGAACGGCATCGCCGAAGACCTGACATGGGAGATTTACCGCGACACATTGATAGAGCAAGCCGAGCAGGGCGTTGATTATTTCACCATCCATGCCGGGGTGCGCCTTCCGTATATTCGCCTGACGCAGGATCGCATCACGGGGATAGTCTCGCGCGGCGGCGCGATCATGGCCAAATGGTGCATGCATCATCACCGCGAAAATTTCCTCTATACGAAGTTCGAGGAGATTTGCGAAATCATGAAAAAATATGATGTGAGCTTTTCGCTCGGCGATGGTTTGCGCCCGGGCTGCATAGCGGACGCCAATGACGCGGCGCAATTTGCCGAGCTGGAAACGCTGGGCGAGCTGACCAAGATCGCCTGGCAACATGACGTGCAAACCATGGTCGAAGGCCCCGGCCACGTCCCCATGCACCTTATCAAGGAGAACATGGACAAACAACTGGAACATTGCCACGAAGCGCCGTTTTATACGCTCGGCCCGCTGACGACCGACATCGCGCCGGGTTACGATCATATCACGAGCGCGATCGGCGCGGCGCAGATCGGCTGGTACGGCACGGCGATGCTGTGTTACGTGACGCCAAAGGAACATTTGGGCCTGCCCAACCGTGATGATGTGAAGGCCGGGGTGATTGCCTATAAAATTGCCGCCCACGCCGCCGATCTGGCCAAGGGGCATAAGGCCGCGCAGGAACGCGATGATGCTTTGAGCCGCGCGCGGTTTGAATTTCGCTGGAATGATCAGTTTAATTTGAGTTTGGACCCCGACACGGCGCGGGAAATGCACGATGAAACCCTGCCCGCCGAAGGCGCCAAGCACGCGCATTTTTGCTCCATGTGCGGCCCGAAATTTTGCAGCATGAAAATCACGCAGGAGGTGAGGGAGTACTCGTCACGCCAAAGCGAAGCGACGGCGGATGCGGCAGAGCAGGATGCAAAGGATAAGGCGGATGACGAGCAGGAAAAGAAAGATGAAGCGGCTTAGCCTCGGTCACTTAATGCAAAATGCTATCTAATTTTATAGACATAGATTGCACGCTTACTTGATATTTTTTAGCAAGCTTTACAACGGCTTCTTCGTCTTCAATGTCTATAGATTTGTGTTTTATATCTTTCTCAACCATCTCGGTAGGCATTAAAAGCTCAGCGGCAAATTTATTTGCCTCGATTTCCATTTTATCTTCACCTTCTGATGATCGATTATCTCTATTCAATCGCCTACCATTGGCGTTCTTATCAATATGCACTTGTTCCAAAAGGTCTTTTTTGTGTAGTACAAGGTGCGCAATTTCATGCGCAAGTGTAAAACGTTGCCTGTTTGGATGATGAAACGAATTAATGCCAATAATAATGCGGCCATTGCGTTCCGCGTATATCATGCCTGAATGATCGTCGTTTAAGGGAGAATATATAACTTTAGCACCTAAAGCTTTTGCAACGTCTTCAATGGGAATAGGAGCACTTTTCAGTTTTAGTGACTTTATCAATTCCTGTGCTTTTTTCTTTATCCGACCTTTATAAGGCATATTATCTCCAACTAACCTTTATTAATCACATTAATTGCCCAGTCACGAAGTTCTTCTGAGCTGCCTTTCGGAAGTTTTTTTCTTAGTTCGCGTTCACCCCCTTCTACAGAAGAAGAACTGTCTGGCAACAGCTCTTGTACATCAACTTGTAGGTGCTCGGCAAAAGAATATAATTGATGAAGGCTAACGCTTTGCTTGCCGGCCTCAATATTTGCCACCGATGTTCTAGATAAGCCGACCTTGTCAGCCAACTCCTGCTGTTTCATTTTATTTAGACGATTTCTATATTTTTTTATTAAACCACCGCATTTTTCATATAATTCATCAGCCTTCATATCTCATTGTAACTTAAAGCGCGAATCGGCGTCAATCTTGACAACATACACATGTCAATGTTACGCACAGACATAAAATGTCATTTTAAATGACATTATGATGACAATGTAGTTGACATTAAGAATCGTATTCTGTAGTTTGATTCTTAACGGTGAAATTTCAAGCCAATGGAGGAAAAGTTATGGCTCATCTGATTTCATACGACCTAAATAAGCCGGGTCAAAATTACGACGATCTTTACGAAGCAATCAAACGCCTTGGCGCATGGTGGCACTATCTCGACTCAACCTGGATCGTGAAAAGTTCTTATTCAGCGCCCGAGATATTTGAAAAGCTTAAGCCCCATATAGATAAAAACGATACGGTGCTTGTGATTGAGATAACCTCTGAATACAGCGGGTGGTTGCCTCAAAAAGCTTGGGATTGGTTGCGGGAGAAAGTGCGGGAAGCCGCTTATAGCTAAAACCATAAAGGAGGAATAAATGGCCAACTACTACGTAAACAAAAATAAGCAGCCAAGTGGTGATAATGAAGTGCACCGTCAAGGCTGTAGCTTTATGCCAGACCCTGAAAACAGGGAGTATCTCGGAGATTACAGTTCCTGTTTTCCGGCTGTGGCCGAAGCAAAAAGACGCGGGTATAACGCAGACGGCTGCTATTATTGTTGCAACGACTGCCATACACGTTGATACTATGGGGGCTATGTGCCCCCATTTTCAAAAACACTGCTGAACGGTGTATGAGTCATGACCTCCCTCCTCCCCCCATGTCCGCAATGCAGCTCGGCCTATACCTACGAAGACCGGGGCCTGCTTGTCTGTCCCGAATGCGCGCATGAATGGTCCGCCTCCGCCGAGGCTACGGCGCGACAAGGCGCTGGCGAGATTGTCCGCGATGCGGTGGGCAATGAACTTAAAAGCGGTGATGACGTCACCATCGCCAGGGACTTAAAAGTCGGCAACAAATCCATCAAGGTCGGGACGAAGGTCAAGAATATCCGCGTATTGCCGCCCGAGGAACATATCGGCGATCACGATATTGATGCCAAAGTTCCCGGCTTCGGCCCTATGGGGCTTAAGTCTTCTGTTGTGAAGAAAATTACGGAGTAAAAACATGAAAAAACTTTTTTTGATATTGGTATTCCTGCCGCTGGCGCTCACCGCCTGCGAAGGCTACCGCACGCCGTCCTTGTCCAAAGACCCGGCGAAGATGAGCAGCGCGACGCTCTGCTACCGTTATGCCGGGGCGCGGCCCGATCAGGCGATCAGCGACGAAGTTTTGCTACGCAATCTCGATTGCACCGCGATTTTGAACGATGATCCGCTTTATCAGAGTGGGCCGGATCTCGGTCCGGCGCACCGCATGTCGCGTTAAGCTCTTTTTTATGCCGAACAACGCGTTGCGTTGCTTCGGAAAAGTAAAAGGGCCACCTCCAGTAAGGTGACCCTTTTGATACGCAGTAGGACGAGGGGTTATCTTTTATAAAACTTCAAGCATTTCAGCGACCAATGGGTGGCGCACAATATCAACCTGACCGAGCCTGCAAACTGCAATGTTTTCAACAGTTTCCACCTTGTCGCAAACCTGGCTCAGTCCTGACATGCCGTCGAGTAAATCGCTTTGATCCGGGTCGCCCGTGACCACCATGGTCGAGTGCCATCCCAATCGCGAGAGCAACATTTTCAACTGGCCGTAGGTGCAATTTTGCGCTTCATCTATGACGATAAATGAATTATTCAGCGTCCGCCCGCGCATAAATCCAACCGGTGCAATCTCGATGGTGCCGTCCTGCATATATTGCCGCACACGTTTGCCACCCAATCGATCACCGAGCGCATCAAAGAGCGGCCGCAAATACGGCGCCATTTTTTCTTCCATGTCACCGGGCAGAAAACCAAGGCTTTCGCCGGCTTCCATGGCGGGGCGCGAGAGGATAATGCGCTCAATCTTACCTTGCTCCAGCGCTTCCACAGCGCTTGCAACCGCAATATAAGTTTTCCCGGTTCCGGCCGGACCAACCGCAAAGGTCAGTGCGTATTCCTTGATGGCTTTCATTAATTCCGCCTGCCCTTCCGAGCGCGGCTTGATGTTCTTGACGTATTTCTGATCGCGGCGGCCATTGATTTCATCATCCAAAGGATGCCAGTCAGACTTGTCCGTCTTCACGACGTTGCTTGTTTTATTGTTGGTACGAGAACCCTCATGGACCTCAAAGTTACCGCGTTTTTTATGGCGTGTTTTTTTAGACATGCAAAAATTCCTTCTCTGTGAAAAGTGAAGTGAAAGCGTCTTTTATGTTTTTGAATTGTAGTCTGGGGGCTGGATCTAGAGGGAGGCTCCGGGCGTTTGCGATTTCGCCTAAGGTTCTTATGTTTGAAAGTGGCAATTTTTGTTTGATGAAGGGGACTCCCTTATTACCAGTTGCTTTAAGCATACCAGAATCAAGGGGGGTTTTCCACAGAATTATACACAGACCCTCATAAACTGTCATCCCGTTGGCGCGCCCGCTAGGGCGCTTGCACGAACGGGATCCATATGTCAGCCAGCTTTGCTGGCTGTCTTTTCTGGATCCCCGCTGTTTAAGCCCGTCTTTGACGGGCCGCGGGGATGACAATACGGGGACGGGGTATCAGGCGGCGGCCTTTTGCAACCGTCGGGCTTCTGATTCGAACTTCCACCAGGCAAATTTGGTGGCGGTTTTATAGGCAATCGTTTGTGGCTTGAAGCCGCAGGCTTTGAATATCATCGACACGGCGCGGTCGACTTCCTGCTTTTTGTAATAACTGTAAGCGCGGCCTAAATATTCGCGGCTGTACTTTTTACGGTCGTATACTTCATCATCGCTTGCGTTAGCCGCAAAATAGGCATAGGCCAGCTCATCATCTTCGCCTTCGGAAATCCGACCAACGGCAACTTTAAGCCGTCCGAATTTGGTCAGGTTATCCTCTTTAATATATTTATGCATGATGTCGTAGAAACATTTGTAATGGCGGAATTCATCACCGGCGACAAGCTTACAAATTTCTTTTAAAACCGGCTCCTCACATGAATGACCAATGGCGCTGTAATAAGAGCTGGTGCCAACTTCGACCATACAACGTGCGACCATTTCGCCGGCGCGGCTGCCACGCACAGAGGCAGAAACTTCAGTGATGAAATGTTCGGGGTTGTAGCCGGCCCGGAATTTTTTCATCGCTTTTTCCAGGTCCCATTTGGGGTCGATACGCTCTGCCCAAAGGCCTAGCGCCTGGCCGTGCTGTACCTCTTCGTTTGACCATGTATTAACATTATCCTGTACATGCTCATCATCGGGAAAAACCTGGCACAGATATTTTGCGTAAACTTCAGCGTTATATTCAACAAGCGCCGCCGCCTTAATGACCTTAAGAAGGTCAGGGCTAACTTTGTCCGGGTCGAGCTTGTCCCATGGTAAATCTTCGATCTTCCAGTGGTCCTCGACGCGCCAGTCTTTATCGATATTAATGCCGCAGCTATGTGTCATGGTTTCTGTATCCTAATTTTGGCTATAATCCGCGCTTGTCGTAGCATTTTTGAAGCTTTCGGGCAAGAGGGGTTTGCGTTTTGCTGCTATTCCCTATAGGTTAACCCCTTCAATTTTGAAGGTTTTTTATTAATGGCTGTAACATTTGAAGATATAAAGCAGGCCCGTGAGGCGATTGCGGACGCTACTATTCTGACCCCGACAGTGCGCGCCACACGGCTTTCAATGCATTTGGGCGTGGATTTATATTTAAAGCTCGAAAATCTGCAGCATACAAATGCTTTTAAAGCACGCGGCGCTTTGAATAAACTCCTTACGCTGGATGATAATCAACGTAAAAACGGTGTGATTGCCTGTAGTGCCGGTAATCATGCGCAAGGTGTGGCCTATCACGCACAGCGCCTCGGCATCCCGACGACAATTGTGATGCCGGAAGGAACGCCGTTTAACAAGATTAAAAAAACCGAAGACTTTGGTGCCAAAGTCGTTTTATACGGTTCGCAGTTTGAGAAGTCCCTTGAAGAAACCATGCGCCTTGCTGAAAAGGATAACCTGACTTTTGTTCATCCTTTTGATGATGATGCCGTGATAGCCGGGCAGGGTACGTTGGGTCTGGAAATGATGGAACAGCAACCGGACCTTGAGGCCATTGTGGTGCCAATCGGTGGTGGCGGGTTGATCGCTGGCGTGGCAACGGCTGTTAAAGGTGTGAATCCTGATATTGAGGTCATTGGCGCGCAAGCGGAAAGCTATGCAGCGATTAAGCAACAGGTCGATGGTTTTAATGGACCCCTCGGCGGCTCGACTTTGGCTGAAGGCATTGCCGTCAAAGAGCCGTCAAAGAGCAACCTTGAAGTGATTAAAAAGCTCGTCTCGCGTGTCGAGATTGCCAATGAAAACGAAATTGAATGTGCTATTTTTGATTTACTCAGCGATGAAAAGCTGGTGGCCGAAGGCGCGGCCGGGGCGGGTCTTGCGGTGATTAATAAAAATCTCGATTACTTTAAAGGTAAGAAAGTTGGCCTTGTTGTCTGCGGCGGCAATATAGATTCGCGCACGCTTTCAACGCTTATCCTGCGCGGGCTGGTGCGTGATGGGCGGATTACGCGTCTGACGTTTGAAATCGACGATACGCCGGGCCAGCTTTCCGATATCTCCCGCATCATCGGCGAATCCGGTGCCAATGTCGTAGAGGTGATCCATCAGCGCATGATGCAAACGGTGTCTTTAAAACGTGCCGAGCTCGAGGTTGTGATCGAAGCGCGCGACAAACAACATGTCGGGGAAATCGTGACCACCTTGCGCGATGCTGGCTTTACTGTTCATACCGATAACGAGGTTTAAAAGCTGTTTGCTTTAAGGCTCACTCCGCCGCGAGAATATCATCCCCGCCATCTTTGTCATCATCATTGCCGATGCCGCCGATTTTCTTGCCGTACTGGCCGGAGAAAATATCCTCCTCGAAAATCTTTTCCCATTCCCCTTGCGTTGAGGCTTTGGAATATTCGGTGGCGCGGTTTTCAAAGAAATTCGTGTGTTCGGCACCGTTCAGCATTTCATCCATCCACGGCAACGGGTTTTTGGCAATGCCGTATACCGGGTCCAGCGTGAGTTGTTGCAACCGGCGGTCGCCAATATAGCGGATATACTCTTTCACCTCATCCGGCGTCAGCCCTTCAATCGGTCCCTGTTCAAACGCCAGATCAATAAAGTTATCTTCAAAGCCGATAATCGTTGTGCAACTCTCTGTGATTTCGGCTTTCAGCTCATCATCCCAGATATCCCGGTTTTCGTTGATGAACTCTTTGAACAACCGGATCATCGACAGGCAATGCAGCGTTTCATCACGCACCGACCATGTGATGATCTGGCCCATGCCTTTCATCTTGTTAAAGCGCGGGAAATTCATCAAAATCGCAAAAGACGCAAAAAGCTGCAAGCCTTCGGTGAAGGCGCCGAACATCGCCATGGTCTTGGCAATATCGCGGCGTGAATTCATTGATGCGTTTTGCATGTAATCATATTTATCCTTCATTTCCTTGTATTTCATGAAGGCGGAATATTCGGATTCGGGCATACCCAGCGTGTCGAGCAAATGCGAATACGCTGCGATATGCACGGTTTCAATATTGGAAAAAGCCGCCAGCATCATCTGCACTTCGACCGGGCCAAAGACCTGCGAGTAATGCTTCATGTAGCAATTATTGACCTCGACATCGGCCTGGGTGAAAAAGCGAAAGATTTGCGTCAGGAGATTTTTTTCCGACTCGGTCAGCGTTTTTTTCCAGTCATGCACGTCTTGGGCCATCGGCACTTCCTCGGGCAGCCAGTGCACGCGCTGCTGCGTCAGCCACGCCTCGTAACACCACGGGTATAAAAACGGCTTATAGACATGGCGCTCCTGTAAAAGCGGTGAATTGGCGTTGGTGACGTCGTCTTCTGGTGCGGTTTGCGCAGACATGATGGATACTCCTTTTTTAGAATCACTGTTATTTTAGGGTTTTTGCCCGGACGGGCGAAGGGGGTGGGATAGAAATTTTGATTTACGCACAGATTCGGTCTTTCTTACGCCGTCATCCCTCGCCCTATCACCACCTGTCATCCCCGAGGCCATGCTCAGCATGGCTTAAACGTCGGGGATCCGGGGATGTGTGCGGCGCGAAGCAAAACCAAAGGTTTTGTTCGCATCTATTAAAGAAGCAAACAAGTCCTGCGGACTTGCTTTGCGCTGCACGCTTTGTTTTGGCTGGACCCCCGCCTACGCGGGGGTGACGAAAAAGCAAGACATCAGCACATATTGTGCCAACAGAAGAATATTACCACTACATCTTGTGGTTTTCAAGGGCTTCAAAAGAAAAATATTGGATGTGGTTTGCAATATGTATATACATCATGGATATGAGCAATACAGATTACAAGGATGATGACTGGGAGCCGCCGTCACATGGAGATGAGGTTTTCGGTGACAGTCACAAAGAATATCCCCGGTGCATTATTTCAGACTGGGTTCCACTGGATGGCATCAGGAATTTCGCCTTGGCGGCTTACTTAAGGAAGCACGCAAAAGAACCGGAAGGGTCTTATAACATCCAGGCGATTATAAGCGAAAGAAAGTCAACGGGTGGTACTGCTAGCATCCTGACACCTTTTATCATGCCGTTTCTTTTTGGTTATGACGATATACTGGCAATGATGCAGGCATTGGGAAAAGATCGTAAAATCCGGCATCCTTTTGACCCCTTACATCTTCTTCTGGCCAGTAAAATACGAACCGAATCTGAAGGCACTTTATATTACCGCGATGCGATTGACCGGCTGGAGGAACAAAATTTGCGCAGTGTGTTTTGCGGGCAGTCTTGGGAAAAAGCGATTCAGATGATTATTGATGACATGGATCATCATGATGGTCCCGACAAAGAATTCATAAAAGAGCAATTGATAATGCTTGGTAAACTCCCGGGTTTTCGGGCTCTTAACGGCAACAGACCCCCACCATCTATGGAACTGTAAATTATGACCTTGACATAACAGGAATAATATCCTATACTGCATTTTTTAACAAGGGGCGGCGCCAATTTTGCGCGGCCCCTTTTGCGTTACCTGCGATAGGAGACAAAGATGAGCAAAGGATGGAGCGAGGAGCGGCGAAAACAACAGGCGGAGCGCTGCCGACAAAACAAGCCCTGGGAAAAATCGACAGGCCCGAGAACAGCGGAGGGCAAAAGGAAATCTTCCCTCAATGCGTTTAAGCATGGGTTATACAGCCGCAGCCATGATGAATTTAGGCTGTTACTGCGGCTCGGCCAGGCCTATATGATAAAAATGCTGGAGACCCTCGAAGACAACGAAAAAATACGGATGGTCAATGAAAGACGCGCCCGCCGAAAGCGCGCTTACAGGCGCGGGCACAAGTGGCGGCCGATTCCCGTCAAAAAAGAGCATAGGAACTGAAGCGAAGCAACGCAACGCGTTGTTCGCATCAAAAGGAACTGAAGGATTTGTAAATGGAATGTAATAAAAACAATGCGATAGCATAGGTTCAGATTTTTTTCTCGGGAATGAAGTGAAGCGAAGCAAACCGTAGGTTTGTTCGCACCTATAAAGGCGTGAATGCTTCAGAAATTTGAGCTTTGTGGCATAAAAAAATCCCCGCATAGCACGGGGATTTTTCTACCCAGCAACCCAGTAAAACTTTTTATCTAAGCATGGTACGAGGATACTTTGATAAAGTAGCTTTTCCTAAGCTGGTAATCATTGTTCCCCCTAAACCTTGTCTAGCGAGACCCAAAGCAACAAATTTTTCTTCATTTTCATTAGAAATTGATCTGCCAAGCATCATTGTTAGCTGTTGCAAATCAGATACTTCTTCTGGAGATAAATCCGGAGAATTTTTTATTCTTGCTCTGAAGCGTCTTCTTCTTTCTATTTCTAATCGTTTTTTACGTTCTTTATCCATTTGATCCTCCTACTGGCACGCCAAACATTCCTCGTATTTGTTTTCTTCTTCCAGCTCCGGCTCGCGGTTGTCTTTCGGCTCGCCGTCAACCTGCGCGCGTTTCCAGCTTGCATCGCTTTCGGCGCGCTGGATTGATTTGGAGCGGCAGTAATAAAGCGATTTCAGGCCCTTTTGCCACGCTTCCCAGTGAATCCTGTGAAGGTCCGCTTTGTGCACATTGGCGGGCAGGAAGATGTTGACGCTTTGTGCCTGGCATACAAACGGTGCGCGATCAGAAGAATGTTCAATGATCCAGCGCTGGTCGATTTCAAACGCGGTTTTGAACACGTCTTTTTCTTCCTTGGATAGGAAATCAAGATGCTGAACCGAGCCTTCAAAGGTAAAGATCGAAGACCAAACCTCTTCTGTGTTCTGGCCTTTTTCTTCCAATATGGTTTCAAGATATCTGTTGCGCACGGGGAAGGAACCGGACAGCGTTTTATGCGTAAAGGCGTTGGCGGCGTTGGGCTCGATACCCGGCGAAGCGCCGCCGCAAATGATCGAGATCGACGCCGTTGGTGCAATCGCCATCTTGTTGGAAAAGCGCTCCATCACACCGTAATCAGCAGCATCGGGACAAGCACCACGTTCTTCGGCCAGCTTCACAGAGGCTTCATCGGCCTGACGTTTGATCTGCTGGAATATTTTGCGGTTCCAGACTTTCGCCATCACGCCTTCCATCGGGATCATTTTTGATTGCAGGAAGGAATGCCAGCCCATAACGCCAAGACCAACGCTGCGCTCGCGCATTGCGGCGTATTTGGCACGCTTCATCGAATCCGGCGCTTTGGCAATAAAGTCCGACAGCACATTATCAAGAAAGCGCATGATGTCTTCGACAATAGTCGGGTGGTCTTTCCACTCATCGAATTTCTCAAGGTTGAGCGAGCTGAGACAACAAACAGCGGTGCGCTCATTGCCAAGATGATCCTTGCCGGTCGGCAACGTAATTTCAGAACACAGATTGGACATTTTTACATTCAGTCCAGCCATTTTGTGGTGGTCGGGAATGCTGTCATTCACATGATCGATATAAACAATATAGGGCTCGCCGGTTTCAACGCGGGCGGTCAGCAGACGGATCCACAGATCCCTTGCGTTGACCTTGTCGACAACCGCACCGTCTTTGGGTGATTTCAGGGCAAATTCTTCATTGCGCTCAACGGCGTTCATAAAGGCATTATTGACGAGAACGCCGTGATGGAGGTTGAGGGCTTTGCGGTTTGGATCGCCGCCGGTTGGGCGTCTGATCTCAATAAATTCTTCAATCTCTGGATGCCAGATAGGTAGATAAATCGCAGCAGAACCACGACGCAAAGAGCCTTGAGAGATCGCCAGCGTCAGAGAATCCATCACACGGATAAACGGTACAATTCCAGATGTCTTACCATTACGCCCAACCTTCTCACCAATAGAGCGCACATTGCCCCAGTAGGAGCCGATACCGCCGCCAAGTGAAGCGAGCCAGACATTTTCATTCCAAAGCTCAACAATGTTCTCCAAAGAATCACCGGATTCGTTCAGGAAACAGGAAATCGGCAGGCCTCTGCTGGTGCCACCATTGGATAGGATTGGTGTGGATGGCATGAACCAGAGTTTGGACATATAATCGTAAAGGCGCTGGGCGTGCTCGCTGTCATCACCGTAATACATAGCAACGCGTGCATAGAGATCCTGATACGATTCTTCCGGCATCAAATACCGGTCCGTCAGGGTGGCTTTGCCAAAATTGGTTAAATTGGCATCACGGGACCGGTCAATTTGTACGCGGTTACCCCTCTCCATTTGCGCAACGTCAAACATGAGCATTACTCCTCGATAAAAATATTGTATCCACTGGGGATGAAAGTAAAGAGATGTGGAAATGTGTATAAATACACAATCCGTGGTGTTTCTTAAAAACCAACATACTATATCTCGTGGGTGCCGCCTATTTGATATTATTCCTATTTTGCCGCTCCACAGCATCAAAGCGGTTGAATTTAAAATCAAAAATCGGGTTATCCGTCGATTTTATCCCCCTCAAAAAAATCAAAAAAAGTAATAAAGTTGCGCAGTTTTTACCCATAACAAATAAAGGAGTTGGTGGAAAATTTGTCTTTTTCAGCCGTATTGAGGGGGCTCGTATGCATGCTGATTCTGTTCAAGGTTTTGTTTTTAAAAATAGAATCTGTACTCCCTATAAAAATTGCGACAGTATGAATCAGGTCAAAAGAATTCAGATGGAAAAAATTTTAAAAATGAGTCGCGAAAGACAAACCAAAATTGTGGCCACGCTTGGCCCGGCATCGGAGAAAAAGCAAGTAATCCAGGCTTTGGTTAAGGCTGGCGTCGATGTTTTCCGTCTGAATTTTTCCCATGGCTCGCATGAGGCTCATCAAAAAGCCGTCAAAATAATCCGCAGTATCGAAAAACAATCCGGTCACCCCATAGGAATCATGGCTGATCTGCAGGGGCCGAAATTGCGCATTGGTGAGTTTAAAGAGGGTTTTATTGCGCTCGAGCCGGGCATGGTAATTCGCTTTGATTCTAATGCCAAACCTGGTGATGAGCGTCGCGTCAATTTGCCACATCCGGAAGTGATGAACGTCCTCAAAAAAGGCAGCGAGATTTTGCTCGATGACGGCAAGGTGCGTGTGCGGGTCATTAAAAAGGGCAAAGATTATCTCGATTGCGAAGTGATTGAGGGGTTGTGTCTGACGGGACGCAAGGGTTTTAATCTGCCGGGCACAGTGATTCCCGTTCCGGCGCTGACGGCCAAAGATAAGAAAGATTTAAAAGCCGCGCTTGCTATGGGTGTCGATTGGATCGCGCAAAGCTTTGTCCAACGGCCCGAAGATGTCAAAGCGGCAAAAAAACTGATTGGCGGCAAAGCGGCGCTAATGGTGAAGCTGGAAAAACCTTCGGCGCTGGAACATCTGGATGAAATTTTAAAACTTTCCGATGGCATTATGCTGGCGCGTGGTGACCTTGGTGTTGAGATTCCACCCGAAGATGTACCGTCTGTGCAAAAGCGTGTGATCCGTGATGTGCGCCATGCCGGTAAGCCGGTGATTGTTGCCACGCAGATGTTAGAGTCGATGATTAAAAATGCGCGGCCTACAAGGGCTGAGGCTTCCGATGTGGCAACGGCCGTATATGATGGCGCCGATGCGGTGATGTTATCTGCGGAAACAGCGGCGGGGGAATATCCGGTGAAGGCGGTGACGATCATGGACCGTATTGCCACGCGCACGGAAGCTGATGAAACTTATCAGCAGATCATGGAAAACGATCATCCTGATACGCTGGGCAATCCGTCCGATGCGATTTCAACGGCGGCCTATTATGTAGCGCAGGATGTTGAGGCGAAAGCGATTGTTACTTATACGGTGTCGGGTTCAACGGCTTTGCGTGCGGCACGTCAGCGGCCCGAGGTGCCGATTTTATGCCTGACTCCGGATATGAATGTCGCGCGGCGGCTTAGCGTTTCCTATGGCGTGCATGCCGTTCATGCGCCGGAAACGGTTGATGATTTCACCGGGCCGGCCCGTCATGCGGCAGAGCTGGTGCGTGGGCACGGCTTTGCTAAAAAAGGCGAGCGTTTTGTCATGACCGCAGGCGTTCCTTTTGGCACGCCGGGCAGCACAAATATCCTCAGGATTGCAGAAGTGGAATAAAGTTGGAACTGATTAATCCGCAGAGGCCAGGATCGTTGTGGTTTTTGGTGCGGTGTGGAGCCACCAGGCCGTGCGATTGATTGAAAAGATCGGACGGTAGCGGCTTACATTTCTGACATTGCGCATTTCCTTGACCTGGTTGTCGAGAATATAAGCACCCTGATCCGTATAAACGATCAGCACTGCATGCGGGATGTTTTTGATTTTGTCATGGATAATAGCAACGCGCAGCCGCTCATCCGGCACACCCAGCGCGCGCAAAGCTGCGTATTTGGCGATGGCGTAATCTTCGCAGTCGCCGCCGCGATTGTAAAACTCGGCCGGTGTCGCCCAGTAATCGGACTTGCCGTAGTTTTTGCTATCGCTTCTGTATTTCTTCGAATTCATTAAATCATTCACTTCATCGGCCATGTCACGCAGCGAGAGATTTTGAAATCCTGACAGATTTTGTTTCCATTCTCGCATCAGCTTGTCCGATGTCGGTGAATTGATGCTGCGCTCAAAACGGCTGAACATGGTCGTCCATTTTGTGAAAGCTTTGAGATTGTGTGAGCGCTTTTCCGTGCTTCCGAACAAAGCCGGATAAGACGCCACTCTCGCAAGATTGGGCCCGGTTTCCGGCGTGGCAATTGTAATGATTGATGGAATGTCGCGTACGACATCGGCGCGGGCTTTTTTGCTGCCGAAATTCATCAGTGACAATGTGCAGAACATAATCGTTGCCGTAACGCGCACAGTGATCTGACGGGTCAGCATCAAGATAAGCTGACGGCGCGTAATCATTGCATGTTTCAGGAAGACTTGCCCAAGAGGCGTTTCTGTTTCTTTTTGTTCGGTCAATGCACTGCGCAGCTGCGCCGGCGTGATAAGACCTCTGATCACCAACAGCTCACCCAGCCTGCTGCGATCCAGATAGCTCTTTAATTGTGTGAATATGCCTTTTCGGCTTGTTTCAGTATAATCCCTGTCCACGTGCACGTCCTTCTATTACCGTCGTTTGCCCTGATATTTCTTTTTTTATTATTCTTTATCGTACCTTTAATTAAACAGCAGAAAGATTGACGAAATCCTAACAAAAGCGCATAAATGCATGGTTTTTAACGAAAAACGTTGATTTTACAGAACAAAGCATGAAAATGAGCCAATTTGAGCCTGAAAAATGCCTGAAAGATATGGATTCCGCCAGTGTTCTGGTGGTGGGAGATATTATGCTCGATCGCTTTGTTTACGGCTCTGTAGAGAGGATTTCGCCTGAAAGCCCGGTGCCGGTGCTGTCTATTTCACGTGAAAAATCCATGCTTGGCGGGGCCGGTAATGCGCTGGCCAATCTGGCTGGATTGGGGTTGAAAGCAAAGGCGCTTTCGGTGATTGGCAATGATGAAGATGGTATTGAAATCCGCAAACTGGCCAAAGAACTCGGCATTGATACCAGTGGTTTGATGATTGATGACGATCGCCCGACCATTGTTAAAACACGTTTTCTTGCCGGGCATCAGCAACTTCTGCGCACAGATTTTGAGAAGAAACAATTTCTCTCGGCTGCAAAAGAAAAAGCGTTGCTGCAAAAAGCCAAAGAACAGATTGGCGATGTTCAGGCGCTAATCATTTCTGATTACGGCAAGGGCTTGCTTGGTGATGATGTGATCCGCACGCTTATTAAACTAGCAAAAGCAAAAAATATTCCGGTGCTGGTTGACCCCAAGGGGCTCGATTACAGCCGCTATAAAGGCGCGAGTGTGATTACACCGAACAAGAAAGAATTGGCCGAGGCAACCGGTGGTCTTCCTGTTGACCGTGATGAAGACATTGTTGAAACCGCACGCAAATTAATTAAACAAAGTGGCGTTGAAGCCATTGTGGCAACGCGTTCACGCGATGGCATGAGCGTCGTACAAAAGAGAGGTGAGCCTGTTCATCTGCGTACAAAAGACATTGAAGTGTTTGATGTGTCCGGGGCGGGCGATACTGTGATTGCAACAATTGCTGCGGCGCTGGCTGCGGGAGCAGAGCTTAGCGACGCGGCAGAGCTGGCCAATATCGCGGCCTCTATTGTTGTTTCAAAAGTCGGTACCGCGCCTATTCGTCGTCAGGAATTGCTCGACGGCCTGAATGGAGTGGCGGCACAGGCTGAACTTTGCAGCACTGAAGAAGCCACCGAAAATGCGCAGCGCTGGAAAGCAAAGGGTTTAAAAGTTGGTTTTACCAATGGCTGTTTCGATGTGCTGCATGTCGGTCATACGTCCTATTTGGCTGAGGCCCGCAGAAAATGTGATCGTCTGGTGGTTGGTTTAAACTGTGATGCTTCTGTAAAAATTTTGAAGGGTGAAGATCGTCCGGTGCATGATGAACATTCCCGCGCTGCTGTTTTGGCTGCGCTGTCCTGCGTTGACATGGTTGTGTTGTTTGGCGCCGAAAAAGAGGGTGAAGACAATACGGCCATCGCGCTTATTGAGAAACTTCAGCCGGATTTTTATTATAAAGGCGGTGATTATACCGAAAACGAAATTCCGGAAAGTCAGGCTGTCAAAGCTGGTGGTGGCGAAATCTGCATTATGGGCTTTACCGATGGCCACTCAACATCCGCCTCCATCGCCAAAATCAAAGACGAAGCGGCTTAAAATTAAGGAGTAAAAACGATGATTTTAAAGTATGAATATCCAGACAATGAAGCTAATCAATTACTCGAGCAGGCAAAATTAGCTCGAAGAAGAAATGATGACGAAGAGGTTTTTTCCCTTATTAAAAAAGCCTATGAAGTTGATCCTAACCATCCAGGAGCTGCAACAGCCTACGCGGGGCGTTTGATAAAAAACAAAGAGTTTGAAGAAGCCGATAGAATACTGCATTTATGCCTTGAGAGCTATCCATCAGACTTTCTTGCACATCTTCATATAGCTCAAAGCATGTTTTGGCAGAGAAACTATCAAAAGGCAGAGAAATATGTTTCTACCGCCATTGAACTTTCTTGGGATCAGGGGAGTGAAGAACAATCTAGAGCTTACTTCGTGTTAGGTGCTATTTTAAAAAACTCGGGTAAGATAGATACAATTGAAGACTATATTGATAAAGCACTTGAAAAAAATCCTCATAATTTTGCAGGTCTCAAATATATGGCGGAATTACAGATGAAAAAGGGAAGTTATCGAGAGAGTCAAAAAATGGCAGGTCGGCTATTTGTATCGGCCAAAGACCAAGGCGATGAAGAATATATGATAATTGCGCAGGAATTAATACAACAGGCTCATGAAGCTCTGAACCTACCCTCTGAGCCTTCCGGCGCGACATTAGGTTAAAACTCAAACCCCCTATACCTATCCCCAAAGACTTGCTAAACTGGCCCTGTTGGTAATTTTTCTTAATATATACAGGTTTGAATATGCGCGCTTTTTTATATCTAGTTTTGCCTTTGTCTGTGGTTAGCCTTACCGGTTGTCATATGAGTGATGTCACTAATATTTGGAACCCGGGGCCTGTGGGGCGCGGCTACTCCTCTTATGAGGAGCCGTATAAATCGCCGCCAGGGCCGGAGGCACATGAACTTGGCTATAACTATAGTGCAGGGAAAAATGCGGAAGTTTTAGCGCAAATGCGGGGCGTGGCGGCTGATCTGGTGATGAAGTTGGAAGCAGCGACTGATAGGCCATCGGGCGGCGTTTATCTATCGCCTCCACCGGCGCGGGGTTATACCAGCGAGCGTGGCGCGTTCTATAACAGTTTCGATCATGTTTTGCGCGAAGAGCTTACTGCGCGCGGCTATAACGTTGTAACCAATCCGCAAGGGGCCACGGCTTTGAAATTTGTAGCACAGCCGCCCAAGGGCGATGGCGTTTTTCTTAACCCTGAAAAAACACATCAGGGTGATCTTGTTCTCAGCCTGATAATGGGCTCGGGCCCTGAGCCTGTTCGGGTCAGCGATCTTTATAACGTCCCAACCTATGGCTACGCCTCTCACCTTGGATTTACCGGTACGGCAGAACCTGCTGGCGGGGGGCATAATCAGTGAGGTCAGGGAAAAGAGCGTTAGCGTCTCTTTTTACTTGCCTGATTCTGGGGCTGAGCGCGCCATTCCTATCGGCTTGTGTGAGTGCAACCCAGGTGGCAACTGGTGCGGCCGGGGTGGTGATCAGGGATGTTTTCGCACGTGAGGATGTCAACCTGGCTGAAAAGAACTATGCCGCCGCCGATTATCTGGTCCAGCAAATTGTTACATTCGTTCCCAAATCGGCACCAATTTCTGTGCAACCTTTAACCCTTGTTGGTGAGCCTGCTATTACTTCGGAGCTTGGCCGTAAGATACCGGAGCAGGTTGGTACAAGGTTGATACAGCTTGGTTATAACGTTCATCTCGATGAAACCATGGCTGGTGCCGTACAGGGTATTGCTATGAAAGAAAGAAAACCACAATTTGTACTCGGCGGTACTTATGAAACGCTACGGCGCGACGTGCCGATTAATCTGCGGATGGTGAAAGCTTCTACAGGTAAGGTCATTGGGACATTTGATTACGTCTTGCCACGCTCTGGTGAGTTGCGCACACTGTCCGAATCTCAGGCCAAAATTTACCGCGTTTCAGAATAACTTCTTATCGTGCATAGAGCACATGATAAAAGTGATACGGTGCGCCACCCATATCAACGCATTGTACGCAGCCTTGTGTGCCGGGCATCGTGGTATAGGTTCCTTCATCAACAGTATTGGGCGTCGACGGGGCATCGTAGTATTGCCGCGCAGCGTCGAAACGCCCCAGTGCGCCGACATCAACACAGCTGCCTGGATCATTGCCCGCCGCGGCAACAGCGCCGGCATCTTCAGGCTGGGCAGCGTCTTGCTGGTTGAGTTCATTTATTTTCTCACAAAAACCTTGTGTGACATTGGGTAAAACAGCAACCAGATCAGCCTTGGTTGAGCCAACCTGCGGCAAATGTGTGCCGGCATAGAATTCCCAGTCGCCGCCGGTGGGTGTTTGGATATCGGCTGGTGGCGCTCTGTATTTGGCAGCGCCACCATCGCGGTGAAAGACCTGCCGGTTTGGCTCATCTGTAATAAGACCATAATCTGCATGAGCGCTTGCATGGCCAAAGCGAATGTCAACTTCGCTTCTGCCATTTTGCTGGACAATAAACAATACGGCACGTTCAAGCTCAGAAGCATAGCGTTGCACCTCGCTGGCGCGAATGACGAGTGTTTCTTTATCGATATTTGCGCCTTCCGGCCTTCCGGTGGACTGGATGGCGGCGGTTAAGGCACCGATCAGAACAACAGCAATTAGGATCATAAACAGCAGATTGCCGCTTTCGCCCGGCCTGTCACCTGGGGGCTCATGCTTTGTCTGATGGCGCTGTTGATTTTTCATGAGTGTTAGCGTGGCGGAACCGGTAGACAGTCCTTCAGGTAGGAACAGGCTTCAAAGGCTTGTGTGCGCGTGTAACCGCTCAAACGTCCACGGAATAACCATCCGGCTTCTGTGTTTAAAGGCGCAATCAGTGGATTGGCACCGGACAGACGTGCGGGAAGAGCTTTCAAGGCGTTACTGATCATACGGTCGGTTTTGTCACGGCTGGTAAAGGCGCCAACCTGGATAGACCATGGCTCGTTTGTAGGCAATTTGTTGACTTGTGGCCTTCTGTAAGGCACCTCTTTGCTAGCCACAGGAATGATCTTTTTTTGGCTCTCTTTGTCTCTGTTCAGGCTGGCAATCTGCATATATTTTTCCGGTATTGCCTCACCCTTATGGGCGGCTATGGCGATCAGGCCCGTTTCGATACGTTTTGAAACGGCAGGGTCTGAATCACCTTCACCAATCATTCGACTGAACATATTGGTTTGCAAAGTAGGGTTTAATTGTGCCCATTTCGTATTCTGTTGTCCGCCCGGTCCACCAGCGGAAGGATTCATATCGTTCAAAGATTGCAGGGCGACAAGAATACCTGGTTTACGTGGCGGTAGTGGTACTCTGGCCTTGGCGATGCGCACGTTGCCAAGCTTGGAAAAGCCGCGGTCAAGGAGCTGAGCCATATGACGGTTGCGCGACTTGGAAGTGCGTCCGCCAAAAACTACACCAATAATGCGGCGATTGTTGCGTACGGCCGAAGCCACAAGATTAAATCCTGAGGCTTGAATGTAGCCGGTTTTCATACCGTCCATACCCTTATAGGTATCCATCAGGCGGTTGTGATTGCGGTAAGTCTTACCGGCATAGGTAAACTTTTTGGTTGAGAAATAGGCGTAATATTTTGGGTAGCGGCTGATCATCATCCGTGCCAGCTTTGCCATGTCACGTGCTGTGCTGATCTGGCGGGGGTCGTGCAAGCCTGAGGCATTCCTGAATGTTGTCTGGTCCATGCCAATTTCATGGGCTCTTTGCGTCATCATTTTGGCAAAATTTCTTTCGCTGCCACCAAGCTTTTCCGCTAGGGCAACGGCAACATCATTGGCGGATTTGGTCACCAGTGCATAAATCGCGTCTTCCACGCGGATAGTCGATCCTTCCGGCAAATCAAGCTTGCTGGGGATCATCTTCGTGGCATGTCTGGATATGCGGACTCGTGATTTCAGGCTAAGTTCACCACGCTCCAGTGCTTCAAATGCCATCAAAAGGGTCATGGCTTTGGTCAGGGAGGCCGGGTGTAATTTTTTATCGGCATTGCTCTGGCTAAGGATCTGTCCTGTATCGGCATCCATAACAATGGAGGCATAACGGGGGTTGCTCTTGGCATAGCCGCTTTGCGCCAAAGCCATCATCGCCACAGAAAAGATTAGGGCGAAGGTGAGACTCAGCAGAATTTTATGTTTTATTTCAAGAGATTGAATACAAAGATACGTCATTCGAGTCATGGATGGCTCACTGTTGCGAAGACTGTTGCGATAATTTTGATGTTAAGCAGAGCTTAAATAGGGCCAACTTCAATATTACATGATACAAATTTTTCGCCGTTTTGTCCAATATTTGCGTTATAAAGTGGATTTTTTGTGCAGTGCAAAAAAAGTCTTGACGATGGAGCTGATCAGTGTTAATTTAGAGATAGAATTGTGCAGTGCAAAATTTGATAATAGACACTGTGTGTAAGGCTTACAGGCTGTCTAAATACAAAAATAAGGATTTAGCGATGGCTACGAAGACGAAAACAACGGGGAATACAAAGGCGAAAGCTTCCTCTAAAGCAGTGAAGAAAACTGTTAAAATAACGGCTAAGAAAACTGTGAGTAAAGCAACAGATACAACAATGGAGACGATGATGACACAAGGTAAAACACAAATGGATAAAGCGGCGCAGGATGCTGCTAAGTTTAACCGCGAAAGCACGGAAGCATTCATGAAATTCGGTCAGGTCTTTACCAAAGGCTTTGAGGATATTATGCGTGAAAGCGCTGCTTTGGCCCAAAGTGCGGCTGAAAAACAGGCTCAATTCATGAAGGAAGCGATGAGCACTAAAACCCTTAATGAATGGACAGAAGTGCAGACAAAAATGGCTCAGGCTAATTTTGACGACTTCATGGAAGGCGCAACCAAGATTTCCGAGCTTAGCGTTAAGGTGATGACTGAAAGCACTGAGCCTTTTAATGCTCAGTTTAGCGAAGCCATCAAAAAAGCCAGCGGTGCAATGGCTGCGGCTTAAATCTAAAGTATTTTGATAATTCCGAGCGGGGCCGCATGAAGATGTGGCCCCGTTTTTGCGTTAAAAAATTAAGATGTTGAGAGATTCACCTAAGAATTGATAAGATAGTGGAAAGGCCTATTTTAGGAATTAGTATGATCGTTATTGAAAAAATAGAGCAGGAAAGAATGGATGAAGATCCGGATTTCAATAATCCGGATCAGGGTGATGATGGCGGCCAGCCGGATGAGCAGACGGGCGTCATTCTTAAAACCCGGCCCAAAACCAAAAAACCGGCCATGTACAAGGTGCTTATTCTGAATGACGATTACACGCCGATGGAATTTGTTGTTCATGTGCTCGAGAGCTATTTCAGCAAGAACCGTCAGGAGGCCACCGATGTCATGCTGCATGTGCATCGGCGTGGCGTCGGCATTTGTGGTATATTCACCTACGAGATTGCCGAAACCAAAGTGGCGCAGGTGATGGATTTCGCCCGCGCCAATGAACAGCCGCTGCAATGTACGATGGAGAAGGAATAAATGCTCTCACGTAATTTGGAACAGACACTTCACAAAGCTCTTGGTGCTGCCAATGATCGGCATCACGAATATGCGACGCTCGAGCATCTTCTTTTTGCGCTGACCGATGATCAGGATGCGATGGCGGTGCTGCGCTCTTGCGGTATTAATTTGCCGGATCTGCGCGATCAGCTGGAGCAATATGTTCAAAGCGAGCTTGGTTATCTAGTGAACAAAGAAGCCGAGGAAGCCAAACCAACCACAGCATTTCAACGTGTGTTACAACGCGCCGCCATTCATGTGCAATCTTCGGGCCGTGAAGAAGTGACTGGCGCCAATGTTCTGGTGGCGCTGTTTTCCGAACGCGAAAGTCATGCGGTTTACTTTTTACAAGAACAGGACATGACGCGTTTTGATGCGGTGAATTATATTTCCCACGGCATTGCCAAAGTGCCATCGCAAAATGATGGCGCTCGGACACCGCGTGGCACCGAGGAATCTGAGACGCAGCAAAGCAAAACGGGCTCTGAGGCGCTGGATGCGTATTGTGTGAATTTGAACGAAAAAGCACAGGACGGTAAGATTGATCCGCTGATCGGACGGGAGCAGGAGGTGGACCGCACCATTCAAATTCTTTGCCGGCGCAGCAAAAACAACCCGCTTTATGTCGGCGATCCCGGGGTTGGCAAGACCGCCATTGCCGAAGGGCTGGCCAAGCGCATCGTTGAGGAAGAGGTGCCGGATGTTTTAAAAGACTCGACGATCTATTCTCTCGATATGGGGAATTTGCTGGCCGGGACGCGTTACCGTGGCGATTTCGAAGAACGTATCAAGGCGGTGTTGGCCGAGCTCGAAAAAATTGACGGTTCGATTTTGTTTATTGACGAGATACATACTGTGATCGGTGCGGGTGCAACAAGCGGCGGGGCGATGGATGCCTCGAATCTTCTGAAACCCGCTCTGTCCAACGGTTCTCTGCGCTGTATGGGTTCAACGACTTATAAAGAGTACCGCAATTATTTTGAAAAAGACCGTGCGCTGGTGCGCCGCTTCCAGAAAATTGATATCAAAGAGCCGAGCGTTGAGGACACGATTAAAATCCTTATGGGGCTGAAACCCCATTACGAGGAACATCACAAGGTTAAATACACCACTGAGGCGATTAAGGCCGCCGTTGAGCTGTCGGATAAATATATCGGAGATCGCAAATTGCCGGATAAAGCTATCGACATTATTGATGAAGTTGGCGCAGCGCAGATGTTGGTGCCGGAAAACAAACGCAAGAAACAAATTAATGTGAAGGATATCGAAGGCGTGGTTGCGGCGATTGCGCGCATCCCGGCCCAGACCATGACCAAGGATGATAAAACCGCGTTGCAAAATATGGAACGTGATCTCAAGACCATGGTTTACGATCAGGACAACGCAATTGATGTGCTTTGCAATTCGATCAAGATGGCGCGTGCCGGTTTGCGCGAAGCTGAAAAACCAATTGGCTCTTATTTGTTCTCCGGCCCGACCGGGGTCGGTAAAACCGAAGTCGCCCGGCAACTGGCGAAAACTTTGGGCGTGGAATTGCTGCGTTTTGACATGTCGGAATATATGGAGCGCCATAGCGTGAGCCGCTTGATCGGTACGCCGCCGGGCTATGTTGGCTTTGAACAAGGCGGTTTGCTCACGGATAAAATCGACCAGCACCCGCATAGTGTTTTGCTGCTCGATGAAATTGAAAAAGCGCACCCGGATTTGTTTAATATTCTTTTGCAGGTCATGGACTACGGCAAGCTGACGGATAATAACGGCAAGACGATTGATTTCAGAAATGTCATCCTCATCATGACCACCAATGCCGGGGCGCAGGAAATGGCCAAAGCGCCGATGGGTTTTGAGCGTGATGTGCGGGTCGAGGAAGACATGGAAGCGATCAATAAAATGTTCTCGCCGGAATTTAGAAACCGTCTTGATGCCGTTGTGCCGTTCCAGAATTTACAACCGACAACGGTCGAGAAGGTTGTCGATAAATTCGTGATGCAGCTCGAGGCGCAATTATCCGATAAAGATGTGGTGATTGAACTGACCGATACCGCGCGCAAGCATCTGGCCGAAACAGGTTATGATGTGACGATGGGCGCACGGCCACTGGCGCGGATTATCCAGCAAAAAATTAAGCAGCCACTGGCTGAGGAAATTCTGTTTGGTAAATTGGTTGGCGGTGGCGTGGTGACGGTGGATTATAAAGATGGCGCGCTGACATTTGTTTATGAAGGTGATAAAAAAGATGATAAGCCGCAACAGAAAAAAGACAAAAAAACATCCGAAAAAGAAGACGTGCCTAAATAATTACCGCACAATTAAGCTCTGATAAAAAATATAACGTTGCCCATCGGTTTCTTCCTGAAAACATCCCACTGGTTTTCCGCATAAAACATGGGCCGGGCAGGTAGCGGCACCAATTCCTCCTGATATGGTGTCTCCGTTGGCGTAACCACCGGTGAATTTAACCTCATCATAATCGCCAGAATCAATAGGAATGCTGGTAAGGCCCAACCCCAGAGAGTCATTGATGGCCAAGCAGGCGGTTTCTGTTAAACCGGGTAGTAAGACTATAAGCTCGTCAGTTGCATCATCACCAACCTCTTTTACATTGACGGCACCTGTAAAAACCCACTCACTTCCGTCATTAACATTTGGTGCTGGCGCAACCCAGGTCATGGCGCCGCCATCGGGGTGAAAGATTTTACAGGCATCGGGCGTTGCATAGTTATAGCCAGCAACCACGCTGTTTTCAAAACTAATCTCTGTGTCTTTGCAATCGTTTGAGATGCGTACGCCCTGTACCGCTTCACGCATTTTACGACCGTATTCGATGATTTCACCGGCGCGCAGTTCGCCAGTTTCATTGCCGATATCTGTCGGGCCGCCGCGCAGCATCTGGGCGACAGCGTAGCTGAGCGCACCAAATAGGGCCACAGCAATCAAAATCATAAAAAGGACGCTGCCTTTTTCGCGGGGGTGTCTTCTGTGTTTTTGAACTGTCATGCTTCAAGATTATAACAATTTTGGCGGCGGCACATTAATTTATTGTTCTTTTCTTTGTAAAACCGCAGCAAAAAAACCGTCGGTGCCGTGCCGATGCGGTGTGAGCCGCATATAAGGACTGCCATAAGCTTCATCGACGGGCGTGACTTCAAAGTCACTATGTCCCGCTAAAAACGCTTCGATCTGCTGTTCGTTTTCCTCTTTAAAAAGAGAGCATGTTGCATAGACTAGCTTACCTCCCGGTTTGACGGCTGGCGCGGCCTTTTCAAGAATTTCAGCCTGCACTTTTACCAGCTCTTCCACAGGTGGCCCATAAGTACGCCAGCGCATATCGGGGTTGCGCCGCCATGTGCCAGAGCCGCTGCACGGCACGTCCGTTAGTACAACATCAAAGGTTCCTTTTTGCCTCCGTAGCCATTTGCGGTGGCGCTCTTCGGATAACGCACGCACTTCGATAATATCAGCGAGGCCTGATTTTTTAAAACGCATCTTGCCTTTGGCCAATCGTTTTTCGTTATTGTCCATGGCAACAAGTCGGCCTTTGCGCTCCATGGCTGCGGCCAGTGCCAGTGTTTTGCCACCAGCGCCGGCGCAAAAATCCAGCACCTGCATGCCTGGCTTTACATCACAGATGTAAGAAATTAATTGTGATCCTTCATCCTGAATTTGGATGCGGCCTTTGGTTAGTGCTTTGGTTTTGGATAGGAAGGCTTTTTCGGTGCAGCGCAAACCCCATGGTGAGTAAGGAGTTTCAGATGTTTCTACACCGTCTTTGGCTAGTGATTTTTGTACCTCTTCACGTTTGGCGCTCCAGGTATTGACGCGTAAATCTAGAGGTGCGGCTTCGATCATTGCCTCCATTTCAATCGCAAAATTCTTGCCGAAAGCCTCGCGTAGTTTTTTTTCGCAATCTGGAGGGCATTCCACTCTCACTGTTTCGGGCATGTCAGAATGGATCAAATTTTTGTTTAAAAGTCCTTTGATACATTCATGCTCTTCTTCATCAATCGGTTGCGGGGCGTATTCGGTGCCGTCAAACAAATCCGCTATACGTTTTTCATCTGCTTGCTCTATGAGGACTGAAGCGGCCATAACCCTATGGCGCGGCGTGTCCGTTAGTTTTATTTTTTCAAGCCACCAGCCAAGCCGAGCAGCCCCACGCATAATGGTGTAAACCCGCTCGGCAATATTGGCGCGGTCCTTAGACCCGATATAGCGTCGCCCACGCATGTAATCGCCTACGGTTGTATCCATAGGGACGCGGGAGTCTTCAATTCGCTCCAAAAGCTCAATTGTCGCCTGTATACGTGCCGCCGGTTTCATTTGCCTTTGCTTTCCTTCTAAAGTGGTCTAACTGTCTATAGCAAAGCCATAACAACCACAATGATTAAAGGAGATTTTCCATGACTGACTTTACTATCTACACACCTGACAACGCCCCCGAAGGCTCGAAAGAACTGCTTAAGGGATTTAGAGAAAAATTCGGCTTTGACGTTAATTTTTTTGGCGTGCTGGCGGAATCTCCCAAAGCGCTGGCGGCATTTCCGGCCATTGGGGCCGCTTTTGATCAGACAACATTAAGCCCGGCAGAGCAACAGGTTGTGCTTCTTGCCACGAGTGTTGAAAACAATTGCAGATTTTGTGTGGCGGTACATTCTACGATTGGTCGCAATCAGGCTGGTGTTGATGGCGCTGTGATTGACGCGGTGCGTGAAAATCGTGCGGCGCCGGATGCAAAACTAAATGCTCTTGCAAACTTTACCAAAGCCATTGTCGAAAAGCGTGGTTTTACGGACGATGAAGACAAGCAGGCTTTCTTAGATGCCGGTTACACAAAAGAAAATATCATGGAAGTAATTTTGGGTGTGACGTATAAAACGTTCACGAACTACATTAATCACCTGATGGATACGCCGTTGAATGATGAATTCGCGCCTGAGGCCTGGGACCCAGGACAGAAGCAAGCGGCTTAGCCTTTAGTGCGGTAATTCGGCGCTTCTCTTGTAATGGTCACGTCATGGACGTGGCTTTCCTTGTGCCCGGCGGACGTCATGCCGATAAACTCGGCTTTGTTTTTCATCTCTTTAATCGTGGCACAGCCGGTATAGCCCATCGCGGCGCGTAAGCCCCCAACCATTTGGTGCACAACCGTGGAAATCGGCCCCTTATATGGGACGCGGCCTTCAATGCCTTCGGGGACAAGTTTGTTGCTTTGTGATACACCGGCCTGGAAATAACGGTCGGCTGAGCCTTTGACCATCGCGCCAACACTACCCATACCGCGATAGGATTTATAAGAGCGGCCCTGATACAAAATCACTTCGCCTGGCGCTTCGTCGGTGCCGGCAAAAAGTGAGCCCATCATGGCGACATCAGCGCCGGCGGCAATTGCTTTGGCAAAATCACCGGAATATTTAATGCCGCCATCGGCAATCACCGGAATGTTTTTCTTTTTACAGGCTTCGGCCACATCCATGATGGCGGTGAGTTGGGGTACGCCCACGCCAGCAACAATCCGCGTCGTGCAAATAGAGCCCGGCCCAATGCCGACTTTAATTGCATCGGCACCAGCATCAATCAGAGCTTTGGCTGCATCAGCCGTTGCCACATTACCGGCCATGATTTGAAGCGAGTTTCCACGGATTGCGCGGATGTTTCTGACTGTATCAATCACGCCGCGCGAATGACCATGTGCGGTATCAACACAGACCAGATCAAGATCTGCTGCAGCCAGGGCTTCGGCGCGCTCAACACCGTTTTTGTCACCTGTGCCGACGGCGGCACCAACACGTAGACGGTGCTGGTCATCTTTGGTGGCGTGGGGGAAGAGCTGGGATTTTTCAATGTCTTTAACTGTCACCAGCCCGATGCATTTTTCATTGTCATCAACAACCAGAAGTTTTTCGATGCGGTGTTTGTGCAAAAGCTTACGTGCTTCATCTTTATCGACAGTATTGTATACTTTCACCAGATTTTTTGAGGTCATCAATTCCTTAACCGGCTGGTCCGGGTTTTCGGCAAAGCGCACATCACGGTTGGTCAAAATACCGACCAGCTTGCCGCTTTGTTCGGTCACAGGAATGCCGGAAATACGGTTCAGCTGCATAATCTCTAATGCTTCTTCCAGCGTTGCATTTGGGTCGATGGTAATCGGATCGACGACCATGCCGGATTCAAAACGCTTAACCCGGCGTACCTGCATGACCTGTTCTTCGATCTCCATATTACGGTGAAGAATGCCTAGTCCGCCATTCTGGGCCATAGCAATCGCCATATCAGCTTCGGTAACCGTATCCATGGCGGCAGAAAGAATAGGAATATGAAGGCTAATTTCGCGGGTTAGCTGCGTTGCTGTATCAACATCAGCCGGCTGCACTTCCGAGGCGCCAGGCACAAGAAGGACATCATCAAAAGTGAGGGCTTGGCGGATATTTTTGGCTTTCGACATGCAAATCTCCAAATGCGCTTTTATTGTAACTTCGCTTTATTATTGCGCGAAATTTGCATGTGAGTTATAGGCTATTTTATAAAAAAGTAAAGCAGGGAATATGAATATGGCTGAAATTGCACGATTGCAGCCTGAAAAAGGGCCAAAAGTAGCAAAAAATATGCGCTTTCGTCTGGCTGGCTTGTTGTTGGGGCAGTTGGTGAATGAAGCGCGGCTTGTTGTTCGCTGCAAAAATGACGGCCCCGTTCTGACATTTGGTAAAGTTGGCCAACAGCCCTTTACCATGTTTATCGATCAGCCCGCCACGCTCTGGGAGATACTCCGCGATCCTGACCCGGGTCTTGGCGACACCTATATGGATGGGCGCTGGGAAATGGCTGAAGGCGATATAGGTGCGTTTGTTTCGATGCTAGCGCGTGGCAGGCAAAAATTATTTGAAGGTCCAACCGGAAAAATTTTCACGATGCTTTTGAATAGTCGCCCGGATGATTACGATCATTCACCGGAAGCCAGCTACGGTCAGGTGCAGCACCACTATGATATCGGTAATGGTCTGTATAAACTTTTTCTTGATGAGGGAATGAATTACTCTTGCGCGTTTTTTGAAACCTCGCAACAATCTTTGCGCGATGCGCAGCTTAATAAAATTGAAACGACTATAAAGCGCCTTGATATCAAGCCCGGTATGAAGGTGTTGGATATCGGTTGCGGCTGGGGAGAAACCTCGCGTGTGATTGCAAGAGAAGCAGACGCTGACGTGTCTGGTGTAACATTGGCGAAAAACCAGCTCGCAATTGCCAAGGATCAAGCGAAGTACATGAAAAATCTTCCGCAATATTTTCTACAGGATTACCGCGAACATGCGACAGAGCATGAAAGTTTTTACGACCGGATTGTTTCGATCGGTATGTTCGAACATGTTGGCGATAAAAATTACGGTGAGTATTTCAAAGCCGTTTTTGATCAGTTAAAGCCGGGGGGCAAGGCTCTCATTCATTCCATTGTGCGTTCGGGTAAGCCATCGACAGCAGAGCTTTCCAGTCCGTGGCTGGATAAATATATCTTTCCTGGCGGCTGTCTGTGCGAGGTCGAAGATATGGTGCGTGAGGGCGAGCAACAGGGTCTTAAGCTGGCGTATGAGCCTTATATTCAGGAAAGTTTTCATTACGCTGAAACCCTACGTCGCTGGCGGGAGAATTTTGTTGGTAATCTGGATAAGTTAGATTCAAAAAAATACGACGAGCGTTTTATCCGTATGTGGATTTTTTATTTTGCGATGTGTGAGGCAATGTTTGATGGTTGTGGTTATCGTGTCGCGCAGGTGGTTTTTGAGAAACCTTCTTAAGCGGCTTTGTTATCTTGTGTTGATTTCTTATCTGCTTCTTTCTTTATGTCCCAAAATTCTTCCATGAAACGATAGATGTCGTAAAAGCCCTTTTTCCGCAGACGGTAAATACGTTTTGTGCCCTCACGCCGTTCCCAGAGCAAATTACTGTTTTTCAATATACGAATATGCTGCGATACAGCCGGCCGAGAGATATGCGGAAATTCTTCGGCGATCTTACCGGCTGGCAATTCACGCTCCTTGAGAAGTTCAAGAATTGCAAAACGTGTGGGATCACTAATGGCCTGAAATTGTTTTATCATGTGTAAATGTTAGTCCAGACTTACACTAATTTCAATCGGCAATGTTTAATTGCCTTTAAATCCGCTGGCGACAACATATTTCTCGGAGCTTTCTTTGCGACTAGCTGGCGGCTTAATGTGTTTTACAGTTTTAAAATCTTTTTTCATCTGCTTCAGCAATTTGTTCTCGGTTCCGCCCTGAAGAACTTTGGCGACAAAAACCCCATCTGGTTTTAAGACTTCGGTGGCAAAATAATAAGCCGCTTCAACCACAGCCATAATGCGGATATGATCCGTTTGTTTGTGCCCTGTTGTGTTGGGTGCTAAATCACTCAAAACTATATCTGCCAGCCCGCCCAGCATTTCCTTTAATTTGTCCGGCGCGTCATCGTCCATAAAGTCCATCTGGATAAAATCAACGCCCGGTATTTCATCGATCTCCAGTAAATCTATGGCCACAATCTCGCAGCCTTTCTCTGCCGCTACCTGACACCAGCCACCGGGCGCTGCACCGAGATCCAAAACCTTCATACCCTTTTTGAGTAGCTTTAGTTTTTCATCGATCTCCTTGATCTTGAATGCGGCGCGCGAACGATAGCCTTGCTTTTCAGCTTCGACAATATAAGGATCGTTTAGCTGCCGTTTTAACCAGCGCGTTGAAGATATCTTCCGCCCTCTGGCTGTTTTGACTTTGGATTTTGGTTTGTTCCGCGACATTTTATAACACCATGGCCAGCACTGATGTGATCAGCGCAAAAAAGAAAAAAGAAATCGTTGCGGCCATAAATATGGCCCCGCGTGTATTTTGTGAATAATAAGACAGCACAAAAAAGATAATATAAATGAAGCTATAGACGATCAGCAAACGATTGTGAATATGCGAATGCAGTAATGTCAAAATACCATGCTCTTTATCGATCTCTGTCATGAGCTCAATTTCCATGCGCATCATAAACATGCAGGAAGCGATGAACCCTACCGTCCACCAGCGATGATCGCGGTGAACAACTAGAAAAGCTATCACAATCCAAAAAACGTCAATCCATTGATATATCAGAGTCATAAGCTATATGTATTTTAGTGTAAAAAGGTTTATCATGTATATTATGGACACGATGAAAAACAACCTCCGTTATCTTATCATACTCGCAGTGGGTATTTCTCTGTTTATTGGAACTTTGCCGCGTGCAGAAGCCCAGACGATCATTCGTGATACTGAAATTGAAAATACGATGAACGAATGGGCCGCGCCCATATATAAGGCCGCAGAAATTGCACCGGATAATGTTCATATCATTTTGGTACAAAGTGACGATATCAATGCTTTTGTTGCCGGTGGTGCCAATATCTTTTTTTATACCGGACTTCTAACCAAAACTGATAATCCCGACGAAATCATTGGCGTGTTGGCGCACGAGCTGGGTCATATTAGTGGTGGTCATCTTATTGCGACAAGAGATGCACTGGAGCGCGCCACTTATGAAAGCATTATCGGAACCATAATTGGGATCGGGGCGGCCATTGCCACCGGCGATAGTGGTGCAGCCATTGCCGTTGGCGGTGGAGCGAGCGGTGTCGCGCAAAGACGTTTTCTGGCCCATAGTCGGGTGAACGAATCCAGCGCTGATCAGGCGGCGCTGTCCTACTTTGAGACGGCAGAACTTAGCTCTGATGGCTTGGCAAGTTTTATGAGGAAACTTGAATCGGAAGAACTCCTGCCTGCCAGCCAGCAAAGTGAATATGTTCGTACCCACCCGATTACGCGTAACAGGATAGAGGCACTGGAATCGCGTGCGCAAAGTTCACCATTTAAAGACAGGCCGTACCCACCGGAATGGATTGAGCAGCATGCGAGGCTCAAGGCGAAGTTAACTGGCTTTATTAACCCGGGCCGCGTGCCCTGGGTTTATGATGATCGCGATGATTCTATTCCGGCTCGTTATGCGCGGGCTATTGCTGCTTACCGTGAAAATCGTGTTAATGAATCGTTGCACCAGATTGATGAATTGTTGGCTTTGGAGCCAAAAAATGCTTACTTCCTCGAATTAAAGGGGCAAATGCTCGTTGATTTTGGCCGCATCGCTGAAGGCATTCCAGTTTACCGTCGCTCAGTTGAAATTCTTGGCAAGGCACCGTTAATCCGCATTGCATTGGGTCATGCTCTTCTCGAAAATGGTGACAGTAGCGCAAATATGAAAGAGGCCATTACGCATCTTGATCGTGCGCTTCAGGATGAGCCGCGTTCGGCACGCGCGCACAGGTTAATAGCTACGGCCTATGGACGGCTGGGTCAGGAAGATCTGGCAAAAATTCATCTGGCAGAGGAAGCTGTTTTGCAGGGTAATTTGCCTTACGCAAAGCATCAGGCAGAAGCAGCCCTTAAAAATATTAAAAAAGGTAGCCGCGAATGGCTGCAGGCCAGGGATATTCTGGCGCACATAGAAAACGTTGAAAACAAAGGGTAGTGGTCAAAAAGTAACAACGAGGTGACCTCGAACGAATACTGTTCAAGAGGTCCGTTTATGGGTTACACTTAATTATTAGATTGGGTATATTGGCTTTAACGGCAGGCAAAGGAGCGTATTTCGTGAATCATTTGAATTTTAAAACTTTTTTTTCTTTCCTGGGGCTGGCAGTCCTGGGCAGTTTGTTTATTGCGTCTCATAGTGGGAGCGCATTGGCTGGTCAGGAATTAACAGATGGGCAAAAGCAGGAGGTAGAGCAGGTCATCAAAGATTATCTGTTGGAAAATCCTGAGGTGATCATGAAATCCGTGGAGCTGTATCAGGTTAATAAGGAAAAAGATAAAGATAAAAATGCGGCTGCCAAAGTGGATGAGCACAATGCTTACCTGACGAGCAGTGATGCGCCTTCTGCCGGCAACCCGGATGGCGATGTGATCATTGTTGAGTTTTTTGATTATAATTGTGGTTATTGTAAGAAAGCATTGTCCGATATTCAAAAAGTCATGGATGCGGATAAAAACGTGCGTTTTGTTTTCAGGGAAATGCCAATCCTTGGGCCAACATCACTTACGGCGGCGCAATGGGCACTGGCTGCTCATAAACAGGGAAAATATTTCGAATATCATGCGGCTCTGATGGAGCACAGGGGTTCTAAAAGCGAGTCCGAGCTTTCAAAATTGGCTGAAGGGCTAGGTTTGGATGCGGATAAGATGAAAACTGATGCCAATTCCGCAGAAGTGAAAACTATGCTCAAAAAGAGCATTGATGTCGCCCGTGAGATTGGTATTCAGGGTACACCAGCGTTCATACTGAATGGTCAACTGGTGCGTGGTTATATGGGCCCCGATGGTTTGAAGCGCGCTATTGATGACGCCCGTAAAAAAGAAGGTTGAGGCTTCCTCGCCAGTTTAATGGAAAAGATACTTATACTAAACGGACCTAATCTTAACATGCTCGGAATGCGCGAGCCGGAGATCTATGGCCATGACACACTGGATGATGTCGAGGTGCTTTGCCGTGAAAAAGGTCGGGCGCTGGATTTTAAAATCGATTTTCGTCAGTCCAATCATGAAGGGGAGCTTGTGGAATGGATACAGGAGGCGCGAGGGCTTTTTAGGGGTATCGTTATCAATGCTGCTGCCTATACACATACATCTGTGGCCATTCATGATGCGCTTAAAATGCTTGATATGCCTATTATAGAGGTTCATATATCCAATCCGGCGACACGCGAGGAATTCCGGCATTTTTCCTATATTGGGCTTTTGGCTACTGCCGTTATTGTCGGAGAAGGTGTGCAGGGATATGTCCAAGCCCTTGAAAAAATGGTAGAATTACTTCCTTCCTAGGCGGTGTTTAAAAGTCTTGCGGATAAAGGCCCCGCCCCCTAAAATCCACATCTGGACCAATAAATAAAAGCGAAATCATGAAAATTGATGCGAATGCGATTAAAGAGCTAGCAGAATTGCTCGAGGAAACCGGCCTGAACGAAATTGAAGTGGCCGATGGTGAAAAAGCCATACGGGTTAGCAAGGGCGGCGGCGCTGTGGTTTCAGGGAACGGTAATGGTAACGGACATCATGGGGCTATGTCTTCTGATCCGGAATTACCGCAGATGGCCAATACGGATGCGCCGAGTACGACAGCGCTTTCGCACCCCGGCGCTGTCACCTCACCAATGGTTGGAACAACCTATTTGCGGCCCGACCCGGACTCGCCACCCTTTGTTAAAAAAGGGGATAAAGTTGCGGCCGGTGATACGTTGCTCATTATCGAAGCGATGAAAGTGATGAATCCAATTAAAGCGGAAAAGGGCGGCACAGTCACACAAATTCTGGTAGAGGACAGCCAACCGATTGAGTTTGGCGACGTTCTTGTAGTCATTGAATAACCTGCTGAAAATTCATGTTTAAAAAAGTTCTCATAGCCAATCGTGGAGAAATTGCCTTGCGGATCATTCGGGCCTGCAAGGAGATGGGCATTGAAACGGTGGCTGTTCATTCCACGGCGGACGCCAATGCTATGCCGGTGCGTTTGGCGGATGAAAGCGTTTGTATTGGCCCGCCGCCGGGCAAGGACAGCTATCTGAATATTCCTGCCATCTTGAGCGCTGCAGCTGTGACAGGGGCCGATGCCATACACCCGGGCTATGGATTTTTATCTGAAAACGCGCAATTCGCGCGCATGGTTGGGGAGCATGATTTTAAGTTTATCGGTCCTTCGCCAGAGTTTATCGAGAAAATGGGTGACAAGGTCGTTGCCAAACAGACCGTACAGGAACTTGGCTTGCCTGTGGTGCCGGGTTCTGATGGCGCTGTTGAATCAGCTGAAGACGGTTTACGTGATGCCAAAGAAATGGGTTTTCCTGTTCTTCTTAAGGCCGCTTCGGGTGGTGGCGGTAAGGGCATGCAGGTTGTACGTGAGGCAAGTGAGTTTGAGCAATGCTATAACACGGCGCGCGCCGAGGCGCAGGCCAATTTCGGTGATGATACCGTCTATCTTGAAAAATTCCTCGAAAACCCCCGCCATATTGAGATACAGGTTTTTGCCGATTCTCATGGCAAGGCCATTCATATGGGAGAACGCGATTGCTCTATCCAGCGGCGTCATCAAAAATTACTTGAAGAAGGTCCTTCGCCGGCGATTACCGATGAACAGCGGGAACAGATTGGATCTCTTGCCGCAGATACTGTGAAAAAGCTTGGCTATGAAGGCGCGGGCACGATTGAGTTTTTATACGAGAATGGTGAATTTTATTTCATGGAAATGAACACACGTATACAAGTCGAACACCCGGTGACTGAAATGATTACAGGTATTGACTTGATTGCCGAGCAAATCCGCGTTGCCGCTGGTTATCCGCTGACGGTTAAAAAGTCGCGTTTACGTTTTCGTGGCCATGCGATTGAAATCCGTATCAACGCCGAAGACCCTGATACGTTTGTTCCTTCACCTGGCACGATTACACAGTTTCATGCACCCGGTGGGTTGGGCGTGCGTTTTGACAGCGCGATTTATGGTGGCTATACCATCCCGCCTTATTATGATTCCATGATTGGAAAGCTGATTGTTCATGGCCGCAACCGCGAAGAATGTATTCGGCGCTTACGCCGTGCTATTCACGAAACCGTGGTCGAAGGCGTCAAAACAACCTTGCCGCTGCATCAATGGATTTTGGAGCAACCGGAATTTTTAAGCGGTGAATACACGATCCACTGGTTGGAGAACAAGTTGGCTGAGCGCTAAAATCCTCCAAATTTCCATTACTATTCACAAGCCTCTATAATAAAACTATGCAGCTGGTCTTAACGACAGAATTGCTTTTGGAGGCTTATAAGCAGGGTTTGTTCCCGATGGCTTATAGCGCGGGCAGTCCATATGTCCACTGGATATGCCCGGAAATGCGTGGGCAGCTTTCAATTGAAGACATCCATATCCCGCGCCGTCTCAAAAAAACACTACGCAGTGGTTTGTATGAAGTGCGCATCAACACAGCATTTGAAGAGGTGATCAAAGCCTGTGCAGTGTCTGCACCGGATCGCCCTGAAACATGGATTAACGACCCGATCATAGAGGCTTATTGCAAACTGTATAAAGATGGTTACGGCCATAGCGTTGAATGCTGGAAAGATGGCGAGCTTATTGGTGGGCTTTACGGCTTGGCTATTGGCGGCGCATTTTTCGGTGAAAGTATGTTTTCAGAAAGTCGTGATGCCAGCAAGGTGGCGTTGATCCATCTGGTTGCACGTTTGTGGAAGGGTGGTTTCACACTACTGGACACGCAATTCATTAATGACCATCTTAAACAATTCGGTGTTTATGAAGTGCCGCATAAGGACTATATCGAACAGCTTAAATCAGCTATATGCATAGAGGCAGATTTTCAGCTACAGGGTATAAACGAAGATCAGATGATTGAATACTATTTGGAGATGCGTGAAGAGCGCTAGAATCTATTCCAGCTTTTCTTCAGGAACTTTGGTGGGTTCCTCAGACATCTCTTCTTGATCGCCCGCTGTCTCTTCTTTTTCAGTTTTGTCCTTCGCAGTTTTTTGCGAGTCCAAACAATCAATTACCCAAACATCATAAATTGGGTGATCCATGGATGACAGGCCCGGTGAGGAGGCAAACATCCAGCCTGAAAATACCCACTCCGCCTTGTCTTCAAGAGTGATTTCCCAGATCTGCAGGAAAGCCGATGATTCAGGCAATTCAATTGGTGTGGCTTTGCGACAGGCTTGAACCTTAATAAAAAGTTGACCAAATTTTACGGTGCTGCCGACGCGTGCTTCAAAGGTCATGGTGCGGGCGGTGACTTTGTCGAGAGATCTTAATTTGACGATCGGGTAATCGTCCATTTCCCTGGCCTGAACGGAATGGAGACTTGCTGTACTAATAGTAAAAATTAGAAACCCGAAAAGGCAGGTAAGAAAAACCCTGAAAATTTTACTGCGTGCTTTCGGCATCTTGCTGCATGCTGAAAATGAACTGACCAAGCAATTGCTCAAGATTTTGTGGGGCCTGCGTATATTGAATGCGTCCACCACTTGGTATTAAAGCTTCTTCTGCGCCGGGTTCCAAAGCCAAATAAAGACCGCCCAACAGGCTTTCGCTACTGATGAGGGCTGCCGTGTCGGTTGGTAGAGGAAAATTAGAATCAATGTTCATATGAACGCGGGCCAGATAGCTATCGGGCAGCAGATCCACAGATTTGACCGTGCCGACTTTGACACCACTGATTTGTACGGCATCGCCCGCTGCCAGACCGCCAATACTGGAAAAGTCAGCAGTAATTTCATAGCCACCGCTGCCAACACCCACATTGCCCTTGTCATAGCTAAAAACCAGGAAAATCCCGGCGACCAGCAGAACCACTGCCCCTAAAACTGTTTCAACTACACTGCGTTTCATATTTAGCCTCTTGATCCTTGATAAGCTTTAGATATTTAGCGTAAAAGATGGTGGGGTGTAAACCATTAACTCTAAGTCGCTGTCAGTCTCATTTCGGCGGGGACCAGGCTTCGTAATCGCCAGTGGCCTTGTCACGTTTTCCGCCTTCTAGTATATGCCCCGGCGGACGGTAGGCTGCCTTCGTGCCTGTCAGATTGGGTTGGTGGGGTTTTTGCCATTCCCGGCGAAAGGAGGCGCTATCGGTGTCCGGCACCTCATTTGTCTGGTGATGTAGCCAGCCATGCCATTCCGGCGGCACATTGCTGGCTTCCGGCGTATCCTTATAGAGAACCCAGCGCCGCGGGTTTTTATAACCTTGTCGCGGCTTGCCTTCGAAATATCTGTTGCCCAGTGGGTCTGTCCCGATATTTTCTCCACGGTAAACCCATGTAAACCAGGAAATATGAGCTGGAGACAAAACACCCAGAAAGTTGGTAAGCGCTCTAAACATGAAGGCAATTATTGCAGATGATCCCCACTTTACAAAGCGCTTTCAACCCACCATTATGAGGCCCTCATAAAAAGGATGGTTGATTATGTGTATTATTCGGTTTCTTTGCAGTTTTCTAGGTTGTCTTCTGATCTTGCTGATTCCTGCGCAGGTTTATGCGCAGGGAGACTGTAAGCCTCTGGCTAGTATTTACGGGCAGGATATATGTGCCGAGGACATCATGCCAAGCAAGAAGGTAGAGGAGAACATCCGTGAGTACGCCAAGCAGTCAAAACAAAGTCAGGCGCAGGCGGTTAAGGATTTTAAAATGTCGAGCCTTTTTGGCTTGCTTTGGGAAAAAGGGCTCATTCACAAATATGGTGAGGACGTTGTTGTGCCCAGGGAACGTGAGGTCAAATCTTACTTAAAAAGTTTCCGCAAGGCGATCGAAGACCAAAACGACATGAACGAAGACATGAGTGCGTTCATTACGGAGCTACTGGAAGAAAATAACTATGCACCCGAGGATGAACAGAGTCTAAATGCCGTGGTGAAGCAAAAACAAAAATCTATCATGATGTTTAATATGCGTGATGCTCTTCCCGATGAGATGCGTGTACAAATGGAGGAGGGTGAATACAAGATGGCCGAAGCTATGGTGAAAAGCTGGAAAATAAAGAAGACCCTTTATGAGGATTATGGTGGGCGCGTTATCATTCAAAAAGCCGGGCTGGAGCCGTTGGATGCATTCCAGGCTTTTGTAAAGGAGCTGGAGGATAGCGGTGAGGCAACTATTCACGACCCGGCTTATAAGAATGTATTCAAAACCATAGACAAATATTCTGGTAAGGAACATAAGGTGCTTCCTGAAGACAGTGAAGAGATTGAGGACTATTTCGACTCTCCGTCATGGGCGTATGATGATGATATTGCAGAGAAAGCTTTCGAGCAGCAAAAGGCCGAGATTCTAGCCATCCCCACGATAGAGCCGGCAGCGGGAGAAGAGTAGTTATGAGCATCAAAGAGAAACTCGAAGAGTTAGGATATGAATTGCCAAATTCACCAACTGCTTACGCAAGCTATGTGCCTTTCGTAACGGTTGGCAACACTGTTTTTATTGCGGGGCAAATTCCATTTCTAAATGGCGAGCAGATGCATTTGGGACGTTTGGGTGAAGATTTGACAATTGAACAAGGTGTTGAGGCAGCGCAAGCTTGCGCGCTGAACATAATGGCTCAGGCGAATGCGTCTGTGGATGGCGACTGGAGCAAGGTTAAACGTTGTGTGAAGCTTGGTGGCTTCGTTAATTGTATACCCGATTTTAATGACCATCCGAAAGTGATTAACGGCGCTTCGGACTTAATCGTTGCGGCGATGGGTGATGCTGGAAAGCATGCGCGTTTTGCAGTTGGTGCGCCGTCTTTGCCTTTGGGTGTTGCGGTCGAGATTGATGCTATATTCGAGATTGAGATTTAATCACTCAGCTTTTCATCTTGTGCTTCCCAACGCGCAAACATTTTCATTGCCGCGTCATGGCCGAGCTGTTCGTAGCTGGTTTGTGTTTGTTGGCCAGTCAGTTCCTCACGTACTTTTTCTTCACTTGCACGGATTGATTTTATATCACCATGTGAAAGACCGTAATACACTTTTGGAATGCCGACAGAAATAATCAAAGCCTGCCCCATCATTGTCGGCTGAGATGAGCAATACAAAACGCAATCTTTTAGATCTGCGCTGTTCAGTTTTTCTGCCGCTTGCCTGATGGCCATGACTTCGGCATGGGCCGTGGGGTCAACGCGCGATGTAATACCGTTCCGGCCTTCACCAAGAATGTGGCCGTCACTATCGGCTACCACTGCACCAAAGGGTCCACCTTTTTTGCTTTTGGCATTGTGGTCAGCCAGATCAATGGCATGTTGCATCAATTGTTCGGGGGTGAATGTGGTTGTATGTTCATTGACGGCTATCGGGTTCGGGTTGAGGCCCTGCTGCCTGAGGATGCGGTGCATGAGTTTGACCAATCTTTCGGGATCGATCGGTTTGTGAAGGATTTGTTTAACGCCGAGATTATTGGCCTCCATTAAAAGGTCACTGGAATCATCCGCTGTCACAATAATAACCGGTAGATCAATGCTATTGACCATCAGATATTTCATGAACTCAAACCCACCTTTGGGTGACATATTGATATCAACCAGCGCAAGGTCAATTTCCTGATCTTCGATAACACGAATAGCGCTATTGCCGTCGACGGCACCAAAGGTTTTGTACCCTTGCGTTCTGACAATGCCTACCATTAACTCACGGCTGACATCATTGTCTTCGGCAATCAGGATGTTAATAAAGGGACGATCTTTATTCATGACAATGTCCATTAAACCATGAATCGGCGGTTAGAACCACAGACTTCACAAAGGCTATCAGCTGGTTTCCGTAGATAAAAATCTTAAGCCGCGGCTGAATTTGCTTTCTCGCGCATGATTTTGGCGGCTTCGACCATGTTCCTTAAGGCCGGTTCGACCTCCGCCCAGCCACGCGTTTTCAGCCCACAATCAGGATTAACCCAGAGAAGATCTGGATCAATCACTTTTGCAGCTGTTTCTAATAGCTCCACCATCTCTGCTGTATCCGGCACGCGCGGGCTATGAATATCATAAACGCCGGGGCCGATTTCATTCGGGTATTTATATTCAACGAAGGCTTCGAGCAGTTCCATATGAGAGCGTGAGGTTTCAATCGAAATCACATCGGCATCCATATCACCGATTGAGCTGATCATGTCGTTGAATTCCGAATAACACATATGGGTGTGAATTTGCGTGGTGTCCTCGACGCAGCACGAGGTGATGCGGAAATCCTCAACCGCGTTTTTGAGGTAGGCATCCCAGTCCCCTTTGCGCAGTGGCAGGCCTTCGCGGATAGCAGCCTCGTCAATTTGAATGATTTTAATGCCGGCGGCTTCAAGGTCTTCGACTTCATCGCGGATGGCGAGGGAGATTTGGCGTGAGGTATCGGCGCGTGGTTGGTCGTCGCGTACAAAAGACCATTGGAGAATTGTTATGGGGCCGGTGAGCATGCCTTTCATAACCTTGTCGGTTTGTTCCTGCGCGTATTTTGACCATTCGACTGTCATTGGTTCGGGCCGCGAGACGTCGCCAAAAATGATTGGCGGCTTGACGCAGCGTGAGCCGTAAGATTGTACCCAGCCGTTCTTTGAGAATGTAAAACCGTCGAGCTGTTCACCGAAATATTCGACCATGTCATTGCGTTCGGGTTCGCCATGGACAAACACGTCGATGCCGATCTCTTCCTGGTATTTCACCACGGCCTGGATTTCTTTTTCCATCGCGGCTTTATAGGCAGTTTCATCAAGCTCACCTTTTTTAAACGCGGCGCGAGCCTTGCGGATTTCCTGAGTTTGAGGAAAAGAACCGATAGAAGTGGTTGGGAAGGCTGGTAGGGCTAGGGCGGCGCGCTGTACTTTTTGGCGTTCAGCAAAGGGGGATTTACGCTTTTTCATGTCGTCGGTAATGGAAGTTACACGTTTTTTGACATCATCATTGTGGATGCGTTTGGATGTTTTGCGTTCACTTTGTATAGCATCACTGGCGGTGATTTCGGATGCAATGGCATTACGGCCTTCATTGGCACCTTTGGTTATGAGCGCAATTTCATCGAGTTTTTGTGTGGCGAAGGCCAGCCAGTTTTTAATTTCAGGATCGAGTGCGTCTTCATTGTTTAGGTCTACCGGTGTGTGCAGTAGAGAGCAGCTTGGCGCGATCATGATATTGTCCTTGCCGACATGGGATTCAATAAATTCGGAAATTTCGACGGATTGATGGATGTTGTTCTTCCAGATATTGCGGCCATCGACGAGGCCAAGGGATAATGTCATGCCTTCAGGAACCATGGCAATCGCATCTTTATATTGATGCGGTGCACGGTTTGAAAGATCGAGATGAACCCCAGCCACCGGCAGGGAAAAGACCAGATCCATATTCTCGCGCAGGCCTTCGAAGTAACTGGTGAGAAGGATTTTGATGCCTGGCGCGGCTTTGCTCAAACGCTCATAGCATTGTTTGAAACCTTCGGCCGCGCCGCCTTCGCACATACTAACGGCCAACATTGGTTCGTCAATTTGTACCCACTCGGCACCGAGGCTTTCGAGTTTCTTCAGGATCTCTTCATAAACACCAATGATGTCATCCCACAGTTTCATGTGATCAACATTTTCATCCTTGCTTTTGCCAAGAAAGGGAAGTGTGCACGGGCCAACAAGGACTGGGCGGGTGGTGATGCCTTGCTCTTTAGCCTCGGTGAATTGGTCGAAGATTTTTGTGCTGGAGAGTTTGGGACTCATACCCGCTTCCATCTCCGGCACGATGTAATGGTAATTGGTGTCAAACCATTTGGTCATTTCCATGGCAGTAACATCAACGCCGTCTTTCTGTGCACCACGGGCCATGGCGAAATAAGTGTCGAGATCGATATTGCCGCCATCCCATTTATAGCGTTCCGGCACCAGGCCGAGCGTACAAATCATGTCGAGCACCTGGTCATAAAAGGAAAAATCATTCGAGGGTATGTGGTTGAGCCCGGCGTCTTTTTGGAGATTCCAGTGGCGGGCGCGGAGTTCCTTGCCTGTGGCAAGCAGCTTATCTTGTGTGGTTTTTCCTTTCCAGTAGCTCTCAGTAGCTTTTTTAAGCTCGCGGTTTGCGCCGATACGCGGAAAGCCAAGATTTGTCGCCAGAACCATTTTATGTCTCCTGTGGTTTTTATTGAGATTCGCCAGCGAAATTAAACCGCAAGCCCCGCGGCGATGCAAGTGCTTTTGGTCAATGGGGCCTTGTTGAGCGTGTAGAAATGGATATGTTCGACGCCGTTCCCGATAAGCTCTTCGACCTGTGTGCAGAGAAGCTCTTCGGCTAGCTTATAGGCATCATCTGGTTTGTCTTCCAGCCCGGCGAATTTTTCATGCAGCCAGTCCGGCACATGCGCTTGACAGTTTTTGGCAAAACGCAGTAACCCGGTAAAATCATAAATAGGGACCAGGCCGGGATAGATCGGTGTGGTGATTTGGGCAGCGTGGCATTTTTCAACGAAATCAAAATAACAATCTGTGCCGAAAAAGAATTGCGTGATGGCGCGGTCGGCACCAGCCTCACATTTTAGCCGCAGCGCCTCTATGTCGGCATCGAGTGATGGTGCGTCTGGATGTTTTTCTGGATAGGCACCAACGGAGATGTCGAAGGGGTGACGGGACTTTAGCCAGCTTACAAAATTGCTGGTGTAATCGAAATATTCATCGCCTGTAAAATCGTCGTAGCTTTTACCCTTTGGCAAATCACCACGCAGAGCGACGATGTTGCGCACGTTATTGTCCCAGAGTTCGTCGATGTAAGTTTCAAGCTCGCTTTTAGTGGTGCTGAGGAATGTGAGATGCGAAGCGATCGGCATGTCGTTTTCCGCCGCCATGCGCGCTGTAATCTCCAGTGTCTTGTCGCGCGTCGAACCGCCGGCGCCATAGGTCACGGTCATGTATTTCGGCCCCAGTTTGCTAAGCTCTGCGGCGGTGTCCCACAGCTGTTTTTCCGATTCGCGGGTTTTCGGTGGAAAGAACTCAAAACTGATGCTGGGGGCGTTTTTTGTTGTCATTTGTCCATTTGTAGCGTTAGAAGGTAAAAAGGCAAGCATATTTAGGGGGTTAAAAGCGCTGAAAAATAAGGGTAAACATAATTATTGCAGCGCAATATACTTATTAATTGCATTAAACGCCCAAAATATAGTACTTTTCGTTTTTTAATTATGGTTAATAAAAATGACATTAGTAACTCCAGAGGTTAAATATTCTCCGCTTAAGCGGCCGGGCACAACACCCAATGTCAGTGCCATGCACGCTTATTCAGAAAATGAGATAAAGCGATTAGACATTCCGGATATGGGTCAGGGCAATCCGTTGCAGATGATGCCGGCTGCTCTTCTCAAACTGATTAAATGGTGGGGTAAAAGCGGGAATAAATATCATGATAAATACTCTTTAAAAGGTAATGAAGCTGCCGCCAGATTTTTAACAGCTTTTGGAGGCTTAAAAAACGCTGATAAGAACAATACGCTTTTGCTCCAGCAACCCGGACGTTTTATGCTTGCGGCAGCTTTTAAGGCCAGCGCGGATCCGTATCGTGATTTTGATAAGAAGCCTATCTTTATCGTGCCTGATAAAATGTGGGGTGTAATCAATATTATTTTCCGTGGATGCGGGATAAAGCTCGTCACATATGATGTCCTTGATCCCAATCCGGCCAAAGCCATTCAGAAAACTATAGAGGAAAAGGTTCCTGAAAAAGACAGGGACATGGTATGTGGTGTTTACATGTGCTCGCCTAACAATCCGACAGGGGCACTATATACCGCTGATGATTTTGCAGCCAATTCAGAATATGTCATGCAGTTTAACGCAAAACGGAAAGCGGCAGGGTTGCCAGGGATTGTTACAGTTGTGGATGCCCCCTATATCAATGCCTGTCCGCATAACGCAGCAGGCAGTTCGCATATACTTCAAACGGGATGGGATGGTGTTTTTGGTCCGGCAATGATCCTCAACAGTTTTTCCAAGCAGTTTGAAATGTGTGCCGAAGGTGGTGGTGCAGCACATATTGCGGATCTTTCTTTGATGGATGCATTTAGAACACAGGCATCGGTTTTCGGCGGTTTAAGCTACGGCAATAATTTCATGGAGAAAATGGCGAATGCAATGCATCCGAAAAATGATGAAGCATGGCAGGAATTTTTCTTATCCATACATGATCTTTACCGCGACAATTTAGTTGAAACGCGCCAGCTTTTTGGAGATCGTGCGGCAAAATCTCTCGGTTCGAATATGACCGGCCTGGTACAAGTATCCGGGAAGGTTGTGGGTAAAGAAGGCGAATACTTTGATAGCTCTAAGCACCTTATAAAATGCGGCGACGATTTTATCGAATTCCTGCATAATCGTATAGAAGGCGTGACATGCGTATATGATGGTATGACACCGGACGGTGATTTTGATATCCGCATTGCCAATAAAAACCCGATTGAGATACATAGAACAGGGTTACTGCGTATTAAAGATGGTGAGCGTGAACTGATCGGGCCTGCTCCTGCCCTAGCGGCAGCCTAAACCCCTTGCTCTTCCGCGCTTTCCTGTGTAAAAAAGCGCATGGGACAGCCAGACAGCGCAGATATAACTCAATTTCATCAACATGATCATATATTGATCCTGGATTTCGGCTCGCAGGTGACGCAGCTGATCGCGCGGCGTTTGCGCGAGAGCGGCGTGTATTGCGAAATCTGGCCGTTTAATGCTGCGCCGGATGCGCGCATCAAAGCCTATAATCCCAAGGGGGTTATTTTGTCCGGTGGGCCGGCGAGCGTGCTGGCCAAAGAGTCCCCGCGCGCGCCGGATATTGTTTTTGAGCTCGGCGTGCCGGTCTTTGGTATTTGTTACGGCCAGCAGGTGATGGTGCAGCAACTTGGCGGCCGCGTCGAAGGCGAGTCCGGCAGTGGCGAATTTGGCCGCGCCTATGTCGATATTGTGGATGAGAGCAAAGTGCTCGATGGTATCTGGAACACCGGCGCGCATGAACAGGTATGGATGAGCCATGGCGATCATGTGGCGGAGCTTCCCGATGGGTTTCGTGTGGTGGGTAAATCCGAAGGCGCGCCGTTTGCGTTTATCGCCGATACCGACCGTCGTTTTTACGGCGTGCAGTTTCACCCCGAAGTCGTGCACACGCCGCACGGGGCGGAGCTGCTCAAGAATTTCACGCATAATGTTTGTAAGTGTTCCGGCGACTGGACGATGGCGGCGTTCAAGGACGAAACGATTGCCAAAATCCGTAAACAAGTGGGCAAGGGCAAAGTGATTTGTGGTTTGTCGGGCGGGGTGGATAGCTCTGTCACCGCTGTGTTGCTGCATGAGGCGATTGGCGATCAGCTGAGCTGTATCTATGTTGATACGGGGCTTATGCGGAGTAATGAAAGCGCGCAGGTGGTTGAGCTGTTCCGCGAACATTATAACATTCCGCTGATCCACGAAGATGCCGGGGATTTATTCCTGAGCGGGCTTGAGGGGGTTTCCGACCCGGAAATGAAGCGCAAGATTATCGGCTCGCTGTTTATTGATGTGTTTGAACGGCTGGCCAAGAAAGATGATGATGCGAAGTTTCTGGCGCAGGGCACGCTGTACCCGGATGTGATTGAAAGCGTCAGCTTTGTTGGTGGGCCGAGTGTGACGATCAAGTCGCATCATAATGTCGGCGGCTTGCCGGATATTATGAATCTCGAACTGGTCGAGCCGCTGCGTGAGCTGTTCAAGGATGAGGTGCGCAGCTTAGGGGTTGAGCTGGGTATGCACCCGGATTTCGTCAAGCGCCACCCGTTTCCGGGGCCGGGGCTGGCGATCCGCATTCCGGGGGAAATTACCGGCGAAAAGCTGGAGATTTTAAGGAAAGCCGATGCGGTCTATCTTGAGGAGATCAGGAATGCCGGGCTGTATGACGCGATCTGGCAGGCCTTTGCCGTGCTGCTGCCGGTGAAAACAGTGGGTGTGATGGGGGATTCACGGTCCTACGAATTTGTTTGCGCGCTGCGCGCCGTGACCTCGACTGATGGCATGACGGCCGATAGCTACCCGTTCGATCATGAATTTTTAAGCCGGGTGAGCACGCGCATTATTAATGAAGTGCGCGGCATTAACCGCGTGACCTATGATGTGACGAGCAAGCCGCCCGGGACGATCGAGTGGGAGTGATTTAGAATAACTTAGAAAGAGTAAGTGATGAATATTGAAAGTGTATTAAATAAAATTGAGCTGTTCGAAGATCTTGTAATTAACTCTGGTTTTAAAAGAGATGTAGCGGATTTTTCTCAAGCAATACAACAGCAGCAAAATCAAAACCTTGTGTTTATGAAAGATCTTTCTGAAAAAATTCAGGAGTATTTTTTAACCTTCGAAAATAATTCTTTGGACACAGAATTAAAGTGTGTTCTTCGTGACAACGAGCCGTTTACTCAAACAAATACAGTTGAAGCGTTAAAAGAGATTGATACAAATGAAGAGATTGATGGGCCTGCATATTTTAATAAATTCAACAAAATACTTAATCAATTGACGGCAGCAATTGAATCAAATCGATCTGAGATAAATTCTGTTAAAAAAGTTTTTAAAAAGTACATTTCTGATCAATCAGAATTTAAGGAAGAAGAGGACCAAGCGTTAATTTCTCTCATTTTTAAAGATTTAAAATCTACGAGTGGACTAAAGGAATTCTCACGAGTTTTAAATAGATGGAACATGGCCCTGACATCATTTCATCAGTTAGTAAAGTCAGGGTCTCCAGAAGAAACTTCGCTTTTACAAATTCAAAACGGTTCGATCGATGTAATCGTTAACATTGATATTAATGTAGCTATCGATCTGACAGAATTAATTAAAACGGGACTCGCAGCTTACGGTGCATACCTTCTGTATAAATCTGATAAAAAAGTTAAAGAGATAAGTGATTCATTTGCTGGAAATCCAGAACTAGTAGAAATAGAAGTACAGAAAGAAAGATTAATGTTAGAGAACATTAAAATTTCTGTAAAAACGAAAGCAAGAGAACTGCATGACGAGCGCCTTGCTTCTGATCCAAAAATAGATAAAACAGCAATTGACGGAAGAATTGACTCTGTAAGTACAACAATTACCGATCATATAATTAAAGGAAATGAAGTAAAACGTTTAGATCCTCCAAAGGCAGATTCTGATAAATCTGAAGAAGATACAGATGAGGGAGATCCGTCAAAAGAACTACGAGAGAAAACAGCAATAGTAAGAGAACGATATAAAAAGCTAGCACCGGAAGAGAAAGCACTGCTTTTAGAAAAGTACTCTATTAAAGAAGAAGATGAGAATAAACAGTTTAAAAAGTAGGAGTTAGCCAATGACTGACATCATGAAACGCATTAAGAATTCTTTGAAGGGTTCGACCACCATGCCGGCGGGGAGTGGGGGCGGTCCTATTCCGCACGGCCAGCCGGGGCATGTCCACGGGCCGCACTGCAATCACGGCCATGATCATGACGAAGAAGAAGGCCATGTTCACGGCCCGGATTGTAACCACGATCATGATGACGAGGACGACACCACCAACCCCAAGGGCGGGTGTTGCTGATTACACCATCAGTTTCAGCGCAATATAGGGTGCCAGGTTAAACACAATCACCAATATTTTAAACTGGCCGAGATAGTCAAAATAGGCTCGTAACACCTCGTCTTCGCTTAAAGCAAACATTTTGGCATGAAGCCGGGCAACTGTGCCTTTCAGCGCCATAATCATCAGCACGCTAAAGAGTAAAATCCCGACATTGATTACCGATACCCACCCCAGGAATGTTGTCAGTTCACTTATTCCCATAGCTTATTTCTCCTTTATTTTTCTGGTCTTACTATAAAATATAGGGTTCATCCGCCATAAGACCACAATTTAAATCAAACACCGTTTAAATCCCGCCCATAATTCACCGGGTTTTAAGGGCTTGCGCGCTATCCTGATCATTGAAGAGAGGCGGTTCACGGCCGCTGCAACGATGTCAGGGAGATAAAAAAATGTCGGGCGATCCGCTTAAAAAAATGCTTACAGACGCTTTCAATCGCGAGGCGTTTTATTCCAATTACAACCGTACGTTTTCGATTATTGAGGCGAATACGGATGAACTGCGCGAGGAATGCTTTAAGCTGCGCTATGATGTTTATTGCATCGAAAATGATTTTGAGGATCCGACGCGCAATCCCGGCCAGATGGAGCGCGACACGTTTGATATCGACGCCGTGCATTATTTGCTCATCCATAGTGAAAGCGGCAAGCCGGCCGGTACGGTTCGCGTAATCTTGCCGAAAGAAGACATGCAGATGGACAGCTTTCCGATGCAGGATTTATGCGATCATCCGCTGTTGCATACCGAAGGTCGTCCGATGCAGCTGTGTCAGATTTCACGGCTGTGCATGAGCGCCTTTTTCCGCAAGCGTGATAATGACGGCAGTGTTTTGCCAGCCTATTACGAACAGGAAAATATCAAAGGTAAGCAGGACGGCAACATGGTTTATATCCGCAGACGGATTCCGTATGCGCCACTTGGTTTGATGCGCGCGGCGTTTGAAATTGCGCTGAAGAACCGCATTACCGATTGCTTGTTGTTTATTGAATCGGACCAGCTCAAGAATTTTGAAAAGATGGGCATTGCCTATACGATTTTGGGGCCGAAGGTCCAGCATCATGGCGAGCAGCAGCCGGTGATCTTTAATATCAAGAACGTGCTCGATACGATGCTGATTGATAATTTGGCGTGCTGGGAGATTTTGTCCGATATGGGCCGCCTGCATAAGATGGTCAACGGGCTGTATCAAAACAGCTGGCAGGATGAAGTCATGGACAACCTGGCCTGGAACGATCTCCACGAAAAATTATCGTAGAGACGGCTCGACCGGAGCCTTTGCGGCGACAAAGGCGCTTGCCTTCTGGCATCCTTCTATATCTGTGTCGGGTTTTGACTTGTGCCAGGGATTAAGTGCTTTTGTTATTTGTTCCAATTTTGTATGCGGCGGCTTGATCCCTAAAGGCTTGTAGTCAAGATTTTCGTCCGCCACCCCGAATCCTGCTTCCATCAAAACCCTTTCATATAATTTTTTATTCTCACTAAAAGACAAGCAGTCAGTCAAAACAAGATTTTTTGAAAGTTTCATGGCGGCGTGAAGAATTTTCTCCTTAGCAGGTGGAGAGATCTGATCATGATAAATGACATGCGTTAAAACAACGGCATCGTAAAGTTGTTCAGGATCGTGATTGCGAATATCGCCGTGATGTTCAAATTTTACGGACTGAATTATATGTTCCAGTAACTGTACATTATCATGTACGCGCGACCCATTGGCGACGGGTGTAAAATGTTGATGAAGTCTGTCTTCAAGGTATCTTATGACTCCTTTTGGGTATTCACCGACTTTAGCATATTTAATAAATTCCTGTTGCAGGTCCGAAGCATGGACTGTAAGAAAACCATCTTTCAAAAGTCCTTTTTCTTCAGCAAGCATAGCAAAATAAAAGGGTTCACATCCTACCGATGATGCCGGAAAAAATATGTGATAGCCGGGTTCCGGCACAGCTATAGATTTTTTTCGATCGAAATAATCAATTAACGCTTTATGCATATCAGGATCGCGGCCAAAATAGGTCTGACCAGTGACAACGGCTTCATTATGGCCGGGCAAAAACTTGATTATAGCCGAAGAGGTAGAATCTTGAATTGCGGTTACAGATGGCTTTTCTTTATTCATGCGCGTAATATGACAAAAAATGAACGAAAAGTAAATAAAATTATGTAAATATTATAGGTGGGTGGTCTTTAAACACGCTGCTAGCCCTTATTTTGCCTGTATTCAGACTTTGCTTTTCGCCGGTAAATATGCATAAATAGCGCTCCTCAAAACGAAAATTGACCAAAAGGACCAGGAAAATGGCAGCGACAGGAAACGTCATCAATCTTAAGACCGGTTTGGCAGAAATGCTGAAAGGTGGCGTCATTATGGACGTTGTGACGGCGGATCAGGCCAAAGTGGCCGAAGATGCCGGGGCGGTGGCCGTGATGGCGCTGGAGCGTGTGCCGAGCGATATTCGTGCCGCCGGGGGTGTCGCCCGGATGAGCCCGCCGGAGTTGGTTGAGGAGATCATGGAGGCCGTGTCCATTCCAGTGATGGCCAAATGCCGCATCGGTCATTTCGCCGAGGCGCAGATTTTGGAAGCCATCGGTGTTGATTATATCGATGAGAGCGAGGTTCTGACCCCGGCCGATGAAGATTACCACATCGACAAGCAAGAATTTAAGGTTCCGTTTGTCTGCGGTGCGACCTGTCTGGCCGAAGCGCTGCGGCGCATTGGTGAAGGTGCGGCGCTGATCCGTACCAAGGGCGAGCCGGGCACGGGCAATATTGTCGAGGCGGTTCGTCATTTGCGCGAGATCAATCAGGACCTCAAAAGAGTGTTGCAGCTGGACGATGCCGAGCTGATGACCGAGGCGAAAGATCTAGGTGCGCCGTTTGAATTGCTCAGGATTGTGCGCGCAGAAGGCGGGTTGCCGGTGCCGAATTTTGCCGCCGGCGGCATTGCCACCCCTGCCGATGCGGCTTTGTGTATGCAGCTTGGGGCGCAGAGCGTTTTTGTCGGCTCGGGAATTTTTAAATCCGACAACCCTGCCAATTTTGCCAAGGCGATTGTCAAGGCGACAGCGCATTTCGATGATCCTAAAGCGGTTCTGGAAGCGTCCAAAGGTCTGGGCGAGGCGATGAGCGGGATTGAGATTAGCGAGATTGAAGAGCCGATGCGCATGGCCAAACGGGGCTGGTAAATGGCTAAATTACCGCATGACCTGGACCTCTTTTTTGCAAGAACCGAAGGAGCCATAGAAGTTTCTCTTAGTGATTTATTTCCAATGCCTCCGTTGCCGGACAAAATTTCAAAAGCAAGACAAAATATGAACTTGGCTTATGAAGGTTTGAAAAATAAAAGAGGACCTCTTACAGTCAAAAGCAGAGGTGATGGAAAAACCTATGACATTATGAAAGGCAGTAGCACTTATGAAGTGGCGAAAGAGAACAGTTGGCCGAGTATTCTTGTTGAACCAGAATAATGACTAAAGAGAAATTAAATATAGGAGTCCTTGCCCTGCAAGGTTGCGTCGACAGACACCGCCCGCACATCATCGCAGCGGGCGCTTCTTTTTGTGCAGTAAAAACGCCCGAAAAATTTCAAGAAATTGATGCGCTGATTATTCCCGGCGGCGAAAGTACGACGATGTTAAAGCTTATCGATACGTTCGGACTGGAAGAAGATTTGAAAAAAGTTTTTGCTGAAAAGCCGGTCTGGGGGATTTGCGCCGGGTCGATTTTAATGGCGGATAAGGTGATCAATCCCATCCAGAAAAGCTTTCACATGATGCCGGTGACGATGGAGCGCAACGGTTACGGGCGGCAGCTTGAAAGCCACAACGCGGTTGTCGATGGTTTTGAAGTGTCGTTTATCCGCGCGCCGGTGGTCAAGGCGGTCAATGACAATGTTGAAATTCTAGCCAGCCATGACGGTGCGCCGGTGTGGTTGCGCTCCGGGCGTTATATGGTGACGACCTTTCATCCGGAGCTGACCCTGGAGTATCCCTCTCCGATGCATCAGGCATTTGTCCATCTTACACAAGAATTTTCCTAAAAAACTTGTCGTCACTTTGTTTTTCATATAAAAAATTCAGATGATGAATTTGAATTTGCGTATGAGTAGCTTCTTTTTGGTGGCTTTACTGAGTGTTAACGGTGGTGTGGCGATTCAGGATGGCTTCGCCCAGGCGGTAACATCTGAAAACGGTCAGGAAGGCCAGAGCAATCCCGCGCCCGATTGGGATGCTTTGGGGCCTTATTTTAAGAAAGTATTTCCCCTTTATAAGAAAGCTGGTGCACCCGCGTATCTAACGTCCCCTGAACGTCATGCCGATTTAACGGCGCAGTATAAATCTTTCTCCAATCAGTCTCAGGAAAACTCCCGACAGGTTTGTATGCCTGTTTCCGAAGCTTTCAGTATTTCTCGTGAATTTAATCAAAATCCTGATTCTCTCAAGAGTGTGGGATTATCACCTGAACAGATGGTTCATGTCCGAATCGTAGGTGACATGACTACAGACCCTGTGGGAGATATCGTAATTTCTGCTGCGATAAAAAATAATACACTCCTCTGTGTTGATAATGAAATCAATGTGGCAGGCCGCTATCGTAGCAGTCTTAATGTCGCAATGTATGAACTCAAAAATATCTGCGATAATTTTGACTGGACTGAAAGTGTCCTAGAAGACCCAGCACATTATACTCGCATTTATCATACAGTGAATGAAGAGTTGATCCATGCAGCACAATATACGGAGTGGGGATTATTTACATCTCCAGGTGGGACCGATTATACACGTCCTGACGAAAAAATATGGCAGCTTTCTGTAGAGGCGCATGCAAAATTAATTGCTGCGGGTATTTTGGTTCGCCAGGCGCATCAAAGCAAGCCAGAGTTTTTAGAATATTTTTTACAGTCAGATTATCGTAGAAAACCAATGGTTAAACTGGCTTCAAAAATTTATACAGAAGATAAAAGTAGTTTTTATATACAAAACTTAAACTCTATGGCAGACGTTTTTGAAATTTTTTTTCGTACAGTAAAATCTATGGATGCTTATCAAGCTCAAGACAGGACTTCTATTAATAAAACACATTCAACACAAGAAATTCCGATAAAATCTTATACAAAATCCTTTGGCACTTTACCCGGTGTAAAGGGAAATATGTTGGAAGGGCGGTATAAACGATTGAGTGATGTGGCAACTCTTATTCCTAAGGAATCTGATTTAGCAATATGGTTTAAAGAAAGTTTTGAGGCGCTTGCGCAAGGAAAGCCTCAACCTGACCTTCCAGAAAACAAAAACTCTTATTCGAGAGAAAAAGCCTGTGCTAAAAATGGCATTGTGTTGGAAGCCTCTCTCACACAATAAGTTATCATATCCTTCACATTGACACCCCCCCTGAAAGCCCGTAAGACATTGGCATGATTAACTATATTTCCACGCGTGGCGGCGGCCCAAAAAGCTTTGAAGAGGTTCTTCTTGAAGGGCTGGCGCCTGATGGCGGGTTGTATGTGCCAAAGAGCTGGCCGCAGATTGATTTGGCGGCGCTCAAGGGAAAATCCTATGTCGAGGTGGCTGAAGCCGTGATGTTTCCTTTTGTTGAGGGCAGCATAGAGCGCGCGGATTTTCGTGGAATTCTTGAAGAAACTTATAGCGCCGAAATCTTCCGTCATCCGGATGTGGTGCCGTTGCATAAATTAAATGATGATCTTTATGTGCTCGAGCTTTTTTATGGGCCGACGATTGCGTTCAAGGATGTGGCGCTGCAATTGTTGGGGCGGTTGTTCGATTATGTGCTGAGTAAGCGTGGCGAGCGCGTGACAATCGTTGGTGCGACATCGGGTGATACCGGTTCGGCAGCGATTGAAGGTTGTCGGCATTCTGATCATGTCGATATTTTTATTCTCCATCCCAAAGGCCGTGTTTCTGATGTGCAGCGCAAGCAGATGACCAGCGTGAATGCGCCGAACGTGCATAACATCGCGCTGGACGGGACATTTGATGATTGCCAGAGCATGGTGAAGGCGATGTTTAATGACCCGGCGTTTCGTTCGGAAATGAATCTCTCGGCGGTGAATTCAATCAATTGGGCGCGGATTATGGCGCAGATTGTTTATTACGTGAGCGTGACGTTGGCGCTGGACGATGAAGTTTCCTTTGTGGTTCCGACCGGGAATTTTGGCAATGTCTTTGCGGCTTATGCGGCGCTGCAGATGGGGTTGCCTATAAAGTCGCTTACGGTGGCGACCAATGCAAATGATATCCTGACGCGGTTTTTTGAAAGCGGTGAAATGGTTGCCAAAGACGTGCATCCGACGTTGAGCCCGTCAATGGATATTCAGATCTCGAGTAATTTTGAGCGGTATTTATTTGATGCGCTGGGTCGGGATGCAGAAAAGCTGAACGCGTTTATGAATGAATTTAGGGATAGTGGTAAATTTTCTCTTTCTGACTCTTTGATTGACGGGGGCGGCGATCTCACAGCGTATCGCCTTGATGATGAAGGGACGTTAGAGGTTATTAAAAAAATCCATGATGAAACAGGATATGTTCTTGATCCACATTCGGCGGTCGGGATGGCAGCGGCTCTTAAGATTGTTGGGGAGGTTGAAAGGGATGGCCCTGTTGTTACTTTGGCAACGGCACACCCGGCTAAATTTCCTGATGCGGTGGAAAAGGCCATTGGCGAGCGTCCCAAGTTGCCCGATCATCTATCCGATCTCATGGATCGGGAAGAATTCGTCACCGATCAGCCCAATGATCTCAAGGCCGTACAGGATTTCGTAAGGTCTAACGTCTAAATTCATTGCCTTCCCTGTCTACCTATATTATCACTTTCCAATGAGTGAAATTCGCATGACAAAATTGCCGGGAGGCCTTCGCGTTGTAACCGACAGTGTGCCTGGGGTTCATACCGTAGCGCTGGGCGTTTGGGTCGGGGTTGGCACGCGCCATGAGGACATGATCAATAACGGCGTTGCCCATTTAACGGAACATATGATTTTCAAAGGTACAGAAAAGCGTAATGCCCAGGAAATCGTCGAAGTGATCGAAAATGTCGGCGGTAATGTAAACGCCTATACCAGCCGCGAGGTTACCAGTTATCACATACATTTGCTGAAAGATGATCTTGGCCTGGCACTGGAGGTGTTGGCAGATATTGTTCAGAACTCGACCATGCCCGAAGAAGAGCTGGAAAAAGAAAGACATGTTGTGCTGCAGGAAATTGGTATGTGCAACGACACGCCTGACGATGTGATTTTCGACAATTATTATGAGACGGCTTACCCGGATCAAGCGATTGGTGCGCCGATATTGGGCAAGGCCGATATCGTTGGTTCAATGAGCCGTGAAGTGTTGATGGATTATGTGCGGCGTTTTTATACGCCGGGGCGGATGGTGGTGTCGGCTGCTGGCGCGGTTGATCATGATGCATTCGTGGCGCAGGTGGGAGAGCTTTTTTCTTCTCTGCCACCGGATATCCGTCAGGGCAAAGTGGCGGCTTATTACGAAGGTGGCGAAGATCGCAAAGAAAAAGAGCTGGAGCAAAGCCATGTCATTCTTGGCTTTAAGGGGATTGGCCGGCTTGATGATGATTACACTGCCGTGCAGACTCTTTCGACATTGCTGGGTGGTGGTATGTCGTCGCGGCTGTTTCAGGAAATCCGTGAAAAGCGTGGGCTGGTTTATTCGATCTTTAGTTTTCATTCGGCCTGGCTGGATGATGGGCAGTTCGGTATTTATGCGGGCACTGGTCCGAATGATCTGAAGGAAATGATGCCGGTGATGTGTGATGAGATTAAAGGCGTGATGGATGGCGTTAGTACGGAAGAGTTGGAGCGTGCCAAAGCACAGTTGCGCGCTGGAATTTTGATGGGGCGGGAATCGATGATGAGCCGTGCCGATCACCAGGCGAAATATCTTTTGTACAGGGACAAAGTTTTGGATGTTGAAGAGATCATCAGCAGGATTGATGCTGTAGGTGAAAAAGACATATCACGCGTGGCCAAAACAATTTTTGCAGGTAAACCAACACTTGCCGGGTTGGGGCCAATGGCTAAACTAGAAGCTTATGAAAAAATTTCTGAGCGTCTTGCAGCTTAACAAACTTCGATAAATGGCCTGCAAATGACGCGTTTCTGCGCTTCCGGTTCTCGTAACGCATCATTTTCGGCACATTTCCCTTTGTTTGTAGATGATAGCCTGTGATAGCCTCTCTTTATGCTCTTTGCGCAGAAGAAACATGAAATTCAATTGCCGGATATCTCTCTGGATGGTTTTCGTGTGAATTTAAGGCCACCGCGGCTTGAGGACTGGCCGTACTGGGTTGAGGTGCGACTGCGCAATCATAAACATCTTAAGCCTTTTGAACCGGCGTGGCCGAAGCGTTGCCTTAGCGAGGATTTTTTCAAGCGCCGTTTGTTGCGCCAGTTTTATGAATGGGAATCTGATCGCGGGCGTTTTTTTCTTATTTTCAAAGAGGGAGAGGAAAGCTTAATCGGCGGGATGAACGTCAATAATATTTTTCGTGGTGCCGCACAATATGCTTCGCTCGGTTACTGGATTGACGAGCGTTACGAAGGACAGGGTTATATGGCTGAAGCCCTTCGGTTGATGATCAAATATTGTTTTGAAGAGATAGGCTTAGAGCGTATCAATGCTGCCTGTCTGGACTACAACAAACGCAGCCGGTCTTTGTTGCAGCGTGCAGGTTTTGAAGAAGAGGGTCTTGCTAAAAAATACATGCAGATCGATGGGCGACGGCAGGATCATGTGCTGTACGGCCTAACAATTGAGGGCTGGAAAAAAAATAATTAGGCGCGTCCTGCTTCGCCAGAGAGCATAGCTGGGTCGACGCCGAGCTTTTTAACGGCCATCTGCCATTTTTCATCCGGGCTGTCATGGAAAATGATCGACGGGTCGGGATCAACCACCAGCCAGGCATTCTGCTGTATCTCGCTGTCAAGCTGCCCTGCGCTCCAGCCAGCATAGCCAAGGATGAACAGCATCTTATCCGGGCCGTTCCCGGTGGCGACTTCCTTGAGGGCGTCGACTGTTCCAGTGATGCTATACAGATCATCAATTTTAATGGTGTCGTTTTGGTTAAAGTCACCGGAATGCAGTAAAAATCCACGCGCTGCTTCGACAGGGCCGCCGCTCATGATTGGTACGGCCAATTCCTTAAGGTCTACTTCTATATCGGATGTGATGTTTAGTTGTGTTAAAAGCTGATCGAAATCTAGACCAGGAAGGGTGTGGTTAATGACAAGTCCCATTGCACCGTTCTCATCATGCGCGCAGACAAATATGACAGCGCGGTGAAAACGCGGATCACCCATCGCGGGCATAGCCAAAAGCAATTTACCAGTGAGGTAAGCGCTGTTGTCATTCTTGGGTGTTGGATCTTTTGTTGCCATTTGTTTAGCTTAGCGACATGAATTGTAAACTGCCAATGTTTTTTTAACAATAAGGTTTATATCAAACTCGCTTTCCGCGCGCGCGCGGCTGTTTTTACCCATGGAATGGCGTTTATTTTCATCGTTTAACAGTATTTGAATTGCATCGGCAGTGGCCTGTGGATTTTTAATGGGAACAAGAATTCCGTTTTCATTATGCGCAACGGCTTCACGGCAGCCAGGGTGGTCGGTGGTGATGATCGCGCGGCCAGCAGCGCAGGATTCGAGCAACACGCGGGGGATGCCTTCGCCGTAATGTGAAGGGTAGACGATGAGATTGGCGCTTACGAGTAGCGCTGGCATATCTTCAACCCGGCCCAGCCATTGTACAGGACTGTCTTTGATCATCGTTTTCATTTGTGCCGCTGATATGGCTTTGGGGTTGTGGGTGGTTTCACCACCGGCGATTTGGAATTTTGCATTGATGCCTTTGTTTTTTAATATCTTTGCGGCTTCGATAAAAATGTCGATGCCTTTCTCATGAACCAGACGTGTTGGCATCAGGACCAGTGGTGTTTCATTTTGTGGCTCGGGGGTGGTGTTGAACTTTTCAAGATCAACGCCAGAGCCGCGCACTAGAAATGCATGGTCTTTTCTGACATAGCCCTGCGTCTTCATTAGCTCCATGTCATCAGGGTTTTGAAAGATGAGGTTGGTGTTTCGTGAGCGTAAAACTAAAATAAGCAACGGGCTGAGTAGCATTTGTAACAATGCCGCCTTGATTCCGGTTCCATAAAACAAATAACCAAGTCCGGCCATGGTGTAGATTTTTTTATGCTTTAGGAACAGTGAAGACAGTCCGCAGATAAACGCATATTTTAAAGTGACGGCATGCAGGATGTTTGGCTTTTCGTGTTTGGTGGCTTTGCGCACGGCGCTAATCAGAGAAAGCGAATTGAGTGCGCCAGACGGTTTGGGCAGGTTGATGGTTTTAAAATCGCCTAAACTTTTATCACCACCAATCAATCCGATGGTGACATTATAGCCTTTTTTCTTGGCACCATAGGCGATCGGCAGGCGGCTTTGCAGGTCGGCGGCGTCAAAGATGTAGAGGATTTTGCTCATGGTTTTACAATATGAGTTTCACAGAGGCAATCAACAGGAAAACACCTAAAATTCGCCGGAACCACGTTTCTGAGATTTTATGAAAGGATTTATTGCCAAAATAAATGCCAAGCGCCATGCCGGGAACCATAGCCAGGCCGTATAGAAAAATTTGTTTTGTGAACATGCCATTCACGATAAAGGTGCCGGTTTCGGCCAGTGCCGCCGGAATAAAAATGAGAACCAGAAAACGGCGCAGATGGTTTTTATTAAAATAACGGCTGAAATAAGGAATAAGAATTGGTGCATTAACGCCGACAAACCCACCTAAAAATCCGGATATTCCTCCCACCGCACAATCAAGAGCATTTGATTGATCCGGCATCTTGGAATTTTCACTTGTCTTGCGGGGCTGAAAAGCCAGAAACCAAACCGACACAATCAGGAAGGTGCAGCCCAAAATAATTTCAAAAATATTTTTATCAATGATTTTGAGGAGTGAAGCGCCGATGATACTGCCAATGATCATCAGCCCGGCCACAGGCACCCAGAAGCGCGTTTTTACGGAGACGGGATCGATCCTGACCATGGCCAAACCGCCAAGCACGGCGACAAAGGCTTTCAGGACAATAACAGTTTTGGGTTCAATGATAAGAGAGCATAGCGCAACCAGGGTTATTCCAACTCCGGTGCCGGTAATGCCTTTGATGTAGAAAGCAAGAAAGGCGATAGCGGCGATGACGAGGTATTCCCACACTTTAGAGCCAACGCTCCTTCCAGGCCTGGAACATCAGAACGGTCCAGAGCTGTCCCGCGTGGTTGCCGTGGCCATCCAGGTAATGTTCCCAGATATCGCGGATGATTTTGGTGTTCAAATAGCCTTCTTCATCGAGGCGTTTTTCATCCAGCAGGTTTTCGGCCCAGTCACGCAGCTCACCGCGCAGCCAGGAATCAATCGGCACCGAAAAACCCTGTTTTGGTCGTTCAAAAAGTTCTTTCGGGACGTGGCGGTGCAGGACTTGTTTGAGGAGCCATTTGCCCTGCCCGTTTCTAATCTTCATGTTTTCAGGCAGGGTCCAGACGTAATCATAGATGCGCCGGTCCAGAAGCGGTGCCCGAATTTCCAGTGATGTGGCCATGCTTGCGCGGTCGACCTTGACCAATATATCGTTGGATAAATAAGACAGCGCATCCCAATACATCATGCGCGCGGCAAAGCTCATATCTTCGGGTTGCCATTCGGGGTCGGTTAACGGTGTGAGAGGTTCGCTGCCGCCAATGACCAGATCGGCCGGCGCGTCCCATTGGCTGATGAGCTTTTGGTAAATATCTTCCTGCGTATTCATGCCGAGAATGCTGCCGACTTTGTGCATACGCTCGCCGAATTGTGGTTTTGACGGTGCAAGCGAATTCCATTTTTCTATGGATGTTCCTCCGATAATGCTGGCCAACATGCGGCGCACGGGCTGCGGCATGAAACGCATGGAGTGCCAGAGCTTCGGGCCGATAAAGTGGCGGTTATAGCCGCCAAGCATCTCATCACCGCCATCGCCCGATAATGCCACGGTGACATTTTCACGGGCGTATTTGGAAATCAGATAAGTTGGGATTTGCGAAATATCAGCAAAAGGCTCGTCGTAAATATCTGGCAATTTTGGAATGACATCCAGCGCATCTTTGGCGCTCAGATAGTGTTCATGATGATCTGTTCCCAGATGGGCCGCAATTTTTTTTGCGTGACCGGCTTCGTCATAGCCCTGTTCTTCAAAGCCGATGGAATAGGTTTTGACCGGATTGCTCGATATTTTTTGCATGAGCGCAACGACAGAGGAACTGTCGACACCGCCGGATAAAAACGCACCGAGCGGAACGTCTGAAATCATCCGGTCTTTGGTACAGGTTGTCAAAAGTTTTTCAAACTCATTAATCGTCTCTTCGTCAGATTTTTTGACGTATTTTTGTTGTTGCTCTTCCAGGGCGCGTAAATGATGCCAATAGCTTTCCATGAAGTTCTCAAGATCAGAGCCAGGAGAGATGAGATCGGCGCAAATACTCATTCTAAAACCGGCCGGTAGGCTCCAGACACCCTCATAAATACATAAGGGGGCAGGCGTGTATCCATAGCGCATAAAGGCGGTCAGGGCTTTGCGGTTGACGACAGGTTTGAAATCGGGGTGCGTGTGCAAGGCTTTGAGCTCTGATGTAAAAACCAGCGATTGTCCTGCCCAACCAACATAAAGTGGTTTTTTACCCAAACGGTCGCGCACGAGATGAAGTTGCTTGTCCTTACGATCCCAGAGAGCGAAAGCGAACATGCCTTCGATTTTTTGTAGTGCAAGGTTCAGTCCCCAATGATCTATGGCAGCAAGGATAACCTCGGTGTCGCTGCGTCCACGAAATGTAACATGGGATTTTTCAAGTTCTTTTCTGATTTCAAGATAACGAAAAACTTCGCCGTTATAGCAGATGACATAGCGCCCAGATTCTGATTCCATCGGTTGGTGCCCGAGCTCGGAAAGATCAAGAACAGCCAAACGGTGATGACCGAAGACAAGCGGCAAATCGGGGTCTTGCCATGTGCCGGTGCCGTCAGGACCCCGGTGGGATAATGTGGCCGTCATAGCGCTAGAAAGTCTGTCCAGAGCCTGCCGGTCCTGGCTATCTTTTGCGCTGTAAATGCCTGTTATTCCGCACATGTTATCCTGCTATAGTCTTAAATAGTTTTCTTTATTTATCACCGTTCTGGTAGAATAAGGGTTATACCGGAAAACGGTAGGTATGAGGAAATAATTTAATGGATATTGATCTTCTTTTTACGCCAGAAGGCGAAAGTGGCCTGATCTCGGGGGGTAATCTCGTCCAGAAGGTGGCGGGCGTTATTTTTAGCCTAGAGACGGGTATATTATCGCTGGAATTTCTTGATATGGATTATCTTGACCTGAACATCCCGGTCGAAAAGGATTTTCACAGCGCGCTGGATTTTAGCAATTTGATTCATGTTGGTGCCTATAGCAAGGACCATATCGCCCAGGCCTATCAGGTGCCGTTTATGATTGCCGACGATCCCTATCGCGCGGAGGCTGGATCGGCAGGTGCGGATGCCGGTAATCCGTTATTGGCGTTTGAGGCATTTATCAAACGCTGTAAGTTTGGCCAGCCCGTTCACCGCGAGGATTTGGGCGATGAAGACAAGATGGGTTGCCTTCTCGGCGATGCCGTGCCGTCCTCACTGGAATTTGCACCGCATCTGGCGCGGCGGCGGAGCTTTGAGGCCGCCCCGAAACTGGCGCCGGGCAATGTGCCGGGGCTGGGTCTGGGGACGTCCGGTGGGGGCGGTGGTGCTGTTTCCCGCGGTACGTCTAAAAAAGATCCGAAGGATTCGGAGTAGATCCTATTTCTTTTGACTACGCCGAATTTTCCGCCATTCAGCGACATTGCGGTTATGCTCTGCTAGCGTTTTGGCAAAAATATGTCCGCCGCTGCCATCAGCCACAAAAAAGATATATTCATGTTCTTCAGCTTCTAGAACAGCTTCGATGGAGGCGCGGCCCGGGTTCGCAATAGGGCCAGGCGGCAGGCCGGGATATTTATAGGTGTTATAGGGGTTGTCGATTTGGAGGTCCTTTGTAAGGAGCCGTCTTCCCAGTGGTCCACGCCCGTCGCTTTTGTGCCTCCCTTTGGTAATGGCGTAAATCACGGTCGGGTCGGTTTGCAGCGCAATGCTTTGCCTCAGGCGGTTGATGAATACCCCGGCCACGCGTTTGCGTTCTCCGGCCACGCCAGTTTCTTTTTCAACGATAGAGGCCAGCGTTAAAACATCGCGGATGGTTTTGAGCGGCGCGGGTGCAGGAGAGCATTCTTTATCCAGCATGTCTTTTAAAGTGCTCCCGCCTACTCTTTCCAGCAAAATACGGCACGCAGTCAGGACGGTGTTTTCCATCTCCCGCTCCAGCCGCGTCAGGATTTCGCTGCGGTCTTCGCTGCGGCGGTAATCATAAGTGTTGGGCAGGAGCGTTCCTTCTACAGGAATTTTTGTGATATCGCCGCTGAGCTCTTCAATACCGTTTAAGATTTGTACAATTTCATAGCTGGTTAGGCCCTCGCGGATGGTAAAGCGCCGGCCAAAGGTGGTGCCTTTGCGCATCAGGCTCAGGATATCGCGCGCGCTCATGCCGGGTTGCAGTTGGTATTCTCCGGCTTTGAGATCGCTCTGTGCGCCGGTGATGCGGGCGGCGTATTTAAAAATATACATGTCGCGAATAGCGCCTTCATAGAGAAGCAATTCAGCGATACCACCCGAGGACGCGCCCAGTTGAACTTCGAACAGCTTGGCTTCCGTCAGCGGGCCTGGTTTGCGGAACTCATGGTCCAGCCACCATAAGCTCGCCACTGCCACAACAATAACAATCGTAAAGGAGTAAACAAGGAAGCCAAGGACCAGCTTGCCGGGTTTCGAAGACATGTTTTAAACAGCTTTCATAATCAGCGACGCATTGGTACCGCCAAAACCAAAAGAATTGGTGAGCACGGTTTTGACTTTTTTCTCGCGTGCCTCACCGGGGATAAGGTCGATACCGGCGCATTGCTCTGACGGATTTTCAAGGTTTAGAGTGGGCGGCAACATGCCGGTTTCCAAAGATTTCATCACGAAGATGGCTTCGACAGCGCCGGCTGCCCCGAGTAAATGGCCTATCGCCGATTTGGTGGACGACATGCAGATTTTATCTAGCGCATTGCCAAAGAGTTTTTTCACGGCAATACATTCAATGCCGTCACCGACGGGTGTCGAGGTGCCGTGGGCGTTGATGTAATCAATATCTTCGGGGTTAAGCTTCGCACGTTTCAAAGCGGCCTCAACCGCGCGACGACCGCCGGAACCGTCTTGTGCCGGCGCGGTGATATGGTTGGCATCGCCCGACATTCCGTAGCCGATAATTTCTCCATATATTTTAGCGCCGCGTTTTTTCGCGTGTTCGTATTCTTCCAAAATAACAACGCCAGCGCCTTCGGCAATCACAAAACCATCACGGTCCATATCGAAGGGGCGGGAGGCTTCAGTAGGCCGATCGTTAAAACCGGTCGATAATGCACGCACAGCTGCAAAGCTGGCCACACCCAAACGGTTAACGCCTGCTTCTGCGCCGCCGGCGACCATGACATCAGCATCATCCAGTGCGATCATCCGCGAAGCATCACCAATCGCATGCGTACCTGTGGCGCATGCGGTAACAACGGCGTGATTGGGCCCACGAAAACCGTATTTAATAGACACATGACCCGAAGCAATATTGATTAGCATGGCTGGGTTGGCAAAGGGTGAAATGCGGCGCGGGCCTTGTTCATGCAGTGTGAGTGCGGTTTCGTACATGGTTTGCAAGCCGCCAATACCACTGCCGATCATAACGCCGGTGCGTTCGAGATCTTCGTCCTCCGTGGGTTTCCAGCCGCTGTCTTCGACGGCTTCATGGGCCGCGGCGAGAGCAAAAATTGTGAAGTCATCAATTTTGCGCTGTTCTTTGGGGTGGACATACAAGTCGGCGTTGAATGCACCGTCTTTTGGGTTTTCATCTTTACTGCGCGGAATGACACCGGCAATTTTGGATGTAATGTCAGAGACGTCAAAATGTTCGATTTTTTGAATACCGCTTTTACCGGCAATCAGCTTTTCCCAACTGCTCGAGACCCCTGCACCCAGAGGCGAAACCATTCCCATGCCTGTGATAACAACGCGTCTCATTCTAGTCACTTCCTTTTACTTTTGCAGTGCGTTGCTGCGCTCCTAAAGTAGGTATTGTCTACTCGTCGTCGCTTGCGTCTGCTGCAAAAGTAAAATCAAGCGACTATATCCCGACCCTGAATGCAAGTTCCCCGCTTGCGCGGGGAAAGCAAAATAATTAAGAGACCAAGGGCTTGGCTATTCGCCAGCGTTTTCCTTGATGAAGTTGATGGCGTCGCCAACATTCTGAATTTTTTCGGCGGCATCGTCAGGGATTTCAACGCTGAATTCCTCTTCGAAAGCCATGACCAGCTCGACTGTATCAAGCGAGTCTGCACCCAGATCATCGATAAAGCTGGCTTTCTCGGAGACTTTGTCGGCCTCAACACCAAGATGTTCAACAACGATCTTCTTTACACGTTCGGCAACGTCACTCATCACACTTCCTTTATCTTTGTTTTCGTCAAAATTATTGGTTTAAACCTTAATGGATCAGGACTTTATCAGCCCTAAATCTTATTGCAAGTCATTTAACCCCAACTCAGAACAGGTAGCATAGCATTACTACTTTTTCCAGCCTTTTCCGTGCTTTAGAATGGCCGGAATGTGGATAAGGGAATCAATGATTCCGTGGGCTCCAGCCTCATTTAGCCTCGTTTCATGGCTTTCAGGATGATGGGCCGTGCCGGTAAAACCAACCACATCCATCCCTGCGGCTGTGGCGGCGGTAATACCGACATGGCTATCTTCAATCACTAGGGTGTTTTCGGGCGTGGCTTCCATGATTTCAGCAGCATGCAGGAACAGATCCGGCGCCGGTTTCGGGTTTTCGACCTGGATCCGGGTAAAAATATGAGGCTCATGGAAAAAATCGAGAATCTTTGTGATCTTAAGGCTTTTCAGGACATTGCTGCGCTCACCATTCGAAGCCACGCAGGTTTTGATGCTGCCCTGAATGTCGGTCAGGATTTCATGCGCCCCATGGACCACTTTTAATTCGGCATCCATGCGCTCTCTGGCGATATCGGTATAGCGATGGACGATATCCTCGGGCATCGGCCCGCCGTGCTTTTCCTCCAGCCATACCCGCATTTCGGTCCAGCTCAGCCCGGCAAAAAGAGAATTACACAGCGCCGGGGTGTATTCGGCAAAACCGGCTTCGTTGAGGAGCTCGGAAGTGATGACGCTATAGACGCTCTCGCTGTCGACCAGCGTGCCGTCGCAATCGAAGATGATGAGGTCGTAGGTCATTAAATCATTGCCATGCCGCCATTCACATGAATGGTTTGGCCGGTGATGTAAGCGGACTCGTCGCTGGCGAGGTAAACGGCTGCCGCGGCAATATCTTCTGAGCTGCCCATTTTCCCGGCCGGGATTGTGGCGTTGATTTTATCTTTTTGATCATCGTTGAGCGCATCCGTCATCGCGGTGGCGATAAAGCCCGGCGCGATGCAATTAATTGTAATGCCGCGACTGGCGACTTCCTGCGCCATCGCTTTGGACCAGCCGATCATACCGGCTTTGGAGGCGACGTAATTGCACTGGCCGGGATTGCCGGTAACGCCAACTATGGATGAGATGTTGAGGATGCGGCCCTGACGGCGTTTCATCATGCCGCGCTGCACGGCCTTGGCGAGTTTAAACGGTGCGGTGAGGTTCACATCAAGCACGTCCTGCCATTCGTCATCCTTCATCCGCATCGAAAGGTTGTCGCGGGTAAGCCCTGCATTATTGACCAGAATATCAATCTGGCCCATCGCATCTTCGGCGCGTTTCACCAGATCGGCAATCGCATCGTCGCCAGATAAATCAGCCGCTAGAACGTGGACATTATCGCCCAGCTCACCAGCCAGTGCGTTTAACTTTTCCTCATTGCGGCCTGAAATGCCGATCGTTGCGCCTTGCGTATGCAGCGCTGTTGCAATCGCACCGCCAATACCGCCTGTCGCGCCGGTGACCAGAGCCGTTTTACCGCTTAAATCGAACATATTTTTATTCCTTTTTGATTGTCAAAGCGCCTGATTTTCGGCGCATTTGTGCCTGAATGTCAACAAGGCTGAAAAAGTTATTGACATATTGCGCACAGAAACGCTAGGGTGCCGCCAAATTATAAAAAAGTAACGTGTGACTTGGGATTTGTAGAAACCCTAAACGAAGTAAAAAGGTGGTAAAAGATATGGATATACCCTCATCAATTCCAAACTGTAGCGAAGTATTTGGGCCAGCTGCCCATGAAAATATGCACTATGTGCGACTGTATAGAGAAGAAAAAGTTATCCAAGATAATCAGCAGAACGTATCTGCAGAGGATAATACTTCTAGTGCTCCTGCATCAGAGCCAACGGGCAGCTGATACTTACCCATTATTCAGCTTTTCAATCAGGCTTTCGACCCCTTCCGGCGTGGAAACATTTTCGCAGGTGATCTCTTTATCAATGCGCCGCGCGAGGCCGCTGAGGACTTTGCCGGCGCCGATTTCCACCATATCGGTTACGCCCTGATCGCGCATCCACAGCACGGACTCGCGCCAGCGCACGCGATTGGTCATCTGATCAACCAGTAGTCTACGTATACGGTCCGTATCGTTTTCATCTTGGGCGGTGACATTGCAAACAACCGGGATGGGCGGCGCGATCATATCCGCTTCTGCTAACGCGGCTTGCATAATTTCAGCGGCGGGTTGCATTAATGAGGAATGTGACGGCACCGATACGGGCAAAATTAAAGCGCGCTTGGCTCCTTTTTCACTGGCCAGGGCTACGGCGCGTTCAACGGCGCTCTTGTGACCGCTCACCACAATTTGACCGGGCGAGTTGTCGTTGGCGCATTCGCAAATCTCGTCTCCTGCCGCTTCTTTGGCGATGCTTTCAACATCTTCCATCTCAAGACCCAAAATGGCCGCCATGGCTCCGGTGCCGATTGGCACAGCTTTTTGCATCGCCTGGCCACGCAGTTTTAAAAGCCTCGCCGTATCGGAAAGTTTTAAGGCTCCAATGGCTGTTAACGCAGTATATTCACCCAAAGAATGCCCGGCTACGAAAGAGCAGGTGCTGGCGATATCAATACCGCCTTGTTTTTGTAGAACCGCAACCACTGCCATCGATACTGCCATAAGGGCTGGCTGAGTGTTTTCCGTGAGGTTCAGGTCCTTCTCCGGCCCTTCAAAGATAATTTTCGACAGATTTTGCGAGAGCGATTCGTCAATTTCCTCAAAAACCGCGCGGGCTTCAGCAAAAGTCTCAAATAAATCTTTTCCCATATCCACAGCCTGGGATCCTTGGCCGGGAAACACAAAAGCGATGCTCATTTCATATCCAATACGTTGTTATTCCAAAAACATTAGTGAAATATTGTTTTAATTTAAAGGCCTGTAAAGACCGTTTATGTCGCGGCGCATCACAAAAACTTCACCTAAAAGTTGCACGGTGTTTCGAATTTGTGGCACGCTGTATCTACTACTAAATAAAGAGTTCCTGAGTGGCAAGAGTAGAAAAATATTCTGCTCATGCAAGGGGGCAATATATAAAAATGATGCCTGATAAGGGCACTTTATGGGGAGAAGACCAGATGAGTGTTTCAATACACTATAGAATCAAGGAATTGATTGAAGAGACCAATGAGGCCTTCGATATCTGCGCTTCGAGCGGTCATATGAACACCGATTACGCTGAATTTGCCGCGATGTCGATATCAGACTTCAAACGGGCGCTTGGCAAGCCGGACTTAACGGATCGTCAATTAACCCGGATGCTCCGCAAAGGTGGTACCAAATACAGGAAAAACACACCCAAAGACCATTGGGCTATGTTTCTGGCCGGTTATGTGACCAATCAATCGAATGGCAATGACAAGGCGCTGAAAGTGCGTGATTCCTGGCAGCAGCGAAATAAATAGCCTGCGCGTATAAAACCCTTGCTTTTATTGCTGTATTTCGTTAATAGTCCTCCCAACTTTGAAAACCCTCGCTGGCAGGCTTTATCTGTCGGCTTACACCGGGCCTAAAGGGCTTTGGTGGAATAATCAGGAGGAGCTTAAATGCCTTTTTACGAAACCGTGTTTATTGCGCGGCAGGATCTGACCGAAAAACAGGTTAAGGAACTGACCGATCAATTCAGCAAGATCATCACCGATCAGGGCGGAAAAATTCAGAAAACAGAACAATGGGGTCTACGTACCCTGGCTTACCGGATCAAAAAGAACCGGAAGGGTCATTATACGTTGATTGAAACCGACACGCCGGCACCAGCAGTGATCGAGATGGAACGCCAGATGCGCCTGCATGAAGATGTGCTGCGCTACCTCACAATCCGCGAGAAAGAATTGTCTAAAGGCCCGTCGATTATGATGGAGAAAAGTGGCGGCCGCGATTCTGATGAGCGCGATTCCAAGCCACGTGATACAGAAGACAAAGATACCAAAAAAGATGATAAAGAGGAGGCTGCATAATGAGCACCGAAGCAACAACAAAACGTCCGTTTTTTCGCCGCAAGAAAACCTGTCCGTTTACAGGGCCTAATGCACCGGCGATTGACTGGAAAGATGCTCGTACACTGGGCCGTTATATTTCCGAGCGCGGCAAGATGGTTCCCAGCCGCATCACATCGGTTTCACAAAGCAAACAGCGTGAGCTGGCGCGCGCGATTAAGCGCGCCCGTTTTATGGGCTTGCTTCATTATGTACGCCATGACAACGACAATGGTGGACATAGCGGACATGGCGGACGCTAATATATAAAGAGGATTAAGATTATGGCACAAACACAGGTTATTTTACTCGAGCGTATCGAGAAGCTAGGCAAGATGGGGGACACTGTCACCGTCAAGCCGGGCTATGCACGCAATTATCTTTTGCCGGAGAAAAAAGCTCTGCGCGCAACCAAAGATAATATCGCTTATTTTGAGGGTCAGCGCAAAAATCTGGAAGCAGAAAATGATAAGCTTAAGAAAGAAGCTGAAAAACTGGCGAAGAAACTGGAAGGGTTAAAAATTCCATTGATCCGTCAGGCATCAGAAGCCGGGCAGCTTTTTGGCTCAGTCACATCACGTGATATTGCTGCTGGCGCTGCAGAACTTTCCAAAGAAAAAATTACCCGTGAAATGGTTCATATGAACCGCAATTTCAAATTAATCGGGTTGTTTCCTGTTGATGTCATTCTTCATCCGGAAGTGAAGGTTGAGGTGACGATCAATATTGCCCGCACAGAAGAAGAAGCACAAACCCAGGCCAAAACCGGTAAGGCTCTTATTGCTGATCGCGGCGCGGATGAGCGGGAAGAAGCGAAAGACGAGCGCGATGCCGAAAAAGAAGCCGCGTTAGAAGAAGTTCTGGAAGAAGGCGCGTTGGAAGCTGAAAAAGAAAAGCAGGCAGACGCTGAAGAAGCCGCAAAAGCTAAAGAGCAGGCAGATAAGGAAAAGGCTGAAGCCAAAGCGGCTGAAAAGGCTGCCAAGGCCGCCGCGGCTGAGGAAGCTGGCGAATCTGCTGAAGAGCCTACCGAGGAAGCCGCCAAAGAAGAGGCTGATAAAGACGCCAATAGCTATAAAGAGTAGTCCCCGTTATTCACAGGGGCCAGAGACCAGAAACCTAGCGGAGAGCTTATAAGCTCTGCTAGGTTTTTTTATGGTCCAATACACCGCGTTAAAAGAAAAGTCTGAAACAGGGCAGGAACAAGCGACCTCTGAAGGATCGGATAAGGTGGAATCGTCTTACCGGATGATGCCGCATAACCTTGAAGCTGAGCAGGGTTTGCTGGGCGCGTTGCTGGTTGATAACCGGGCGTTCGAAAAAGTCGGCGATTTTCTGCGGGCTGAGCATTTCTTTATGCCGGCGCATCAACGTATTTACGAGGCTGTTTTAACCCATATTGATCGCGGACAAAATGCCTCACCTGTGACGCTTAAAAATTTCTTCGAAAAGGATGAAGATTTATCCGATGTTGGTGGCGCCGAATATTTGGCTGATCTGGCGGGCTCTGTGGTTAGTGTTATCAATGCCGCAGATTACGGCCGTACGATTTACGATCTGCATTTGCGACGTGAACTTATTACGCTGGGTGAGGAAATCGTCAATGAATCTTTTGATCACAAGTTAGAGGTCGATGCCAAGGATACGATTGAGTTGGCTGAGTCGCGCTTGTTTACACTGGCTGAAAGCGGCGAGGTTAAAGGTAGCTTTATAACCTTGCGTGATTCCGTTCTGACGGCGATTGAATTGGCAGAAAAGGCTTATAAGACCGATGGTCATGTGACCGGTGTGACGACGGGTCTGACTGATATAGACAAAAAGCTTGGCGGTCTCCAAAAATCAGATCTTCTTATTCTCGCCGGTCGGCCTTCGATGGGGAAGACAGCGTTGGCGACGAATATCGCTTTTAACGCTGCGAATAAATATGCCGAAAGCGGTGGCGAAGAAGGCGCGATTGTCGGGTTCTTTTCGCTGGAGATGTCAGCGGATCAGCTGGCAACACGGATACTGTCTGACGTGTCGGGCGTGTCGGGCGATGATATTCGCAAGGGCAATATCAAACAGGATGATTTCCGCCGCTTTGTTGAGGCCAGCCAGAAACTTTCGCAAATACCGCTTTATATTGATGACACCCCGGCGCTGACGATCAGTGCGGTGCGTACGCGGGCACGGCGGTTGAAGCGCCAATACGGATTAAGTTTGCTGGTGGTTGATTACTTGCAGTTGTTGCGCGGGACTGGTTCAAAGCGCGGGATGGAAAACCGTGTGCAGGAAGTGTCTGAAATTACGATGGGACTAAAAGCGATTGCCAAGGAACTTCAGATTCCGGTGCTGGCGCTGTCTCAGCTTTCGCGGCAGGTGGAACAGCGTGAGGATAAAAAGCCGATGCTCTCTGATTTGCGTGAATCAGGTTCGATTGAGCAGGATTCGGATGTCGTGATGTTTGTGTACCGCGAAGAATATTATCTTTCGCGTACTGAACCGGAAGCCGGGACAGAGAAACATCTCCAATGGCAGGAAAGTATGGAAAAATCGCATAATGTCGGTGAGTGTATTATTGCCAAGCAACGCCACGGTCCGATCGGTAATATTCGGATGCACTTTAACCCCAACCTCACGCGCTTTTCAGATCTCGATCAGCTGCACGAGGGGTAGGCTAAGCCATAGGGTCCGACTTGAACGTACCTGCCATCATTGGCCCTGGTTTTTCTTCAGGCGCTTCATCTTGGTTCGGAACATTCAGAGCCATCTTGGTCATTCTTGCCTGCTCTTCAAGTGACATGCCAGCCTGACTAAATGCCAGTGACAACCCTTTTTCACCGACCATACCCAGTTCGACCAGTTTGGTTTTCACGTCCGGATGTTTTTTTGAAATATCATCATAGTAAGCCCTGATAATTTTATCGTCATATTCTTTCTTAAGTTTTTTATCATCAGGATCTTTATCCCATACATATTCTGCGTTTTTCCCGCTGGAATATCTTTCTTGCCAGTCACCGGAGCGGACACTTTCTTCGATCGCCATCCAGTTTTTGACAAAAACAACAGGATCGGCGTTGTTACCTTTTTTCAGTTCTGCTGCCATTTCCTTTATAAGATTATCTTCCATTGGTATATTATAAACGTCATGCTTTAGATCTTCGTCTCCAAGAAGGACGCCTTCATGTTCAATTTCATGATGAATAAGTGCACGTGCAATAGAATCTTCACGAAGGCGCATGGCGGTTTCGTCTCTGGTTTCTCCCGGGAATTCATAACCTGGCAGTGCAAAAATCGGAACATTTTGCCTCGTATCTCCCGTAAACATCTCCTTTAAATACTGCAAAGTATTGCCATCTGGATAATGTTCTAACTCGTAATCAAAGCCCAGCTCACGTAGATCAACATCGGATTTCATCGCCGCGTAAACGGTTCCTAAAAGTTCTGTATTGCCAAGCTTTCGAAGGAAATCATCGTCTGAACCTTTTATATCCTCATTCATATAAGGTTCGTCCTTTATGTCCTCGATTTTACGAGCAATCGTTTCGGTAGGTGTTTCTTCTTCATGTTTTTTACCAACCTTGACATCATTTAACATTCTTTGCTTGGCGTCTTCGATGACTGCCGCTCTGAATTCAGGTTTTTGAAGCAACGCAAGTCCCTTATTGGCAAGTTCTTCTTTGTTGCCATAGTCGCCCTTGATTTGGTCGCGTATAGCATGCAATTGCTGCAGCGGCGTGAGCACAGGCTCTTTGGGACTAAAGTCTGTCGGCGTTATTGTAAGCCCCTTGTTTAAGGCAGCGCTATTAATCCCGGCAAGTACGATTTTGCTATAGTCGTGAATAAACTGATCTGTTGGGTGTGATCCCTGGTGTTCTTGCATGAGTTTTTCTTGCTCATATGCAGCTTTCTGAAGAAGATCGATGCCTTCCTGGCGATGGCCATTCTTTTCATCAACTTCTTTCATCATGGTATCTCTCATATATGTCTCTAATCTTTCGACAACATGAGGATCTTTCAGTAGCTCCACCCCTTGCTTTGCTCGGGCAGTCGGGTTGCCAGGAAGCAGTATTCCAGCATAAACATACGCAAAATGATCGTTCAGCTCCTGTAATTTGTTGGTGGGTTGGACAATAGCGGTGTCGTTCACCTCTTGTGCGTCGTCGATAAGTCCGAACTCATTAAGATCTGGCTCACCACTCCCCTCATGACTTTCCTTCGAAGTTTCTTCTTCCAAGTTAATACTGTCTTGCAATAAACCTTCTTTAGCGGCTTGTACAAAATCTTTGCTGGCATTTGGAGAAGGATTGCCCTCTTGATTTTGAAGCAAGCTTCCCTCCATGAGCGGTTGCTCTAGCTTTATATCTCTCATGCGCTGTACCAACAGAGGTTTTGCACTGGCATAGAGTGCTAGTTCCACGTGTGACACATCGTCTTGTTTTATTGATCTCGTGGCTTTTTCATTCAAAGACTCTATCGCCTGGATTTGCGTGAGGTCACCAAATTTATCATCGAAGCTGCCTATAGCGAAATTGTCTTCAAGAGCAGCCTGTATTTTTTCTTCCTTGTTGTCATCCTTCAGGAAGGAGTCTACTGACCCGCTAATGCCAAGCTCTATCTGGCTGCCATTGATTATCACAAAAATGTCATAGTCATCCGTATTGACTGGAGTTACTTTTTTGGATGCGGCAGGCTTCTCGCCTATTGTGTATCCACCGTTCTTAATGGCTGTTTTTAATTCATCTAAGAGAGCCCCTCTGGCCTGTACATTGGCGTATTGAGAGTTCGTAAGGCTTTCCAGTGGTGTTTTTGTTGAATTATATTCAAAAGAGTTGATGCCATGTTCCAAAGCTTCCATCTTTTTGGGATCGATATATTTATCACCATTCTGATCGAGATACTTCAGAGCCGACTTCACCATAGAGTCCGTCAGTTTTTTATCTTCGGCATCAGTCATGAGATTGTGTGTGCCTGTAGCTGCGTCTTTTTCTGGCGTGACAATAAAACGAGCGCTGCTTCCATCCGTATTTTCATGGATAGAGATTTGAAATGCGCCATACTCCGCTTTTGAGTGTGGCATTTTGAGCGTATATGCCGTCAGGTCAGAGATTTCCGGAGCGGCCGTTTGAAGGTCATCTGCTTTTTGATCCTTATTGTCACCAGTTATTACCGTAGCTGCTTCTTTATCGTCGGGATTTTCTTCCTTTGCTTTCGGGGCACCGATTTCAGAACCTCGCGGCATACGTATGATTGGAATTTCCCGTGCAGGAACCTGTTTTTCCTCTGGAGTGCCTAAATATTCTTTCATTACTTCTTCAGCACGACCAAGTGTGTTGTCATAGAGGCTACCGGTTTTTTCATCGATCCAGTTGGCAATACCTGCTGCGCTCCAGGTAAAATCGCCGGAAGATGTTCCTTGTGATTTGTTTTTTTTGTCAGCCATGGTACTTACTCCCTCTGGTGGTGGTGTTATCGTTGTCGTTTCTAGTGTTGTCGTCGTTTCTGTTTTTGGATTCAAACGGGAGTCGTCATCCTCAGCGTAGACCGTAGCGTCGATTGAAATATTCGAGGCTGCATCTGCCAAGCCTGCGAAAAATTGTGCGGGGACTTCTGCTTTTTCTGCTAACCCTTTTGCAAAATTATCCAGGTGAGTCATGATATGAAGGCCGCCCGATGGCTCTGTTTCTAAGCTTAGGGCTGGGTTGTATCCGGCCCGTGTCAGTGTTGCGGTTGTCACTGCACTAGGCTGTGTTTCGGTGGTTGGCAATTTCGGCGGCAGCCCCTTCAGAATCTCTTTCGCTTCTTCCAGAGCTGAGTCTTTTCTAACGTTTTCGTCCATAGGAAGTAAGTTTTCATCGTCTGGTTCCGTAATTTGTGCCGTTGGCTCGGGGTGTTCTTTTTTAAATTTTGTCCATTCTTTACTCATTATTGTGTGTTGCTTTGTATAGCTCTTCTCATAGCTGTCTGTGGTATCGATAAAGTCGGCCCCTCCGCGCAAATTTGCTTTGCCGTCAATAATGTATTCCAGGCCATGCAAAAGTCTTAAGGTATCGCGGCCGTGATCTTTTGTAATTTCCTTTGCTGTTTTATCGCCGACAATCTTTCTTAATTCTGTTAATTTAGATTTGACGGCTTCATTGTCTTGAAGAGCTTTCATTATTTTCTGGCGATTTTTGGGAGACTGTATATCTTTTGGCTTAAAGCCGAATTTTGTAATGGCTGTGTTTGTTTTACTTTTTGCGTTGACGCCGCCTGTCTGGCCATCAACACCGCCGACGTCAGTACCTGGAAGGGCCGCCGTTAGGCCGGCCTGTATAATTTTAACGTCACGGATTCTTTCCCAGGCAGGGCCGCCGTTAAAGGCGCGGGCGTACCAGCCATCCGTATGCCCCTTATAGTGTTCGCGCATCCAGTTTTTATAAGACAACGCGAAATAATGATTAGCCTGCGGATTTTGAAGTATATCGTTGGTTGGCTTACCGAATGATGTATAGCCTTTATCATACATATCTTTGGCCGTTGGAAGCTGGACCTGATCAATACCTTCAGAGATGATTCTATCGCCTCTTTTTTGTTCGGGAATTGAATAGGCACTTGGATCGAAGTAGCTTTCAATACGGGAGGTGGTTAAAGCAGCGACGGGCGTAATATTGCCGAATTCTTTGCCGTAGGTATTCCAAACTTGATCTACGCTGAGAAAATTTTGCTCTTTTGCAAAATTGAAAGCGGCATCTCTTGTTTCGGAACGCTTATTAAGACTTATTACGCCATCCATAGCGATGGGATGATTGAACAGATTCATAGCACCCTGAAACAGTTTGACCTGTTCCGGATGTTTGCGCATTTCTCTACGCTCCGGGGTTTTCTCATTGATGCCACGCACAATTGAGGACTGGTTCCAGATTTGAAGAGTTATTTCCGGGTCGCTTGTGACAGCCGTGCGGATATGTTCTAAAACGGCTTTGTGATCAGAAGAATCAATGTCTGTAATATTTTTGTCGGTTAGGAATTTTTTGATGTCGTTGTCGGTGTCAGAGCCTGGATCGGCATTGCCGTTTATGGCATGAGCTTCGTCATCGCCCTGATAATATCCGAGCAATTTCAGTCCAGCCTGAATCTGTTGTTTAATATGATTTTCGTCGTCGATGTCCGCCATCGATTACACCCTTTTCTCTATTCTTAAGCTCCCTTATTATTTTGCTCTATGGCTGGGAGGCTCACACTACCGTTTAAAAATACTACTTTTTTATTTACAATTCGTTACTTTGGATTATACAGGAAAGCGGTTTCCGATTGCAAAATTAATATGCAAACACATCTTAATAGATTGATTTAAATGAATAAATTACCTACGACCCTCGTGATTGACCTGGATGAAATCAGGCAAAATTACCGTATTTTTGTCGATCTGGTGGGGGCGGATTGTACCGTTTCTGCGGTGGTCAAAGCCGATAGTTACGGTCTTGGTATGGCGCCGGTGGCGGCGATTTTACACGAGGAAGGTTGCCGTGAGTTTTTTGTCGCAACACCGGAGGAAGGGGCGGAGTTAAGGGAGGTCGTAACCGATTCCCAAATTTTCATTTTGAATGGTTATTACAAAGGTTATGAGGCTGATTACGCTCACTATGACCTCATTCCTGTTCTGAATTCTCTTGAAGAAATTGAGCGTTACAAAACTGGGTCATGCATCCTGCATTTCAATACAGGCATGAACCGCCTCGGGCTTAGCGTTGATGAAACGCAAAAATTGTTAGAAGACAAGACGCTTTTGGATGGCCGTAACGTTGAATATGTGATGAGTCATTTTGCTTGCGCCGATGAAGCGGATAATCCCATGAACCGGCAGCAGTTTGCAAAGTTCACCGAGATTGCAAAGCATTTCCCAGATGTAAAAAAATCCATGGCAAATTCATCCGGTGCATATCGTAGTTCTGATTACCATCTCGACATGATCCGCCCTGGTATGGGGCTTTATGGTTTGAATCCAACACCGGAGGCAACCAACCCGATGTGTGAGACCGTTAGTTTAGAAGGAAAAATTTTGCAGATCCGTGAGGCAAAAAAAGGTGAAACAGTTGGTTACGGTGCCACATATACATTCGAAAAGGACACGATGTTGGCGACGGTGGCGCTGGGTTATGCCGATGGTATGTTATGGAGCCTTGGCAATAAAGGACAATTATTCTGGAAGGGCAGCGCACTTCCTGTGAGGGGCCGGGTATCGATGGATTTACTGACCGTTGATTTAGGTAATATTGTGCAAAATGATTTGCCGCGTGTGGGTGATAGGCTGGAAGTGATTGGCCCCCACCAAAACGCCGATGATCTGGCAAAGGCTGCTGGGACGATTGGCTATGAAATCCTCACCGCTTTGGGTTTGCGTTATGAGCGGATCTATCGTTATCAAGCTGAGGTTAAAACGTTGGATAGCGCGTCATCAATTTCTTCGTAGATTTTATTCTTTAAAGATTCGAAATGTGCGTCCGGGAAATCTTTCGGGTCCGCAATGTTCATATAGTCGTCGGTCATGCGCATCTGAACAGGAAGGGCTTTGTCTGAAAGTGGCGCGTAGCCCTGATAGATTTTTTGTGGAAGACGAAAATCCCACCATTCCTGTGGTAGGGGTAGAAGTGGTGTTTTAAGGTTGTTTGCAGCGATCTTCATCGCCGTATTTAGCTTTTGTCTGTTGTCTTTGATCTCATCGCTCAAATCTTGATATTCACGATGGGCGGCATTGAATGTGGCATCTGGCTTTGCTGCCAGATAATCAAACTCCGTGCCCATTTCAATCAACTGGCTTTCCATAGTTTCCAATGAGAGGTCAATGGCCATGCCGCGCGGATGCGCGCCGGCGCCAGGCGGAGAAAGCAGCCGATCCGGCCCTTCCAGCCATCCCGGGTTTTTTTTGACAATCAACGATTTTTCCATCCGTTTTTGGGCCTCTACCGTGCGAAGGCCATCATAAAGTACGAATTGCAGCTTGTGGTCTTTGAAGCAGGCGGCTGAGGCGATGAGAACAACCTTAGCAAGGTGCTTATGTAACCATAGCTTTGCGCCCTTGCGATAAATAACGCCAAATATGTTGTCAGGTGCAGGTTTGCAGTAGGTTAGATCAATCCGCAGCGGGAAATCTTCTGTAAAAATATCCATCGGGACGAGGTTTTCGGGTGTTATTTTCTTCATGACATAATACACATAACATGTACTGAAACTTGGGTCTACGCTCTAGACGAAGGCACTGATTTACTTTACTGTTCACCGGAAATCCTGACTCCAAAACAGCAATGAACAAGACATAATATGAGCGCACAATCTGAAGACGCGGTGGTAGAAGAATTAGCTGGAAGCATATCTGCTCGCAAGAAATTACCACTCGATTATATTCTGGATGTTTTTGAAGCTGTCGGGGGTACCTTGCTGCGGTTTTTCAGTGCCGTTGGTAGGCTTTCGACTTTTATAGGCAAGTCGGTGGCCCATTGCTTTTTGCCACCTTTCTTTCCGGCGCAGCTTGGACGTCAAATAATTGATATTGGTTATTATTCCCTGCCGGTCGTCGGCATGACGGCTTTGTTTACCGGGATGGTGCTGGCGCTGCAAAGCTATACTGGTTTTTCCCGCTTTAACGCGGAAGGGGCAGTTGCCGGGGTTGTTGTTCTGTCGGTCACGCGGGAGCTGGCACCTGTGCTGGCCGGTCTCATGGTGGCCGGGCGGGTTGGCGCATCAATTGCTGCTGAGATTGGTACGATGCGGGTGACTGAGCAGATTGATGCGCTTGCGACCTTGTCTGTAAACGCATTCAAATATCTGATTGCGCCACGTGTCATTGCCGGGACGATCATGCTGCCTTTGCTGGTGTTTGTTGGTGATATTATCGGGGTGTTTGGCGGTTATATCGTGGGGATTTATAATCTTGGCTTTTCACCGGGCAGTTATCTGTCGCAGACCTGGGATACGCTCGAATCCATGGATGTCATTTCCGGTCTTGTGAAGGCTGGCGTGTTCGGCTTTATCGTTGCGGTTATGGGTTGTTATCATGGCTTTAACTCACAGCGTGGCGCGCAGGGTGTTGGTGCAGCAACAACAAACGCGGTGGTGTCTGCTTCGATCCTGATCTTGATCTTCAACTACATTCTAACGCAGGTCTTTTTCTCATGAGTGATGCCAAACTTCAGTTGATCGGTGTAAAAAAAGCTTTTGGTTCGAAGAAGGTTTTGCAAGGCGTTGATCTTGAAGTGCCAACAGGAAAATCGCTGGTGGTGATTGGCGGTTCGGGCACGGGTAAGTCAGTTATGCTGAAATGTGTGCTGGGGCTTATGTATCCTGATGAAGGCACCATCATGGTGGATAATCAAGATATTCGTGGGCTGGATACCAAGGGGCGCGAGCGACTGATGCAAAAATTTGGCATGTTGTTCCAGGGTGGTGCTCTTTTTGATTCCATGAAAGTCTGGGAGAATGTGGCTTTTGGTCTGGTGCAGGGACGCGGTATGGACCGCAAAAAAGCCCAAGATATTGCCATTGAAAAAATCGTATCAGTTGGGTTGAAAGCCGAAACTGGAGATCTTTACCCTGCGGAATTGTCAGGTGGCATGCAAAAACGTGTTGGTCTGGCCCGCGCCGTCGCGGCCAGTCCGGAAATTATTTTCTTTGACGAGCCAACAACTGGTCTGGATCCGATTATGGCCGATGTCATCAACAAATTGATTGTCGAGCAGGTGAAAGATCTGGGCGCAACGGCTTTATCAATCACCCATGACATGGCAAGCGTGCGGACAATTGCCGATTATGTGGCCATGATCCACGAAGGCACGATTATCTGGACGGGTCCGGTTGAGGATCTTGATGATTCCGGTAGTGAGTATGTTGAACAATTTATCCATGGCCGCGCCGACGGACCGATAACGCGGCGTGTGGCCTAGAGTAAGACTGGCACCATGAAATATCTCTGGTATGCATTTTTGGGACTATTTTCGCTGGGCTGTCTTGGCCTGATAGCCGGGATCGTCGGTTTTGTTTACATCATAAGCTATTACGGTCAGGACCTTCCTGATTACAAACAGCTAAAGGACTATCAACCGTCAATTGTAACCCGTCTCTATGCCGGAGATGGACGTCTCATGGCCGAATTTGCGCAGGAGAAGCGGGTTTTTATGCCGATCGAAACGATTCCGGATCTGGTGAAGAACGCCTTTATCGCTGCTGAAGATAAGAATTTTTATGAACATGAAGGCGTTGACCCAACGGCAGTTTTGCGCGCTGTATCTGTTTATGTTCAACATCTATTAGGCCAGGATGTAAATGTTATAGGTGGCTCAACAATTACTCAACAAGTCGTAAAAAACTTTTTGTTAAGCAATGAACGTAAATTTGAACGTAAAATCAGGGAAGCTATCTTGGCACATAGAATTGAACGTGCCATGACCAAAAATCAAATTTTGGAATTATATTTAAATGAAATTTTTATGGGCGCAAGGGCTTATGGTATTGCTGCCGCGGCTCAGCATTATTTTAATAAGTCCTTGGATGAATTGGATGTAGCAGAAGCAGCTTACCTTGCAGCACTACCAAAGGCGCCGAACAATTATCACCCTGTACGCAATCGGGATGAAGCTACGAAACGTCGGAATGATATTATCGTGCTGATGCAAAAGAACGATTTTATTACAAAAGCAGAAGCTGATCTTGCCAAACTTAAGCCACTAAAAATAACGCCGCATGATGAAACAAAAATTGTCGATGCCCCTTATTTTGCAGAGAAAGTACGTAGGGAATTAAAAGATCGCTACGGCGAAGACGCACTTTATGGTGGCGGTCTGGTGGCGCGGACCAGCATTGATCCAAAAATGCAGGATATTGCCATTCGTGTTTTGCGTGAGGGTCTCATGGCATATGATCGCCGTCACGGCTGGCGCGGCCCTGTGACTCATATCAAGGATGCTGAGGACTGGCAGGTGAAATTGCGCAATTATGGCCGCCCGGAATCATTATTGGAAGAATGGGAAATGGCGGTTGTCCTTAAAACGGAAAACGTCAAAGCCGAGATTGGATTTGTTGGCGGTGGCCGCGCGAGTTTGCCGCTAAAAGGCGTGGCCTGGGCACGTAAATGTCTGAGCGAGTGCTATGCGCTTGGCCCGGAGATCATCAGGATGGATCAGGTGATAAAAACCGGCGATGTCATTATGGTTGAAAAAGTTCCGGCCAAAGATGCAGAAGGCAACGAGACAAAAGAAAGTACATATGAGCTGCAGCAAGTGCCAAAAATCCAGGGCTCTATTATCGCTCTTGATCCACATACGGGCCGCGTGCTGGCGATGCAGGGTGGCTGGAAACATGATACCAGCGAGTTCAACCGCGCCACGCAGGCTCAGCGTCAGCCCGGCTCGGCCTTTAAGCCCTTTGTTTATCTAGCAGCGCTGGAAAGCGGCTTTACCCCTGCCACGCTTGTCCTTGATGCCCCTTTTGTCATTGAAGATCGTCCCGGCAATATCTGGAAGCCAACCAATTATTCTAACGATTTTTATGGGCCGACGCCCATTCGGGTTGGCGTCGAAAAATCACGGAACCTGATGACGGTACGTTTGGCCGATTATATCGGCATGGAAAAAATATCGGATTACGCCGAGCGTTTTGGTATTACAGATGACATGCCACCTTTGCTTGCCAATGCGTTGGGCTCTGGTGAAACAACTTTGCTAAAACTAACATCTGCCTACGCGATGCTTGTTAATGGCGGTAAGAAAATCACGCCGACTTTTATTGACCGTATTCAGGACCGTCGGGGTCTGACAGTATTTAAACACGATAAGCGGCCTTGTGAGGGTTGTGGTCATCTGGTGCGCTGGGAAGATCAGAACGTGCCCGATGTTCCCGATATTCGTGAGCAGCTGTCTGACCCAAAAACATCCTATCAGATTGTTTCCATTCTTGAGGGTGTGGTGCAACGTGGTACAGGCATTCGTATTAAATCACTGGGACGGCCGTTGGCGGGAAAAACGGGGACAACCAATGAATCCAAGGATACCTGGTTTATCGGTTTTTCGCCCGATTTGGTCGTAGGCGTTTTTGCTGGTTTTGATGAGCCAAAATCTTTGGGCAAGCGTGAGACGGGATCATCGGTTTCCGTGCCGATTTTTAAAGCCTTCATGGAAGCAGCGCTGGAGGGTGAGCCGCCCTCACCATTTCGGATTCCACCCGGTATTCGCCAGGTGCAGATTAATGGTGCGACTGGCGTGCGCGCCAGACCGGGCGATCAGCGCGTCATCTGGGAGGCTTTTGTGGCCGGCACCGAACCGACGGATGAAATGTTTATTCTCGACGGGCGCGGTATTAATTTAATGCCCGAGTCCACTGGCGACAACATTGGTGAGTCGGCGACGACTGGCACCGGCGGCATTTACTAGTCTCAAATTTATCAGGAAAATTAATGGAGCGAGTGAAGAGATTCGAACTCTCGACATTTTCGTTGGCAACGAAATGCTCTACCCCTGAGCTACACTCGCGTTTCCGTTAAGAATGGTGAGAATATAGAGAAAAATCAGCTGTGGTCAAGCGCTAAAAGAATTCACCGACTTGTATCAGGGGTACCTCATAGCCGATAGGCTCATGATCAGGAAAAAGAGAAATAATCATTATGTTTGGTGTTTTTTCGACGCAGTGAGCCATATTAGGCGTAATTTCATAATGCATCAATTCATCTTCGAGTTCTGAATCAAAAAAGATCAGCATGAAAAGGCGTTGTTCACGGTAATATTCTACGCGTTTGACAATATCGGGGAGTGGCTGATCGCTGACCAGCATGACACCGCCATCTCCTATTGCTGTAAGCTCTATATTCATGCGCCCATTATTGGTGAAGGTTTTGCTAGATCGTTTGTTGCATCGACTGCAGGGGCAGCATCATTACTAAGATTGGCATCCGATTTTAATGGTTCTGGATCAACATTCAATGCTGTAAATGTATTGTGTCCTGATGGAAGTTCACCCTTCAAAGCCTCATGTAGTGTAGTCCCCTTCGATACACATTCCTCCAGGCGCCCTGCAACATTCGGGATGTCCAATAACTTCTCATGCATACATACTTGCGTGAGACGACCCATAAGTCTATCCGCTAAAGTTGATGATGGTGTTGTGTCGGTACTCATGTGCCCTTATCCCGCTTATTATTACTAAAATTATGAAGCAAAAAAGTTAACAAACACTTAGCTGCAGCCGCCGAAAAGCTTGATTTTACTGGCACAATTGGGGATAAAGGCACTATGAGCGAACAAGCCAAAACCCTAGAAAATCAGCCTTTACCGACCACGTCGGGTATGTTGTTTGAAAATCTACAATCCCTTGATATTGCTTATAATTTACATAATCATAAGCCGATTTTCACGGTTGAGGAGGGTGAGCCACTTAAAAAGGATATTCCGGGCCTTCATTGCCGCAATTTGTTCCTGCGCGATAAGAAGAAGAAAATGTTTTTGGTGGTGGCGGCCAATGAGACAGAAATTGACCTCAAAAGCCTTCAAAATCTGCTCGGTTGTGGTCGTTTATCCTTCGGCTCGGCGGACCGCCTTTGGCAATATCTGGGTATCCGCCCTGGCTCTGTTTGCCCGTTTTGTATCATGAATGACAAGGATCGCGAGGTCAGTATCATTCTCGATCATTCTATGATGGAAGCGGAACGTGTGAATTACCATCCGTTGGACAATGCTATGACCATTGGTTTGCCACCTTCTGATCTTTTGAAATTCATTAAAAACGTAGGGCACGAGCCCCACATTATTGACTTATCGACATAGCCCCCTAATTATTAGGCTTAGAGCTGTTTTCACGGGATTTATGAGCTAGATTAATAAGATGGAACCAAACCCCTTCGCACCTGAATTTGATGACCTGCCGGAAACCATCGCGATTTTCCCGCTGGCGGGGGTTTTGCTTTTGCCGTGCGGGCAATTGCCTCTAAACATTTTTGAGCCGCGATATCTGTCCATGGTCGAGGATGCTATGGCGGCGGACCGTTATATTGGCATGGTGCAGCCGCGTGATAAAACAATTCGGGAGATTGTAGATAATACACCGGTTTTTGAAACCGGGTGCGCTGGCAAGATCACAGCGTTTAATGAAACCGAAGAGGGAAAATATCTCATCACCTTAACCGGTATCTGCCGTTTTAATATTACCGAAGAAGTTTCGGGTAATAGAAATTATCGCAGAGTGCGTACGCAATGGACATCTTATCGTGAAGATTTGCAGGAGAAAAAATGTCTGGATCTCAACCGCACGCAACTCAAAACCTTGCTAAAGAAATATTTTGAGCTGCAGGACATGGACTGTGATTGGGAAGCCATAGACGGCGCGCCCGATGGCCGGTTGATTACCTGTCTGTCGATGATCTGTCCGTTTGATGCGGGTGAGAAACAAGCCTTGCTCGAAGCCAAATGTTGTCATACACGGGCGGAATTATTTATGACGATGTTGGAAATAGCCGCTTGTGAGAAAGAGGATTGCTGTTCGCATCATTAATGTCTACGATGAGCCATCATGAATAAAGTTGATCCAAAATTGCTGGAAATTCTGGTTTGTCCGCTGACCAAATCACCTTTGCGCTATGACTCTGAGGCGCAGGAATTGATTTCCGAGCAAGCCAAGCTCGCCTATCCTATCCGCGATGGTATTCCTATTATGCTGGTCGATGAGGCGCGTAGCTTAGAGGATTAAAAATTTTATTGCGTAAAACACGCAAATCTGGTTTTAATACTCCTATGAACGCACAGGCAGAAAATCTGAACCTATTGCTGCTCCTACTCTGCCCCTGAGCGGGTATGAGGCGCCTAGCCGCGCCTGCGCTCCAGGGGATTTCACAAAACTTCCGAAACATTGATAAAAAAGTAAAAGCGCTTTAAAAGGAGCAGCTATGAGCAGTAAAGACCAGATCGTCATATTCGACACAACACTAAGAGACGGCGAACAATCGCCGGGCTGTTCTATGAATCTTGAGGAGAAGCTGAAAATGGCGCGGCTTCTTGATGAGATGGGTGTTGATATTATTGAGGCTGGCTTTCCTGTGGCTTCGCCGGGTGACTTTGAAGCGGTTAATGAAATTGCCAAGACGGTAAAAAATTCTGTGGTTTGTGGTTTGTCACGGGCCAAAAAGGCTGACATCGAAGCCTCTGGGGATGCGATCAAGCCGGCCAAACGAAAACGCATTCACACTTTTATTTCAACTTCGCCGTTACATATGAAACATAAGCTGCAAATGCCGCCGGAACAGGTTCTAGAGGCGGTGGCCGAAAGTGTGACCTTTGCGCGTAACTTTACCGATGATGTTGAGTGGAGCGCGGAAGATGCGTCGCGCACTGAAGATGATTTTCTTTGTCATGCGGTAGAAATTGCGATCAACTCAGGTGCGACAACGGTCAATATTCCCGATACGGTTGGTTATACTATTCCCGAGGAATACGGTGCCAAGATCGCGATGCTGATGGAGCGCGTGCCGAATATCGATAAAGCGATTATTTCCACCCACTGTCACAATGATTTGGGACTGGCCGTGGCTAATTCTCTTGCAGGTGTTGCGAACGGTGCGCGGCAGATTGAATGTACCATCAACGGTATTGGTGAACGTGCCGGCAATGCGGCGCTCGAAGAAATTGTTATGGCGCTGCGCACACGTCACGACATGATGCCCTACACCACCAATATCGAGACCGAAAAAATTACCAAAATTTCGCGTACACTTTCGGCGATTACCGGCTTTGCTGTGCAGCCTAACAAGGCGATTGTCGGCGCCAATGCTTTCGCCCATGAAAGTGGCATTCATCAGGATGGCATGCTCAAACACGCCAACACCTATGAGATCATGACGCCGGAATCCGTGGGGCTTACGGAGAGCAAACTGGTGATGGGTAAGCATTCTGGCCGTCATGCGTTTAAAACTAAACTGGCGGAGCTGGGATTTGAGCTTGGTGATAATGCGTTGCAGGAAGCGTTTGCACGGTTTAAAAACCTTGCCGATAAAAAGAAGGAAATTTTCGAAGACGATTTGATTGCGCTGGTCGAGGATGAAGTGGTGCGCGAAAATGAACGGATAAAATTTGTCTCTTTGCAGATTGTGGCCGGCACGAAAGGCCCGCAGACTGCTGAGCTTACTTTGAGCATTGATGGCGCTGAAAAAATCACGAAGGTCGAAGGCAATGGCCCTGTTGATGCGATCTTCAAAGCTATTCGTGAGATTGAGCCGCATGCGGATGCTCATTTGAAGCTTTATCAGGTGCATGCTGTCACTGGTGGTACGGACGCCCAAGCCGAAGTGACGGTACGGCTGGAGGAAAATGGCCGGACAGTGAACGGGCAGGGCGCGGATGCCGATACGCTGGTGGCTTCGGCGCGGGCCTATATTAACGCGCTGAACAAGCTTATGATGAAACGAGAAGGCTTTAATCCGCAAACCGCGAGTGACGCGCTAGCGCCTTAAAGCTGCTTTTTTATTTTCTCAAAAACATCTTCAAACATTTCTGTCGTCAGACGCTTCGTATTGGTGTTGTAGCGTGAGCAGTGATAGCTATCGATGAGGGTAATGCCGCCACTCATGTCATGCGTAGCGTTATGCGCAAATTTATGCGCGCTGATTTTTTGTCCAAAGGTTTTTACAACGGCGTTGTGCGATATAAGGCCAAGGCTCAAGATCACTTTCAAATTCTTCATCTCCTCAATCTCATGCACCAAAAAAGAACGGCAGGTATTCATCTCTTCCGTGATTGGCTTATTCTCCGGCGGCACGCAGCGCACGGCATTGGTGATGCGGCAGTTCTTGAGCGCCAACCCGTCATCCGCATGTGCCTCGTAATCCCCTTCGGCAAACCCAAATTTCAGCAGCGTCGCATAGAGCAAATCACCAGCATAATCACCGGTAAAGGGCCGTCCGGTGAAATTGGCGCCTTTGAGTCCTGGTGCCAGCCCAACAACCAATAATTCCGCGTCCTGAGAGCCAAAAGAGGGCACCGGCGCATTGAATTTATCCGGGAATTTGCCCCGGTTTTCCTCCCGAAAAGCCTGAAGGCGCGGGCATAAATTGCAGTCTTTGTCTGGTGCTTTCTCGGGGATCATGATTTTCCTACCCAATGCTTGCTTTTTAAGGGAAAACTGACTATAAAGCCTTCTCTGGCAAAAGGAAAAGGACATTATTTATGGCACGCGTTACCGTAGAAGATTGCATTGAAAAAGTCACAAATCGCTTTGAGTTGGTAATGGTTGCGGCACAAAGAGCCCGCAAAATCGGCTCTGGTGCCCCGTTGACGATTGAGCGTGACGATGACAAAAACTGTGTGGTTTCGTTGCGCGAAATTGCCGGTGAAAACGTCGGTGTTGAAGATCTGAAAGAGGAGCTTACCCGTTCTCACCAGCGCATTATTGCGCAGGAGGAAGAGGAAGAGCCGGTTGACTTTATGGACGGTGAAGAGGAATGGAACGCGATGGCTGCGCGCAAAGTTGATCCTGACCTCGATATTAATGACGACGATGATGCCAGCGAGCCGTCACTGGAAGATTTGGCAGGTAAACCAGCCGAAGAGTAATTTTTACGTTATAATCCAAGCAATAAAGCCGGGACATATAGCCCGGCTTTTCTATGTCCGGAATTCATTCATGATTTTTACAGCTTTTCATGCTACTTTAACGCTATGGAATATATTGAAAACTGTAGCTTAGAGCATGATTGAGCGCGCATGATTGAACAAAGTGATCTTGTTGACCAGATAAAGGCCTATAAACCCGATCTCGATTCCGAGGCCGTTGGCAAAGCCTATGATTACGCAAAAAAAATGCATGATGGCCAGACCCGTGCGTCTGGTGAGCCTTATTACACCCACCCGGTCGAGGTCGCCAGCATTCTGGCTGGTATGAAAATGGATATCGGCACGATTATTACGGCGATTTTACACGACACGCTGGAAGATACCGACGCCACCTATGAGGACTTAAAAAAAATATTTGGTGAAGAGGTTGCCGATCTGGTGAACGGGGTTAGCAAACTGACACGGATCGAAAGTCAAACCGTGGAAGGCAAGCAGGCCGAGAATTTTAGAAAATTATTATTGGCGATGTCGGAAGATATTCGTGTTCTGTTGGTGAAACTGGCCGATCGCCTTCACAATATGCGTACGCTGGATAGTTTTAAAGACACAGAAAAGCGCCGCCGCATCGCACTCGAGACACTAGAGATATATGCGCCTTTGGCCGAGCGTATTGGTGTTCACCAAATGAAGGAAGAGCTGGAAGATCTGTGCTTTACTTATTTGAACTCTGAGGCTCGGGAAAGCCTTGCCAATCGTCTTTCTTTTTTGCGCAGTGAAGGCACGGGAATTGTCGACAAGATTATCAGCGAGCTGACGAAGAAATTTAAGGACGCCGGTATTGATGCCGAGATAACCGGACGTGAAAAAACGCGCTATTCGATCTGGAAGAAAATGCAGCGTAAAAATGTGACATTCGAGCAGCTTTCCGATGTTATGGCGTTCCGCATTGTCGTGGACAAGGTCGAGGAATGTTATAACGTCCTAGGTTTGCTGCACAGCCATTACCCTAGCGTTCCGGGGCGGTTTAAGGACTATATCTCAACACCCAAACCCAATGGCTACCGCTCGATTCATACAACTGTGATGGGGCCGGAACAACAACGGATTGAAATTCAAATCCGTACAAGAGAAATGCATTATGAGGCCGATCTCGGTGTGGCGGCGCATTGGGCGTATAAAGAAGGCGAGATGCCGAGCCTCAAGGATGTCAAAAAATATCGTTGGCTGCGTGAACTTCTTGAGATTTTGGAACAAGAACAGCGCCCTGAAGATTTCTGGGAAAATACAAAACTCGAATTGTTTCAGGAGCAAGTCTATGTATTCTCACCCAAGGGTGATTTGATTGAGCTTCCCAATGGCGCGACGCCGATTGATTTTGCCTATGCTATTCACTCTGATGTTGGTGATAAATGTGTTGGCGCCAAAATAAACGGTCGCATTGCACCGCTGAACACCGCTCTCAGCAATGGTGACCAGGTTGATATCATCACTGCCAAGACCCAGAATCCTTCCCCGACATGGGAGCGTTTTGTGGTTACCGGTAAGGCGCGCTCACATATCCGTAAATTTATCCGCAACCAGCAACGCGGCGAATATGTGACGCTTGGCAAGGCAATGCTGCAAAAGATTTTTCGTCAGGAAGGCTATGACTTCACCGAAAAGGCTGTCAATAACGTACTCAAAAAATTCAAAGCAGATGAGAGCGATGACATCTATGCCAATATCGGGTCAGGCTTACTGGTCGCTCGTGATGTTTTTAAAGCCATTTTTCCTGCGCATAAAACAGAAATTGCCAAACGCCCGGCTTCTGATATGGATCACGCTGCTATGTTCCGCCCGCATGAGGATGGCAAAGACGCACCGATGCCGATCAAGGGGCTTATCCCTGGCATGGCTATGCATTTTGCGCGCTGTTGCCACCCGCTTCCAGGTGATCGCATTGTTGGGATTGTTACGACCGGTAAGGGTGTGACAATTCATACGATTGATTGTGAAACGCTGGAGACTTTTGCTGATACGCCTGAACGTTGGCTCGACGTGTCATGGGGTGAGGGACCGGATACGCCGGAATCACATGTCGGGCGGCTTAATCTGACCTTTATTAACGAGGCTGGCGCGCTTGGCACCATTACAACCGTAATCGGTATCAATGGAGGTAACATTACCAATTTGAAAATCACGAGTCGCTCGATTGATTTCTGGGATATCGTTATTGATATCTACGTTAAGGATACCAAACATCTCAGTAATATTATCGCCGCGCTACGGGCCACACCGATTGTCGCGAGCGTTGAGCGTGCCAGAGGAAGATAAAGTAGGGCGTTAAGCCGGGCAGCTCAGCAAGGCTTCAAACGGGCAGGGGACTTTATCGCGGCCGCCGAGGCCTTCCAGCTCGATAATACAAATACCGGCAGACACTTTTGATCCGGCTTGTTCAATCAAATTCACGGCGGCGCCCATCGTGCCACCAGTGGCAAGAAGATCATCCACCAGTACAATATTGGAATCCTTTTCGATCAAATCTGTCTGCAACTCAATCACATCTGAGCCGTATTCAAGATCATACTCATAAGACAAAACCTCACCCGGCAACTTGCCTTTCTTGCGGATCATACCAAAGCCAATACCCATTTCCATTGCCAGTGGCGCGGCGACCAGAAACCCGCGCGATTCAATGCCCATCAGCATGTCGGGTTGATAGGATTCAATTTTCTCCCGCATCTGCCCGATGGTTTCACGCCAGGCCGCCGGATCGGCCAGCAATGTGGCGATGTCATAAAAATTTATGCCCGGTTTTGGGAAATCGGGAACGATACGGATGGAGTCGAGAATATTCATAGCGTCCTTATTCATAGCTTCCTTGTCCTTATGACTTGAGTTTTATTGCTTTTAGCACGGACCGTCCTTATGTTCCAATAATGTTTAAGCGTCGTAAACCGCGTAGCCCTTTGGGTCATGCAAGAGAGATTTTCTGGCCATCCATGGGATGGGTGCGGGCGATTAAATACGCCAGGCACCGTGTCGTACGCTTGTCCGATAGCACGCATAAGATTGCTGCCGGGCTCGCGGTTGGTGCGGCGATGTCATTTTCGCCGCTGGTTGGGCTGCATTTTCTTCAGACAGCAATCGTTTGTTACATCCTGAGATTTAATATCCTGGCCTCTTTTATTGGCACCGCGGTAGGCAATCCCTGGACATTTCCCTTTATCTGGTGGGCTAGCTACACGCTGGGCAGTTATATTTTCGGCTTGTTTGGCTGGAGCGGTGCGGCGGATCTGCCTGATGAAATGACTTTAGGGATTTTATGGGAGATCATTAAAACCCAGCCCATGCAGATATTCCTGCCCTGGATGTTGGGTGGTTATTTGATTGGTTTTGCTGTATGGTTCCCGGCATATTTTGCGTTTTATCCGATGGTAAAAGCAGGGCGTGCGGCGCGGCGGCGCGTACGTTTGAAACGGATGCATGCAGCCGCAAAAGAATTAACGGGACAGCAAGAATAATGATTGTTGGTATTGGCAGTGATTTAATCGATATTCGTCGCGTTGAAAAAGTGATGGGGCGTTTTGAAGCGCGTTTTATCGCTCGCTGTTTTACGGATATTGAGCAGAAAAAAGCCGAGCGCCGTCGCGGTGCCGGTACCCATATTGATACCTATGCCAAGCGCTTTGCCGCGAAAGAGGCATGTTCAAAGGCGCTGGGCACTGGCTTTAACCACGGCGTCTATATGAAAGATATCGGTGTGGTCAATGATGCTTCCGGGCGGCCAACGCTTGAGCTCACTGGTGGTGCCCGCAGTCGTCTGGCGGATATGGTGCCGGCGGGCATGAAACCTTCTGTTCATTTAACCATTACCGATGAGCCGCCTCTGGCCAAGGCCGTTGTCATTATAGAGGTCCTTTAGGGCCGGCCGCTTAATTCGGGGCTGGTTTTCGTTAGAACTTTGCTATAGAAAACAATCATGATGGAAGAACAAATACAAGAAACTGAAGAAAAGCCGCATGAGCCACCGATGACGGCCAAGGAAGAGCTATCTGAATTTTTCAGAACAGCCCTGATTGCTGTTGTGCTCGCGTTGCTGATCCGCACCTTTATGTATGAGCCGTTTAATATCCCCTCCGGTTCGATGAAACCGACACTAGAGATCGGGGATTATTTGTTTGTACACAAACCGGCTTATGGCTACAGCAAACATTCCTTCCCGTTCAGCTTTGCTCCGATTGAAGGGCGTATTTGGTCGAAGGAACCGCAGCGTGGTGACGTCATCGTTTTCAAATTGCCGAGCAATCCGCGTATTGATTATATCAAACGTGTCGTGGCTTTTTCCGGTGAAACGGTTCAAGTAAGAGAAGGGCGCCTCTATATTAATGGCCAGATTGTTCCGCGCGAACCTGTCGGTCTGCAACGCATTGATGATCAGTATCGCGGTGAAGTCACCCCTATGGAGTATATCGAAACGCTACCGGGCGGGGTATTGCACCGGATCTACGAGGAAAACGATGATCGTCCCTATGACAACACCGAACTTTTTACGGTGCCGAAAGGACATTACTTCGTTATGGGCGATAACCGTGACAATTCGCAGGACAGCCGTGCTGGGGATAGGGGTGTTGGCTATGTGCCGTATGAAAATATTGTTGGTAAGGCGGACTTCATATTCTTTTCAACCAATGGCCATGCGCGCCTCATGGAAGTTTGGAAATGGCCATGGAGCATTCGTTACGACCGGTTTTTTGTACAGCTTGATCCGGTGCGTGATGATATAGATGCAGAAGAGCCTCAAAGTGAATAAGTCTCTTAAAGCCCTCGAAGAAAAAATCGGCCATCATTTCGGCGATAAAGATTTGCTTCACACCGCCCTTACCCATTCAAGCACAGGTCATGAAACCAACTACGAGCGGCTTGAGTTTCTCGGCGACCGGGTTTTGGGGCTGGTTGTAGCACAGCTTTTATACGAAAAATTCCCAGAGGAAAACGAAGGTGATCTGGCCAAGCGGCTGGCATCGTTGGTGCAGGGCTCAATGCTGGCGCAAATGGCTACCCAAATCGAGCTTGGCGATTATATCCATTTTTCCGAGGCCGAGCGCAGCGCTGGCGGTAATGAGAATGATAATATTCTGGCCGATGTCTTTGAATCCCTGATCGGGGCGCTTTATCTGGAAAGCGGGTTAAGAGCCCCTGAAAAGCTAATCCACGAGCTTTGGAGCGATGTTTTGGACACCATGATAGCTCCGCCGCAACATCCCAAGACCGGTTTACAGGAATGGGCGCAAGGGCAGAGCTTGCCGCTTCCTGTCTATGAGATTGTTTCACAAAGCGGTCCCGACCATGCACCGGTTTTTGATATAAAACTTGAGGTCAGGGGATTTGATCCCATCGTCGCGCAGGGGCGCACACGTCAGGAAGCCGAAAAGGAAGTGGCGCGTGAATTTCTTAAAAAAATAAAAAAGGATTAGTAGGTATTGTCTGAAGAAACGTCTTGTGGATTTGTAAGTGTTCTCGGTTTACCAAATGCCGGAAAATCAACTTTGATTAATGCGCTGGTTGGCGCCAAGGTTTCCATCGTTTCCAGAAAAGTTCAAACCACACGCAGCCGCGTTTTGGGGATTCTTATTCATGATAAAGCACAAATTGTTTTGATCGATACGCCCGGAATTTTTGAGCCAAAAAAGACATTGGAAAAGGCGATGGTTACAGCCGCCTGGGGAAGTGTGCAGGACGCTGATGTTATTGTTCACCTTGTTGATGTCAGCGATAAAAAAGCCGTGGCCGAAAACGAAATCATCAGTGATCGTTTGCAGGAATGTAAAAACTGCATCCTTGTTTTGAACAAAACAGACAGGGTTGCCAAGCCTGATCTACTGGCGCTTTCGCAGGATTTAAACGAAAAGCTCCCGTATAAAGCAACGTTTATGATTTCAGCACTGAAAGGTGATGGTCTGCCGGATCTGTTGCAGGATATAGCTTTGCGTTTGCCCAAGGGGCCGTGGATGTTCCCCGAAGATCAGATAACGGATATACCGATGCGGATGCTTGCGGCCGAAATTACGAGAGAAAAACTTTTTGATCAACTGCATCAGGAACTGCCTTATGCCGTGATGGTTGAAACAGAAAATTGGGAAAAGTTCGATAACGGCAGTGTTAAAATTGATCAGGTCGTCTATGTTCAAAAAGATAATCAAAAAGGCATTGTGCTGGGCAAGGGTGGAACACGCATCAAAAAAATTGGAATGGATGCGCGGCTCGAACTTGAAGATATGATGGGTGGTCGCGTTCATCTTAAACTCTTTGTAAAGGTAAAAGAAAACTGGACAGAGAATGCGGAGAGCTACCAGCTGATGGGACTTGATTTACCAAAATAATAATTGAGGTTGGGGGTGATATGCTCTTCTTCTTTTTGTGGCCCTTTTGTGGATAAAGAATTTTTTTTTACACGAGGGCTTGGCATCTTCATCATCATGCTGCTAGAGTACAATCTTCTACACCACAGCGGTTATTTAGTGTTCAAAATCGGGCTTTAAGCCTGAGGGGATTTTGAGAGGATTTACAGATGAGTTGGACTGACGAGCGGGTAGCACTACTGACGAAATTATGGAGCGAGGGCAAAACGGCTGCGGAAATTGCATCGGCTCTTGGCGGGGTTACACGCAACGCAGTTATTGGAAAGGCACACCGCCTTAAACTGTCCAATCGGGTTTCACCTATCCAGCAAAATAAAAAGCCTACTTCGCCGCCGCCTAGTGCGCCTGGCAAAGTTGAGCGTAAGTCGGCTCCTGTTCCTATCGCCATAAATAACGACGGCAAAGGGATTAAGCTGACTGAGCTGGAGGCACAGATGTGCCGCTGGCCTTATGGTGACCCCAGAGATGAGAATTTTGGCTTCTGTGGTGGCGAGAGGATGGCCGGTGTGCCTTATTGTGAGGAGCATGCGAAGCTTGCCTATCAGGCGGCTAGCCGTAATCGTATTCTTAAGGCCAAGGAATTTGAAGAAAAGCAGGCTAAGGACAGTGATTCAGGTGAAGATGAAGAGCGGGAAGTGGCTAAAGCCGCTGTCAGAGCCTAGTTCCATCCCTAAAATAAAATCATCAAAGCCGCCAAATGGGCGGCTTTTTTATTTGGTGATAAAGATGTAAGATGCCTCCGATTAATGGTTAAGAGAGAGGCCCTATAGAATATGAAGTCTTCAAAAATCATTGCGGTCGTTATTGCTGTTGTGGCTTTGGCCTGGATTTTGTCCGGGGTTCTGTTTGCTGGACCGGAGGAAAAGTCGGCACAGAAAATGGCTGCTAAAAACAATGCCCAGCCAAAAATTATGGAGGTACGCGTCAGGGAGCTAACGGCCGAGTCTTTTGCCAATGATATTATTGTCACCGGCCGCAGCCGTGCCTCGCGTACGGTAGAAATCAAGGCCGAAACCGATGGGCAGATCTCTGAGCTGTTAAAAGAAAAGGGCCATGAGGTCGAAGATCAGGAAACGCTTGCTCGACTTGAATTGCGTGATCGCTCGGCCAAGGTTAAGGAAGGCAAGCAGCGCCTGTCACAAAGACAGATTGAATACAACGCCGCCAAGAAGCTGGCGAATAAGGGCTTTAATTCAAAAGTACGACTGGCGCAGGCGCAGGCTGATTTGGAAACGGCACGATCCGAATTAAAAAATTCTGAAGTATCGCTGGGTAAAACCAAAATCATTTCACCGTTTGAAGGCCTGATTTTTGAGCAGGTGATCGAAATCGGTGATTTTGTTTCTGTTGGTGATCCGCTTTTCACAGTGGTTGATCTTGATCCGATCGAACTGGTAGCTTTTGTTTCTGAACGTAACATCGCCGAGCTTTCGCCGGGACAAAAGGCCCGCGCCGAATTTCTTGATGGCCAGGTGATCGAGGGTGAGGTCAGCTATATCGCCCCGGCCGCCGATCCACAAACCAGGACGTTCCGTGTCGAAATTACCGGTGATAATACGGATTTTACAATTAAGGAAGGTATGACGGCCAATATGTTTCTGCCGGTGGCGGAAAAGCAGGCGCATAAAATATCGCCGTCAGTCTTGTCATTGAATGATAGTGGTCAGGTCGGCGTCAAAATCGTTAATGAGAAAAACGAAGTTGTCTTTGCGCCGGTTGCTATTCTGGCGGATACGCCGGAGCATATGTGGGTTGGCGGCCTGCCGGATAAAATACGCCTGATTACGGTTGGACAGGATTTTGTCTCTGGTGGGCAAATCGTTAAACCCGTTGAGGTGAGCGGAGATGGCTTGCTATGACCGGATCGCTGATCCATGCGGCCATCCATCATAGCCGGACGGTTTTGTCTATTCTCGTTCTTTTGCTCATAGCCGGGGCGTATTCTTATATTGCGATCCCAAAGGAATCCTCGCCGGATATCGATATTCCGCAGATTTATATCAATATGAACCTGGAGGGTGTGTCCCCCGGTGATTCCGAGCGTCTTTTGCTGCGGCCAATGGAGCAAGAGCTCACCGCCATTGAAGGCGTCAAGGAGATGAAGTCGACAGCGTTTCAGGGCGGCGGCTTTGTGTTGCTGGAGTTTCAGGCCGGTTTTGATAAGGATCAGGCGCTGGACGATGTACAAAAAGCCGTTGATCAGGTGCGCCCTGATCTGCCCGATGATGTTGATGAACCCAATGTCACGGAAGTAAATTTTAGTCTCTTCCCGGTTCTGGTGGTCACATTATCAGGAAGTGTACCGGAGCGGACCTTATTAAGGCTCGCACGGGGTCTGCAGGATAAAATTGAGGCTGTGGGCTCGGTGCTTGAGGCCGGGATTGCCGGTGACCGTGAAGAGCTGGTTGAGATTCTGGTTAAGCCAGAGCTGATGGAGAGCTATGGGTTGAACGGCACCGATATTCTGACATTCTTTAATTTATCGAACCGTCTGGTGGCCGCTGGTAAGCTTGATACTGGCGCCGGCGCTTTTGCCATTGAAGTGCCCGGCCTGTTTGAAAGTGTCTATGATGTCATGAACATGCCGTTGCGCACCGACGGCGATTCCGCGATTAAAGTTAGCGACATTGCCGAGATCCGCCGTACGTTTAAGGATGCTACGAGCTTCGCCCGGCTCAATGGTGAACGCGCCATTGCGCTTGAGGTTGTCAAACGTTCCGGTGAAAATATTATTGATACGATCGAAGCGGTGCGCGAGACAGTGGAAAAGGAACGTAAGTTTTGGCCCGAAGGTGTTGTTGTTTCCTACACGCAGGATGAATCGGAGAGTATCAAGACCATGCTTCTTGATCTGCAAAATAATGTCATCAGCGCGATCCTGTTGGTGATGATTGTCGTGGTGTTTGCCCTTGGCGTGCGCTCGGCGGCGCTGGTTGGCATCGCTATTCCCGGCGCGTTCCTCACCGGTATACTTTTCCTGTTCACTGTGGGTTTTACCGTCAATATCGTTGTGCTATTCGCGTTGATTTTGTCTGTTGGTATGCTGGTTGATGGTGCGATTGTTGTCACCGAATATGCCGACCGTAAAATGGCTGAAGGTCTACCGAGGGACAAAGCATACGGCGCAGCGGCGACGCGTATGTCCTGGCCGATTATTGCTTCAACCGCAACGACACTGGCGGCCTTTGCACCTCTTCTCTTCTGGCCGGATATTGTTGGTGAGTTTATGAAATACATGCCGATTACGCTGATTGCGGTTCTTGCGGCGTCCCTTCTGATGGCGTTGATCTTTGTGCCGACATTGGGTGCTATCTTCGGTAAGGCCGGAGCGGCGGGTGATCCGAAAATGATGGCGATGCTCAGTGCATCGGAAAGCGGTGACCTCAAATCTATTAAGGGCTTTACTGGCCTGTATATTTCTTTTCTCGACAAAGCATTGAAAATCCCCGGCATTATTTTGCTGATTGCTGTGGCTTTGTTAATAGGCGTACAATTTTCCTACGCCAAATTTGGCAAGGGTGTTGAATTTTTTCCAGATATTGAGCCGGAATTTGCCTCCGTGCTTATACACGCGCGCGGCAATCTTTCGATTTACGAGCAGGATTATCTGGTGCGTGAGGTTGAAGCGCGTATTCTTGATACAAAGGGCATCGAAACTTTTTACACCCGCGCTGGTAAGCCGCCGCAAAAAGGTTCTGATCTGGCCGAGGATGTCATTGGTCAAATACAGGTACAATTTGAAGATTGGGGCGGATCGCGGCCTTCAATTGATGCAATCCTTGATGATATCAAGCTGCGTACCGATGGCCTGGCTGGGATTTCTGTCGAAGCCCGCAAACAAGAAGGCGGGCCGCCAACTGGCAAGGCGGTGCAGGTTCAACTCTCCACGCGTTTTCCTGAAAAACTGGAGCCGGCGGTGAAGCAGGTTTTAGAAATTTTTGAGGAACTTGGTGATTTTATCGATATCGAAGATAGTCGGCCCTTGCCCGGTATTGAATGGCAGCTGAATGTTGACCGTTCACAAGCGGCAAAGTTTGGCATCGATATCACGACAATCGGCTATTATATCCGCATGGTAACCAATGGTTTGATTGTTGCAGAATACCGACCCGATGACAGCGAGGACGAAATTGACATTGTCATTCGCCATGCGGCGGAACAACGTACACTCGATCAACTTGACCGTGTGCGCATTGAAGGGAGTAGCGGCTCGGTGCCGATTAGCTCCTTTACCGAGCGTAAAGCCAAGCCAGCCGTAGGCGTAATTAACCGCTCCAATCAAAAACGTACTATTACAGTTCAGGCCGAGTTGCCGCCCGGTATAAACACCGCTGCGAAAGTGGAGCAGATCAAAGCGTGGTTGGTGGCCAACAAAGACAAGGTGGATCCAGAAATTGAAATTATTTTTAAAGGTGAGGATGAAGATCAGCGCGAGGCTCAGGCTTTCCTGGTGAAAGCTTTTATCATTGCGCTGTTTATCATGGCGATTATTCTTGTGACGCAGTTCAATAGTTTTTACAGCGCGCTTTTGATTTTGAGCGCCGTCATCATGTCAACGATTGGTGTGATGATCGGACTGATGGTCACGGGGCAGCCCTTTGGCATTATCATGAGCGGGGTTGGCGTCATCGCGTTGGCTGGCATTATCGTCAACAATAATATCGTTTTGATTGATACTTTCGATCATTTGCGTCGCGAATATAGTGACAAAATGGATATACGTGAGATTATTCTGCGTACTGGCGCGCAGCGTTTGCGGCCGGTTCTCCTGACAACGATTACAACCGTGGTTGGGTTGATGCCAATGGTGTTGCAGATGAATATCGATTTTGCTTCCCGTGAGGTCAGTATTGGCGCGCCCTCGACGCAATGGTGGGTGCAGCTTTCCACGGCCGTGGTCTTTGGGCTTAGTTTTTCGACGGTTTTGACGTTGGTGGTGACGCCGGCGGCGCTAATGTGGCGCGAAAAAGCCTCTCATATTTTTGTCCGATTGAAGAATTTTAGGAAAAGCGGATCTCGCGCTATTTCGGATGCACCCTAGACCAAAGGCTTAAATATTAACATAATATTTTTTTGACTATTGTTTTAATTCAATGGCTTAGAGCATGATGCCTCCTCAAAATACCTAAAATTTTAAGTAAATTTTATTTTTTTTGGTACACTATATAGAGAGGGGAAATTTTTCCTCTGTCTGCGCGTGGGGATAATAATTGGGTATGAATAATAAGGGGTTTTCATTGGTAGAGCTAGCGCTGGCGCTGATTTTGATCGGCTTGCTCGTCACACCCTTTATGCATAGATATAATTTATATGTCAGAGTTAAAACCTTTGATGAAACGCAAGTGGCTATGGGCGATGCCGGGATTGTACCCCAGGCGATCAATGATTTTGTTGATGCGAATGGCCGCTATCCTTGTCCGGCTGATAGATCTTTGGATGAGGATGCCAATCTGCACGGCAAAGAAATATGTCCGCCTGCGGGTGCTCCTGCCCCGGGCGCATGTATTGGAACCGGCGGTGGTCTGTGCCGGACGACAGGGCGTGATGCAGATGGTTTTGGTGGCGCTGACCCTATTTTGATTGGTGGTGTCCCTTATGCGACACTGAATATTCCGGTTGGCGCGTCTCTTGATGGCTGGAAAAATAAAATCCTCTACGCTGTTTCAGAACGCATGACCGATGGCAGTATCTCTCCGTTTGATGAAGAGCAGGGTGCGATTACTATTCAAGAGCAGGATGGAACTGACTTATCACCTACGACAGCGCCAGGGAACGGCGATCAGCCTTACGTACTTGTTTCCCATGGTAGCAATGGTATCGGCGCTTTTACCGCTGGCGGTAAGCTGGTGCAGGCCTGCGGTGGTGCGATCAACGGCAGGGAGTTTGAGAATTGTAACAATGACAATATATTTGAGACGCCGGGATTTGCTCCACCGAATGCATTTGGCGTAATAGAAGGTCTGCGTTCTCTGGTTCCCGGTCCCGATTACAATGATGATCTGGTGACCTATCTGGTTTTTGGCCTTAGCGGGCTTTGGGCTTATACGGTCGATCCGGATCACATTCATAATGACAATGAGGGCAATGTCGGAATTGGCCCGAATATGGATGATCCATTGGTGGAATTGGATGTTATTGGCATTATTAAGGCAGAGAAGGTTCTTGCTGAAACATATTGTGATGACGCCAATAATGATGGAGTCGAAGATAATTGTTTTCCAGTTGGCGTTATTGGTGGAACAGGCATTAATTGTGACGGTAATGGAGGCATGACAGGTGTGTCTGTCAATAATTCGGTTTGTGATCTTCATCTTCCCGTTGGCGCTATAACCGGCGGGCCATGTGCGGCTAATGAGTTTGCAAATGGAATAAGTGCAGGAGTAATAACATGCGCCCCACGACCATGAAAAAGAGTAGGAAATATAAAATGCGCAAGGAAACAGGGAGCGGGGTAAAGCGCTCCGGTTATACTCTGATCGAAATGGCGATTGTTATGATTGTTGCCGGGGTTATGATTGGTGCCTTTATTTCTGTCTATGATGTATTTATTCAAAACAGGAAGGTCATCGAAACTGAAATAAGCTTGTCGGAGGTTACGGTCGCCATCGGAAATTTCCGGGCGCAATATGGACGTTATCCCTGTCCGGCATCTCTAACCGCGCCAAGAGGAACCCCTGAATATGGCAATGAGAGCGATGACAACTGTCTAGACTTTACTGAGGTGACAACGGGGACATGTGATCTTGCTCCCGATAAGGGCTATTGCGTCGAGCAGAGCGAAAGAGCAATTGATCATGACGATGATGGAACGATTGATCATTTTCCACGCGTACGGCGCGGTGCTATTCCGTTTAGAAATTTAAATATTGCCGAAGAATTTGCCTATGACGGCTACGGCAACCGTCTTACTTATGTGGTGACCGAACGGTTGGCTTTTGCCGATACATTTAACGTTAGCCATGGCGGGATATCAATTGTCGACGATACGGCCGGTGTCGGTCAATCTCTTTTGGAAGAAGAGGGATCGGGTCATTTCCTGATTCTTTCACCCGGTGAAAACAATGCCGGCGCCTATAATAATAATGGTGTATTGGTAGCAGCCTGTCCCCCTGCGACAACTTCGGAAGGAAAAAACTGCGATATAAATAATACCGATGCAAAATATGTGCAGACCGATATGCGCACCACATATGATAATACGCGTTTTGATGATCGCTTGTCTTTCTTCTCATCGATTGAAATGTCTCTTTGGCAAAGAACGGCGCTCGAAAGGAATGATATCGAACAACGTCCTGATGGCTTTGTTGGCATTAATGATGTGACGCCCAATGACGTTGCAGAAGTTGTTGGCAATATGAGGGCATCAGGCCCTTTGCCGACTGATGGCAAGCTGCAGTCAGAAGAAATATGCGATCCTGGTGAGGCTGGATGTTTCGATCCGGAACTGATTGGTGGCACTCCCATTCCTGGTTTGAACTGCCCAAGCGGGTTTGTGGTGGCTATTGAAAACGGCGGTGTTCGTTGTGAAAATACTCTCATTGTAGGGTGCCCGCCCAATGAACTTGTGGTGGGGGTTAATCCCGACGGGACATTGCAATGTAAGCCCAAGGGCTGTCCGGCAGGACCTTACAATTTCTGTACGGGCGTCAGCGATCTTCTTCCCCAGGGTGCCGATGGCGATATGGTGGTGGGTCCGACCACAGGCACTAATTTTACCTGCAATACGCCAAGCTGGGTGCCGGACTCACAGCCGGCCTCTTGTTGTGTTCCTGGTACGACAACGACACCAGGGGCATGTCCTCCGGGGTTTACGGGTACAGGTACGGTTACGACGACAACCACCTGCTCGCCGCCGAACACAACGACAACAACCGGCGGCGGCTGCACCTGTGTTGGTGGTTCGGTAACCAGAACTGTATCCTGCCCAGCCGGTCAAACCGGTAAGATAGTGGAGCAAGGAAACATTCAATGTCCTTCTGGCTCAACAGGGGGTTGGACAGTAACCTTAAATACATGCCAGGTTCCGCCGGGGGCTGTGTGTTCCTGGCAGCCAATCAACCAGACCGGCATGGTGCGGGGTAAGCGTTTGCCAAGACCGCGTGCGGGGAGCTCGTGTGGCTGCGGAAGTAAAAACAGATCATGTTTTACGGTTGGTATACCTGGTATTTTGTACAGGAAATATAATTGCAGATGCAGCGTGAATTAATGATGTTTGTTAAAGGCCAACTGTTTAGGAATTTAAAGGGAGTATAATGAAAAACGGAAATAGCGGTTTTACATTGGTCGAAATTGCAGTGGTTATGATTGTTGTCGGGGTCTTGCTGGCTGCTGCTGTGCGGGCATATGATTTGAATATTGGCGATAAAGGCCGCCGGGATACGTTGGAAAATATAGCGGCTGTAAATTCTGCTATTACCTTCTTTCATGCCAATCATGATCGCTATCCGTGCCCAGCGCGGCTGGATTTAGCCATTGGGCACCCTGATTACGGTAAGGAGATTCCCTGTGATCCTCTTCCGGCTGGTCCGCTTGTGGATTCATGCGCGGGTGGAATATGTAGAGCGTCGGCTGCTGCTGGGCGTGATGCTGACAATGACGGTACCGACGATAACATCCTTATCGGTGGTGTGCCATTTGTGACCCTTGAATTGGCGCCGAATGAATTTGATCCCACGATCCTTGATTTTGTCCTGCTGGACTTATCGGCGCAGCAAATTCTGGATGGCTGGGGCAACAAGCTTACCTATGCGGTCAGTGAAAATCTGGTGCAGGCTGGTACATTTAACTCTGATTACGGAGCCATTACTGTTGAAGATGAATTTGGTGTTGCCGGGGGTCGTAATCCCAGCCTTGTCGATCCGGATGATAGCGCACATTTTATCGTGCTCTCTCACGGTTCTAACGGTCGTGGTGCTTATACACCGGATGGCGTACTGATTGGCAATCCCTGTACTGGTGGATCTGTCATTCTTCCTGGGCCCGAGCCGCAGCCGACGGTCAGTTCGGGCGCAACGGTCGAGTATGAAAATTGTAATAATGACAATCTATTTATTAGTGCTCTACGGAATGATGTCACTGGCAATGTTTATAATGACGATGTTACGAGCTTCCAGGTTTTTGTCAGTACCGATTTGTGGGAATTTGCACCCGGCACGACAGTTCCAGGTAGTATCAGGAATAAAAATACCGGCAATGTCGGTATAGGGACGCCAACGCCGGAAGTACAACTGCACGTTGCCGGTAAATTGAAAGCTGAAAGATCCATATCTGTCAGGGTTTGTGATGAGGACGGAAATGGGTGTTTCGAGCCCAATCTTATTGCCGGGGATATTGGTGCAGGGAATCCTGCGATGGAGACAGATCCGCCATCTCTTCCGGATACTGATCCTCAGGCTGGTGTGACCGGCAAGCAAGGCATGAAGTGTAGTGATCCTAGCTTCGCAATGACTGGAGTTGCTGATAACAAGCCAAACTGCAGCTCACCATTTTCAGGGTTTAGTGGCATCACGGCCACATGTCCTGTGGGTCAATTTTTGAAGGGTGTTAACAGCAACGGCACAATTATCTGCGAGGCTTTCTAGCTTAAAAACACGCGATTTACAGATATAAAACCATCATATAATCTCATCTTTTTACCAAAAATGCATAAATTATGTACTTTAATAATTTTTTTATATATTTCTTCTTGACATATCTCTGTGGCGGCGTTAATCAGAACATAGAATTTATGGCTGGACTCCATAATTTACTAAGATTTCCCACACAGAAACGGAAGCCGTTCTTCATTTCATGAAGGGCGGCTTTTGTTCTTTTACCCTGTTTTAAAGAGGTTTGGCTGCAGGTCTGAAGGGGCCGAACATAGGCGGTTTTTCGTGGGGTTTGAGATACTGCCCGGCGGCTATGATATAGCCACTTTCAGGATCTTGGGCGAAGACAACAAAACCACTATGTTTATCCTTTAAATTGGCGGCGATGCGGATACCTTTTTTATTTGCATCGCCTGTATCAAGCTGGCTCATTGCACTGACAATGTTGTTGTAGACAATTTTCTGCCCACCTTTAATACTGCGTTGATGTGGTTTATCTGTGGTTGCCAGCCAAATATCATAGCTGCTATTTTCTACACCTTCTTTATTGTCCGGTAATCGTAAGTCAAACTGGTTCTTTTTTTCTGTCTTTATGATTTCTATTTTACCAATTTTTTGATCTGATGCTTCCCACATTTTTTCCGATATATCATCAAGACGATAACCGATCGTCTCATATCTGCCGTTAATGACCATTTGTGGCGTGTAATTTGGTCCGCTGCGCAATGTTGATTTGTAACGGGTTTGGCGGGCGCTGCAAAACGGCCTGGACAGTGATCCTTTCTGTACGCCGAAATAATCAACATGGCATGCCAGACCGATAACGTTTTCCATCTGTGATAAATCATCAAGCAGACGGTCAGCTTTGGGACAGAACACACAGGCTTGTGATGAAAAAAGTTCAAGCACAACCAGCCCGTTCATTTTTGGCTTTAAAGCTTCTGCTTCAACAGGAACAGGGGGTACAGCGGGTGGGGTGTTTTGTGCCCAAGCCGACATTGGGACCGGAGCGGTAAAAAAAATAAGGGCACATGTGAAATATAAAGTAGGTCTGGTAAATATGGATCGGCGTGTCATCAGGATTACTTTTCTTCCAGCAGTTTGCGTATTGCTTTCATCTCTTTTTTGATGCCCTGGATTTCCTTATCGACTTCAATTTCCTCTTTGTCATGAACGTAATTCATGGCATCGACAATAATCCCGATAAACAGGTTTAAAACTGCAAAGCTGGTAACGATAATAAACGGAATAAAGAAAATCCATGACGAGGGGTAAACTTTCATTACCGGTCGTACCACCTCTTCTGACCAGCCTTCCAGCGTCATAATCTGGAACAGCGTATACATCGAGGCGCCAATCGAACCGAACATTTCTTCAAATGACGGCCCGAAGAGCTTGGTCACCAGAACAGAAGCGACATAAAAGATAATAAACAGTACGGCAATAATCGAAGCCATACCGGGAATGGCATGGAACAGGGCAGCGATGACCCTGCGCATTTGCGGTACGACCGAGACAAGGCGCAATACCCGTAATACGCGCAAGGTCCGTAGAACTGAAAGTGGTCCGATGGCAGGGAGCAGGGCAATGGTCACAATAATAAAGTCAAAAACATTCCACCCAGCGCGGAAGAAAGACAGACGATAGACGGTGAGCTTGAGACAGATTTCAATCACGAATATGACCAGCGCAACACTGTCGATAATCGTCAGGACACTGCCAAAGCGCTCTACCATACCGACATCGGTCTCAAGGCCAAGCGTTACGGCATTCACCAGAATGACAAATGTGATAAAGCGCGAGAAATGTTTATTTTCGATAAATTTTGCAACGGCTCCGTATAAACCGGAAAATTGATTGCCTTGAAGATTGGACGGTCTGACCATATACTTTTCTATCCTGTACTCTTGTTTTGCGATGAGGAGAAACTGAAATTACCAAGCCCATCATAACAGAAAAAGTAACCATCCATGCAAGCAAAAACCAGGGGTTGGATGCTCTTTACAGTAAGCCAAGGAAAGCGGTCCCGGCGGCTTTACGCAAGACTCTAATTATTATGGCGCACGGTTTTCCCGGTCATAAAGCTGGCAATAACGATCTTTACGGAGACATTGAATTCTTGCTGACTGAAAAGGGCCTGCATACTTTGCGCTTTGATTTCAGAGGGTGCGGTGAAAGCGAGGGGGAGCCCGAAGATTTTACCATGAGCAGTGCCATTGAGGATTTTCAGAATGTTTTATATTGGGGGCGGGATAAAGGTTTCAAAAATTATATTCTGATCGGCGATGGATTGGGCGCTAGCCTGGCTGTTCTGAATGCGGAGCGAAGTGTTAATGGTCTTATTCTTCTCTGGCCGGTTCTGGATTTGAAGGCTTATTCACAGGCGGTTTTTGGTAAGCCGAGTGTCGAAGATAAAAAGAAGGACTATATCGAGTTTGATGGCCGCCGCGTTGGTCTCGGCCTTCTGAGGGAGATGGAAAAAGTCGATATGGCCCGTGGCCTAAGTGAAGTGCGTGCCCCAACCTTAATCCTGCATGGTGCCGAGGATAAAATAGTGCCCGTCAGCCAGCTTGATCTTGCGCGCAAGCATATTAGCGCTGACCGCATTGAAATCACGACTTTTCATGATGGGGAGCACGGGCTGCAAAAGCTTAATCACCGCAAGATGATGTTTTATCACATCACCCAGTTTATTGAGAAATATGCTTGATTTTTGGGGCCTTAGCCGTGTATAAACGGGCCATTCATAGATGGTCTGGCGAAATATCGGCTGCCTCGTCCATCATAAACAAAAAAAGATATTATATATCAAGGAGATAGAAATGCCGAAAATGAAAACCAAATCTGGTGCCAAGAAGCGATTCAAGGTCACTTCCAGCGGTAAAGTGAAGGTCAAACAGTCCTTTGCCCGCCATATGATGATGAACAAGCCCAAAAAGATGAAACGCAAGGCCAAAGGCACAACCGTGCTTTGTGACGCCGATGAGCGCATCGTTTTGCGCAATTTCCTGCCCTATAACCGCAAGAAAAAGAAAACCAAGACAGCTGCGAAGGGAGAGAAATAATGGCACGGGTTAAAGGTGGGCCGCGCGCTCACGCAAGACATAAAAAAGTAATTAAGCAGGCCAAAGGCTATTATGGTCGCCGCAAAAGCTGTTTCCGCACGGCCGTACAGGCTGTCGAAAAAGCCGGGCAATATGCCTATCGTGATCGGCGTGTTAAGAAGCGTAATTTCCGCGCACTTTGGATTCAACGCATCAATGCTGCAGCAAGGATCAATGGCCTGACCTATGGCACGTTCATGCATGGCTTGAAATTGGCCGGGATTGAGCTTGATAGAAAAGTTCTATCTGACATCGCTATCCATGATGAAAAAGGTTTCGCCGCGATTGCCAAACAAGCGCAAGATGCGCTCGGCAAGGCTGAGAAAAAAGCGGCTTAATAAAAGGCAATACCAATTCTAAAACAGCCCTGTATCGGGGCTGTTTTTTTGTTGACATAAATATACCCTTGCGTTATTTTCCGAAAAAAATAGGAGAATGAGTATGGAGAAAAGCACCCAACAAAAAACTGTCAAGCCACAAGCCTTAAAATGTCTTATTGCGGCATGCCGCAAACAACTGGCAGATATAGCTTCAAAACCGCCAACATGGGAAGATGAACAGGCTCTTCATGATGGTGTCGCAGCCTTACACAAATCATGTCAGCAACTAATCGACCGGGCCCATAGGGCAGGTGTTATTGATAAGGAACTTATGGAGCAAACTGGCTCCTGGAACAGCGAATGTAGAACAAAAATTGGTTACAGAACAGTTGATGGAGAACTTTCTTCGCGTAAATATTTTGAAAACGATGTGCTGCATATTGTAGTAGGATCGAAACGGGCAGGGCAAGGACATTCTAAAGATAACAACTATATCGAAATTTTCACGAGCGCTGTTCGGCATATTGAAAAAACGGCACAAGGCATGCTTGATGGTGAACCTCCTAGAAGAATGTACGGAAAAAACGGATACCGGTTCCAGCAAGCGACACTAGAGGCGGCATAACTTTCAAAACCCTTGGTGCCATCAGCCCAAATTTTCATTGACACTATAGGATATATTTCCTATAGTGTACTGCGTGGAAAACAAGGTAAAAAAACCACGGATTAACACAGATGGACACAGATTTTTAAAATCTTCTCTATCTGTGTGTATCCGTGTTCATCTGTGGTCAAATCGGACCCGAAATGTGGGGCCACAAAGATATGAAAATGCGTTTTGCACGGAACAGAAAGAAGGACCATGATTATGCCTGTGAAAACAAAGCCCTATCCCTTGTTTTGGCTCAAAAACCCTCTTTGAATAAAAATGTTACATGGTCACAAACGAACTGAAGGATTTGAGAGCAAAAACATGAAAAATCAAAACCATAGCCACCCCCCTCCTGATTTTTTCGACGAACGAACTGAAGGATTAAAAAACTTGGTGTCTTGCTCCCTTAATGCTAAAAACGCTGGGTTATGACTGATATCGCAAGTTTAAAAACCGAATTGACCACGATGATCGAGGCTGCCAATGATTTGCAGTCCCTTGATGAAGCGCGTGTCACAGCCTTGGGCAAAAAAGGCCGGATTACCGGCCTGATGAAAACCTTGGGCGGCATGGATCCAGAGGAGCGCAAAACCACTGGTCAGGCGCTGAACGCCCTGAAAGACGAGATTGCTAGCCTCATATCAAAACAGGAATCTGCGCTGCGCAAACAGGAAATGGCCGGGCGGCTGGAAACCGAAACCATTGATATTACCCTGTCGCCACGGCCAGAGAAAAAAGGTCACATCCATCCGGTTAGCCAGACAATGGATGAGTTGGTGACAATCTTCGCCGATATGGGTTTTGAAGTTGTCGAGGGGCCGGATATTGAAGATGAGTATCATGATTTCACGGCGCTGAATTTCCCCATCGGCCACCCGGCACGCGAAGAACATGATACGTTTTATCTCCCTGATGATCCGGATGAAAAAGGGGAGCACGCAAGAAAGCTTTTACGCACTCATACATCAGCTGTTCAAATTCATACGATGCTCAAGCGTAAGCCACCTTTAAAAGTCATGTATATGGGCCGCACGTACCGGGCCGATCATGATATGACGCACACGCCGATGTTTCACCAGTTTGAATTCCTGCTGGTTGATAAAGAATCCCATATGGGTCACCTCAAAGGGTGCTTGATGGATTTTGTTCGCAAATTTTTTGAAATTGATGATTTGCCTGTGCGGTTTCGTCCCTCGTTTTTTCCTTTTGTTGAGCCCGGCGCAGAGATGGACATCGGTTGTTCACGCAAAGATGGTGGGCTGAAAATTGGTGCTGGTGATGACTGGCTGGAAATTTTGGGATGCGGTATGGTGCACCCGAATGTTTTGAAGAATTGCGGTATTGATCCTGATGAATACCAAGGCTTTGCTGCCGGTATGGGTGTCGACCGTTTGGCGATGCTGAAATACGGCATTCCTGATTTGCGTACTTTCTTTGAAAGCGACACACGCTGGCTCGAGCATTACGGTTTTGATCCGTTGGAGCGCCCCAATAATGCGACCGGACAATGAATAAACTAACCATCCGTCCTCTCGTACAAAATGACTTTCCGCAATGGTTGCCGCTTTGGGATGGCAATAATATGGACCAGCGCAATGAAGACGTGACAACAGAAACCTGGTCACGGCTTCTCGATCCGGCTTATCCCGTTCATGGATTATGCGCCATGCAGGAAGACAAAATGTTGGGTTTTGTTCATTACGTTATTCATCCGACCACAGGATCAATTGAGCCGGTTTGCTACATGCAGGATGTCTATGTCGATCCAGTGCAACGCCGTAAAGGTATTGCTCGCGCGCTGGTCGAAGAAGTGGCGAAAGTGAAAGAGCGTGAGAACTGGGCGCGGATTTACTGGTTGGCAGAAGGCGATAATGAGGTAGCGCAGGAGCTTTACAAAGACATTGGCGTAAAACTCAATTTTACGCTTCACGTCTTGATATAGATTTTATGATTATCCGATAATCTTGAGATCAACCGCTTCGCGGCCTTTATCGACACCGCGCAAAGTAACGCGAACGCGTTGGCCGGCTTGTAGCTCTTCAAGCTCTAGTTTATCAAGACAGCTTTTATGGATGAACACATCCTTCATACCGTCATCGGGAATGATAAAACCAAACCCTTTGTCAGGTTTGTACCATTTCACGATACCACCCATGGTTATGGTGCCATCTTCTTCGTTTGACTCTGGCATGGTGCTGATCGAGCCTTTATCGAGCACTTCAGTTACATCTTTGACCTGTTTGCCTTTGGGGCCGTCATAAACCGTGCACATCAAGATTGCGCCTTCACCAACCGAGTGAAGACCCGCTTCCTGCAGCGTTGTAATGTGCAGGAAGGCATCAAAGCTTTCATCCTCAGGTACAACAAAACCAAAGCCTTTGGTGCCGTTGAACCATTTTAGATGCATTTTTATCGGTACGAGTTCTTCCTCGGTCGAGGACTCGGGGTGGATGTTCTGCAACTTGACAATCCCTTAAGAAAAAACGAAATAGATTTACGCAGTGGGAACTAAACGCAGTAGAATATCCTTAAGAGCATATTGCCTTAAAAAGGTGCCTAAATCTAGTTGATTTTAAATAATGGAAAAAAATTAATTTTGGCAGTAATATAATTAGTATTAGGTATTTCAAATGTTTACTTTCGTTACCAAGTAAACAGAGCAAAGATTATAAGAATAATGTCAAATTCCACATACCCATGGCTGCAAGTTTATCCTGACGATATTGATTGGGATATGGCAATACCCGAAAAGCCTGTTTTTGACATATTGGATGAAACGGCTGTGAAATATGCAGATAGACCAGCCTTTGATTTCTTAGGAAAAAAATATAATTGGGTTGAGATTTCCAATCTTGCAAACAGGTTTGCATCGGGGCTGCAATCTATGGGTGTCAAAAAGGGCGATAAAATTGGCCTGTTTTTACCAAATTCGCCTTATTTCCTGATTTGCTATTACGCGATTCTCAAGACAGGCGCGACCGTGGTGAATTTCAATCCACTTTATGCAGAAAGAGAGCTTAGCAATCAGATCGAAGACAGTGAAACCGATATCATGATCACCACTGATCTGGATATGCTCTATGAGAAGATGCATAAAATGCTTCATGGCACGCGGTTGGAAAAACTTATTATGTGCCGCTTTACCGATATCCTGCCTTTCCCGAAAAATATTTTATTTAAGCTGGTAAAGGGAAAAGAACTGGCGAAGGTTACAGAGACAAAACGCATAAGCTGGTTTCATGATCTGATTGAAAACGATGGAAAAGTTACGGCGGTTGATATTAACGTGGCTGAAGATATCGCGGTTTTGCAATATACCGGCGGCACAACCGGCGTTCCCAAAGGCGCGATGCTCACGCATAAAAATATTTACGCCAATACCGTGCAAAGCCTTGCCTGGTTTTCTGGTGTTCAATATGGAGAGCAGAAAATGCTCGGTGTTCTGCCGTTTTTCCATGTCTTTGCCATGATTGCCGTGATGAATTTGAGCGTTATGGCGGCGTTGGAAATCATTGCGTTGCCGCGCTTTGACCTTGAAGATACATTGAAGATTATACACAAAAAAAAGCCGCATGTTTTCCCGGCAGTGCCAGCAATTTACAGCGCCATTAACAATTCTCCAAAAACAAAAAAATACAATTTGTCTTCTATAGCATTTTGTATTTCCGGCGGTGCGCCTTTGCCGGTCGAGGTTAAAAAAACATTTGAAAATATGACAGGCTGCGTTGTTGTCGAAGGATATGGTTTGACGGAAAGCTCACCAGTGGCTTGTGTGAATCCAATTAACGGTGAGAATATTGCGGGCTCCATTGGTTTGCCGGTTCCGGGTACGATCATTGAAATTATTGATGTCGAGGATAAGAAAACGCCCATGCCGATTGGTGAGCGTGGAGAGCTGTGTATTCGCGGGCCGCAAGTGATGAAGGGCTATTGGAAGAAGCCGGAAGAAACCGCTGATGTTTTAAAAGATGGGCGTTTGTACACGGGTGATATCGCGATTATGGATGAGCGTGGCTATGTCTATATTGTCGATCGGTTGAAGGATATGATTATTACCAATGGTTACAACGTCTATCCGCGCAATGTCGAGGAAGCAATTTACCTCCATCCCAATGTTGAGGAATGCATTGTTGCTGGCCTGCCAGACAAACGACGCGGTGAAATCGTCAAAGCCTGGATCAAGTTAAAGAAGGGCCGCGATATGACGGCTGAGGATTTGAAGGAATTTCTTGGTGATAAAATTTCACCCATGGAAATTCCCAAGCGGATTGAGTTTCGTGATGAAGATTTACCCAAGACGATGATTGGTAAGTTGTCGCGTAAGGATATTGTCGAGCAGGAGTTAAATAAAAACGCCTAGCTGCGCAGGGTTCCGCCGGTCTTCATAGAAACATTATCGGTGATTTCTTTAGACAGGGCTTCCAGTTCCTCATCGGTAAGAGTCTTGTCCTTAGGCTGGATGGTGACGTTGAGCGCGACAGATTTCTTGCCGTCATCGACGCCTTTGCCAGTATAGATATCAAACACATAAGCATCGGCAATTAGATTTTTATCAGCTGTTTTGGCGGCGCGGACAATATCGTTTGCGCTCACGCTGTCATCAACCAGAAAAGAAAAATCGCGCGAAAGCGGCTGCAATGGTGCCAGCTTTAAAAGTTTCTTCGCTGTGCCCTTCCTTTTGCTCTCGGGAATGCTTTGTAAGAATACTTCAAAGCCGACAACCGGACCTTTAACACCCATGTCCTCCAAAATTGCCGGATGAATTTCACCGAATTGCGCCAGAATGTTTTTGCCAAGTTTTAAGGTGCCGGATCGGCCTGGATGGTAGTAATCAGGAGCTTCCCGTGCCACTTGCGCATTCGCACCTGGAGCGCCGCAGGCATCAAGAACCGCGATAGCATCTGCTTTGGCATCAAATGCATCAACACCTCTGCTTGAATTTTCATCGGCCCAGTGGCGCAGCGCATTACCGCCAGCGCGTAAACCCGTTGCTACGAATTGTTGGCCGTCTGGTTTGGGCGATTGAAACACCGGGCCGACCTCGCACAAGGCGGTATTACCAAATCCACGATCGGCATTACGACCGGCGGCTTCGATAAGATTGGGTAAAATCGATGGGCGCATCTGGTCAAGCTCCGAGCTGATCGGATTGGATAATGTCAGCGCATTATCGTTGCTGCCAAATTCACCAGCTAAATCCTTACCCATGAAAGACCATGTCACGCATTCGTCCATGCCGCGCGCAGACATGGCGCTGCGGGCCTTGCGTGTATGAGTGAGGAGCAGCGTTTCGGCACCGGCAGTGACGGCTGCTTCCGAGCGAACGGACATAGGCGGAATGTTTTCATATCCGGTAATGCGAATAATTTCCTCGACTATATCGGGCTTGCCGTGTACATCGCCGCGCCACGGTGGTGGGGTCACTTTAAATGGCCCTTTACCGCTGACCTCAAAACCAAGAGCCGTCAAAATTTTATTTTGTTCATTCGCTGGCACATCAAATCCAGCAAGTTTTTCAACATAAGCAGGATCATATTCAATTTGGCGTTTCCAGTCTGGAACATCTCCAGCGCTTACAACTTCGCTGGCTTCACCGCCGCAAATTTCCAGGATTAAGCGTGTGGCGATTTCCATGCCGGTGGCAGTGAATTCCGGGTCAACGCCGCGCTCAAACCGATAACGTGCATCGCTTTCAATCTGCATATCTCTCCCTGTGCGGGCGATACGCATGGGGTTGAAATAGGCGGCCTCGACAAAAACATTGGTGGTGTCTTCGGTACAACCTGTTGGTACGCCGCCGACAACACCGCCGAGGGCCAGCAATCCGCTGTCATCAGAAATACCAATAGCACCTTCAATCGTTTCGTAAGATTTATCATTGAGCGCGTCGATCTTTTCACCTTTTTCTGTTTTACGAACGGTGATATTTCCTTCGAGTTTATTGGCATCAAATACATGCAATGGACGGCACTGATCTATATTCATCAGGTTGGTAATATCCACCAGCGCAGAAATCGGGCGCAAACCGATAGAGGTTAGCATTTGTTGCAGCCAGTCTGGTGACGGTCCGTTTTTGACGTCCTTAATGTATCGCCCGATAAAAAGCGGGCAGCCATCTTTGTCCTCAATCTTCACATCAACCGGACATTTTCCTTTGCCTTTAACGGTACTTTCATCTTGATCCTTGAGTTTGCCCAGCCCGGCTGCGGCCAGATCACGGGCAATACCGCGCACCCCGGCGCAATCGGCGCGGTTTGGCGTTAACGCAATATCAATTAGTGGATCGCCGAGGCCATATACATCGGCAAAAGGCGTACCGATATCGAATTTATCATCGACCTCAATAATACCATCATGATCATCAGACAATCCCATTTCACTTTCAGAAACCAACATGCCGCAGGATTCAACGCCGCGGATCACACCTTTTTTAAGCACGTCACCTGAGCCAGGAATGACACTGCCTTCGGGCGCAAAAATTCCTTTCATGCCAGTGCGCGCATTCGGCGCACCGCACACGACTTGTAATGTTCCATTCTTTGTTTTGACGGTGCAGATTTTCAACTTGTCGGCATCGGGATGCTTTTCGGCTTTTTCGACATGCGCGACTGTGAACGGCTCGAACATCTTCGCGCGGTCCTCAAGCCCTTCGACTTCAAGGCCGATTGCGGTGAGCTTGTCACAGATATCCTCCAGAGAGGAATCTGTGTCCAAATGGCGTTTTAACCAGCTTAATGTGAATTTCATGGTCTCTTGTCGCTTTTTAGTCGTTTCGGGCTAAAACACTATAAACAAAAGAAAATCTATGTAAAGCAGGGGATAGGCGTCCTATAAGCCAGAAAAACAGAGAAATTTGCGGAAAACTTCACTTTCTTTTAAAATATTAGTCATAAAATAATAAGGCATAAAAGTAATAAAATGCAGGGTTTAGAGGTGTGTTATGGCTCTCAGCGAAGAGCAAGAACTTCAGGTTTTAAAGCTTCAGATGGTCCTTTCTTATATAGGTACATATAAGGGTAATTTTGGTGCTTGGCGTCTTGAATCAAAGAACTTTGCCAATCAGACAATAGATGCTGTCGATGAAGCATTTGACAGTGAATTTTTAAGAACTCTTCCAGGTGTAGAAACTTGGGATGATGTAAAGATCAGGCTGACAGCAAAATCTGTGGCCAAAAACCTAGATGCCCTTCTTGAAAAAGGAAAAGAAATTGTAAAGGACAACCCCAATGCAAAACAGAAAATTTTAGACGATGCGTATAAAGTTAAATCTCTTGAATATCCTGAGCAACAAAAATTAGCTTTAACCCTAAGTGTTCTTGGGTATGGGCATATAGATCAAAAAGAGGAACTATTTGATGCGGCTAAGAAATTTATTCAGGAAAATCAAACTACACAAGAGTTGCAGCCATCAAATAAATCAACAATAAAACTTACTTCCTTATTTCAGGAAAAGGCAATTCCAGATTCTATCGAAAGCTCGATACACGCCAGTCTGGCAAGCAATGCGCTCGATATGGGGGCTAAAGGGAAGATTATAGTATTAACTGCCGCCTTTAATGAAGTTGCTCCTAATAATGAACTAACGCCGGGCACACCGGGCACAGTTCCACCTTCTGGCAATAACAACTCTGTACTCGTCTAGTAGAATTATTAAATTAATGCGCTTGCGCCCAGCTCTTTGCGCTGCCGGATTCGGCTTCAAGAGGCACACCAATGTCAGCAACAGATTCCATGACTTCGCGTACAAGCGCGGCGGTTTTTTCCAGTTCCTTCTCTGGTACTTCAAACACCAACTCATCATGAACCTGTAATAACATTCTAGCGTTTAATTTCGCTTCCTCAAGGGCGCGCGGCATGCGGGTCATGGCGATTTTCATGATATCGGCGGCGGTGCCCTGTAGCGGCGCATTGATGGCCTGCCGTTCGGCAAAGGCTTTATGCGCGCCTTTCTCGTTAATACCGGAGATCACGCATTTGCGGCCATACAGGGTTTCTACAAAGCCGTTTTTACGCGCTTCGTCTTTGCGCTCTTCCATGTAGTCCTGCAACTCGGAAAATTTGGTCAGGTATCTTTGAATAAATTCGTTGGCATCAGCTGGGTCGCAACCCAGCTGTTTGGCTAGACCCCAGCCGGAAATACCGTAAATGATTCCAAAATTTACAGCCTTGGCCTGGCGCCTGATTTCTGGCGTGACTTTATCTAATGGAACGTCAAAGACCTGCGAAGCGGTGAGGGCGTGAATATCGACACCGTCTTTGAACGCTTTTTTGAGCGCCTCTACTCCGGCAAGTTCAGCAGCAAGGCGTAATTCAACTTGCGAGTAATCAACTGAAAGCAAAACATGATCTTTATCGGCAACAAAAGCTTCACGGATTTTACGGCCCTCTTCGGTGCGGATCGGGATGTTTTGCAAATTAGGATCCGATGAGGACAGCCGCCCGGTATTGACATGGGCCATGGCAAAAGAAGTATGCACGCGGCCTGTCTCGGGATTGATTTGTTCCTGCAGAGAATCCGTATAGGTGGATTTCAATTTTGCCATCTGGCGGTATTCGAGAATCTTCTCGACGATCTCATGACCTTCCGCCGCAAGTTTTTCGAGGATGTCGACAGACGTAGAGTAATCACCGGTCTTGGTTTTTTTACCGCCCTGAAGACCCATTTCCTTGAACAAAACCTCGCCAACCTGTTTGGGGGAGGCGATGTTAAACGGATGACCAGAAATTTTATGAATCTCTTCTTCTAGTTTTGCTAGATTTTTGCCGAAATCATGGCTGAGTTTTTTTAAGAAAGCCGGGTCAATTTTAATGCCTGTAAGTTCCATCTGCGCAATCACAGGAATAAGCGGACGCTCAATATTCTCATAGACACTGACCATTTTTTCGCGGGCCAGACGGGGCTTGAGCGTTTTATGCAGGCGCAATGTAATCTCCGCATCTTCGGCGGCATAATCCAGTGCTGTTTCAACCGGCACCTGATCGAAACTTATCTGGCTTTTGCCTTTGCCAGCCACCTCTTCATATTTGATGTTTTGATGGCCGAAGAGCTGCATGGCAAGATTGTCCATGGAATGACTGTGCGCTGTACCGTCCAGCACATAAGAGATGAGCATCGTGTCATCGCAGGGGTTCATATTGACACCGTGCTTGGCCAACATTTGCCAGTCATATTTCATGTTGTGGCCGATCTTCATAACACTTTCATCTTCGAGAATGGGTTTTAGAAGTTTTATGGCTTCATCTATTTTCATTTGTTTGATGTCTTTGCCGGCGCTTTCGCCGAACAGATCGGTAGCCTGCGTATGGCCCAGCGGAATATAGGCGGCCTTACCCAGTGTGGATGAAATTGAAATACCAACCAGTTTCGCTTTGGCTGGTGTCAGCGAAGTGGTTTCGGTGTCGATGGCGAGTATGCCTTCTTCGTCTGCGTCCGCGATCCATGTCTTGAGTGTTTTCGCGTTGGTAATCAGTGTGTATTTGTTGTCCTTGATCGCGGGAAGGGATTCCTCGTCATTGGCGTGAGTTTCCTGTGGTGCGTCTTTTTCTGCTTTTTCCAACGTGATATCACCGCCGAGCCTACGCAAGATGGAGTTAAAACCTTGTGCCTGCAAAAATGCAAAAAGGTTCGGGTGTTTGCCGTCACGGGTTTTTAAATCTTCGATTGATACAGGCACCGGGGCCTCATCATCAAGCCTAACCAGCTTTTTTGAAATGCGGGCCATCTCTGTGTTTTCGATCAGGCTCTCGCGGCGCTTGGGCTGTTTGATCTCTCCGGCACGGCTCAAAAGGCTTTCAAGGTCGCCATATTCGTTGATGAGTTGTGCCGCAGTTTTTACACCAATACCGGGCACGCCGGGGACATTGTCGGTGGAATCACCAGCCAGAGACTGGACATCGACAACTTTATTGGGTGGAACGCCGAATTTTTCAATGACTTCTTTTTCGCCAATGAATTTGTTTTTCATCGGGTCTAACATGCGTACATCATCATCGACAAGTTGCATGAGATCTTTGTCCGAAGAAACGATGACGACTTTTTTGCCTTTGGCTTTCGCAAGTTTTGCGTAAGCGGCAATGAGATCATCGGCTTCGTAACCTTCCAGCTCAATGGCCGGGATGTCGAACGCTTCGGTAGCTTTTCTCACCAGCGGGAATTGTGGGATCAAATCTTCCGGTGTTTCATCGCGGTTGGCTTTGTATTCGGGGTATATATCATTGCGGAAATTTTTTCGTGCTGCATCGAAAATCACGGCGATATAAGGGGCGTGATAATCTTGCAATAGCTTGAGTAAGATATTGGTAAAGCCGAACACCGCTCCAATTGGAACGCCATCCGGGTTGGTCATGGTTTTCTGACCGCTATAGGCCATGGCGTAATAGGCCCGGAAGATAAAGCCGGAGCCATCAATGAGATAAAGCTCACCGTCCTGTGTTTCTTCCATTTTTTCTGCTGCACTCATGGACATGAAGATGGCTTAGTCGCAAGCAAGAGTCCAGCTTACATCAATAAAAAGCATCAGCAAAAAAAGAAGCCCTGCAGGGGAGTACAGGGCTTTTTTGAGTTGGGGTGAAAGTTGGCTCAGGCTATAGGGGAGGGCCTGAAAGCCTCGTGGGTTCTTTACTATTAAGGGAGAAAGTCTTACGCGACGCAGTAATCCCGTGCACAGGCATAGCGACATATTTGCTGTGTGGATGCATGCCAAACCTGCCCGGGTGGAAATTTTGGAGGAAATCTATGAATCTGAGCGCGCCGTGTAGCGCGTAACTTATGACCATCGTGCCCTCTATTCTTATTGTTTATTATTATTTTTACGTATTAATTATATTGTACCGCAGCGCAGACGGAGATGTCAAAAATTTGTCTTAAATTGTATATATCTGAAGATTTTTAGCTTTATCCCATAAGTGCACAAAGGGCGACAGCTGCGGCGTTTGAGACATTAAGGCTTTAATTTGGCCGGAGGTGATTACTTCATCTAAGGCGCAAGAGCCTGTTCAACTTCCTGAGAGCCTTCTATGTCACGTTGCAACTGATCATTAAGTCGAACTTTAGCCTTTTCTCCAATCGTAGACATTTGTTCCTGACCATTAAATATCATTTTCTTTCTGGGAGTTGATGGAAAAGTATCTACAATTGATGATGCACCACTACTTCTTGCCCTTTCAAATTTCTGTCTAATCTCTTCTATATCTTGTTGAGAAAGTCCCTTAGTTCCTTGTAACAACAATTCACGTACTTGCGGGTCACCCGAAAGTGCTTCTGAAGGTTTGCTTTGTTCTTCACCGGCGTATGATACAGCTGCAAAACTTAAGAGTAGTAGCGCTGTATACCCATTGATTTTATTCATATTTTTGTTCCTCTTTGAAGCATGGACCTAGAGTATCATAAAGCAATATGGTATTGCAATAATTATTATGAAAATATTTAAGTTAAGGCAAAAAGCGCTACAGAAGCAGCATTTGAGACATTAAGGCTTTGAATCGGACCACTTGTAGGCAGACGCACCAATTCATCGCAGTTTTCCCGCACCAGTCGCCTTATTCCCAGCCCTTCTGAGCCGAGAACAAGGAGTGTTTTTTCAGGCGCGTCTATTTCATTTAGGGTTTTTTCACCGTGTTCACTCAGGCCGATCACAAAGAATCCTCCTTCCTGCAGCGTTTCAATCGAGCGGCTTAAGTTTGTTTCATAGGCCACCGGCACATGCTCAATCCCACCGCAGGCCGTTTTGGCGAGCACACCATCAATATCCGGTGCGTGCTTGCGTTGCAGGATCATACCATCGACGCCAAAGGCGCAAGCGCTTCGCAATATGGCACCAACATTATGCGGATCAGTGACCTGGTCGAGCATCACAAGAACGGTGCGGTCTTTCTTTTCAGCGCGGATGACGAAATCCTGTACATTGATTTCATCAAGATCGGAGGCTGCTAGTGCCAGGCCCTGATGCACGGCATCGCGGGGCAGCATTTTTTCTAATTTGCGTTTGTCGACGTCAACCGGTTGTGGTCGGCGCAGGCCCTTTCCCTTGGCTTCAAGGATTGTTTGCTCGAAACCTTTGCGGGCATGGTCGGTTATATAAAGGTTATCGACGGCGCGCCCGGGGTTTAGCCATGCTTCGCGTACGGCATGAAATCCGTATAGTGAGGGCCTATCCTGCTTTTTTTGTCCCATTTTCATATCTTTTGACTTTTTAATGATTAGTTTCTACAAAAGGGTCTTAACGCAAAAATGGCAAAAAAACTATGGCTACAGGAAAAATTTTCGGTATCGGCTGGCATAAAACGGCCACAACATCTCTACAGGAAGCTTTGGATATTCTAGGCTTTCCTGGGCGGCATTATCCGCATGAAATGTATCCGGAAATCTGTGCCGGGCAAAAAAATTTTAAAGCAGCGGATCATTATAAATCCCTGACTGATTTCCCCGTTCCTCTGATTTTTGAAAGGCTTGATCAGGGTTATCCCGGTAGTAAGTTCATCCTAACAGTGAGAGATACCGAAGGATGGCTCAAAAGTGTTCGCAAGCATTTTGAGATCATGAGTTCCCCGCAGAAAAAATTTGGCGGGTTAAGTGAGCATGAATTTTTTAACCGCAAAGGCGTGCCCAACCATCAAATCCATATTTATGCCTATGGCCAGTGGGCATTTGATGAGGATGTTTTTGTGAAGGCTTATGAGGCCCATAATCAGAAAGTAAGGGACTATTTTAAGGGTCGGCCAGATGATCTTTTGGTGATGGATATGGAGGAAGGGGCTGGATGGGAGGCGCTTTGCGAGTTTCTGGACGCTCCTGTTCCGGACCAGCCTTATCCAGAAAAATTCAAGACAGAGCAGCGATTAGAGACATTTGAGGGCAAAGCCTCTTGACAGCACGGTGGAAAGTCTTTTTTCTGGCAACCACTGAATGAAGACCCAAATGGAGGGATGGCCGAGTGGTTAAAGGCAGCAGATTGTAAATCTGCCCGTTTCGACGTACGCTGGTTCGAATCCAGCTCCCTCCACCATTTAGTCTACGATTTGAGACACTCGGAGAATTTCTCCGCACAAGCCCCGCACGCAGCGGGGTTTTGCGTGTCAGGGTTTGTCGAGACACTCAGAGAATTCAATTTTCAGCCAAAAATCAGCGTTTTTCTCTACGGGCACTTTTTGAGTGTCCCGAGATTGAAATTCCCTGTTTATCAGAGAATTACCCATAAAATTGTGCGATAATATAAGGTATGAAAATTTATTAACTTTGCAAAAAAAGTTCTTGACTATCGGTACAATGTGTCTATAACTCTGGACGTATGGACATACAAGACGCACTGATAGCCTTCGATGCTTTGTCTCAGGAAACCCGCCTGAAGACATTCAGGCTTCTGGTTGAGCACGGAACGGAAGGTGCGCCTGCAGGCGCACTGAGCGAGAAACTAGGAATTCCTCACAATACCCTTTCATTTCATTTATCCCATATGAGCAATGCCGGACTGGTTTTATCCCGCAGAGAGGGTAGATCAATCATTTACACGGTCGATTTTGCCGTGTTTCAGGATTTGATTCGTTTCATGGTCGAGGATTGTTGTAGCAAAGATGTTGCGAATGTCAAAAACGGCAGGAAACAAGGCAGCACCCTTATCGAATTATCGGAGTTACCGGTATGTTGTGGAACAAAATAAACACCAGAATAATAACGTTTATGAAGATTAAAAATTTATACGTTGTGGGAAATGATGAAAAGCGAGATGAGACTTAACAGTCCCGGTGTGTTGGTTCGTATGGAAAGAGTCCAGAATATTTTATTTTTGTGTACAGGAAATTCGTGCCGTTCGATCATGGCAGAGGCCCTCATGAATACATTGGGGAAGGGGCGATTTAAAGCCTATAGTGCCGGCAGCCGGCCCACCGGAAAAGTTCATCCTAAAGCCATAGAAACGCTCAAGAATCAGGGTATTGAGCCAGGTGATGTACGCAGTAAATCATGGGATGAGTTTTTAGAGGCTGATATCGACCTTGTCGTTACGGTTTGCAAAAACGCAGCCGGGGAATCATGCCCTATCTTCCCAGGAAAGTTAGAAAAACTAAGTTGGTGGATACCAGATCCCGCGCAGGCGAGCGGAGCAGATACCGAGATTCAAGCGGAATTTGAGTCCGCTTTTTTTATGCTTAAAGACAGAATTGAAGACCTTGTTGAAGGCAGATTGCAAGCTGCTGAACAAGTCAGCAATACAAGACAATACGTAACTTGAAACCAAAGGAGAGAACGTTATGAAGAAAACTTTTTTAACACTGGCAAGCGTTGCAATGATGAGTTTACCTATGCAGGCTCAGGCTGCTGATAAAATTCAAATTGTTGGGTCATCGACAGTGTATCCCTTCGTTACTGTGGCTGCCGAGGAGTTTGGCAACAGTACAGATTTCAGCACCCCTATTGTCGAATCAACCGGCACAGGTGGCGGATTCAAGTTATTTTGTGCCGGGATCGGTGAAGCTCACCCTGATATATCCAACGCCTCGCGCGCTATAAAGAAAAGCGAAGAAGAGCTTTGCGCCAAAAACGGTGTGAAGGATATCACTGAAGTTAAAATCGGCTTTGACGGTATCGTTCTTGCGAATTCAAAAAAAGCTGATCGCTATAACTTGTCCAAAGAGCAGATCTTTTTGGCTCTGGCAAAGAAAGTGCCGTCTGGTGGCAAGCTGATAGATAATCCAAATCAGAACTGGAGTGATGTTGATCCGTCTTTGCCAAAAGTAAAGATCGAGGTTTATGGCCCACCGACAACATCGGGGACACGCGACGCCTTCGCCGAGCTGGTTATGGAGCCGTCCTGTAAGGACATGCCGGAATTCAAGGCGGCACATCCCGATAAAAAAGCCCGCAAGAAAACTTGTCATCTTTTGCGCGAAGATGGCCGTTATATTGAAGCTGGCGAAAACGATAATCTAATCGTACAAAAGCTGCAGAGCAATCCGAAAGCCCTGGGTATCTTTGGGTTTGGTTTTCTGGATCAGAACACGGACACCGTTCAGGGCAGCGTGATTGCCGGCAAGGAGCCGACGTTTGACAATATCTCGGACGGCTCTTACGGGATATCCCGCTCACTCTATGTGTATGTCAAGAACGGCCATGTCGGAAAAACGGCAGGGCTTCAGGAATTTGCCGTTGAGCTCATCGGTGATGAAGCGACTGGTGAGTATGGCTATCTGACTGAAAAAGGTCTGATACCTCTGCCAACTGCCGAACTTGAAACCATGCAGGGGCGCGTCAGTGCTCTGACCGAAACAGCATCCAACTAAACAACAACTTATTAATTGAAAGGAAAACAAAACGATGATCAAGAAAACCCTCCTCCTCTCTTCCGCGGCATTGCTGGTGACCTTGGCATCACCGGCGGCGGCTCAGCAAATGACGATGGAGCAAATGCAAAAGGAACTGATGAAGCTTTCAGGCCAGGTCCAGACCTTGTCCACCAAGGTTGAGCAGCAGGGCCAGGTTATCAGACAGCAAGACGCCCAGATCGCCTCTCAGAAAGCTGAGTTGCAAGAGCAAGGCGAAGAGCAGGCAGCCGTTGCGGACACGTTAGCCAATATCTCACCGACTGCTGGCGGCACCAATAGCGGCGTTAAAATCTCTATGAAGCCCATGCCTAAAATTGAATCGGCTGATGGTAAATATTCCTTCCAGCCTTTTGGGCGCGTTCATCTTGATGCCACGCATTTTGACGATGACACGAAAGATCACGCCAGTAACGCCAACTTTCGTCGTACAAGGCTTGGTATGAAAGGTAATCTTGGTGAGGACTTTAAATATAAGTCTGAGATCGACTTTGCCGAGGAAGGTGTGAACTTCAAGGAAGTTACTCTGACTTATACAGGCATTGAAGCGGCTGACATTAAAGTCGGTCACCAAAAACCAGCCTTCGGAATGGAGCAAAATACCAGCTCGAACTACATTCAGTTTGTTGAGCGTTCTGCGCCAACCAATGCTTTTACCAGAGATGAGGAAATTGGTGTCAATGTTTTGGCCGGAGGCAGCAACTGGTCACTGGGCGGCGGCGTTTTTAACGAAGATGCGGGCAATGATGACACAGGCGAGGATGAAGACATAACCGTGGATGTTCGTGGGTCCGTCAATATTCTTGGCTTTGCCAATAATGTTGGTGACAATGTTTTGCATCTGGGCGGCGGTATCAGCCACCGCTATCCAACCGGCTCGGTGCGCTTTAGCGCCAAGCCGGCTGGTGATGGCGACCGTGTCATTGATACCGGTTCCTTCGCATCGGTTGACAGCGTCCATGTCTATGGCGCCGAAGCCGCCGGGGTGTTCGGCCCGGTTAGTATCCAGGGTGAGTATTTTATGGCCGATGTAAGCCGCGCCAGGGGAATGCCCGATGCCGAGTTTGATGGTTACTATGCTCAGGCCGGCTGGTTTCTGACAGGTGAGAGCCGTCCCTATAAAGGCAGCACCGGCAATTTTAGCCGCGTGAAACCAAAAAATCCGCTGAGCAGGGAAAATGGCGGGTTCGGGGCCGTCGAACTGGTTGCACGTCACTCCAATACAGACCTCAATGATGCCGGGGCCGGTATACTGGGCGGAGAGCTGGAACAGAACAGTGTGGGTATCAACTGGCACCTGACAGACCACATTCGCCTCATGGGTAATGTGATAGATGTCAATACGGATAGCAATGCGGTAGTCGCAGATGACGACCCAACGGTCTTTAATACTCGCGCTCAATGGGATTTCTAGAGGGACTTTTAGCGGGGCCAAAATTATTTATCCTCCAGTGGAAATGGCCGCTTTACTTTGATCGGCTATTTCTTATAACAGTAAAAACCAAACGTAATAATGAAAGAACGATGGCAAAATTTGAAGAATTAATAAAAGCCGGCCTATTGGCTTGTACAATGCTCTCAGTCCTAGTGACGGCACTTATTGTTCTCTCTGTTTTTTCTGAAACGTTTCGTTTTTTTTCTCATGTTCCCTTAACAGATTTTTTCTTTGGCACCGAATGGAGCCCTCAAACAGCAATACGTGCTGATCAGGCTGGAAGCTCAGGAACTTTCGGCGCTGTTCCTGTTTTTCTGGGGACCTTTTTGGTTACATTAATTGCCATGGCTGTGGCGGCGCCGCTGGGCCTTTATGCAGCCATATACCTTTCTGTTTATGCGGGCGCCACTTTCCGTGCTTGGGCCAAGCCGGTTCTTGAGATACTGGCTGGCGTCCCTTCGGTTGTTTACGGCTATTTTGCTGTTATTACGCTGGCTCCGATCTTACGCGCAGGCGGCGAAATGATTGGATTATCAATTGCTTCTGAAAGTGCTCTAACCGCCGGAACCGTGATGGGAATTATGATTACGCCCTATGTGATGTCACTATCCGAGGATGTAATTAGTGCTGTTCCAAAATCCCTGAGCTTTGGCTCACTGGCAATGGGGGCGACACAATCTGAGACTATCAAAAAAGTTGTGTTGCCTGCGGCTTTGCCGGGCATTGTGAGTGCGCTGCTTCTGGGAATTTCCCGCGGCGTTGGCGAAACCATGGTGGTAGTGATGGCGGCAGGGCTCGCGGCCAATTTAACACTTAACCCGCTGGAATCAGTGACAACGGCTACAGTGCAAATCGTTACTTTGCTCGTCGGCGATCACGAATTTGATAGCGACAAGACACTAGCTGCTTTTGCTCTTGGGTTTTCGCTTTTCTTTATGACGCTGCTTCTTAACATTATCGCTTTGGTTATCGTCAAGAGATATAGGGAGCGTTATGATTAAATTATTTGAAAGGCAAACGCGCATCGCTATGAGCCGGGTTAAAAAGAAAAAAAGCCCGTTCATGTATAAATCCTATAGCAAAAAGCCCAAACATAAATGGATAAAAAAACGAAAGGCTGCAGAGAAACGCTTTAAATGCGCCGGCTTTATTGCCATCTTGATCTCATCACTATTCCTTGCAAGCCTCATCTGGAATATTTTTTCAAGTGGACGATCAGCCTTTACCGAAGCGCAGATACGTTTGCCGGTAACCTTTGAATCCGAATTGGTTGAACAAGGCGCCTACAGAAAAATTGTTCAAAACTCCATTTTAAAGCTCTTCCCTTATGTCGAAGACAGAAAAGAAAAAAGGGATTTATTCGGGCTGGTTAGCCGCAATGCCCCTCATATGCTGAAAGAATTTGTTACACAAGACCCCACATTAATTGGAACCAGAAGAGAGGTATGGATTCCTGCATCCAGCACAATCAGTATTTTTTATAAGCAACGCCTTCTCGAACAATCCAAAAGGGGCGGGAAAGTAACAGCTTCTCATGCATCATGGGTAACAGAATTGGCAAAGTCAGAGCGGATGCGGCTTAAATTCAATACAGCCTTCTTTAAAAATGGTGATTCAAGAGAAGCTGAACAAGCCGGTGTTTTGGTCAGCACCATAGGCTCCTTCATGACCATCCTCATATGCATTGCCATGGCTTTCCCTTTGGGCGTTGCCACCGCGATCTATCTGGAGGAATTCGCGCCCAAAAAATGGTTTACAGATTTTATCGAGATCAATATTAATAATCTGGCGGCTGTTCCTTCGATCATCTTTGGGCTGCTGGGCCTATCCATTTATTTGAATCTTTTTGGCGTGCCACGCTCCTCTTCGCTGGTTGGTGGCATGGTGCTGGCGCTTTTGATTTTGCCGGTGATTGTGATTGCCACGCGTAATGCACTACAAGCCGTGCCGCCCTCTATTCGCTATGCCGCGGCGGCACTGGGCGCAACCCCGACACAAGTTGTGTTCCATCATACGCTTATTTATGCACTGCCTGGCATCATGACTGGCGTGATTTTGAGTATTGCCCGCGCCTTTGGAGAGACCGCGCCACTACTTATGATCGGTATGGTGGCTTTCGTGGCCGACATTCCCAAAACATTAACCGATCCGGCAACCACTTTGCCTGTTCAGGTCTATCTCTGGGCCAGCAATCCCGAGCTAGGATTCGTAGAAAAAACAGCGGCGGCGATCATGGTGCTGCTAACCTTTATGATATTAATTAACCTGCTGGCGATCTATATTCGTCGGCGTTTTGAAATAAAATGGTGATTGAAATGAGCGCAGAGAAGAAAATAATGAATACTGAAAACCAAAACGATATTCGCATGAAAACGCAGGATTTAAGCGTCTTTTATAACAATGATCAGGCTTTGCATGAGGTCAATCTGGATATACAAAACAATAAGGTGACGGCGCTCATTGGCCCGTCGGGTTGTGGAAAGTCAACTTTTATCCGCTGTCTGAACCGTATGAATGATTACGTCGAAAATTGCCGTGTAACCGGAAAAGTTAGACTAGATGGCTTCAATATTTATAAAGACAAAGTTGATGTGATTTTGCTGCGACAAAAAATTGGTATGGTTTTTCAAAAGCCAAACCCCTTTCCTAAATCTATCTATGAGAATGTTGCGTACGGGCCTAAGATTCATCATTTGGTTGAAAACAAGGATGAGCTTGATGCATTGGTTGAGAAGACTTTAAAACGTGTGGGTCTGTGGAGCGAGGTTGCCGACAGACTTTCTGCGCCTGGCACGTCTTTGTCAGGCGGGCAACAGCAACGTTTATGCATTGCGCGCGCCATTGCCACCAAGCCGGAAGTTATTTTGATGGATGAGCCCTGTTCCGCTCTTGACCCCATCGCTACAGCCCGCATTGAAGAGCTTATTGCAGAGCTACGACAGAAATTTACGATTGTGATTATCACCCACTCCATGCAGCAGGCTGAACGCGTATCAGACCACACAGCTTTTTTCCATCTGGGTCATATTGTTGAATCAGGCCCTACAGAGAAAATCTTTAACGACCCCGAGCATCAGCAAACTAAAGATTATATTGGTGGTAAATTTGGCTAGAGAACAATCCGAACAATTTGATCTCCCCCGGCGGCTGGTGGCAGAAGGACTTGGCACGGCACTTCTGGTTGCGGCCGTTGTTGGCTCCGGTGTTATGGGTGAACAGCTTGCCGGTGGCAATATGGGTATTGCTTTGATGGCAAATACATTGGCTACGGGTATGGCACTTACCGTGCTTATTTTGATTTTTGGCGTTATATCAGGGGCGCATTTTAACCCGGTTGTAAGCCTTTCTTTTGCCCTGCAACGACAATTACCATGGAAAGATTTTTTATCTTATAGCGCTGTACAGATAGTAGGCGGGATAGGTGGAACCATGCTAGCCCATATCATGTTCAGTCTGCCGCTTGTAAGCGAAGCAACCCATATACGCACTGGCGTCGGTATATGGGTTGGAGAGATTGTTGCATCATTTGCTCTTCTTGCTGCTATTCTGGGCTGTCTGCGAACGAAACCGGATGCTGTACCTTATGCAGTTGGCCTCATCATTATGGCCGGATACTGGTTTACATCTTCCACGTCTTTTGCCAATCCGGCTGTAACTATTGCTCGTGCTTTAAGTGATACTTTTTCAGGGATAAGGCCGTTCGATGTCCCGGCATTTCTCGTAGCTGAAATCATCGGTGCCATTTTTGCGACGATTATGTTTCGGTGGTTTTGGTTCATAGAATGAGTGGACTTGACTAAATAATTGTTCCTAATAATTCCTTATTATTTTTAGATGACTAATTCCAAAGGTTTTTGGAAAAACGTAAGTGATAGAGCTTTTAAATATATTTGTCATAGCGTATAGCAGATAAAGCACAAAGTTTCCCTGTATTTTGCCGAGAAAACAGCGGATGGTTATTGGTTTGGGTTTCATCAGAATCGACTAGTAATTAATGATTTCTGGGGAAATGAGGACATTGCTAAGTACATTACTAGTAAGTATCCAATGCCTCGCGTTAAATTAGCTAACCTTGTTTTTTGATATCATTCCCCCGCCGCCATCCATTCCGTTTCTGCCGCCACCAAATCTGCCGTCACTTTCGTGTGTGTTTCTTGTATCTTGGCGGTGTCGATGTTGGGCTGTGAGTAGAAGCCTTCAGCGCTCATAAGGGTTTCAAGTTCAGTTTTTTGCGCCTCTAATTTTGCAATTTTCTTTTCCAGTTTTTCGATGATTTGCGGATTGGCGGTGGGCTTTGTTTTTACTGGAGATTTATCTTTTTTCTCTTTGTCCTTTTTACGCTGGTCACGTCTCGCTTGCATGGTGAAGTTGCGGTAGTCTTCTAAATCGCCGTCGAAATGATGACACCCGCCATCACGCACGACCCAGAGGCGATCGGCGACGCGCTCGACCATGTTGGGATCGTGACTGACAATCACAATTGCGCCTTCGTAATTATTGAGCGCCTGGACCAATGCCTCCCGTGCATCAATATCCAAATGGTTTGTTGGCTCATCCAGCAGCAAAAGATGCGGGGCATCGAAGCTCATAAAAGCGAATAGAAGTCGCGCTTTTTCGCCGCCGCTTAAGGAGCTGATACGGTTATCGGCCAGCTCTTTTGAAAAGCCAAAGGCACCGAGTTTTGCACGAACCTTGGGCTCCTTCACATCAGGAATACTCTTGCGCATGAGTGTGAGCATTTCCTGATAGGGCGTGGAGCTGACGTCCAACTCCTCCGTTTGATGTTGGGAGAAATAGCCGATGCGGAGCTTATTGGAGCGGCGCACTTCACCATTCATGGGTTGAAGTTTATCGGCGATGAGTTTTATCAATGTCGATTTGCCGTTGCCGTTCGCGCCCAGTAACGCGATGCGGTCATCATGATCGATGTTCTCATAAACATTGTTCAGTATGGGTTCTCCTTCCGTGTAGCCGATATCGGCTTTGTCGATGGAAATCATCGGTGAAGAGATTTCCTTCGGGTTGGGGAAGGTGAAATGCACTGCGCGGTCAGAAATAACAGCGTCGACGATATCCATGCGCTCTAATGCTTTGATACGGCTTTGGGCTTGGCGCGCTTTGTTGGCCTGGGCACGGAAACGGTCGACGAATTTTTGCATATGGGCGCGCTCTGTCTGTTGTTTCTCATGCATTTTTTTCTGAACGCCGAGGGCCTCAGCGCGTTCACGCTCAAAGGTATCGTAGTTTCCGGTATACATTTTGATCTTTTGGCGATCGACATGGATAACGTGGTCGATGCATTTATTGAGCACTTCACGGTCATGGGAGATAATGAGCAATGTATGTGGGTAGCTGGCCAGATAATTTTCTAACCACATAATGGCTTCAAGATCCAGGTGGTTTGTTGGTTCATCCAGCAGCAGAATTTCGGGTTCTACAAACAGGGCAGCGGCCAGGGCTACACGCATGCGCCAACCACCACTGAAGGAGGAAAAAGGCTCGCTTAGTTGCTCCTCTGTAAAGCCTAACCCGGTCAGAAGCCGCGACGCTTTAGACGGCGCAGAATAAGCATCCATGTCGGAGAGGCGTTGATAGATATCGGCGATTTTGTTCGGATCTTCTTCGGTTTCGGTTTGCTTCCAAAGATCGGCCATCTCCTTGTGGGCTTCCAGCACAAGATCAAGAAGCGATGTTTCAACCTCGGGGATGTCCTGGCGCACCATGCCCATGCGTTGTTTGGCATTCATTTCGACGGTGCCACCATCAGGCGTCAGCTCACCGGCGATGAGCTTAAATAATGTGGATTTCCCCGCCCCATTAAGGCCAACTACGCCAACTTTCCAGTTGTCCATGATCGTGACGTCACACTCATCCAATATGGTGCGGGCTCCAATTTTATAGGTCAGGTCAGATACGGTTAACATGCGGGGCTTATGGCACAGAATGCAGCGGAAAGGAAGGCTTCTTATCCTTGCTCTGGCGTCACTGCTAGTGCTAGAACGCACTATGATATTAGACACATTCCCGAGTGCAGAAGAATTTTACAAAACCTATTGGGGGCAAAAGCCTTTTGTGGTGCACGGCGCGATTGATCAGGCGGTTTTTGAAGGGGTGATTGATGGCGATAGCCTGGCCGGTCTTGCGCTGGAGGAGGATATCAAATCCCGTATTGTGATGACCGCACCTGAAGGTGGGAAATGGACATGTGAGCATGGACCATTTGAGGAAGACCGGTTTGGGACGCTGGGGGAGGAGAATTGGAGCCTTCTTGTGCAAAATGTTGAGCAGTACCACACAGATACGGCTAAGCTCTTACAGAGTTTTTATTTCGCTCCGCGCTGGCTCATGGACGACATCATGGTGAGTTACTCTACCGCTGGTGGGAGCGTTGGCCCTCATACAGACAGCTACCATGTGTTTCTTGTGCAGGGTATGGGATGGCGCAAATGGACGATTGGTGAATCGCCTGTCCAGAATGAAGACTATATTGAGGGACTTGATCTGAAGGTTCTCAAAGGCAGTGTCCAGGGCGCTGAGATTGAAGTTGGCATTGGTGATGTGATCTATATTCCGCCGTATTTTGCGCATGAAGGTATAACGACGCAAGAGGCCATGACCTTCTCGGTTGGGTTTCTCGGCCCTAAATTGTCCGAGCTTATGGTTGAATACGGTCATTATCTGGAACAGATGCACCAGGGCAATAAACACTATGGTGGAACGGGGCTAGATGTGGAGAGCGCAGGGTTTGCAATTGCTCCGGGTGCGCGGGACAGCATACAAAACGACTTGATAAATGCGCTTCGCTCTAATGATTTTTCAATATGGCTGGCAGAGTATTTTTCAATGCCCTCTCATGATGATATTGAGAACATAGACACGCGATATGAGCCGCTTTCAGACCAGGATTTGCTTGAGCGTTTACAAGATAGGCAAAATCTTTACAGGCCAGAGCATATTAAAATTTCTATGACGACATCGTCAGATGAGACGATAAACCTCGCCGCTTATGGGGCAGCGCTACCAACGTCACCGGCGCATAATAAATTGGTCCATTGGCTTAACCAGAACAATACACTATCAATGCAGGACATTGAGGCTCTGGGCGGTCAAGATGCGCTTATGACGCTCATCACGTATCTCTACAATCAAAATATCCTGTTTTTTGAAAATGAGGCGTTAGATCTATAATGGCCTCTAAAAAAACTGCACTTTTTGTAGATGTGCAAAATATTTATTACACTACTCGGGACGCTTATGGTCGCCAGTTTAATTACAAAAAACTCTGGCAGAGGATTGTAGCTGAGGGCGAGATCGTTTCGGCCATGGCCTATGCCATTGACCGTGGCGATGACAAGCAACTCAAATTTCAAAACGCCCTCAAAGACATTGGCTTTACTATAAAACTTAAGCCTTATATTCAACGCAGTGACGGCTCTGCCAAAGGAGATTGGGATGTAGGCATCACCATTGACGTGATGGAGGCTGTTAAAGATGTTGATCGTGTTGTATTGCTTTCAGGAGACGGGGATTTTGATTTACTGCTTACAAAAATCATATCGGACTACGGTGTCAGTGCTGAAGTGTATGGCGTTAGGGCGCTGACAGCCAAGTCTTTGATTGATTCAGCCAGTATTTATCATCCTATTGAAGAAGATTTATTGCTATGAGAAAAAATCCTACGGCTAAGCCGCCACCTTCACATGCCGGGACCCATTATATGACGCCACAGGGCCATGCCGTGCTTGAAAAAGAACTGCATTGGTTGCTCCATGATGAACGTCCTAAAATTGTTGATATTGTATCGTGGGCGGCTGGCAATGGTGATCGTTCAGAAAATGGCGACTACATCTACAATAAAAAACGCCTGAGAGAAATTGATCGTCGAGCCCGATATTTAACAAAAAAGCTGGAAAACACTAAAATTGTTGACCCCAGGCAACAACAGAATCTTGATCGTGTTTATTTCGGTGCCACAGTGATCTACGCAAAGGAAGATGGTACAGAGGTGACTGTGACCCTTGTCGGCGTTGATGAGGCTGATTTTGATCTGGGTAAAATCAACTGGTTATCTCCTGTCGGAAAAGCACTCCTAAAAGCACAAGAGGGGGATACAGTGAAAGTCCGCACGGACGAAGACATAGAAGAGATAGAGATTGTTAGAATTAGCTATCCGTTAGATTGAAATTTTATACGTACTGGCCGGAAACATAGCCTGACGACCACGCCCATTGAAAATTGAAGCCGCCCAGATGGCCGGTCACATCAACAACCTCACCAATAAAATACAGGCCGGGCTGCTTTTTCACTTCCATGGTTTTGGATGATAACTCATTTGTATCTACACCGCCGAGCGTCACTTCTGCTTTGCGGTACCCTTCCGTGCCGGCGGGTTTTATACGCCAGTCATTTATGGCCATTGCGAGGGTCTCCAGTTTTATGCGCGATAAATCAGCAATGCGCCCTGTAATATTTTGCGCTTCACAAATACTGGCGGCAAGATTTTTGGGGAGGTGCCTGGAAAGGATCGTTTGTACATCCTGTTTTGGATTGGCGGTTTTTTGTTGCTCCAAGAACGCGCGCATATCAATATCTGGAGCAAGGTTAATCATGATCTCAAGACCTTCTCGCCAATAGGATGAAATTTGTAAAATTGATGGACCGCTTAGGCCACGGTGCGTGAATAACAACCCTTCGGCGAACTTTGTCCCATCGCAGGACACCTCAGCTTCAACTGATAGACCGCTTAGGGCTTTGCAATATTCCAACAGGCTGGCTTGAAATGTAAGGGGAACCAAAGCGGGGTGTGTTTTCACGATTTTAAGGTTAAATTGTTTTGCAACATCATAGCCGAATTTTGTGGCGCCAATTTTAGGAATGGACAACCCGCCAGTTGCGATCACAAGAGAAGTGCAGGTTTTCTCTCCCAGGCTGGTTTTGAGGCAGTAAGAACCGTCTTGGGTTGTTTCAATGTCATAGACGGTGGTTTCTTGGTTGAGGCTTACGCCAGCTTCTTTGCATTCATTAATCAACATATCGATGATTTGTCCTGCGCTGGTGTTGCAGAAAAGCTGACCCAGTTTTTTTTCATGGAAGGCGATGTCATGTTTCTTAACTAACTCAATAAAATCTTGCTGCGTATATTGTGCCAATGCCGATTTACAAAAATGTTTGTTACCGGATAAGAACGTCTCAGGTTGCGTGTGAATATTGGTGAAATTACAGCGCCCCCCACCGGAAATTCTGATTTTCTCTGCAATTTTTTTTGAATGATCAATGAGCCAGACGCGCCGTCCCCGTTTGCCTGCTTCGATGGCGCACATCATGCCGGCAGCGCCTGCCCCAATAATAATAACATCATACGAAGATTTCATTGCGCGTGTTTATCATATCTTCTTGATATTTCACAGGTGTTCTAAAGCTTATGGATTTGGTACCTATTCCGTACGCGCCCTTACCCATAAAATTGCGTGATAACCGTCAGTACGTAAATTACTTACCAAAACAGCCTATAATCTCTATTATGCAAGATATGAATAAGAAACAACGCTATGAGCGCCAGATTGTTTTGCCGGAAATCGGTCAAAAAGGGCAGAAAAAAATCTCCAATGCGTCTGTCCTATGCATTGGTGCTGGTGGATTAGGTTGCCCAGCCTTGTTGTATCTGGTCGCAGCGGGTGTAGGTCATGTCGGTATTGTTGATTTTGATACAGTCGATGAAACCAATCTACAACGGCAAGTTCTTTTTACCGTTGACCAAATAGGTCAAAATAAAGCTGTTGCTGCTAAAGAGCGCCTGAATGCTCTTAATTCTGAGATTAAAATTCAGGCTTACGCTGAAGAACTGAACGATAAAAATGCAGAAGACTTATTCAGGCAGTATGACATCATTATTGATGGCACAGATAATTTTTCAGCTAAGTTTTTAATCAATGATGTTGCTGTTAAAATCGGCAAGCCTTTTGTTTATGCCTCTATTCTGGGGTTTGACGGGCAAGTTGCGGTTTTCAATTATGATGGTGGGCCATGTTACCGCTGTCTGTTCCCGGAAGCGCCAAAAACCTATGTTCCCAATTGCGCCGAGGCCGGTGTCATCGGCGCTGTTGCCGGGATGATAGGTACGGCTCAGGCGATGGAAGCCCTTAAAATCATCGTTGGTCATGATAGTTTTCAGCCACTTGCCGGCAAGCTCTGGACTATTGATATGCACAGCATGGAAAACAAACTGCTCTCCTTACCCAAAAACCTGGATTGCCCAACATGTTCGCAGGCAAAAGATAAAATTACTCTGCAATATTCGTCATCAGTGTGTGGTGTTATCCCGGAAGTAACGCCAGAGCAGGCAAAAAAAAATGAGGGTGCTCTTATAATCGATGTGCGCGAAACAGAAGAATGGGGTGCAGGCCATATTCATGACGCAAAACACATTGCCTTGTCTACCCTTATGCAGGGGACTATTCCTGACTTGCCGACGGATTGTGAAATCATTCTTTACTGTCAAAAAGGTAAGCGCGGAGAGCATGCGGCACAAATTTTAAAAACACAGGGGTATCTTAACGTCAATAACATGGTAGGGGGCTATGAGGCATGGTTAAGCGATCATTCCCCGCCCGTGGAAAAGAAGACGTCCCGCAATATATAAAATTAATAGCGAATAGCGGATGAAAATAAAAACTATGCTTAAATCTGACCACGACCATTCTCCCGAAGCGATTGCCGCGCGTTTAAGCGAAGGGCCCAAGGCGCATTATTTGCGTGAATGGGTTTATGGGGGTATTGACGGGGTTGTTACAACGTTTGCGATTGTTGCCGGCGTGGTTGGTGCCAATCTGTCGCCGATTATTGTTTTAATACTAGGCGTAGCGAATTTAATTGGCGATGGTTTTTCGATGGCGGCTGGAGCTTATTCTGCTGCGAAGGCTGAGGAAGATAACTATGCCCGCCTGCGTGAAATTGAAGCAGGGCATATCAAAAAATATCCGGAAGGCGAAAAAGAAGAAATTCGTCAGATTTTTGCCGCTAAGGGTATAGAGGGTAAAAATCTAGAAAATCTAGTTGAAACCATTTCCGGCGATGAAACACTTTGGATTGATACAATGATGCAGGAAGAACACGGAATTTCTGCATCGCTACATGCTCCGATCAATATTGCGATTCATACCTTTCTGGCTTTTGTGATCTGTGGTGCGATGCCATTGCTACCATTTCTAGTTAAAACCCCTCATCAGGCGGCGGTTTCCCTTGTTTTGGCGGCTTTGACCTTTTTTGCCATTGGCTCATTTAAAAGCTTGTGGTCAGTGAAGCCCTGGTGGCGTGAGGGGGCTGGAACTATGGCCATCGGTTTGATAGCGGCCGGGCTGGCTTTTGCAATCGGTTATGGCTTGCGGCACCTCGTATAAATAGAAAGACCCCTTCAAGTTAATGAAGAGGCCTTCCTCGTGCATTAGCACGGAGAGGGAAGAACGAAAACACGGTGGTTGAGGACCGTATCTTCGCTTTCGTCAGTGAATTCGTATAAATTCAATAAAAGATACATGGTGTTTAAAAATAATTTTTTAAGTCTTGGGGAAACCTTGAATTTCTTGATTTTTTGCTCCGATGTCCTCACAGTGCGCTTAATATTAATTTTTGTAAGGAGTTTGAGTTATGGCTGTAGAAGGACTTTTGGCATTTCTTTTGATTGGAATGCTTGCTGGTTTTTTGGCTGGAAAGCTAATGAAAGGCAGTGGATTTGGTTTGGTCGGCAATATGGTCGTTGGCGTGGTTGGTGCCTATGTTGGTGGGTTTGTGTTTAATCTGCTGGGCATTTCTGCTGGCGGTTTGATCGGATCTATTGTAACGGCTACAGCTGGTGCGGCTTTATTGCTTTTCATAGTTGATAAGGTTAAGAAGGCCTAGGCAAAGTAGCTGCGGGTGTAGCTCAGTGGTAGAGCATCAGCTTCGGGCCGTGGGTTCGATACCCATCACCCGCTCCATTCGTTTAGTTAGGAGAAATAACATGCCGGAACAAACTGTCTTAGCATTTCGTATCAGGCACTTGCTTTGGGCTTGTGATGAAATCGAAAAATTTAGAAAACATAGATCTTATAACGAGTTTTATCACAATCGGATGGTTATGCGTACGGTCGAGACGTGCTTTAGAGTGTTGTGGGATGAGGCGCATCATCTGCCCATGGATATAAAATCCAGATATCCGGATATTCCCTGGGATAAAATTGAGAATGTTATGAATTATTTTTCCTATCATTATGATCATCAGGAATATGAGGACCTGTCTGTTCTTATTGAACGAGAATTGCCTGTCTTTCATAAGGGGTTTGAAAAGATACTGGCAGAGGAGATACAGGACCAAAATACTCAATAACCTGAATAAACTTGCGTTTTTGTTCTAATTTCTGTTTTCTAGGATCTGATTTTATCGCGGGCGTAGTTCAATGGTAGAACGTCAGCCTTCCAAGCTGAATATGCCGGTTCGATCCCGGTCGCCCGCTCCACATTTTCCGGCCACTATAAAATCCATTGACATAGAGGCTCCAGTTTTCTACACAAAAGTATTGGTTTTGCTGCGTGGGCGGCATTTTATCTGGCAGAAAAGGTAGAGAATTATGTCTAAGGAAAAATTTGAACGTAACAAGCCGCATTGTAACATTGGCACGATTGGTCATGTTGACCATGGCAAGACGACGTTGACGGCGGCGATTGCGCAGCAATATGGATCTGGCGAGAGCGTTGATGCGATTGACAAGGCGCCT
>BQJE01000005.1 GCA_021604545.1 Micavibrio sp.
ATGCCGGGCGATAACATCAACAATATCGAAGTGACACTCATCGCACCAATCGCGATGACCGAAGGCCTCAGATTTGCGATCCGCGAAGGCGGCCGCACTGTTGGTGCCGGTGTTGTTTCCAAGATTATTGAGTAGGGTTAAAGAGCATGGACACGCAAAGTATACGGATCACATTAAAGGCCTTTGACCACCGCATTTTGGATGTAGCGGCGGCGGAGATTCTGAACACGGCCAAGCGTACAGGCGCCGGAGTTCGTGGTCCTGTGCCTTTGCCGAACCGGATCAAAAAGTTTTGCGTGATCCGTAGTCCGCATGTTGATAAGAAATCGCAAGAGCAATTTGAAATGCGTACGCATAAAAGACTGCTTGATATTGAGGACCCGACACCGCAAACGATTGATGCGCTGATGAAGCTCGATCTGCCGGCCGGTGTTGATGTTGAAATTAAAATCGGTCAGATGACGGCCGCGGCGTAGTTTGGAGAAACGAGAAATGAGAACCGGATTGATAGCACGGAAAGAAGGTATGACCCGCGTCTTTGACGAGGATGGTCGGCATGTGCCTGTGACGGTGCTGAAGATTGATGAGTGTCAGGTCGTTTCTGTGCGCAGTGAAGAAAAAGACGGCTATGTGGCTGTTCAATTGGGCGCGGGTAAGGCTAAGACAAACCGTACATCCAAAGCCAATCGCGGTCACTTCGCCAAGGCCAAGGTTGAGCCAAAGAAAAAGCTTGCTGAGTTTCGCGTGTCGAATGAAAATATTTTGGAAGTTGGGGCTGAATTGGGCCCGAACCATTTCGTTAAAGGTCAGTATGTTGATGTGACCGCCACGTCAATCGGTAAAGGTTTTGCCGGTGCGATGAAGCGTCATAATTTTGGTGGTATGCGTGCCACGCACGGCGTATCCATTTCGCACCGTGCGCATGGTTCAACTGGTCAATGTCAGGATCCGGGCCGCGTATTTAAAGGCAAGAAAATGGCCGGGCAAATGGGTAATGAACGGGTGACAACACAGAGCCTGGAAGTGGTTGGTATCGATCTTGAATACAACCTGGTTCTTATAAAAGGTGCCGTACCCGGCCCTGATAGCGGCTGGGTTTATATTAATGATGCTGTGAAAAAGGCGCGCCATGAAGAAGCGCCTTTGCCAGCCGGTTTGAAAATTACTGAGGAAGATCTAGCTAAGGCACGGGCAGAGCGTGATGCTGCAGATGCGGCGGCGCTGGCTGAGAAGGAAGCTGGAGAGAAGGCGGCTGCAGAAGAAGCTGAAGCGGCTCTTGCGAAGAAGGCTGAAGAGGCAAAAGAAGCGGCTGCTGCAGAAGCTGAAAAGCCTAAAGCCGAAGAAAAACCGGCTGAAGAGCCCAAAGCTGAAGACGAGAAAAAGGATTAAACGATGAAAGTCGCTGTGAAAACAATTGATAACAAAGCCGCTGGTGACATTACGCTGGATGATGCTGTGTTCGGTGTTGAGGTTAAGCAGAACATCTTGCATGCCATGGTGAATTACCAACTGGCCAAACGCCGCAGTGGTAATCACAAGGTTAAGCAGCGCCATGAGATTACTGGTACAGGTAAGAAGCCCTGGGCGCAAAAAGGTACGGGCCGCGCGCGCGCGGGTGATTTGAAACGTAATATTGACCGTGGCGGTGCCACTGTTCATGGCCCGGTTGTACGCAGCCATGCCAAGGACATGCCGAGAAAGGCACGCGTTTTGGCTTTGAAAACTGCTTTGTCGGCAAAAGCCAAAGAAGGCAAGCTGATCGTGATTGAAGAGGCCAAAGCCAAAGATCACAAAACCAAGCCAATGGCGGCGGCGCTCGGTAAGTTTGGATTTGAATCGGCTTTGATTGTTGGCGGCGAGGAAGTTGATGCAAATTTCGCTCGTGCGACAGCGAATTTGCCGCGCATTGATGTGCTGCCAAGTAAAGGCGCAAATGTTTACGATATTTTACGCCGCGATGTGCTGGTACTGACCAAAGATGCCGTTAAGGATTTGACGGACAGGCTTAAGGGATAAAGATAATGGCTGCGAAGAAAAAAGAAAAAGTTGAAGTGCAGGAATGGATGTATGAAATCATCCGTGAGCCGCATGTGACAGAAAAAGCGACCATGGGCTCTGAGTATGGCCAGGTGACGTTCCGTGTGCCGCTTACTGCGACCAAGCCGCGGGTTAAAGCGGCTGTGGAAACGCTGTTCGGTGTGAAAGTGAAAGCCGTGAACACGCTGATCCTGAAGGGCAAGACCAAGCGCTTTAAGCAAAATCACGGTAAGCGCAGCAGTATTAAGAAAGCGATTGTGACCTTGGAAGAAGGCCAGACAATCGATGTTGGGACAGGGGTTTAGAACATGGCACTGAAGAAATTTAAACCGAGAACTCCAGGTACGCGTCAATTGGTAAAGATTGATCGTGAGGGGCTATGGAAGGGCAAGCCGGAAAAGGGTTTGACCGAGGGTCTTAGCAGATCCGGTGGGCGCAATAACCATGGTCGCATGACGTCACGTCATATTGGTGGCGGGCACAAGAAGCGCTACCGCATTATCGACTGGAGACGTGATAAATGGGACGTTGAAGGCACAGTGGAACGGATTGAATATGATCCAAACCGCACAGGTTTTATTGCGCTGATTGAATATAAAGATGGCGAAAAGCGTTACATCGTTGCACCGCAGCGTTTGGGCGTTGGTGACAAAATTATTGCCGGTGAAAAAACTGATGTGAAGCCGGGCAATGCGATGAAGCTGAATAAAATGCCGGTTGGGACGATCATCCACAATATCGAGATGAAGCCCGGCAAAGGCGCGCAGATGGTGCGCAGCGCTGGCACGTTCGCGCAGCTGGTCGGACGTGATCAGGGTTATGCGCAGGTGAGGTTAACATCCGGTGAGTTACGGATTGTACCGGGTGATTGCATGGCAACAGTTGGTGCGGTTTCTAACCCGGACCACATGAATACGAATATGGGTAAGGCCGGACGCAATCGCTGGAAAGGCCGTCGGCCATCCGTGCGCGGCGTGGCAATGAACCCGGTTGATCACCCGCTTGGTGGTGGTGAAGGAAAATCAGCTGGTGGTCGTCATCCTTGTACGCCATGGGGTAAGCCAACGGTTGGGGCCAAGACCCGCAAAAAAGGTAAAGCGAGCGATAAATATATTATTCGCCGCCGTAAGAGCAAGAAGAAGTAGGAGATAAGAAACTATGTCACGTAGCGTTTGGAAAGGTCCGTTTGTCGAGAAATCTCTGCTGAAGAAGGTGGATGAGGCGCGCAATTCAGGCAAGAATACAGTGATCAAGACATGGTCACGGCGTTCAACGATTTTGCCGAATTTTGTCGGACTGACTTTCGGCGTGCATAACGGCAAGAAATTTATCCCGGTGTTGGTGAGTGACCAGATGATCGGGCACAAACTGGGTGAATTTTCACCAACACGGACATATAAAGGTCATGGTGCCGACAAGAAAACCAAAGTGGCATAAGTTGAGAGAATAAAGAGAAGATTATGGGACAGAAAGCAAACGAGAAAAAAACAAAAGAGAATGAAGCGCGGGCTTACGCGAAGTATCTTCGCACGTCGCCACAAAAGCTTAATCTCGTGGCGCAAATGATCCGCGGTAAGAATGCTGGCAAGGCGTTGATCGACCTTGACTTTAATTCACGCCGCATAGCTGGTGATGTGAAAAAGGTTTTGCAATCAGCTGTGGCCAATGCCGAGAACAACCACGGTCTGGATGTTGACCGCCTGGTGGTGGCTGAGGCAACCGTCGGCAAGACGATGACGATGAAACGTTTTCGTGCCCGCGCCAGAGGCCGTGCTGCACGGATCGAAAAGAAATTTAGTAACTTGACAATTATCGTCCGTGAAGCGGAAGAGGAAGCATAAAGTATGGGACAGAAAACCAATCCAATAGGGCTGCGCGTCGGGATAAACCGGACATGGGATTCGCGCTGGTATGCGGGTCGCGACTACGCCAAGAAGCTGATTGAGGATTTGCGTCTACGTGAATACATCACGGAGCGCCTGAAGCCTGCTGGAATTTCGAAAGTAATTATCGAGCGTGCTGCTAAGAGTACAAAGGTGACGGTTCATACAGCTCGTCCCGGTGTGATCATCGGTAAAAAGGGCGCGGACATTGAAACCTTGCGCCAGGAATTGTCGCGCCGCGCCGGTGGTGAGGTCTCGCTGAATATTGTTGAGATTCGTAAGCCTGATGCGGATGCACAGCTTGTTGCTGAAGGTGTTTGTCAGCAGCTAGAGCGCCGTGTGTCTTTTCGCCGCGCGATGAAGCGTGCCGTGCAATCTGCTCAGCGTCTGGGCGTTGGCGGCATAAGAATTAACGTATCGGGTCGTTTGGGCGGCGCTGATATTGCGCGGACGGAATGGTATCGCGAAGGTCGTGTGCCGTTGCACACATTGCGGGCTGATCTGGATTACGGCTTTTCTGAAGCGCTGACGACATACGGAATTATCGGCGTCAAGATATGGATATATAAAGGCGATATCATGGAGCATGACCCGATGGCGCGTGATAAGAAAATGGCCGATGCCCAGGGTGGCATGCCGAGTAGGAATTAGGTTTTAGGAACTAGGAATTAGAAAATGTTAGCACCAAAAAAGTTTAAACATCGCAAGCAATTCAAGGGTCGCATTCATGGAAATGCGAAAGGCGGTTCGACGCTTGCTTTTGGAGCTTATGGCTTGAAGGCGTTGACGCCTGAGCGTGTTACATCGCGCCAGATTGAAGCGGCGCGTCGCGCAATTACCCGCCACATGAAAAGGCAGGGAAAGGTTTGGATTCGTATATTCCCGGATGTGCCAGTGACCTCCAAGCCGCTGGAAGTGCGTCAGGGTAAGGGTAAAGGTTCGCCTGAATACTGGGCTGCACGCGTGAAACCGGGTCGGATTATGTTTGAACTGGACGGTGTATCACAGCAATTGGCGCGCGAGGCTTTTGATCTGGCTGCGATGAAACTGCCGGTTAAAACAAAATTTGTTACTCGCGTTGGTGAGGAGGCCGCTTAAGATGAAAGCTGATGATTTGAAAACAAAGACAGCCGATGAGCTGAAGAAGATGCTGCTGGATCTGCGCAAGGAACAATTCAATTTGCGCTTTCAGAAGAATGGCGGCTCTTTGGATAATACAGCGCAGATGCGTAAGATTCGTCGGACCATTGCGCGTGCAAAAACATTTTTGAATACAAAAACCCGCGAAGAAGCCGCTAAAGGCAAGAAGAAAGCGGCTTAAGGATAAGGAACAAGAAAGATGCCAAAACGTATACTTGAAGGGGCAGTCGTCAGCGACAAGCAGGATAAGACCATTACGGTTCTTGTTGAGCGCCGCTATCGCCATCCCGTGTACAAAAAATACATTAAGCGCAGTGACAAATATGCAGCGCATGATGAGAACAACCAGTTTAAAACCGGTGATCGTGTTCAGATTGTTGAATGTCGTCCAATTTCAAAGCGCAAGACCTGGCAGGTGCTGACAAGTGGTGAAGTGCCGGTAAAAGCACCAAAGGCGCCAGAGGCCAAAAAGGTTGAGCCGAAGAAGGAAGAAAAAAAAGCACCAAAGGCACAAGCACCAAAGGCACAAGAAGTAGCTAAAAAGGCAGAAAAAAAGCCGGCAGCGAAGAAAAAAGCGCCAGCGAAGAAGGATAAGAAATAATGATACAGATGCAATCACGCATGGAAGTGGCCGATAACAGCGGAGCCCGTCAGGTTCAGTGCATTAAAGTGCTGGGCGGATCGCATCGTCGCACGGCCAATATTGGAGATGTTGTTATTGTCTCTGTGAAGGAAGCCATTCCACGCGGTCGTGTAAAAAAAGGAACAGTTCAGCGTGCGGTTGTTGTGCGCTCCCGCCATGGTTTGCAACGTAACTACGGTGAAAAAATTCGTTTTGATACCAATGCCTGCGTTCTGATCAGCAATAACGGCGAGCCGGTGGGAACACGTATTTTTGGCCCTGTGACGCGGGAGCTGCGCGGCAAGGGTTATATGAAGATTATTTCTCTAGCGAGTGAGGTACTTTAGTAATGGCACAGGCTAAAGCGAAAATTAAAAAAGGCGACCAGGTTATCGTGCTGACGGGCAAGGATAAGGGCAGCAAAGGCGAGGTGCTAAACGTGCAAGCTGATCAGAGCAGAGTTCTGGTGCAGGGCGTTAACATGGTAACCAAACATGAAAAGCCAACGCAAACATCGCCTGGTGGCATAAAGAAAAAAGAGCTGTCCATTCATATTTCGAATGTGGCGCTGGCCGATCCGAAGGGCGGCAAGGCAACCCGCGTTGGGTATAAAGTTTTAAAAGACGGAAAGAAGGTCCGTGTGGCCAGGAAATCCGGCGAGACAATAGGATAAGTGAGAGATAAGATGAAACCGCGTTACAAAGAATTATATGACAGCGAGATTGTGCCGGCTTTGGATAAGAAGTTTGGATACAAAAACCTGCATGAGCGTCCAAAGATTACGAAGATCGTGATCAATATGGGTGTGGGCGAAGCGACGCAGGACCGTAAGCACATGGAAAATGCTACGAATGATCTTGCTTTGATTGCCGGTCAGAAGCCGGTGGTTACCAAAGCACGTCAGTCCAATGCATCGTTTAAAATCCGAGATGGTCAGGCTATTGGCACAAAGGTAACGCTGCGCGGTGAGAGAATGTATGAATTCCTCGACCGCCTGATCACGATTGCATTGCCACGCGTGCGTGACTTTAGAGGTGTAAAACCAAAGGCTTTTGATGGTCGCGGCAATTATGCGCTGGGCATTACCGAGCATATTATTTTCCCGGAAATCGAATACGACAAGGTCGATAAAATCCGGGGTATGGACATTGTGATTTGCACATCTGCCAAAACGGATGAAGAAGCAAAAGAATTGCTGAACGGCTTTAAGATGCCGTTCAAGAGCTAATAAAGAGAGAAGGATAAAAAATGGCAAAGACCTGTATGATAGAGCGCGATAAGAAGCGCCGGAAAATGGTGAAAAGCCTGGAGAGTAAACGTGCCAAGCTTAAGGCGATTATCCGTGACCGTAATGCGCCGCAGGAAGAGCGTTTTGCCGCAGTGTTGAAGCTGGCTGAATTGCCACGCAATTCGTCCAAGACTCGCGTTCGTAATCGTTGTGCGTTGTCCGGTCGTCCGCGCGCATACTATAGAAAATTTAATTTATCTCGCATTGCATTGCGGGACCTGGCCTCTCGTGGTGAGCTGCCGGGCGTAACAAAATCAAGCTGGTAGGAAAGGAGGATATCGCAACATGACAATGAGTGATCCCCTTGGTGATATGCTGACCCGTATTCGTAACGGACAGCAGGCAAATAAGACAGTGATTGAATGCCCGTATTCACGTTTGCGTGAGTCCGTGTGCAATGTGTTGAAGGATGAAGGCTTTATCCGCGCGTTCAAATCTGAAGACCGCGACAACAATAAGAAGACTTTGATTATTGAACTGAAATATGCAGAAGGTCAGGGCGCTATTCGTCAGATTGACCGTGTGTCCAAGCCGGGCCGTCGTGTTTATTCCGGCGTGAACGATTTGCCGCGTTTTTATAATGGGCTTGGTGTTTTGGTGGTTTCAACGCCGCAAGGCGTGATGGCTGACCATAAGGCTCGCGCCGAAAATATTGGCGGCGAAATACTCTGTCAGGTCTTTTAGGAAAGTTAAGAAAATGTCACGTATTGGAAGTAAAGCGATAGAAATTCCTGAAGGTGTTGAGCTCAGCATCAACGGTCAGGATGTGAAAGCCAAGGGTAAGCTTGGTGAGCTGTCTCTACGTCTGCATGATGAAGTGTTGATTGCGCTCGAGGATGTGGCCAATGATGATGGTAAGTCTACAAAAGTTGTGAACCTGAAGCCAAAATCAAACAGTCGCTTTGCTCAGCAGATTTGGCCTACGATGCGCACGCTGGTAAATAACATTGTGATTGGCGTGAGCGAAGGCTACTCCAAGAAGCTGGAGATTAAAGGCGTTGGTTATCGTGCCAATCTTCAAGGGCAAACTTTGGTTCTTGCGCTAGGATTTTCGCATGAGGTGAAATTTCAGGTGCCCGAAGGCATTAAAGTTGATATGGAAGGGCAGACTGAAATTACGGTGTCCGGCATTGATAAACAAAAAGTGGGTCAGACAGCGGCAAATATCCGTAGTTTCAAACCCCCTGAGCCTTATAAAGGAAAAGGTATTCGTTATGCTGATGAATATGTCCTGCGTAAGGAAGGTAAGAAAAAGTAAATGATGTCTTGGTTTTCGTTTGCGAAAACCTTAGACGAATTTATCCCCGCGAAGGCGGGGATCTGGTGAACAAAGAGTTGAGTAGCAAGGAATAGTAAGATGTATGTCGTAGAGATTACAGACCATTTGTTTGAACATGGGAAGCTGTATGTTGAGCATTTGTCAGAGATAGCAGATGAATGTAGAAACAGAAGTAATGGAAAGTGCAGTTTTGTATTTAATGGTGAAAGCGTTAATGCTGCAAGAGAAATAGTAAACCGTCATGGCGATACTTATGGGTTGTCTTTGCTTGAGGTGGATGAGTCTTTTTTTAGACAGAATGATGCTTGGTACAACTTTGGAAATATTCCTGATTAATAGCAGGTTGAGAATAAGTTAGGAAATTAAGATGCCACAAAAGAAAATGAAAATAACAGCCGCGCAAAAACGCAGCTTCAGAACCAGAAACAAAATTCGCCGCGTGAATATTGAGCGTGCTGCTGTGCGTGAAACACGCCCACGTCTGTCGATTTTTCGCTCTGGCAAACAGATTTATGCGCAGGTGATTAATGACCTGGATGGCAAGACGGTAGCTGCGGCTTCAACGCTGGATGCGACGCTCAAAGAAAAATTGAAAAGTGGTGCGACCACGGAGGCTGCGCAGGAAGTCGGAAAATTGGTAGCTGAGCGGGCGAAAAAAGCCGGTGTTGGTAAAGTGGTTTTTGATCGTGGACGGTATTTGTATCATGGTCGGGTGAAGGCTCTGGCTGAAGGCGCGCGCGAAGGCGGCCTCACATTTTAAAGGAAAAAGGATAAGTAAATGGCTCGTGGAGAACAAAAACGTGAACGCGGCGAAGAATCCGAACTGGTTGAACGCCTTGTCGGTATCAACCGTGTGGCCAAAGTGGTCAAGGGTGGTCGTCGTTTCGGATTTGCAGCACTGATGATTGTTGGTGACGGCAAAGGTCGCGTTGGCCATGGCCACGGCAAAGCTCGCGAAGTTCCCGAGGCGATCAAGAAAGCTACAGAAGCTGCAAAACGCAATATGATCCGCGTGCCGCTGCGCGAAGGTCGTACATTGCACCATGATGTTCACGGTAAGCATGGCGCCGGTAAGGTTTTCTTGCGCTCAGCTCCGCAAGGTACTGGTATTATTGCTGGTGGTCCGATGCGTGCGGTGTTTGAAGCTGTTGGTGTGCAGGATATTGTCGCCAAGGCAATCGGTTCAAACAACCCATATTCGATGGTGAATGCAACGTTTGAAGCGCTGAAGAATATGCAGAGCCCGCGTCATGTGGCGTCGCGTCGCAATAAAAAGGTTAGTGATATTGTATCGGGCCGTGAAGTTGGCAAATCGCAGATTGAAATTGAAGCGGTTGCGGCTGAAGAATAAGGAATAAGGTTATGGCTGAAGATAAAGACAAGAAAAAGACAACAGCGAAAAAAGCACCTGCCAAGAAACCGGCTGCTGCGAAGAAGCCTGCTGCAGATAAGGCTCCGGCCAAAGCTGCTGAAAAAAAGGCTGAAGCTCCTAAGAAAGAGGCAGCACCAAAGAAGGCTGAAACTGCTAAGGCTGCACCGAAAAAGGCGCCGGCCAAAAAGCCAGCAGCAAAGAAACCTTCGGGCAAGACAGTGACCGTGACGCAAATCGGCTCGCCGATTGGGCGCAAGGGTTACCAGCGCGCGACATTGATCGGGCTGGGTCTAAACAAAATGCATAGAACACGCGAGCTGGAAGACACACCTTCCGTGCGCGGGATGATTAACAAGGTGAAGCACCTCGTCAAAGTTGAAGAGGCTGCGTAGAGAGATTGAGTATGCAACAGATACAAGTTAAATTTAGAAATGCTCATGATGATGGATTTCAAGGGGGACTTACCTTGAATACTATTAGGGCTTTTCCAGGTGTTAGAGATATTCATTTTTCATCGAAGTTAACTGAGGACCCTGAAAATATTCAGCATGATTTATGCACTCTTCGTATTGATAAAAGAGCTAATTCTTCTAAGTTGGTGGCAAGAATTGTTGAATTGCCTAGTGTAGAGAGAGTTAGTAATATGGATTTAGAATTATTAGGATAAAACAATGAAACTGAATGAATTAAAGCCGCAAGACGGCGCAACAAAGAAAGCCACACGGGTTGGTCGCGGGATTGGCTCTGGCAAAGGTAAAACATCGGGTTCTGGTCAAAAGGGTCAGAAGGCGCGCTCCGGCGTGGCGATTAACGGCTTTGAAGGCGGGCAAATGCCGCTTTACCGCCGCATGCCCAAGCTTGGTTTTAACAATATCTTCCGCAAGGAACTGGCGGAGCTGAGCCTTGGTAAACTTCAGGAAGCAATCGATGCCAAGAAAATTGATGCCAGCAAGGCGTTGGATGAGGCTGCATTGGTTAAGGCCGGTGTTGTTCGCCGCAAGAAAGATGGTATCAAGCTGCTCGGCAATGGTGCGTTAAAAGCCAAGGTTGAGTTGTCTTTGTCTGGCGCGTCTAAAAGCGCTGTGGCTGCCGTTGAAAAAGCCGGCGGCAAAGTTACAATCGTCAAGCATGAGCCAAAGCCAATTGGCAAAAAAGCCGAGAAGAAAGCTGACAAAAAGTAAGCTAACTCTTTTAGTTACAATAAGAGTTAAACCCCGGTCCTATGGTCCCGGGGTTTTGTTTTTTGAAGCTGTGCGTTATTCCATGCTACCGTATAAGAGATAGAGGGTTTCATATGTTTTTTATGCGCGTGGCTTTATTTATGTTAGTGCTGTTTGTTTCGCAGGCAGCCTCGGCGGCATGTTCGGATGAGTTGACGTTAGTTTCTGTGCGTTCGGTTATTGAGCCTACGGAATATGTGCGAAATATCTCGGTCCAAGATCTTACGGATATCCACGGTAATTTAGCGCAGAAAGAGCAGCGGGTTCTGGGTCTTGGCGGTGGCAGGATCGGTATCGAGGCAAAACTGCAATTTGGGGTTACAACACGAAGAGGAAAGGCTTGCGTGTCTCTCCAGAAGATCAAGGCCGTATTTTCCGCTTATCCTGAAATGCACATTGCCAGCAATTTCCGTCGCGGTGGCTGTGAATACAGTGCTGTGTTCGCGCATGAACAAAAACATATCAGAACGCTCAAAAAGTTCCACCGCGAATATTACCCGGAATTAAGGAAAGAGCTGAAAAAACTGGCCAGACAGATTAAGGTAATGGGGCCTATGGCACCGGAAGAGGTAGGCAAGGTCCAGAAAAGAGTTAGTGCTCGAGTGTCTTCGCTGATCAGTTCTTTTACAGATGAAGTTACGCAGGTGCATGAAGAGCGACAGAACAAAATCGACACGCAGGAAGAGTATGAACGTGTTGCCGATCAATGCAGGAAGTGGGAGCGGGATTTGAATGAATAGATATCATTTTATATACGTCTTGCTGGTGGCGGTTGTTTTCCTGACCTTTGTGTGCACAGCTCCGGCAATGGCACAGAATTCCTGTCCAAAAGTAGAGCCAAAGGTTTTTGTTAAATCTCTGACTAAGAAAACAAAGAAATTTCGTAACCGTTCGGCCTTTAATCTGACGATGCTGCACAATGACAATCCACGCGATATTCAGGGTACGACTCTGGGGCTTCACATTTCACCCTTTCATATGACAGCTGAATACCGTTATGCAATGACAAAGATGGGGAGGAAGACTTGTGTGTCACTGGATGAGGTGAGGATCAAATTTTATACGCAGCCGGTCTTGCTGGTGGCCTCTAATTTTCCTCCCAAAAGCTGTGAGTTTAAAGCTGTCTACAAGCATGAAAAAGGTCATGACAAAATATTGCGTAGCACGCAACGTGAATACGGCAAAAAAACAAGAGCAGAATTAAAGAAATTTATTAAGAGATTCGGGGGGGCCGGCGCAGTTTCCGAGGGTCGTATTGAATTCATTCAGAACAGAATTGCGGAGCAAATCGAGCGTAAGCTCGATGATATTGTACTGGAGGCCGGGAATGTACTGAATAACCGCCAATCTGCCCATGATAGCGCCAAGGAATACAGCCGCGTTGAGGCTATGTGCGATGGCTGGGATAAGCGATTAAACGGCCAATAAAGCCAATAATTACCTATGGGGGCTTGTCTACCAGGTATCTTTTCTCTATCTATTCTAGGTTAATAGAAATCATACAAAGGATTTATTTATATGGCATCTGCCGTTGAACAGCTGGCCAAAAACGCCAATTGGGGCGCTCTGGCCAAAGCCACAGAGCTAAAACAGCGTCTACTCTTTGTTTTGGGCGCACTTCTGGTTTACCGATTGGGCACCTATATTCCGGTGCCGGGGATTGATCCGTTCGTGTGGAACGAGATTTTTAGCCAAAAAGGCGGCGGTATTCTGGATATGTTCAATATGTTCTCCGGCGGCGCGCTGCAGCGGATGACGATTTTTGCGCTCAACATTATGCCCTATATCTCGGCTTCTATTATTATGCAGCTGGCGACAGCCATGTCGCCGAAGCTGGAAGCGCTTAAGAAAGAGGGTGAAAGCGGGCGGATGAAGATCAACCAGTACACGCGTTATTTTACGGTGCTGCTGGCAACGGTTCAGGCTTATGGGTTGTCAGTTGGTCTGGAGGGTATGCAGGGCTCCAGCGGTCCGGCTGTGATTGATCCGGGTATGTTTTTCCGGATTTCTACTGTGATTACCATTGTTGGTGGTACGGTTTTTCTGATGTGGCTCGGGGAGCAGATTACAAGCCGGGGTGTTGGTAACGGGATTTCATTGATTATTTTTGCCGGGATTGTTGCCGAATTGCCGCGGGCGATTGCTTCAACGTTGGAGCTTGGGCGGCAGGGACAATTTAACTTTCTGGAATTGTTGTCGCTGACGGGCATGATTGTGGCAGTTATTGTTCTTATTGTGTTTATGGAACGGGCACAGCGTCGCGTTGTGGTGCAATATCCCAAGCGCCAGCAGGGCAACCGCATGATGGGTGGCGAGTCCAACCATATCCCGCTGAAGATGAACACGGCCGGTGTTATTCCGCCGATTTTTGCATCTTCGCTTTTGCTTTTGCCACTGACGATTGTCGGGTTTTCCGGGGCTAGCGGTGGCGATTTTACCGCCTCGGTGGCTCAGTTCCTACAACACGGCCAACCGGCTTATATGCTGCTTTATGGTGGCCTGATCATATTTTTTGCCTTCTTCTATACCGCGATTGTGTTCAATCCCGAGGAGAACGCGGATATGCTGCGTAAATATGGCGGGTTTGTTCCCGGCATCCGACCCGGTAAAAACACGGCAGACTATCTGGATTTTGTGCTGACACGTATTACGACCGTAGGGGCGCTTTATCTGGTTCTGATTTGTTTGTTGCCAGAGTTTCTGATTGCCAAATATTCGATGCCTTTTTACTTTGGAGGAACCAGTCTTTTGATTGTGGTGAGCGTGACCATGGATACAGTGGCGCAAATTCATTCGCATCTGATTGCCCATCAATATGAGGGGCTGATCAAAAAAGCTAAGCTTCGCGGCAGGCGGGGCTAGAACAAGAGATTAAACACAAAGAAATTAAACAGGGAGATATTCCATGAACCTTATTATTTTTGGACCACCTGGCGCCGGTAAAGGGACGCAGGCCAAGCGCCTCGAAGAAAAATATGGCGCGCGCCAACTTTCAACTGGTGATATGTTACGCGCAGAATGTGAAAGCGGCAGTGATCTAGGCCAAATGCTGAAATCCATCATTGATGGCGGGCAGTTGGTGCCGGATGAGGTAATGGTAAAATTAGTGGCGTTTGCGATTCAGGATGAGGCCTGTGCAAACGGTTTTAATCTTGATGGATTTCCCCGCACGCTGGGACAAGCGCAAGAACTTGATGCCATGCTTAGTGAGGCCGGTGCGAACATTGACCATGTGATTGTTCTTGAAGTTGATGACGGCGTTTTGTTGGATCGTATTAAGACTCGTGCCGAAGAAACAGGCAGTGCACGCAGTGATGACAATGAAGAAACTCTCAAAAAACGTCTTGAGGTTTATCACGAACAAACGGCGCCGGTTCTGCCTTTTTATGAAGAAAAGGGCCTGTTGCGCAAAGTGGATGGTATGGCCTCTATTGATGAGGTGACAGAGCAGATCGATGCGGCTCTGGGCGCGAAAGTGGCGGCCTAGCTTAAACGCAATAAAATAGTTGACGAACCCCCCTAAATGCCTATAATGCGGCCATCTTCAATGATTTGGGCCCTTTTGGGCCTTATGAATGCCCTTTTAAAAGGGCGTTTTTTTCCTGAAGATCGTTAATTTACGAACCGGCCAGTGGAAGTTTAACGCACGGAGCTGTTAACGGTTTGATTTGAAATTGAAAAGGATCATATAAATGGCACGTATTGCTGGTGTAAACGTACCCGATAAGAAGCGCGTTCCGATCGCGCTGACCTATATTCACGGCATTGGCCGGACCACAGCTTTCAAAATTTGTAAGAATCTGGGCATTGATGTCACCTTGCGTATGGCTGAGATTGATGAAAATACGCTCAATTCTATTCGTTCCGAGATTGAAAAGGATGAATACAAGATTGAGGGTGATTTGCGCCGTGACACTTCGATGAACATCAAGCGCCTTTTGGACATGAAATGTTATCGCGGTCTGCGTCACCGCTCTGGCCTGCCGGTGCGCGGCCAGCGGACATCCACCAATGCTCGTACCCGCAAGGGACCGGCTAAACCGATCGCTGGTAAAAAACCAGTCGGCAAGCATTAGGAGAGATGAACAATGGCTAAGCCAAAGACAAAAGCGAAAAGAAAAGAGAAAAAGAACATCGTATCCGGTATTGCGCATGTCAATGCTACGTTTAACAACACAAAGATTGCGATCAGTGATGCACAGGGCAATGTTGTGTCATGGTCTTCTGCGGGCACTATGGGCTTTAAGGGTTCACGTAAATCAACACCTTATGCGGCACAGATTGCTGCCGAGGATGCGGGCCGCAAGGCACAGGAACACGGTATGAAGGAGCTGGATATCCAGGTCAAAGGACCGGGTTCAGGCCGAGAATCAGCTTTACGCGGGCTGCAAGCTGCCGGCTTTACGATCAAAGCAATCAGCGATATTACGCCGATACCACATAACGGATGCCGTCCACCAAAAAGGCGTCGTGTCTAATTTTAAGAATGCAAAACAGATTACTTTTAGAAAGAGGAGAGAACCTTGATACATAAAAACTGGCAGGAATTGATTAAGCCTTCAAAATTGGGTATTTCGCACAGCGATATGCCCAATACCGGTAAAGTTGTTGCCGAGCCTTTGGAGCGGGGTTTTGGTTTGACGCTTGGCAATGCTTTGCGTCGTATTCTTTTGTCTTCTCTGCAAGGGGCGGCTGTGACAGCTGTACAAATTGACGGTGTGCTGCATGAGTTTTCTTCTATCGAAGGTGTTCGCGAAGATGTCACCGATATTATCCTCAACATCAAGGCGCTGGCTGTGCGGATGCACGCTGAAGGGCCAAAGAAAATGCGTTTGTCTGCTGAAGGGCCTTGCGTTGTAACGGCAGCGATGATTGAAGCCGGTGCCGATATCGAGATCATGAACCCTGAACTTGAGATTTGTACGCTGGATAAAGGTGCGAAGATCAGCATTGAAATGACAGTTGATACCGGTAAGGGTTATCGCCCGGCCGCGCAGAACCGTCCGGAAGAAGCACCTGTTGGTCTTATCCCGGTTGATAGCGTGTTCTCGCCTGTGCGCAAGGTTACTTATGAAGTGACTGATACGCGTGTTGGCCAGATTACTGACTACGATAAGCTGACACTAGCGATTGAAACCAATGGCGTTGTTACTCCGGAAGATTCCGTAGCATTTGCTGCGCGTATTATGCAGGATCAGCTTAATGTCTTTGTAAACTTTGATGAGCCTGAAGAAGTTAAGGCGCAGGAAGAATCACAAGAGCTGCCGTTTAACAAAAACCTTCTGCGTAAGGTTGACGAGCTTGAGCTTTCTGTGCGTTCTGCCAATTGCCTCAAAAACGATAACATCGTTTACATTGGCGATTTGGTACAAAAAAGCGAAGGCGACATGCTTCGTACGCCAAACTTCGGACGTAAATCTTTGAACGAGATCAAGGAAGTTCTGACGGTTATGGGCTTGCATCTTGGTATGCAGGTTGAAGGTTGGCCGCCGGAAAACATTGAGGACATGGCCAAAAAAGTGGATGAGCCCTTTTAAGGTATAAGAAAGATTAGTTTTAGGAACTGAGCAATGAAACACCGTATTAAACAGCGCAAATTAAATCGTACGTCTACGCACCGTAAGGCGATGCTCGCCAATATGGCGGCGGCGTTGGTGAAGCATGAGCAGATTACGACGACGCTTCCTAAAGCAAAAGAGCTGAAGCCCTATGTTGAGAAACTGATTACGATGGGTAAGCAGGCTGGCGGCAATCCGGATCGGGCTTTGGCCAAACGTCGTCAGGCGATCTCCAGAATGGGTGATATAGCGCAGGTTGCCAAGATATTTGATGTGCTGGCCGAGCGTTATTCAGGTCGTGCCGGTGGTTATACCCGCGTGATGAAAGCTGGTTTCCGCTATGGTGACAACGCGCCGATGGCGGTGATTGAATTGGTTGATCGTGATGTTGATGCCAAAGGCAAAGACAGTGGTCCTGTGCAGTTCGATGAGGATGGTGAAGGGTTTACTCCCGGTCCTTCAGAAGAAGTGCTGGAAAAGCGGGCCGAGAAAGCCAAGGAAAAAGAAGAAAAACCAAAAGCGAAGAAGGCTGCGACCAAACCTGATAATAAAGGTCCCAAAGGCGGCGCACAAAAAGAAGCCAAGAAAAAGGCTCCTCCGAAAACCGGCTCCAAACGCGGCGGCTAAAGCTTCCCGCTATATCTCCATATTATCAATCAAACGTGTTTTACCGATCCATGCGGCGGCGAGGATGCGGTTCCAGCGCTTTTCGATGTAATCGATTTTATCGAATCCAGTTTCCAGGACTTTGGTTTTTGCCGCCTCAATATTGCCAGTTTCCGTTGCCTCAGATAAAACTTTGTTCAACTGTCGGGCAATTTGTAATCCCTCTTCCGACAAATATACATTGCGTGAGGCTAGGGCCAGTCCGTGCTCATCGCGCATAATTGGTGCGCTTATGATTTTAACCGGCATATCTTGTGTCTTCACCATTTCCTTTATGACCTGCAATTGCTGAAAATCTTTTTCGCCAAACACGGCGATGTCAGGTTGCGCATGCTCAAAGAGTCGGTGAACGACGGTGGCAACACCATCAAAAAAATGTGGACGAAAATCACTTTCAAGTCCTTGTGCGGCAGGCCCGGCCTTCAGAGTGCTGGCAGGGCCATCCGGATAAATTTCACTCGCTGCAGGAATGTATACTAAATGCGCACCCGATTCTTCCAGCTTGGCAATGTCTTGTGCTTCCTTGCGTGGGTAAATGTCAAAGTCCTCATGTGGCGCGAACTGTGTCGGATTAACAAAGATAGTGACGACAACACGGTCAGAATTTTCTAAGGCAATTTTTATTAGCGATAGATGACCTTCGTGCAGGGCACCCATAGTTGGAACAAGTCCGATTTTTAAGTTTTGTGCTTTCCAGTCGCCGATTATTTCCTGTAGATCTAGCTTTGAAGTGGTGGTCAGTATGGCGCCCCCTAGTTTTTCTGCGGGCAAGGTCATGATGCTTTCTTTGCCGGGACAGCTTTGGGGCGGGTGTAGGTTTGCTCTGTAGCAGGGAATTTTCGATTGCGCACTTCGCCAGCATAAGCGGCGGCGGCGGCGGCGATATCCTTCCGGATGTTTGTGTACTCCTTTACAAATTTTGGAGATGGTCCTTCGAGAAGTCCAATCATGTCTTCGGTCACCAGGATTTGTCCATCGCAGGCTGGCGAGGCACCAATGCCGATTGTGGGAATGTTTATGCTCTGCGTTATTTCTGCGGCAACATCCTCGACTGTACCTTCGATGACAACGGCAAATGCACCGGCAGATTCAATTGCGCGTGCATCTTCTAAAATCTTCTGCGCTTCAACTGCTTGGCGTCCCTTCACTTTATAACCGCCGTCTTTTAGAACCGATTGTGGTTGTAAACCGATATGCGCCATCACGGGAATATTACGCGCGGTAAGATATTTGATCGTGTCCGCCATATCTGTTCCACCCTCAAGTTTAATGCCGTCGCAGCCGGTCTCTTTCATCACGCGCATGGCATTGCGATAAGCGCTCTCGGGGCTTTCTTCGTAACTACCGAATGGCATGTCGACAATGACGCATGATTTTTCAACGCCGCGCATTACAGCTTGACCATGGCGGATCATCATTTCGAGATCGACCCCCAGCGTATTCTCCATCCCATAGAGCACCATACCGAGGCTGTCACCAACCAGCAGTAGATCAACATACGGGTCCAGTATCTTCGCCATAGGCGTCGTATAGGCCGTTAGGCACACAAGTGGCTCTGTCCTGCCTTTATGGCCGGCAATTTCGGGAATGGTAATGCGTTTATTTTCCATTTTTCTCTCTCAAACCTTGAGATTCATATAGTCCTGACTTAGATTACTTTCCATGATTATCAGAATTCTTTTGGCAATTCTAGTTTTGTGTTTCCCGTCACTGGCTGTGGCTCAGGAGCCCAATATTGAACGGGGGGTTCCTGCCAGTCGTGAACAGGTGCAATTATCCTTTGCGCCGCTGGTGAAAAAGGTCTCCCCGGCGGTTGTGAACATCTACACCAAACGAACCGTGTCACAAAGAGCAAAGCATCCATTTATGGACGATCCGTTTTTCGGCCAGCTTTTTGGCAATGATGGTTTTGGTGGGCGGATGCGGCGGCAGGTTGAAAGTGCGCTGGGCTCCGGTGTGATTGTGCAGCCGGACGGTCTGGTCGTTACCAATGCGCATGTCATCAAGGGTGCCGAAGAGATTACGGTCGTGCTGACGGATGGGCGAGAATTTGATGCGCGTGTGGCGCTGAGCGATGAACCGTCAGATCTGGCGCTGCTGCGGGTTGATACGAAAGGAGCCCAGTTGCCTTTTGCCTCGCTAAAGCCAAGCGAGTCTTTAGAGGTTGGTGATTTGGTGCTGGCAATCGGCAATCCTTTTGGTGTGGGTCAAACGGTGACCAGCGGGATTGTTTCGGCGCTGGCGCAATCCTCGCTCGACATAAGTGATTTTAATTTCTTTATTCAGACAGATGCGGCGATTAATCCAGGAAATTCCGGCGGGCCGCTGGTGGCGCTGGATGGTGGCGTGGTTGGGATTAATTCGGCGATTTATTCGCGTACCGGTGGTTCGCTCGGGATTGGTTTTGCAATTCCATCGGAGATGGTGGCAACGGTGTTGGCTGCGGAGAAAATGGGACGAGAAAAGGGAATAGTGGGCGGCAAAAATGGTGTGGTGCGGCCATGGCTGGGTGTGACGGCACAACGTGTCACGGCCGATATTGCATCTTCCTTGGGGCTGGCCAAACCGGGTGGGGCGTTAATTGCAAAACTGCATTCGGCTTCTCCACTGAAAAAAGCGGGACTTGATGTCGGTGATGTGGTGCTTAGTTTTAACGGCAAAGTCATTCGTGATCCGTCAGAAATGAAATTCCGTATGGCGACAGTGCCGCTCGGACAAAGCGCAAAACTGGAGGCTGTGCGCAAAGGCAAAAAAGGGACGTACGAGGTGAAAGCGATGGCACCACCGGATGAGCCAGCGCGCCAGGAAACAAAACTGGAGGGGGCGCATCCTTTGAATGGGGCAACGATTGCCAATTTGAACCCGGCTGTTGCGGTGGATTTGGGTCTGGGGCTTGAGGAAGAAGGTGTCGTTGTTTTGAAAGCGCCGCAGCGTTCCTATGTCGGTAGCGTGGTGGATGCGGGTGATCTATTGCTGGAGATTAACGGACGGAAAATTAGCGCGGTTGGTGATGTTAAGAAGGCGCTGGAGAAACCTTCGCAGAATGGATGGTCATTGGTGATACGCAGTAATGGACGGCTACGCCGGGTTTTGGTGCGCTAAGGCCATAACAAAAGGCGCTGACAAATTATCAGCGCCTTGCGTATAAAGGTTATAATTGTCTAGGTTTCTTTTTCAAGTTCTAATTTTTCAGCTTCTTCAAGCGCCAACTTTCTAGCCTTTTCAAGTTCTTCTTCTATAAGTTCCTCTGCGCTCCTACTTAGCTTTCCGTGCAGTTGCCCTGTACCAGGTTTAAAGCCATTACCCGACCAGCCGTACAATGTACTAAACTGATTCATTTTCCCCTCAAGCCTTTGGGCAACCCAGCCCTCTCCAACCAGATTAAGGTTAAGTGCAAGAGTAGTAAGGAGTTCCTGTCTTTGCATTTCGTTTAAAAGTTCCTCATGCTCTTCCTCTTCTTCTGAGGCTGTGCGCTTTTTCGAATTTTCTGTAACGGTATGTCTGGTAAGGTTTTGGTGATGGGCTTTGCCCCAGTCATCGGTGTTTTCCGATATTGTTCCCGGATTGCTCATGCTTTCAATGTTGTTGCCCATTACTTTTTTCCTTTCAGTGTTGAGTGCATTATACATGAAAACCCCTATAAAAAGCAAAAAAATCCGAATAACCCTTTATATAACAATGGGTTAGAATAGCTTTAAAAGCCGCTGGCCATGCGATATTCGGGTGTGTTTGCGGCGGGTCGATTCCAATGCTGATCAGGTTGATCGTAGCCAAAGTTGAGTATATGTATCTTTGGACCTTCCTCGGGGCTTGAAATCGGGTGTGCATCCCAGTGAGAATGTGTCGGAGCAAGGTCGTCCTGATCATATGTCGTATTCAGAGTATACGTGAACTGATTTTCTTCTCTGTGTGCGTAATAGAACGGGGCCGCGTATACGGCGTTTACCATGAGAGAATATTCCAGCTCATATTGCATATCTTCTTCGAACTCATCTTGCTGGCGCATGCGTTCTAGTTCCGCCTCTTTTTCTTCCTCTAATTCCTGCGCATCGTAGATATCTTCCATCACCTTGTCCCAACCGGGATGGTGGTGGGTCCCGCGCATGGCACCTTGGATACTACTCCATGAAACGCTATTTTGTGACATAATTGACCTGCCTTTCGGGTCTATATACGCATGATATAGACCCGCATTCGTCACTGTCAAATTTGGCCTGGCTGATGGATTTCAAGCCCTTGTTTTCCCTGATAAATCCCGTATGATGGAGCCCTTAATAAAGGGGCTAAAGTGATGGATTTGGATATGAAAGACGTTGTGGCGCTGTGCAAACGCAGGGGGTTTATTTTCCCGGCTTCGGATATTTATGGCGGAATCAATGGATTTTGGGATTATGGCCCGCTGGGTGTTGAGCTAAAAAACAACCTGCGTGATCTGTGGTGGAAAGCCATGGTGGTAACGCCACCGATTGGCCCCGATGGCACGCCGGTGCAGATTGTCGGGCTGGATAGTTCAATCATCCAAAACCCGAAAGCCTGGGTGGCGAGTGGCCATGTCGGCGGGTTTTCCGATCCGATGGTTGATTGTCGTGAAACGAAGAAACGCTATCGTGCGGATCATTTGATCCAAAGAATTGCTGACAAAGTGAAAGTTTTGGCCGATATCGGTTCTGAAGAAATTAAAATTAAAGGAAAAGTCGCTAAAGCTTTTGCTTTTCCTATCGATGCAACAAATGAGGAGATGGATAGGCGGCTAAAAAAACTCGGTGTTAAAAAAGGCTGGATTTCTCATGATGGTACTATGCCCGAACTGGCATTTGCAGATTTTTCAAAGCAGGATTTAGAAACACTTGTTGGCCCAGATGCTTCGGAGCCCGGCACTCTCACCGAGCCCAAAGAATTCAACCTGATGTTTGAATCCCATGCCGGGCCGGTTCAAAGTGATGATAACAAGGTGTATTTGCGGCCTGAAACGGCGCAGGGGATTTTTCTGAATTTCAAAAATGTTTTGGATTCCTCGCGTGTGCGCATGCCGTTTGGGATTGCACAAATCGGCAAGGCCTTTAGAAACGAAGTAAATCCGCGCAATTTCATTTTCCGCTCTCGCGAATTTGAACAAATGGAAATGGAATGGTTCTGCCACCCGGATGAAGTCGAAAAATGGCGTGATTTCTGGTTTGAAGAGCGCACAAAGTTTTGGCGCGCTGTTGGCCTGGCCAGTGACAATCTCCAGATGCGCAAACATGGTGATGATGAGCTGTCTCACTACGCCAAAGAAGGGCTGGGTACGTCGGATATTGAATATAAATTCCCGTTTACCGCGCCGGACTTTGGCGAGCTGGAGGGTATTGCTCATCGCTGTGATTTTGATCTGACGGCGCATCAGGAACATTCGGGGCAAAAGCTTGAATATATGGACCCGGTTACGCAGGAAAAGTATATGCCGCATGTGATTGAACCGGCGGCCGGCTTGACGCGCGGGGCGTTGGCGCTGATTTGTGAGGCGTATACGGTGGATGAATCGCGGCCGTCTGGTGTGTACTTGAATTTCCACCCGGCCCTGGCACCGAAGAAGGCTGCGATTTTACCGTTGAGCGCCAAGGAAGAGCATGTGGGTCCGGCGACGAAATTATATCTGGCGCTGCGCGAGGAATTTGCGGTTGATCTGGATATCAAACAAAATATTGGCAAGCGTTATGCGCGTCAGGATGAAATTGGAACGCCGTATTGTTTTACCATTGATAACGACACAATTGAGGATGGAACGGTGACGGTGCGTGATCGTAACACCATGGCGCAGGAGCGCATTAGCATGGATAAGGTTGCAGAGTATTTGCGTGAGAAAATGAAGCCAGCGGGGGCCAATCAAGAAAAAGAAGCCGCTTAGGGCTATCCTTTTATATCCAGATTTTTTCCGACATGATTGGCTAAAGAGTTCTCTCGTGCAGTAGCCGCTTTATCGTCATCGGGCTTGTCTTGCGACTCTCCTTCTTTTGGCGCCTTTTCTACACGTCGGAAGGTATTGACCATTCTTGTAAAAATTAAGTGTATCTCCATACCCCAGATTACCACGGGACTTACTTTATAGGCAAAATCTGGCGCAATATCCCTTCCGCTTCTTCCGTATAATCACCATTTTCCTTGTGCAGGGTAATGCCGGGGTGAATGGTGGCTGGGGAGCGGCTGTCTCTATAGGTGCGGATGATAACACGTTTGGCAGGCGTATTTTCTTTCGGCCAGAGCGGGATGATTTCGGTGCCGCCGAAACGGCCTTCAAGACACTGAATAATTTTATCGGTTTGATCGGCGCGGTGGATGATGGTCAGCGAGCCCTTTGATTTAAGATTGCGCACGGCGGCATCGACCCAGTCCTGCAGGTCTACATGCTCCTGATGGGCGTGGGCGGTTTCTTTGCTTGCGGAGGGTGATGATACGCGCTCGTCTGAATCCTGATATGGCGGGTTGCAGATGATGTGGTTAAATCGTCCGTCTTTGTAATTGCGGATATCAGATGTCAAAAAAGTTGTGCGGTCATCCATATTATTTTCTGTGGCATTTTGAATGGCCAGATCAATATGGTCTGCCTGAATATCAATGCCGGTGAGGGTGGTATTGGGCATGCGGGTGAGGACACATAAGGAAGCGCCACCAACGCCGCAGCCAAGGTCAAGAATGCTTTCGCCGTCTTTCGCAGGGCAAGCGGCGGCGAGCATGACCGAATCAAGCCCGGTGCGAAAACCATCTGCTGCGTGTTGTAATTTAACCTGTTCGCTCAGGACGGATATTTGTTTAGCTTCTTGAGCCATGCCAAACTTTATAGCCCCATGTCAGGGGTAGAGGAAAGGGCTTTTTCGTCTAGGTGTGCTACGCGTAGCATTTCGAGCAACTTCTCATCACATATTTTTCCGCAGGTGGCCAGGTCAGCTACTGCTGTTCCTCCTCCGAATGAGGACATAATGCCATCACCCCCGAGTCCCTCGTAATTGATCCAGCGCGGCCCGTTTTTTGCAAACTCTATGACAGGGCCGGGATGTTTTGGGACAAAAGTTCGCTGCCCGGTCCATGCGGCCTTCATTTTACCAAGTGTGGAAGGGCCGAGGACAGGTTCTATTAACTCTCTTGTTTCTTGTATTACTTTTTCTTCAGGTTCTGCAATGCCGGGCTCTGCAGGTGTTTGATCCATTGGGGAGGCAATAATGTAATGTCCATGTTTCTCTATCCAGGGCCTAAAGAAAAACTTCTGTCCGATATCAATAACAAAAGGATAATTACTGATATCTACATCATCTTGCACTTCAAATTTAACAGCCGTCCTGCGCCTTGGTTCCAGTCCAAGGGGGTCTACACCTGCTAGATTTGAAACTTTATCACCCCAGGCACCAGAGGCATTTACGATGGTTCCGGCGTTAAAGGTTCCGAGGGATGTCTTAACAACCCATCTGCCGTCTGTATGTTCTATATTTTTGATGTTCGCATTGAAAAAAAGATCTTCATCTCGTCTAAACTCACTTAAGTAAAGATTATGGAGCGCTTTTACATTAATATCTTGCGCGCCTGGTTCCCAGATGCCGCCTATAGGATAGCCGGACATAAAGCGTTTCGCCCATGATTCATTTACCAGTTCTTTGTGATTCAACGTTTTAATATTTAGATATTTAGATGCTAAATTGAAGCGCTGCGCTAGTAGTTCTTCTTCCTGTCCTTTTGTAGCAAGCTGCAGGCCGCCACGCGGTGTTAATATGCCGTGCTCAGTAAAAAAGTTCAGGCCTGTATATGCCAGCGCAAATGTAATAGGGTCTTTATTGGCCAGTAAAAATACGGCGGCTGTCCGGCCGGTGGAGTGTCTGTCGGGTATACTTTCCCTTTCAAGGATAATAACTTTTTTGCCACGATTGCGAAGATGATAAGCGGCAGCAGCGCCGCCAATGCCGCCGCCAATAACCAAAAAAATATCGTCGTAGGATGGCTTGCTAGCCATGATAAATCCTCTCCTTAGGCCCTCCAATATTTTGCCATATTATATGGAAAAATATTATGAATACAAGGATTTTTAGGAAAGAGAGGCTTTATGGGTTTTGCCACGAGTGGGCGCGTCCAACTGGGTCAGCATCATCAGCTCTACCGGGTTGGCGAGCATGCGCTGGAAGGGGATACGGTTATAGTTATTCTGTGTGCTATTTTGTCCCGTGCGGCCCAGAATTTCAAAGGCCAGGTCACGGCCACCGCCCATATGCGACCTTATATAATCTGAAGATTGGAACAGTGAGGCATGCTTTGCGAGCCTTTGGGCCGGTTTGTGTGCCGGGGTAGGGCGGGAAACCATTTGTGTTGTGTCTTTACTGCTATCGAATTTTTTATCAAAGAAATTGTAAACTTCCTGCATGGTTTTGGCGCGGCCCGTGCTGCGGTCATAAAATACATTGCGGTTGGCTGCTGCGGCTTTGGGGAAGAGAAGGGCTGCTTCCTGTAATGGGTTTTCTTTGAGGCCGTTCAAAAAAGAGGCTGCTTTGGGGGCGCCAAGGAAATGGGCAAAGTATAATTCAGTTGATCCGATTTCGCTGCTGGTATGATTTTTAAGGAATTTTTCATTTTCGCTAGCGAATTCTGCGGCCATGAGGGACGCTGCTTTTGGGTCTTTGCGCATCTCGAGGATTTCAGAGCGGGATTTTCCTTCGGTAGAGATTCCATGCTTGGCACCATGGTTTTTAACCATAGACAGCCACGTGCTTTCGATGAATTGATAGAGCCCTGTGGCCGAGCTGGTTTTGGCTTTAATCTCAGGTTTAAAGTTGCTTTCAGCGGCAGCCTGCTTGACCAGATAGGCAAAATTAACCCCTGTGCGGCTGCTGGCCTGCTTTATGGCATTTACAACGCTGTGCGATGCCCCCTTGGTGAGGGAAGCTAACACATTGTTCTGCATAACATTTTCTAAATTCGCCATAGGATATACCGCTGGGGTTAAAAATACTCTATCCTGATAATTGCATCTTCTGTGCCAAATCGAGGAATTTCACATGACAGCCTATAATCCGCCCATTCAGGACATGCATTTCCTGCTGACTGAGGTGCTTGGTTTTGAGCATGATGAGCTCGACAGCGAAACCGTTGAGGCTGTTTTGGGCGAAGCGGCCAAGCTGGCTTCAGAGGTATTGGCGCCTTTAAACAAAGTTGGCGATGAAAATGGCGCGAAGCTCGACGGCGATGCGGTGACAACCGCGCCGGGGTTTAAGGATGCGTATCAGCAATATTGCGAAGGTGGCTGGAATGCTGTTCCGTTTGATCCTGAGCATGGCGGGCAGGGCTTGCCCTGGGCGCTGGCGTTTCCGATCCAGGAGATGTGGCAGGGGGCGAATATGTCGTTCGGTTTGTGTCCGCTGCTTAATCAGGGCGCGATCAAGGCAATTACCGCGCATGGAACGGACGAGCAAAAAGAGTTTTATCTGGCAAAATTAATTTCCGGGGAATGGACCGGGACGATGAATCTGACCGAGCCGCAGGCGGGCTCCGATCTGGGTTTGTTGCGATCAAAAGCCGAGAAGCAGGATGATGGCAGTTATAAAATTTCCGGGCAAAAAATCTTTATCACCTATGGCGAACATGACTTTACCGATAATATTATTCACCTTGTGCTGGCGCGGCTTCCCGAAGCGCCGGAAGACGTAAAGGGTATTTCGCTGTTTGTGGTGCCGAAAGTTATGGAGGGTGGCGCGCGCAATGCGGTGCAGTGTATTGGTTTAGAGCATAAGCTCGGCATTCATGCCTCGCCGACCTGCACGATGGAGTTTGATGGGGCAACCGGTTATTTGCTCGGCGGCGAAAATGAAGGCCTAAAATGTATGTTCACGATGATGAATAATGCGCGGCTCTCGGTTGGTCTGCAGGGTGTGGCGATTGCTGAAGCGTCCTATCAGGCGGCCAGGGATTTTGCACAAGAACGTGTGCAGGGAAAATCTTTTTCTTCGGGTGAGCGCGTCGCCATTGCCGAACATGCCGACGTTCAAAGAATGCTCATGTCGATGCGCGCGAAAACAGAGGCGGGTCGTGCCTTGACGTATGATGCCGCTATTGCGCTAGATCAGGCGATGGCAGGTGACGCAGCGGCGCAGGCCAAAGTTGATTTGCTGACGCCGCTTGTAAAGTCCTGGTGCACGGATATGGCTTGTGATGTCACATCAACAGGGATTCAGGTTTTTGGAGGCATGGGTTTTATTGAGGAAACCGGCGCGGCCCAATATTACCGCGATGCGCGTATTTTGCCGATTTATGAAGGTACAAACGGCATTCAGGCGTCAGATCTTGTGTTTCGCAAGATTATTCATGACGATGGTAACGCAGCAGAAGTTTATATCGATGAATTAGAGGCAAGTGTTCCTGATTCAAATAAAGGCTCTTTTTCATCTTCACTTTCTGCTCTACGTGATTCAACGGAAGGCCTGTTAAAATTGGCGGATGATAAAAATATGGACGGTGCCAGTGCAGTTTCTGTTCCATATCTCAACGGCTTTGCGATTATTGCCGGAGGTGTTTTGCTGGCACGATCTGCCGCAGTGGCTGAAGGTAAAGGCGATGAGATATTTTACAAAGACAAGATAGAAACTGCACAGTTTTATATTGCCAATATTTTACAGCATGCCAAAAGCTGGCTCGAAGTTTCTAGTCAAAATAAATAATCAACGACGCTTTGTGATGTTTGGGTATATAGGATCGCCGTTGCGATTCTTCGTGCACATCAGCATAGCAGAGCTTCTCAGGCTGGTATATTGCTGTGACCCAGCTGAAATGCCTGCGTCTTTATATATCTTTGCAAAAGTGTTGGCTGTACATTCGCAAAAATCCTCAACTTTTTGGTTTGGCGGCAACAAGGGGCCTTGCGTCAGGCACGCGTTATAGATATGCGCTGCAGCACCGGCTGTGTTGGGACATTCTGTGCTGATATACATGAGGATTTCATCAGCTGACACCTCCTCCTCTCTTTCAACACGATTATCTAGAAACCTTGTGGAAAGACATTCACAATCATAATTCATGCTCATTTGATAAGTAGCATTGCAGTTCTCGTAAAATTTATGGGCTTCTTCAATATATTCATCCGGTATCTCGCTCAGGTCTTCTCCCAGATATTTTCTGTCGGTTAAATTTTCCGGCTCATAGCGACATGATTTTTTTTCCATGGCTTTGATAATGTCAGAGGAATTAGCGCTAGGGCCTTGCTGGGTGCGTTTGTCGATATATTGTACGGACAGGCAACGGCAGTCGAAATGTGCTTTGAGGTAATCGTCGTTCTTGCAGTAGGCAAAGAACCCTTCCATTTCATGAATGTATTTGTCGGGTAAATCGGACATTTTATCTGGCACAGATGTGTTTGGGGTCGGTGTAGCCTGAGTTTTTGTTTGCGGTGGGGGTAATGATGCAGGCTTTTCAGGCTGTGGCTTAGAAAGTATGGATGAGTCGGGTGCGGAAAGCAGAGATTGGTCAGGCGCCGGCGTATCCGTAGGTGTTTGGGCCAAAGAAAGTGTGCTGGTCAGTGAAGCCAACGCAAATATTAAGCCTGCAAGAATGAGAACATAAAAACGCATTATTTATTCCGCTTTGTTTACGTGATGTTTCTGCCCTTAATTGTACCATTTTGTGGAGTGGACGGGAATTTTTAACCTGTGAGGGCATAAAAAAGAGGCCTTCTATGAGGCCTCTTTTTGATTAATTTGACAGTATTTAGCTTTTTAGGCGCGGCCTTTTACCTTTTTCCAAAGGCCCTGAAATCCACCTGAGGATGTCTCAGATTCATCCTGATCGTTTTCGTTTTGCGGTTTCAGTTTTTTCATCTGGCCTTCCATGATCTGTTGACGGCGCGCTCTTGCTTTGCGTTCACGATCATTCAGTTTTTCTCGCAATTCCTCGGCCTGCTTCTGGCTGTACTGGCTGGTGATAAGGACCTGATCGGCCTGCTTTTGCCATTTGTCGCGTTGTTCCTTGAGGTCGGCAATTTGTTCATTGGCTGCATGGAGCTGATCTTCCAGCATCTTGATTCGCATCTGCATGCGTTCTACCTCAAGCATTGAAGAGGCTTTTTGTAGTTCTTGTTCGACAGAAGCAGAGCTACTTTCACCACTCTTTTGTTGCAAGCCAAAAGCTCGATCCAGCTCAGATACATCAATGACCCTGCGGCCATTGGCATCGAGTTCAAAAGAAATTTTACCACTATTCATCGAACGCTGGATGGTTGATTTGGATTTTCCTGTCAACTCAGCCGCTCTTTGTGCGCCTACTTTAGCCATCTTCGTATCCCCTGATTGTTTTTATGGTGGTAAGAAATGGGTAGCACGGCATGCAGAGGGGATCAAGGCACTATGACAAGAAATATCCACAGGCCTTGATTCTGTTAATAATATTGCTGAAATTGAAGGCTATGCGGCTTCTTTTTCCAGACGTTCGTTCAGGAGCTTGGTTAGGCGTTGCCACTGGGCACCGGAGAACAGATGCGCATAAATAAATGGCAACCAGCCTTTTTTATGCCATTCCAGAAAGGCCTTATCGTCCAGCTCGGCTAGCTTTTTCTCGTCAACGATCTTGAAGCCGGAGAAATTGATGCGTTTGCCATCTGCGACGTTTATTTGCGCTTCGCGTTCGACCAGAAGACCGCTATCGGATAGCGTCTTGCTAAATTCCACGGTTTGCTGAGCAGCGGCGTGATAGGATTTGCAGAATTCCAAAGCGTTGTTGGAGAGCTCGGTTGGCTTGCCTTCTTTGTCAAAGAAAGGCTGCTCACCTTTTTCACTGATGACATCATCATTCATATCAACACACAAGGTGAGTTGGTCGCTTTCTGGCAGTTCTGAGAAAATGAACGGATAGCGGCGGATATAGGCTGGAATATAGCTGTCTGGTTCCCAGTCTTTGCCTTTCAGAAATAGATTTTCATTATCGCGCAAGCCAAGAATAGCCACAGGCGTTGCATTGCTGTCCGGTGAAAAGGCGATTGGATAGAAATGGCAGATTTGCGGCATTTCTATCAGATTAACCGGAATGGCATTCACGCCTTCGGTAAAGCCAAAACCAAAATTTTTATTGAGGGAAAGACTGGCGTGGGCCTTGGCATCCAGGGGGGCCGGTTTTTTATAAAAGAGGGGCAGATTTGCGGCCTCAGCACCTTTATTACTACTTTGAGCCTTGTCCTTGCCTTGCTTTTTGTCTTCTTTCTTATTGTCTTTCTGGGCCATGATCTATCCTTTGCACTCTTGTTGCTTTGCGCGTGAAATCTTTATGGGAGGAGTTAACCAAATTTCCCCTGTATTTGCAATGGTTTTCCCCATAACTCCCTAGGCTCTTAGGGGAATTGCAGGAGTAATACCAGAATATATGAAAATATATTAATATCCTGTTTAAATATATTGCGCTGTGGCTGGACAGGCTATAGTGTCCTCGTCGTTGGGCCGCAGATTACAAGGAGTTTTGCGCTATGCGTATTGGGATGGTTGGTACGGGTTATGTCGGATTGGTGTCTGGCACTTGCTTTGCAGAATTTGGCATTGATGTCGTTTGTCTTGATAAGGACGAGCACAAGATTGAGCGCCTGAAAAAGGGCGATATCCCTATATATGAGCCCGGTCTTGAGGATCTGGTTGAAAAGCAGGTTAAAGCTGGACGGCTCTCTTTCACTACTGATTTAAAAGAAGCCGTGGAGGGCGCGGATGCGGTTTTTATCGCTGTGGGTACGCCGCCGGGCGAAGATGGTCAGGCGGATATGTCCTATGTTGAGGCCGCCGCGCGTGAGATTGCGGGTGCTCTTGATCGCTATACAGTCATTGTGACCAAATCGACAGTGCCGGTTGGCACGGCGCGGGTTGTTGAAAAAATTGTCCGCGAAGAAAATCCCAAGGCTGAATTTGACGTTTGCTCCAATCCGGAGTTTTTGCGCGAAGGCGCAGCAATTAATGATTTTATGCGCCCTGACCGTATCGTCATTGGTACAGATAGTGAGCGCGCCGTTGAGGTGATGCGCAGGCTTTACAGACCGCTTTATATCAATGAAACGCCGATGGTTGTAACAACACCTGAAAGCTCGGAAACAATTAAATATGCGGGCAATGCCTTTTTGGCGACCAAGATTACTTTTATCAACGAGATTGCCAATCTGTGTGAGCAGACAGGGGCCAATGTACAGGACGTGGCGCGTGGTATTGGGCTGGACGGACGGATAGGTTCTAAATTTCTGCATGCCGGGCCGGGCTATGGCGGTTCCTGTTTCCCCAAGGATACGATGGCACTGACACAAATCGGACAGAAGCACGGCGCGCCACAAAATATTGTTGAGACTGTGCTGTGGGTGAATTCCGAGCGGCAAAAATCCATGGCACTGCGGATTATCGATGCTTGTGGTGGCAATGTAGACGGCAAACGTATTGGTGTTTTGGGCGTTGCGTTCAAACCAAATACCGATGATGTGCGCGAAGCCCCGAGTTTGCAGATTATTCCATTGTTACAGGATGAGGGCGCGAAAGTTGCAGCCTATGATCCGGCGGCTATGGAAGAAGCGGCAAAAGAACTGGAGAAAATAGAGTGGTGTAAGGATGCATACGAGGTGGCGAAAGACGCCGATGTGCTCGTGATTATTACCGAGTGGAATGAATTTCGTGCGCTTAGCCTTGGGAAACTAGGGGAGCTCATGAAAAGTAAAGTTCTTGTGGATTTACGCAATATTTACAAACCCGAGGATATGGAAGACAAGGGTTTTCGTTATATATCTATCGGGCGGCCTGAAATTCGGTCTAGTGAAAAATCGGCCTTAAAAGCTGTTTAGCGCAGTTTAAGGAATCTAAATGCATAATTATCTCGACGAATTAGAGAGTAAAAGTATTTACATTATTCGTGAGGCTTATAACCGGCTGCACCCGATGGCAATGCTGTGGTCGATCGGTAAGGATTCGACGGCATTGCTGTGGCTGGTGCGCAAGGCATTTTTTGGCCGTGTGCCGTTTCCGGTTGTGCTGCTTGATACCGGTATGGAGATGCAGGAAGTTTATGATTTCCGCGACATGCTGATCAAGGAATGGGATCTCGATTGCATCACCCATATGTGCCCGCCGGAAGAGGAAATGGACGAGACCCTGCCACCGGCCACCCGCGCCGCCATGCGCAAAACCGAAGGGCTCAAGACTCTTCTCACCGAAAAACAATATAAAGGCGTGGTGCTTGGTATCCGCCGTGATGAGCAAGGCCTGCGCGCGAAGGAGCGTGTGTTCTCTCCGCGCTCGATTGACGGCGAATGGGATTTCAAAGACCAGCCGCCGGAGTTTTGGGATCAATACAAAACCGAATTTCCTGAAGGTGCGCATTTGCGTATTCATCCGATCCTGCACTGGACGGAAGTGGATATCTGGCGCTACATTCAGCGCGAAAACATTCCGAGTTGCGAGTTGTATTTTGCACGCAAGGATGAGGAAACCGGCAAAATGATGCGCTACCGCTCGCTCGGTGAGAAGAACATTACCTTCCCGGTGGAAAGCAGCGCCTCGAATATCGAGGAAATTATCGAAGAGCTGGAAACGACGAACACGTCTGAGCGCGCCGGACGCTCGATGGATAAGGAAACAGAAGATAGTTTCGAGAAGCTCCGTAAGGCGGGGTACATGTAGGTCATGGCCAAGAAGAAAACAACAAAGCAAAACACACAATCCCATCAGCAACTCCGCGTGGTGATTGTCGGGCATGTCGATCACGGGAAATCAACGCTGATCGGGCGGTTGCTCTATGACACCGGCTCCTTGCCCGAAGGAAAATATGAAGAGCTGCAGGAGATTTGCAAGCGCCGCGGAACTGACGCGCTGGAATGGTCGTTTGTCCTCGATGCGTTCCAGGCCGAGCGTGATCAGGCCGTCACCATCGACACAACGCAGATCTGGTTTTCAACCGCGATGCGCGATTACGTGATTATTGATGCGCCGGGCCACCGCGAATTCCTCAAGAACATGGTCTCCGGTGCGGCGGAAGCCGATGCGGCGATCCTCGTGGTTGATGCTACAGAAGGCGTGCGCGAACAAACAAAACGCCATGCGTATTTGCTTCACTTGCTTGGCATGCAACAAGTTGCCGTGGTGGTCAATAAGATGGATGTCGCTGGCCATGACCCGGAAGTGTTTGAAAAGGTCACCAAAGAGGTTACAGAGTATCTCGGCTCGATCGGCCTTAGCGCTTCGCATATCGTCCCCATTTCTGCCCGTGAAGGCGATATGATTGCGGGCCGCAGCAAAAATATGGACTGGTATAACGGCCATAATTTGATCGAGGTTCTCGATAGTTTTGATCTGGCGATGCCGCCGGTGGCACGCGCTTTGCGTTTTCCGGTGCAGGATGTGTACCGCTACGGTGAAAAGCGCATCATTGTCGGACGGATTGAAACCGGTATTTTGCGCAAAGGCGATACGGTTTTATTTTCGCCGGGCAATGAAGAGGCAATTGTGACCTCTATTGAAGTCTGGCCCGAAGATGAAAATAAAGTCGAAGCCCATGCCGGTGAAGTCATTGGTATTACTTTGGATGAACGCATCTTTGTTGAGCGCGGTCATATCGGTTCGCATACCAAAAACCCGCCAATGCTCTCCAATGTGTTTCGCTCTAATATTTTCTGGCTCTCTCATAATCCGCTCAAGGTTGGAAATTCTTATAAGGTGCGCTATGGCACGCATGAAGCGATGGTTACCGTGCAGTCCATCGACAAAGTGATTGATACAAATGATCTCGGCGAAGCCGAAAAATCTGGCGAGGTTGGCCGTAACGCGGTGGCAGAAGTCACATTGCGCGCTCGCGATTTGCTTCCCGTTGATCCTTATACCGACAATGCGCGGCTTGGGCGTTTGGTGATGTATGAAGATTATGACATTGCCGGTGGCGGTATGATTAATATGGAGGGCTATGCAGATCAGCGCTCTTCTACAACCCCGAAATCAGAAAATATTTATACAGTGAATTATCTGGTTGATCAGCAGATGCGGGCCGAGCGTAACGGACATTATGGTGGCGTGTTCTGGTTGACGGGTCTTTCAGGGTCCGGGAAATCAACGCTGGCGATGGCCGTGGACAAGGCTTTGTTTGAAAAGGGGCTTCACACCTATGTGCTTGATGGTGACAATGTGCGTCATGGCTTGAATGCCGATCTTGGCTTTTCACCCGAAGACCGCACGGAAAATATTCGCCGCGTCGGTGAAGTGGCAGCGCTGCAGGCCGATAGTGGTTTGATTGTGGTGAGTGCTTTTATTTCGCCATACCGCGCCGACCGCGACCGGGCACGGGTAGCAGCGCCGGCGCATTTTCATGAAATTTACGTGAGTGCCGATCTTGCCACTTGCGAAAGTCGCGACCCAAAAGGTTTGTACAAAAAAGCGCGGGCCGGAGAGATTGCCGAGTTTACCGGCATCGATTCCCCGTATGAAGCACCGGAAAATCCCGAGATGGTCGTCGATACGCAAAGCAATGATATCGAGACTTGTGTCGAACAGATTGTTAGCTACATCGAAATGCAGGTAAAATTAAAAAACCAGGCTGCCAATGAACAGGGCAAAAAAGAAAAGGCGCTTGCGGTTTAGGGATATACAGCCCACCTTGACATTATAGGATATATTTCCTATAATGTAGCCACGGCATGCTATAAACAAAAGAAAAACAATAAGATAAGAATTATAGAAATAGCATTTCTGCGGAACAGACTGAAGGATATTAATTTATAAAATGAAATCAATGCATTATCCTATAAATAGCAGGTTTGGCCCCTATGTCTAAAATCCTTCAACATCGTAAAGCGCTTTGCAACCAACTCCGCCGTGTGGCGATTGGGGCGGGTGAAATCACGCTTAAATATTTTGACGATCTCGGCCACAAAGATGTCGAGGCCAAAAAGGACGGCTCGCCCGTCACTATTGCCGACCAGGAAGCCGAAACCTTCATCGAAAAGGCGCTGGCCGAAATGGCACCCGATGTGCCGATGATCGGAGAGGAGGCCGTGGCCGCCGGGCGCATTCCTGATATCACTAGTTCCGAATATTCCTGGCGTGTTGATGCGCTGGATGGAACGCGCGAGTTTATTCGTGGCGGCAGTGATTTTACCGTCAATATTGCGCTTATATATAAAGGTGATCCTGTTCTTGGCGTTGTTTATGCGCCGGAAAAAGGTGAGCTTTATGCCGGGTATATAGATGAGAACGGAGAATCCGAGGCAATAAAATGGTTGGAGGAAACCGATCATGAAAAATCTATTCATGTGCGCAAGGTGCCAAAAGGGGGGGTGACAATTGTAGCCAGCAAAAGCCATGGAAGTGCAGAGAAACTGGAAAGCTTTTTAAGCGATTATAAAGTCGAAAAGCTTTTGAAATGCGGAAGCTCTCTCAAGATTTGCGTGATAGCTGCGGGCAAGGCCGATATTTATCCGCGCTTTGGTCCGACTTGCGAATGGGACACGGCCGCGGCTGATGCGGTTTTACGTGCGGCGGGCGGTGTGGTTACCGATACGCAAGGCCGCGCCTTACGCTATGTTGGCGCTGATCCAAAATTTTTAAACCCGGAATTCATTTGCTGGTCTGAGAAACAGCCAGACCTAAAGCCATTGTAGCCTGGCAATGACCCTGCCGATGATGCGGAAATCTGATAGCTCAAGAGTTTGCAGCTGAAATCCTTTTCTTGTTGCTGTAATACGAATTTTGGGTGGTTTGGATCCGGTAACAAGTTCGCATTTCCTAATTAATTCACCATATCCGTCAGATATAATGAATGTACCTGGTGGGGAGGGATTGCGGTCAGAAATATCCACGACAACATTTTCTCCTATTTTAAAATCCGGCTCCATCGTGTTTTCTTTGACTTTAAAAACTTTAATTTGATCAGGCGGTGCACTTGTTCTCTCTTCTAACAGTCCAGATGGGATAACCCATTGTTGGTTTTGTTCGTGTTGGCTATTTTCGCTTAATTGTAAGGCGCCCGCATTTGCTGTAGAGCCATTGTTATTTTTCAGGCTTCTTTCGCCATCAGACGGCAAGCCAAAAAACTGTCGCATTGTAATATATTCATGAGCTTTGATTTGGCGCTTGCCGCCAAGAATTTTGCTAATAGCAGGAGGCTCCAGCCCCAACATTTGAGCTAGCCCTGCTTTTGTCGTTTCCGGGTTTAATTCAAACTGGGTTTTCAGCCATTGCGCATCCATAGGGCAAGTATGCCACGCCTAATTTCCTCAAAATATTTCCATTTTAGCAATTTTTTCTTGAAAGTTGCCTAAATAGAAACCATAATACAACTTATGGTGTTAATTTTGGTGAAGGTAACATGTCTAAAAAGGAAAATAAAAATCTAAGGCGCGTGCCGCCGGAAGCCAAAATTATTGGTAGGAATTTGCGTGATTTGCGAATGGAGAGAAATTTATCGAGGCGGGAAGTAGCTGCTATTCTTGATGTCAGCTTTCAACAACTCCAGAAATATGAATCTGGCCAGAATCGTTTTCCTTTGGATAAGCTTTATGTGATGAAGGGCTATTGCGATGTGACTTATGAAAGGTTTTTTGAAGGGTTTGGTTTAGGTCATTTCAGTAATGGAGAATCGTTACCAAAACGGGATCAAGAGGCCTATGCCATATATATGAAGCTTATAAGATTAAAGGATAATGCCCTTAAGAAAAAAATATACCGGGTCGTCAGTATCCTGATTGCTTAGAAATAGCGGGCGAAACGTATCTGGATGTAGTCGTCTTTTTCCAAAGGAAAAGATGACTCGCCCGGGTCAGCCCCGGTGAAAAAGCGGGCGCGAAACTCTATTTCATAGTTATCGCCGATGCGACGCTCAGCTTCTAGATTGTAGAACGTTTCAGACGCATCGGGGTCAATGGAAAACCCAGCCAGGACTGCTGTATCCTGGATATCGTTCAGGGCTAGCCGTACGCCAGCAAAGACATCATTATCGAAGCCTGATGGGGCAGCATCTGCATGGCGGCCGTCATAATGATATTCCGTCAGAGCGCCAATATCGGCGGCACTGTCAAAAACCTGATAGAAAGTATATTCAAATCCACCAGTGGCTGCTGCGAATGTCTCGCCCTGTCCCTCGCGCACAATGCCTTCGAACTTCCATAGCCATGCATCTTTGGTGTATTGGATGTCGGTGCCGGTCTGGTTGATGATGTCGTAATGGGGCTCTAATTTTGTGCCAGGGCCATTGAGGACAAGGCGGGGTTCGCGCACCGTGCCGTAAAAATGCGACAGTCCTACATCCCAGTCACCGAAATAATGGGAATAGCGTGCGGCAAAATCAACATGCTTTTCATCCTGGCTGGATTCATAGCGGGCATTGTCGGTATCTATAACCAGAGGCCCTCGGAAGCGACCGTCAGAGCCCGGGAAGGTTCGCTCGCGAAAGCCAGGCAGAGCGTAGAAATCAAGCTGGCCCCAGTCATTATATTTGGTAACGGAGAGCATAGGTTGACCAAGTTTGTCTTCGCCGTCCAGGTCCTCCACAGCATCGGTCTGGTTGATGATGTCAACGAGGTGGCGGGATTCAGTCACGCCCCAAAAGATTTTGTTGAGCCCGGCTAGAAATTCCCAGTCATCGGCTGCATAGAGCCAGTAAGCCTCGCGGATATCAAAATGTGAGCGCTCATGATCGCGGCTATCAAGCCGGTAAAAAGGAATGAAGCTGAATTGATGAGAGTCTTTTTTATACCGGAATTCAGGATTTAAAATGAGCGAGGCTTCCGGATTGCTTTCTTGCCCGGGTTGTTTTGCGCTTTGTGTGAAGACTCTGGTTTCTGCTCCAACAAATCCAGAAATATCTATCTCCCCGGCCATGGCTGACGCGGGGAGTAAGAAGAGGAGTAATGCTATAAGAGGTCTAGCGAGCACGCTTTAAAACGCCTTTTTCAAAGTCATTTTCGTCAAATCCATTTTTAAATTTATAATTGGAATAAATCAAATCCGTGCTTTTACCGGTCTGTTTGTTCTCCATGTGAAATGTGTGAGAGCGCCAGATGCCGCCGTCATATTCCTGGTAATCCTTGAGGCCCAGGACTTTTAGTAGATCACCGCGGCGGTCATAAAATTCAACTTTGCGAACCTGATGAACTTTTTGATCAATCCAGGACATTTGTTTGCTATAGCCGGAATGCTCATATTTTGGTGTGCGTTCAATGACGTCGCAATTCATGTCGCCACAGGGCTCTTCCTTGACGTATTTATAGGAGTACTTGCCAAGCTCCAGTGCCGTGAAATCTTCAAAGGCGAATTCACTGCCGACAAAAGGCCCGGATTTATTGACTGAAGATATGCGCTTAACACGTTTTAGTGCCGGTAAATACAGCCACTGATCGTCCGGATCAAGAATGTGAGCATGAGATAGTAGCGCGGTTCCGCTAATATCTGCCGGGCTGTCAAAAACAACGACGCTTTTGTCCCCGAGTTCTTCATCAGGAATTTCCAGGGTTTTGGTTTTAAGCGTGCGGCTGGTTTCCTGACCATGAGCGTTGTGCAAGACCATTTTCATGTCAACGGTGCTGTCGCCAAAACCGCGATCTGAGCGATCAGAACGGGCAGCAATAGCAAAGCCCTTTTCCTCCGGCGTTTCGGCAAAAGCTGGAACTGCCAGCAGAACGGTGAGGGCTACGATACTAAGCAGCTTGGGAAATTGTCTTGTCATCTTTTTGTGCTCCTTTTTCTTGTGTTTTCTGCTTTGTTTTATTATGGCCGATCAAAAGCAAGGCCGGAAGCAGAGTAAAGTCCATAATCAGCGCGATGACCATCGTGACGGCTGTCATCATGCCGAGCTGTTCATTGATCTGGAACGTCGATAGCGACATAACCAGAAATCCGAAGGTTAGGATAATTGTTGTGATAACCAGCGCCAGACCAACAGTTTCAAAAGCATATGTGACGGCCTCGGCCTTATCCATTCCTTTTTCCCTGCGCGCTCGTAAATATTTGGACAGAAAATGCACGCTGTCATCCACGACAATACCGAGCGCTACGGCCGAGACTGTGGCTGAGGCCATGCCGATATTGCCTGAGATTAACCCCCAAACACCAAATGTCATCAGGATCGGCACAGCATTCGGGATCAGGCTGAGCGCGCCGATACCAACACTGCGCATCGCTAACATAATGATGAAAGCGATGGTTACAATTGCAATGGCGTTTCCTTGCAGCATCCCTTTAATGTTACGGAAGGACACATAAGCAAACATCGCAGTAGGGCCAGTCGCCGTGGCATGCATGGCGTCCGGTGTGTTTTGCTCCAGCCATGTTTTCGTGCGTATGATAAAGTCACGCATTTCTCTGGTGGTATAATTTCCGAGTGTAGCGCTAATTCTTGTGGCCGATTTGTCGATATTCACACGATCGTTCAGATCCAGTCCGAACGGAAGTGACATCTCATAGAGGAGTAAATACTGCGCCGCCAACTCGCGCTCTTGCGGCAGACGGTACCAGCTTTCATCATCACCATGCATATTTTTGTTCAGGCGTTTGATAATGTCGGTGTAGCTGTTGACGTGCTCAACTTCGGGCTGATTGCGTAACCAGTCTGTAAATTTGGATAGGTTGGCAAGGTAAGCCGGGTTGCTGATGCCGCCGGATTCACCTGATTCTACGGAATATTCGATCAGGTAAACGCCGGTGAGTTCATCCATTCCGAATTCAGCATCAACCCGGAACTGAATGGAGCGGTCAAAATAATTGACCCATTGATCATTGATTTCAATGCGCGGGATCATGGCGATCAGAACGATTGCAACGGCTATAGAGCCAATCAGAATAGGCTTTTGCTTTGCAATGACAAAGTCGGCATAGGCCGTAAGAAACTTTGTGATGCCGGATTTCTTGCTGCCGGGTTTAACTTTAATAGGAAGAAAGCTAACCACAGCAGGAAGAAAGGTCAGGGAATAAAACCACGCCGCGCCAATGCCGACGGCGGTCATATTGCCCAGATGATGGAAGGGTGGCGTATCCAGCATGTTTAAAGTGAGGAACCCAATAATCGTTGTCAGACTTGTGATGCTGATAGCCATAAAGTTTATGCGGACGCTTTCTTTCAGGGCTGTAATCTTGTCCTGTCCCTCACGCATTCCGGCAATCATGGAAACTAGAATATGAACGGAATCTGCAATCGCCAGTGTCAGCACAATAGTTGGCGCCATCATCGATATCGGGGTGAGCTGTATACCCATATAGCCACCAGCGCCCATTGCTGTGATGGCAGAGAAGGCGATGACAAAGAGCGTTGCTATGGTGGCTGAGAATGAGCGTAACGTGAAGATCATCACGATAATCAGGAAGAGATACATTAATGGTGTTAAGGTCTGCATATCTTTCATGCCAGCTTCCATAAAGGCGTTATTCATCATGGAAATTCCGGTGAGTGCAATATGGAGGTCGGGGTATTTCTCCTGCGCTGCTGCTACGATTGAGCGGGCTTTGGCAACGGCTTCGGGTAATTCGGTGAGTTCTTTTTCGGGGTATTGGACGGTAACATTAATACCTGTGGTCTCTACATCGCGCGCTATCATATTGCCCAGGAGCTGCGGCTCAACAATCGCGACTTGTTGCTTGTGTGCCAGTTCTTGCTTCGAAAGAGAGGGGCCATCACGGATCAAATCATCCACGGTCAGGTCATCACCTTCGGCCCAGCTATATTGAAAATTGGTGACAGAATCCACACGGGTAGCAAAGGGAATTTGCCAGGCTTCTTCTGTAATATATTCAATGGCCCCCGCAACATCTCCTGAAAAAAGGTCTTTGGTTTTGGGTTGCACGACGAACATGATGTTGTCGTTTTTGGTGTAGATATTTTGAAATTCTTCGAAGGCGACAAGATCCGGGTTTTCGTCACTGAAAAATATGCGGTAATTATTGGCGAATTCCAGTCTCGGCATCCCTGATCCGGCTGCAAAAGCAATCATCAAGGTTAGTAAAATAAATGCCCAACGGAAACGAATAACCGCTCCGGCATAGCTAAGTGCAAAAGCTTCTATCTTTGATCCCATGGGTGGCTCCGGAGTTGAAAGGTTTTCACATTACTTTTGTACTAAATAGTACAGATCGTAGGGCTGTCAACCCCTAATCAATTTTGAAAGATTTCAAATATATTAGGGCGTGATCAATCCCGGAGTTAAACGGAGTCGTGCTACGTTCTACCTTTGATAAAAGGGCCGTGCCTTGTATCAGGCTCACACAAAATGTTGCAAGGCTATCAGGGTCGGTTTCTTTCCTGAGTTTTCTCTGTGCTTTTTGCGTGGCAAAAAAGACCTTCGGTTTTATCTTCATCGTTTCAAATATGAGTTGGATGTCCTGCCGGATCAATTCATCTTTCGGTGCCAGATTGGCCGCAATCGTACCGATGGGGCAACCACGCTGACACGAACATGATTCCTGCATTTCGCCCGGCGTCCGCAGCCAGCGTTCCAAATCACTCCAGCTTTCAATGTCCGGGTTTATGGTTGTATCCGTTTTCAGGCGTTGGTGCATTTGTTGTAACAGGGAATGGACGATTCCTTCCTTGCTTTTGAAATAATGGTAAAACTGGCTTTTCCCTGTTCCTGAATGCTTCAGAATATCGTCAACACTGGTGGCCTGAATGCCCTTTTCATGGAAAAGGTCGAAAGCAGCGAAAAGTATCTTTTCGCGAGCGGGAGGGTTATTTTTTTGCGAAGGGCTTGCACTCATATATGTACCATATAGTCCACAGAACAGTTTTAGCAAGATTGTTTCCACGGAAAGAGAGGATTATAACAATGCCTTCTTTTGACTACATTGCTATTGGCTATGCTATAATTAACGAATTGGGATTTGAGGTATTAAGAGCGAATGAAACGGCAAGCGGGATTTACCCTAGTTGAAATTGCGATCGTCATGGTTATTGTCGGGCTGCTGCTTGTGGCCGCGGCTTCGGTTTTCAATACTGTCGATAAAAAGACAAGAAGAAGCACCACCATTCAGCGTATGGAAGTGATTATGGATGCGATGTCGGCTTTTGCGCTACGTAATTACCGTATTCCCTGTCCCGCTGATCCCAGAAGAATAACTGGTGGTGGCGAGCCTTTCGGTAGTGAAGGCGGAAGCAATGCAACTGGTACCTCCATTGGAGGTTGTGCAGGGGCCGGGCGTGCGGACGGCCTCGTGCCGTTTTTTACGTTGCAACTGGGTGAAGATGATGTGCGCGATGGTTGGGGGAATTATATTACTTATAAAGTGAACCCGGATTTTACCGAGGACCCCGAAGAGGAAGGTACGGATGTTCATGCATCGTGTCGTACCACAGAGTGGATTGAGGCCGGGCGCAATAAAAATGCAGAAAAGGCGCGTTTTTGTTGTAACGGCGAAAATCGTGGCGCGGAGATCGTGATATGTCAGAATCCACTTGCCCTTAACGTTGGGACTTGTAACACGGCGGCGACAGGTAGGATTTCGCTGTTTGACCGCGATGGCGCTAATGGCCTGTATGTAGACGGCCCTCGTGATCCCAGTCCTGGCGGCGTTGATATTCAGGTCAATTCAAGTGACGCCACTCCAGCGCCCTTTGGTACAAACAATCCTTATTACCAGCCTAATATTTACGATCCCACACAGACCAATATTGAAACCATTGCTTATGCATTGATTAGCCACGGCCCGAATGAGGTCGGTGCTTTTGTGAATAGCGGGGTGCGGATTGGCGGTGTCGGTGTTGGTGGCGTCCCCACTATTGGCGGCACGCATGAAATACTGAACGCAAACAATACCCAGCTTGGCGTTTGGGCGCTGGAGCGAAATGATGCAAACAACGCTACTTACTTCGACGACATCGTTCGGTTTTCAACACAAGGTATGATTTTGGCGCGTTTGGGAAAGGATAGCTGTGCGGTACCGTAGGCAACATAGCAAAGAGCGAGAAGAGGGTTTCACGATTGTAGAGATTGCGATCGTTTCCGTTATTCTTGGATTGATGTTTTCGGCTGGTTTGCTGATTATTACCAATATGCTGTCGCAAAAGTTCGAAACCGTGACGTTCAAACGGATGGAAGTGGTGGCGGATGCGATTTCAATTTATGCGCAAAGACATATGCGCATTCCGTGTCCAGCGGACAATGCGGATGTGGTGAATACGGCAGGTTTTGGATTAGAGGTAAATTTTACCGTGGCAGCGGGTATAGGAGAATGTCTTACGACAGCAACAGATCGCGAGGGAATTGTTCCCTATGCAACGCTGGGCATTCCGCAGGATTATGCGCGTGATGCCTGGGGAAATTTCTTTACTTATAGGGTCTCGCCAGTGGCAACTGTTGATCCGACAACAGCTAATTTAGGCACGCGACAAATTGGACTTTGGTGTTTAACCGAGCCGGTATGGGAGGATAGTGCGGTGCCGGTACATAGGAATATTCCCAAAGCCCATTTTTGTTGTGGAGCTCGCACACCGGCCGGGCCAAACGGCGTAAGTTGGGATCAGGATGTCGTGCTCATGGGACCGCATGGGGAGTTACCGGTACCATCGCGTCAGTCCGGGCCGCCTGCGCTGCCGGGGGGGGATAATAATGATTATAAAAACCAAAATGCTCCACCACCTACGCGTGCTGAATTGACTGACCGTTTTACGCCAATCTATCCGGCTTATGTGCTGGTCAGTCACGGGGCGAACAGAGCCGGGGCGTTTTTGGGTGGTGGCAATACTATTCCTGGGCCTTTTTTGAGTGCGGCAGAGGCGGAGAATGCTGATAGAGATATACAGTTTTCCGTCACAGATAATCTTTCACCCGGCTTGCCGTCGGCCAGCGGCGGAACGGATTTGTTTGTTGACACGATTGATGATGTTGTGTTTTGGCAATCACAGGCGCAAGTGATGAGCCGGGTTGGGGAAACATCCTGCGCAAGGCCATGGAATCAATGATGAGAAAGAGTAACAGAAAAAATAATGAGGCCGGCTTTACACTGATTGATGCAGCGATCGGGATTTTGTTAATTGGCATTATCCTCGCCGCGTTCCTAAGGTTTGAGAAATTTTTTGCCGAACGTGAAAGCTTCATCGAAACCGATACCAAAATAGCGACGATTACAGATGCGCTTTCGACCTTTGCACAAATGCGTTGGCGGCTGCCCTGTCCGGCCAATCCAGATAAAAATCCTAATATCGCCTTAGGAACTGAAAGGCCTACTTGTACTGTAGCGGCGCAAACGCATGGTATTATTCCTTACCGAACGTTGGGGTTGCCTGAGCAGTTCGCCAAAGACAATTACGGCAATTTTTTTACTTATATTGTCAGCCCGGTTTATACGCGGCAGAATACGTTGCTGAATGCGGCTGGTGATAAAGTACACCGACGGCTGGCACATAATATTGTTGATAATGCTGCCAACCCCGATGTCGTCGGTTTTTTACCCAAGGCACAATTTTGTGGTGGTCTTGATAATTTGGCGGAAACAACGGATATAGATGCAGAGCTAGAGGGTTCAGATATTTATGCTGAGGTGCGCGATGATACGCCTGCTAATTTTATAGACCAGCCATATAACTTTGACGGTTCACCTGATCCAAATTATTTTCGTCAAATGCCGGTGGGAACACGGATTGATACCTTCGCCGTGGCAATTGTCAGCCATGGGCCCAATGGCACCGGTGCCTATATAGGAGGCGACACACCTGGCACAAATGCTCAAGTGCCGGGTTTTGGTGTTGGTGGGCCAGCTGAGGGGCAGACAGCGACAATTGATACATTGGTGGCTATGGAGCGTGAAATTCGCCGGGCAGGGGGTGCGAACGAATATGATGATTTTGTTACCGTCCTTACGCAGGATCAGGTGATGGCCGCGGCGGGTGGTGGTTCCTGCGAGCACCCTTAATCACTAAAATTTACATAAAATTTTATGTAATATTTATTAAAAATCAATCCCTTTTTCGATATAATGGTACGAGGCGTAAGTGTATTGGCACGCGTATTTTGATTAAATGTTTGTTTTAAGTATAAAAAATATAGATCGATAGGGTTTTGAACGATGAAAAAGCATAATTTGGGTAATGAAAACGGGTCTGTTTTGCTGTTGGTTCCGATACTTTTAATGGTTCTGGGGCTGTTTATGGTGGGAACAATTAAGAAAGCCGAGACTAAAAGCTTTTACGGTGAGGTCAGAACGCACGAGAAAATGGAGCGTATCCAGAAAGCTCTATCCATTCATGCCAATCGTTATTACCGCGTTCCCTGTCCGGCCGATCCGAATGATAATCCGATTAATGCAACGTTTGGAACAGAGAGGGCTGATTGTGAAACCGTTGCTGCCGATCAGGTCGGTATCGTTCCATTTCGTGAGCTCGGTCTGACCGAATTTGATGTCCGTGATGTCTGGGGTAATTATTTTACTTTTGCTGTTAGTCCGTCTTATACCAGAACGCCTGTAGTAGGCGGGAAGATTCCTGGAGATTGGTATATTGGAGGTGCAGCTAACGCACCGGCAACTGATTTGCCTGTACCCTACAATTCTGATCCGCTGGCGACGGATCCTGCCTTAGAATCAACAATAAATCCGGCTAATTTAACCAGTGCTGAAGTTGCCAAAACATTCGTTCATAAATACTGTCGTAGGGCCGGTGATTGGATTGAGTCGAGTGCAGAGTGGCACCGCGGTGATGACGGTACGAGGCATGATCTAAAAGGTAATGGTTTTTCCAACGTGTCGTTATACCGTTCTTTAAATAAGAATAATTACAAGGCGCAATATTGTTGTGCCAGCAATGTTGGGGCCTATGATACGTTTTATGCCGAGGATCATAAGGCGCAGCTGCGTCTTAATCCAAATTCTTACCAATGGAAAAATTTGAGTTTTGCGACCAGCAATCCGAGATGGGGTGGATGTACGACGGGAAATGCAGTCTATGATCCTTGGGGGTCGGGTGGTGCCTATTGTCCACCGGAGGGTAGAGTGAAAGGAGCCCTGAATTTGAATTATGGTGAAAAAGTGCATGGTTTAAAGGGTGGTATGTCTCCTCGCAATAGTTGGAGCCCTACACATGGAAAATTTGTTGCACATACTTTGTATATCGATCTTGATGATTATGATGATACTACATCCGGGGCTGGAACCGTCGGGCTTATTTTGGGTATTGCCGATCTTGAAGGTGAAGAAGCAGAGGATTATTTTGTCTATTCGGTCGAGTTGTATGACGTTGTAACTGATGAAGTGTTGGTGAATCCGGACACTCATAACTACCCGTGGCCTGATTTTGATCCCGATCATGACGGTGACCAAAACGCAGACGGTGATCCGTCCACCAGTAATTATGACAGCAACCTGTTTCACAATAGTTATCAAGTGGGCGGTGTTGTTGTTGGCGGTATTGGCAAGTTTGAACTCAATGTCAGTGATTTTGAGGAGCAGATCATGGCTATGGGCCATGATCCGGCCAATATCAGGCTGAAGAAGGCTCATTTTCATTCTGATGGGATGTCGAGCCAGCTTGCCAGTGTTGAAGTTATAAAGAATAACGGACCGGATAACGATTTGGTTGTAGAAAATGAGAATGATGATACATTTTTAAATCCCAGAGGGCGCGGGGGTTATCGCCCTGGGGACGAGGCCGTTAATGAGGATGTTTCGGCTCCTGAAGCGCCGGCCTATACACTCGTGAGCCATGGTGAAAATGGTGCCGGTGCGTTTATTGTCGGGACAACCACTCAGATTGATGACTCTAATGCCGGTGATAAAGAACAAGAAAACGCAAGGCATGGTAATCGGACTTTTACCAGTCAGCGTCGTGTGATTGCTATTGGTAACGATCACTTTGATGACATCGTTCTCTGGGATTCACAAATGTCTCTTTATAATGTTTTGCCAAACGCCACCTGCGAAACGGCACAGGCAGAGGTCAATTAAGAGAGAATACCTTATATGTTTAGCTATATTTCTGTGCGAGCTTGCCTATGGTCAGTCCTTGCACAATGATTGAGAACATCACGATGCAATAGGTAACAAGAAGAAGGAAGTCTCTTATATCACTTGAGGGCAGTGATAGCACGAGAGCAACCGATATACCGCCACGCAGGCCACCCCATGTTAAAATATTGACGGCGCCCGGGCTAAAGCTTCGGAATCTTTTCAGGACGCTTACGGGTAAAATAACGGATAGGTAGCGGATCGTTAGCAAGACAGGGATCATAATCAATCCGGCATAGAGTGCAGATTGATTAAATTCAATAATAAGAAGGCTAAAGCCGAGAAGTAAAAATAAAATAGCGTTTAAAAACTCATCAACGAGCTCCCAAAAATTGTCCAGGTTCTCTTTTGTCTTATCTGACATGGCGTGATCACGGCCTATATTTCCAACAAGCAAACCGGCCACCACCATCGCAATAGGACCAGAAGTGTGCAGGGCGCTAGCCAGTTCATAACCGCCCATAACGAGGGCTAGCGTAAGGAAAATCTCTACCTGATAATTATCAACACTGCGTAACATTACAAATGCGGTGTAGCCTAGTACCAGGCCAAGAACGGCTCCACCTATAGCCTCTTCAGCGAAGAGCATGGCCACGTGTGAGGCGGTGGTTTCCCCATGTGTGGCAATCCCCAGAAGTGTTATAAATATTACAACGGCGATGCCGTCATTAAATAGAGATTCACCAACGACTTTGGTTTCCAGCGTTGGTGGCACACCTGCTTTTTTTAAGATGGCCATGACGGCTATCGGGTCCGTTGGAGAGATCAGTGCGCCGAACAAAAGCGCATAAATAAATGAGATGTCAAAGCCAAGGGCAGGGAAGATATAATAAACAGCCAGTCCAACAAGCACAGTAGATAAAACTGTGCCAAAAAGTGCCATGAAAGACACAATATATTTTTGATTGCGTAATGTTCCCAAGTCAACATGGAGGGCTCCAGCAAACAACAGAAAACTTAACATTCCATGCAAAAGGGTTTCAGAAAAATCTATACCATTCATAATATGGCGCACCGATGGCAAAATATTGATGCCAAGGGTTGGCAAGATCATGACGGCCGCAGATAATATCAATGCCATGACCATGATACCGATCGTCGTAGGAAGCTTAATAAACCGGTAATTGATATAGGAAAATAGGGCGCAGAATGTAACCAGGATACTGGTGATGGTAATAATGCTCATGACATAGATCCTCTGATGGAAACCAAAGCTATATCATCTTGCTGTATGATGCGTGAAACCACAAGGCCGAAAGATTTGAAACTTATTGGGAGTCAAGAAAACCAGTAGCTCGTACGTTTTCCTATATTGTCGTTGAGCTTATGCCAGGCTCTGAAAAATGGATAAAGTGCCTTTTGCCGATTTTGTAGCTGTATTGTTTTATCAAAGCGCTTATCACCTATCGTGGATGGAATTTCTTCGTCAGTGGTAATCGGGCAGGGCAAAAGATATTTAACATCAAGGCCGGTTTCCCATGTGCGGCCATGGATCGTATCAATGGGGAGCCAGAATCTTTCCGTATGTTCAACCATCTTTTTTGCTGCTTTCAATGTGATCATATAACCAAAAGCACCGCCTTGCGTGCCATATACCCGGCCCAGTGAATATTCAGGTGTTATTTGCGTTACTATTTTATGGCTGCGTTTTGGGACAATAAAACGGATGATATCCCACGACGTTTTAGAATTCATTATAGAGTCGAGCAGCTCTGTGAAATTCTTTTCTTTTAGTATGACATCATCTTCAAAAATAAGGGCTTGCTCAATATTTTCTTCAATCATTTTTTGATAGATTTTACGATGTGAAAGTAGACAACCGATTTCTGCTTCTAGCAAGTCGCGTCCAAAATAGCGTAGTCGCTTGTTACGGTCATAATGCGGGTGATCAAAATCAAGCGCTTTGCCGTCAACGCCCTCAATAAAATGATAATCTAACCTGGCTGCTTTTAGGCGCTCTTCTGCACTTTTACGCCGCTCTGTTGATCTTGGCATATTAATCACAAAGACAGGGATCGTCATGATGTGTTCCTTTTCGGTGCAGAAGCGCACCGTGAAATGATTGCTGTAGATAGTGCTTTATAGGCTAACTTGCACCGGAACCAGTAATAACAACTTTAATTGTTTTTAGGATTATCACAAGATCACCCCAAAGCGACCAATTGCGCACATACCACGCATCCCACAATACGCGCCGCTGGAAGCTTACGCCGTTACGCCCGCTGGCTTGCCAGAGGCCGGTAATGCCTGGTTTGACAGACATATACTCATCAATTTCCTCACCGTAATCGGCAATTTGATTTTCCAGTATTGGGCGTGGCCCCACCAGGCTCATCTCTCCTTTAAGAACATTCCAAAGCTGAGGCAGTTCATCAATGCTGGTCTTGCGGATAAACCTGGCAATACGGGTTGTAACACGTGGGTCATCATCAAGTTTTTGGTATTTGTTCCAATGGGCTTTTGCAGCTGGATTTTTAGCCAGATAGTTATCAAGAAGGTGATCTGATCCCGGCTCCATAGTCTGGAATTTCCAGCAACGAAAGGCCTTGCCATCTTTGCCAATGCGTGTTCCTTTAAACATTATTGATCCTTTATGGCCTTCAAGCTTCATAAGCATTGCTACGATGGACATAGGGATTGAAAAAATCATTAAAGCAAAAAACGCGCCTATCCTATCCATGCTGCCTTTCAAGAAATGTCCCAAAGGCGTAGCGACATCATTTTTGTTACAGAGCAACATGACGTCATTTCCAAAAAAGTATAAAGGCTTGGTATGATAAAGGCTCATACGTGAGATCGCAGGAATGAGCGCAAACTCAACATTATTCTTGTTCAGGAAATCTACAAGTTGATCGCGTTTTTTTCCCCGGAAAGTCTCGAGAGATATGATATAAAAATTATTAGGATTTTTTTGAATATATCCCTCGCAGTAACTGTTCCCGTCTAGAACAGGAACATTCTTATATTTTTCAGGGAAATCATCACGATCATAATGCTCAGGCTTTTTATCTCTTATAAGAACAGAGCTTGGGCTTAGCCCCATACCAGGATCACCGTTGAGGGCAAATAGGGTATCGGCAACAACGTGTTCATCGCCGATAATGACCGTAGGCAGTTTCCATGTTTTTGATCTACTTTTTATTTCGTTGATCACCAACCTAGTTGCAATCAGAAGTACAAATACCAAAGCCCAATTTGTAAATATAAGGGTTCGGGAGTAATGCATTCCCAGCGCAAAGCTGGCAAAACCCTCAATAAGGAAAGAAAATACAGTTAGCTTGGTTATGGTTTGTACCTGGCTCCACCAGGGGATACGCTTTGTATACTGACCATTGGTAAAACAAAGAAATAGTATTCCCATGCATTGTACAAAGTAGAGGAGTTGTCGGATGTTTGCCGTTGAATAAAATTCTTCCAATGAATGGATCTGGGAAAAGTTAAGAACAAAAGCAGAAACAGGCAGCGCAATATGATATGCCAGCAGAAGAGCGAGAGCGTCCAACCCAAGAATAATGAACTGGACCTTTTTTTCGATAGTGTTCTTATTTTTTGTCGTATCTATCGAACGAACAATATTTAAGTACCCATCTACAGATAAAAACATAGTGACTCTTTCCTTTCTCGATACGTTGTAAAACGCTCGAGAAGACTTAACTCAGTTGCTTTCATTCTGAAGTTATACTGCACCGCAGCATACCTTCCCACGTCAGGCTTTTTAACAGAAGTTATATAAAATGAAAAGGAAAAAGTATACATAACACTAGATTTTCTTATATTTGTGATATTTAACCTGCAATTAAGAACTTTCCTTTTTAATGGGCTATGCAATTTGTCTGCCAAACAAGTTGTATTTGGCTAGAAAATATCTATTATCACGGATGCATCATTTAAGTATTCCATAACATTAAAAGAGTTAAGCTTATTATGCGCGCTTCTAAATTAGCAATCTGTCTTTGTAGTCTTATGTCGCTTGCGGCATGCAGCCTCTTTCCTGCGTCAGGGCCGTTTAGCTTGGACATGAAAAAAAATGCCTCTGTGGTAGTAGAAGCTGAAGATCTAGCCACAGAAGAACAAGCCGGTTTTGACTACGCGCTTGTTGAGATCTCAACGCCGGTTACGCAATATCTATCCTCTTTTGACAAAGAATATTCTTTCACTGGAGACTGGCCTGTTGATACAAAATCCAAGAATATTAGAATAGCGGTTGGCGATACTGTTCAGGTCACGATTTATGAATCCCAGTCGGGAGGTCTTTTTATACCTGTTGAATCTGGCGTGCGTCCTGGAAACTTTGTTTCAATACCGGCTCAAATTATCGACAAGAACGGTGTGATAGATATTCCTTTTGCAGGGACTGTTTCTGTTGTTGGCAGAACACCAACCAGCATATCAAAAGAAATAACTGAAAAACTAGGGAACCGGGCGATTGAGCCACAGGTTGTTGTCTCTATAACGGGTAGGGGTGGTTCAGAAGTTAGCGTTATTGGTGAAGTCGGCGTGCCGAGCCGTTTTTCTTTAAGTTTAAGCGGTGATAAAATTCTGGATGCTATTGCACGTGCCGAAGGTCCTCGTTTCCCAGGTTATGAAACCTTGGTCAGTCTTCAAAGAAAAGGGCACGAATGGACGATACCTTTTGATTTGCTGGTTCTTAAGCCTGAAAATAATATAGATTTGCGTCCGGATGACACGGTTTACGTGTACCGGGAGCCAGAAATGTATCAGATGTTTGGCGCTTCCGGTTTTAACGGCGCATTTCCTTTCGTAAAAAGAAATATGTCGCTTTCTGAAGCTATTGGTCAATCACGCGGTCTGGCGGACCTTCAGGCTGACCCGGAAGAGATCTATTTGTATAGATATGAGAAAAGAGGGCGCCTGCTAAATATGGACTCCACAATAGCATTGCCCGAAGGTGCAACTATGGCTGATACAGTGCCTGTTATATACAAGCTGGATGTACGTGATCCGAAGGGATATTTCCTGGCGCAGTCTTTTCCAATTGAAAACAATGATGTTATCTACATTGCCAATGCTAAATCCGTTGAGTTCACGAAGTTCCTGAGCCTTCTAGGTCTGTCGTCAGTTACAAAGATCGGCACACAAAACGCTGTAGAACAGTAAATATTTACCGATCTTGTTTCTTAAGATTGGTGACAACTTCCTTTATTGCCGCGCCGTTGTTTTTATCGGCTATAAGCAATGCGTCACCGGTGTCAATAACCACAATATTTTCAAGTCCGGCAACAGCAATCAAACGGCCTTTCGTTTTTATCAAAGAATTTTGAACATCGGCGCATACGGCTTGTCCCTCTATGACATTGCCGTTTTCATCTTTGGGGAGAAGTTCCCAAAGGCTCTGCCATGAGCCGATATCCGACCATTCGGGGTCACAAGGAACGACAGCAACTTCAGAGCTTTTTTCCATGACGGCTTTATCAAATGGTTCGGCTTGTATAGCTTTGTATAAATCAGGCAATATTTGCCCCTGCTCAGAACCGCGCATAGAGTCTACGACTTGTGACAGTATTGCGGGTGAATGTTCTTTGAACTGGGATAGAGCACTCTCTGCCATAAAAAGAAACATGCCGCTATTCCATAGATATGTTCCTAGTTCTAGGTAAGACTGCGCTGTTTTTAAATCAGGTTTTTCTACAAACTTATCAACTTTATGTACCATTGGATTGGTTAATGCTGGTCCCTGTAAAATATATCCGTAGCCGGTTTCAGGCCTTGTTGGTTTAATACCGAATGTAACGAGATGTCCTTTGCTTGCGGCTTCCACAGCAAGGCTACAGGCTTTTTCCAGCTCTTCCTCATTACCGACGAAGTGATCGGAAGGCAGAACCCAAAGATAAGTATCATCACCGAAATGGTCAGCTACGTACTTTGTCGCTAGCGCAATGGCGGCAGCGGTATTGCGTGCGTGAGGCTCGCAAAGAATATGTTCAGGGTTTTGTATATTAATTTCCGCTAGTTGCTCTTTAACAAGGTCTTCCTGAGATTCATGTGTGACGATCACAAGTTTTTCTGCCGCCCCCCCTGTAATCTTTAACGCCCGTTTTATCGTTTCCTGCAGAAGGCTATCCGGCCCTGCTAATTTTAGAAACTGTTTCGGGTTCTTCTCGCGGCTAGCGGGCCACAGGCGTGTTCCGGATCCGCCACATAAAATCACTGGTATAATGAGCGCATTCATATTTCTTACCCGTAAAAAGAATTATTGAAAATAAGGTCTATATGTGGTAACAAGCTGAATATAATAACACAACACCTATTTTTAGTTGATTTTTCGTGTGGGAAAACAGACTTGTCTTCCTTATAGTTTGCGAAATTATAGACAAAAAAGCATGGTTTTTAAAAGGCTTAGACATGATTGGGCAAAATTCAGATTATAAAATAGGGGATGCGGACCGGCGGCCATGGGGCTCCTATGTTGTAACAGGGGTAGGTAAAGCAGGTGATGGTCGGGATTACTGTGAAAAAGAGATTATTATCGCGCCGGGCCAAATTTTATCCTTGCAGTCTCATAAGTTGAGGCAGGAATTCTGGACGCTACGCGAAGGATCACTAACTGTTATACGTGATAGTGAGCGCAGAGTTTTGGATCCAGGGCAAAGCATAGATATTCCTGTCGGAGCTATTCATTGCATGGCGAATTTGGGAATAGTTGCATGTGTTGTTACGGAGCGTCAGGAAGGTACTTGCCGGGAAGATGATATTATTCGGTATAGCGATGTCTATAATCGGGATACGGTCCAGGCAGATGCAAAAGTAGAAGAAAGTATTGTTCTTTATCAGCAGGTATTAGAAGATATTGATCAACTTAAAAAGAACATCGCCTGATGAAATGTGAAAGAAAAGTAATGGACAAAGAAAATCCAAAGGTTGCAATTGTTCATGACTGGATTCCGTTGATCGGCGGGGCAGAGCGCGTGCTTGAGCAAATGCTTAAAATATATCCTGATGCGCATGTCTACACGCTCTTCAACTTTTTAAGTGATGAAGAATTGAAATCACTAGGGATTAAAAATATTACGACCAGTTATTTAAACCGACTGCCCGGCGTTAAAAAGTACTACCGTAAATTGCTTTCTTTTCTTCCCATGGCGATAGAAGATTTTGATCTCTATGAGTATGATTTGGTGCTTTCCTCCAGCCATGTTGTGGCCAAAGGCGTTATTACAGGGGCGCATCAAACGCACGTGTCTTACGTTCACAGCCCGGCCCGTTATGCCTGGGATCTGACCCATCAATATTTGACTCAATCCAACCTTCAGAAGGGAATAAAAGGGTATCTGGCCAAACGCATGCTCAGTAATTTCCGTTTATGGGATTACCGAACAGCGAATGGCGTTGATCATTTTATTGGCAACTCAGGATATATCAAAAGACGGATCTGGAAAGTGTACCGCCGTGAAGCTGATGTTGTTTATCCACCTGTCGATCTTGAAAGCTTTGATCTTTGCGAACAGAAGGAAGATTTTTATCTAACTGCATCGCGTATGGTTCCGTATAAAAGGCTGGACTTAATTGCCGAGGCTTTTGCGGGTCTTCCTGATAAAAAACTGGTTATTATCGGTGATGGCCCAGAAATGGATAAGGTTCGCTCTTTTGCAGATAACGCAGACAACATCGAAGTTATGGGTTATCAGAAAACTGAAGTTTTGAGAGATTATATGAGGCGTGCAAAGGCCTTCATTTTTGTGGCTGAAGAAGATTTCGGTATTATTCCTGTTGAGGCGCAGGCTTGTGGCACGCCTGTCATAGCTTATGGCGCGGGTGGGGCCCTTGAAACTGTCATTGACTATAGAGAAGATAATAGGAATGGAACGGGTTTGTTCTTTGGTCAACAAACCGCGGATAGTTTAAAAGAGGGTGTTCAAATTTTTGAAACGGTAGAAGAAAAAATAAAACCGAAATCTTGTAGAAAAAATGCAGAGAGCTTTGCGCCTGAAATTTTTAGAACGAGAATAAAAATTATCGTTGAAGAAGAATTTAAGAAAAAGGTAGGCTATAATTCTAACGTAGCCAGCGTTCTCAATCATACTGAAGCAGCGTAAGCCTTATCCTTAGGGGGTGTCGTGGGCTTTTCAATTATTTTTACAATTTCAGAAAATCTTTCAATAAGGATTCTTTTAGAGAAGTTTTCTATAGCGCGTTTTCTTGCATTCTTAGCAAGCAAAGCCGACCATTCAGGGTCATTGATATATTTTTCGATTGCTTGTGCGAGAGCGTTGGAATCTTTAAGGGCGGTCAATTGCCCCGTTTCATTGTGCACAACGATTTCCTGAGCACCCCCGGCGTCGGAGGCAATCACCGGTGTGCCGCACATCATGGCTTCGACAATAACCCCACCGAACGGCTCTGGCGATGTGGAGCAATGAGCAACAATATCGCAAGCTGCCATTATCTTTGCTATATCGTCTTTATGGCCGGTAAATATCACCCTATTTTCTATGCCGAGCTCCTTTGTCATGTTTTTTAAAGCCTGAGCATGCTCTTCTTCTCCAAATAGTGCATCTCCAACAATGATAGCATTTATGCTTTCTACTTTTGCGATAGCCTCAAGAAAAACATCCTGACCTTTCCAGTGGCTTATACGCCCAAAAATTCCTACAAGCGGTTTGCCGTCAGGGCTGTATTTTTGCTTATATGCTTTAATTGCGTCGTGGTCCTGAATTTGCTCGTCGATATTATTTTCGTCTGTTCCGGGGAAAATAATACTAACATTCTTTTTGCGTCCTCCCGCTTGTTCCCATGCATCCAGGCTTGCCTGAGAATTTACAACGACGTGGGTCGCGCTGTAGCGGGATAGTGTTACAAGTAATAAAATTAGTAAGCGGCTGAAGTGATCCCGAGACAGGATATCATTCATAAACCAGATAATAGGCTTGCGTGTGATTGGCTTTGCTAATGACGATAATATAAATGATTTTTGTGACATGCAGACAACAAGGTCAAATTTTCTTGTATGCCGGCCAACGGATCTAATCATTGAAAACGTTGAGGGAATAGCTTTTAAAATACTTATAATGCCATCCTCTTTACGAAAGGATTTCATGCCAGGGGGCATAGGGCATATAGAGAACTGAATATCATTTTCTTTTAATATTTTTTCTAAATGACCATTTTGAAAAAGCATAACCTCGCTATTTTGTTCTGGTGCACTACACAGCTTGACCATTTTATATTCTGCGCCGCCAGGATTACCAGCATGGGTAATAAATAGAATCTTTTTTTGAGATATATCCATTTGAAGTTTTTTGCGTGTTTGTAAAGATTGGTTTCCTTATGAAATAAACAATCTCTTTTTAGGATCAGGAATACACTTCGTGCCCATAGAATTTTTTCATTTTCTTCATATTGGCATTCTCCAGGACAACGCCAATAACTTTATCGCTGTCAATGCCGTTTTGACGAAGGTGAAAGTTAAGGTTGTTGGGTAATGTTTTGCCCCATTCGGCGACAACAACCAGACAATCTACCGCTTGTGCAAAACTGTAAACATCGGCTGAGGCTATAAGAGGAGGGAATTCAACGATGATGTAATCATATTTCTTTTTACATTCATCAATGAGGCTTTTTACTCTGCTTGTATCAAGAAAAGCCATGGTTTGAGCCATATCATTTTGAAAAGAAGGCAGGATGGAAATGTTTTCAGCCTTACTGTGAAGTATGACCTCTTTTAAGGGTGATTTTCCAAGCAGTATATCCGCTAATCCTTTTCCATTTTCAGTATTGCCGCTCATGGATTTTTTTGTCGTAGAGCGAATGTCTGCGTCTAATAAAATGCTGTTTGCGTATTGTGCCGTATAAAGGGCGAGATTAGAGGCAACAATTGATTTTCCTTCTGTTTTCTCTACTGATACGACTCCGATAACGCATTTGTTATCACTGCCAAATTTGCTCTCAATAATATGCCTTATTGTTCGTATGGTTTCAGACTGAAGAGAGCGCGGATCATCAACGCTATTTGTGTCCATCTTAATATTGATAGATTTTCCTGCCCCGGAAACAAAAGACAATGATCTCTTTTGTTTTTTTCTTCCAGGAAAGAAGCCAATGAAGGGGACGCCAATTTCACGTGCAACCTGCCCGCCTCTTTTAAGAGTTTTATCAAGATTATCTACCAGCAACGCTAATAAGATGCTAAAGCCAGCTCCTAAAATTAGGGCAGCGCCCACAATAATTGTTGGTATGGGGTGGCTTTTCCCTTTGGGGGTGGTGGCTTTTGTAATCACTCTGGTTTCAGTGACTGGATATGATTGCTGCATATTAATCGTTTCAAGTTTTTCCAAATAGGATTCATAAAGCGCTTTATAGGTATCAGCTTCTTTTTGCATGTTGTTCAGCTCAGCCAACCCGATATTATCAGAGGATTCTTTTTTATCTTCGCTAGTGCCTTGGTCCGCCTGACCTGTGGTTTGTAGACCAAGTTTAGATTTATTATATTTTCTACGGTACTCCGATACAGCTCTTTGAGAGTTTATAGATTGTTGGTTTAATTCATCTATTTTGAGTTGCAGCCACGTAACAGTTCGGGATGAGACTTCAAATAGAGCATTCAATTGTTCGGCAATGTATGTGCTGGCATAGGCGTTGGCTATGTCAGCAGCCTGTTGGGGATCTTCTGCAGAATATTGAATTGAAAGAACATAAGTTTCACCTAGTTTGCTAACGTCTAGCATGCCCAACATGTATTTGGCGATTTCGTCTTCGTCTTTACCTTCGCTTAAGGCTTGCTGAATATAATCTTTGGTTTTGAGTTTTTCTATGACAGCGTCTGTAACACCGCGAGAACGAATAACTTCAACTTCGCTATCAATAGCCGCTTCTTCAAAACCCATACTTTTAACGGAAGAATTTTCTGAAACTGCCTGCGTTATACTTTTATCGAGGAAAAGTAAGGTTTTGGCAGTGTATAGAGGCGTTGTGATAGCTAAAAAAACCAGAGCAAGCAAAAGGAAGCTGCCAGTTACGCCAACAATGAGGACAAATTGCCTTCTAATGGCTGAAATCAGTCTTTTTAGGTCAATTTCGTTCTCGTAATCCATCATCAATACCTTATATTATTATGAAAATTTTTTTTGATCGTACACTATATACAAAACACCCGGAATTACGCAACATCTTAATTTCCAAAACTCAAGAAAGAGGCCTCATATCTCTATATATTTTCGAAATATTACTTTTGGTGTTCATCAGGCGAAGTCTAATAACGTGTAATGTGGTGCTATGGCTCCAGTTTATTAGACTTGTTCGAGCCGCCCCCAGTTTGTTATCTCACATTCTATAAGCGCTTTTTGGCGTTACGGTACCGGTAATACATCAGTGCACCCTGAAGGCCGTAGAGTGCTTTTTTCCAAAATGAGCATTTTATTTCTTTTAAAGGGTCCTTACGTTTAGCCGTTGCAGAATTATTTATGGTCGGCACTTTTTTATATAAAGTTGGGATGCGTAAATTGGGATGGGTAAAAAGAAACTTTCCGTACAGGGCCCCTGAGCCCAGCGTATAATTTCTTATAAGTTTCACTCCCTCTTTAATTGTTTTTCGCCCATGAAAATGTTTCACAACAACGTCAGGAACGTACTCAATTAAAAATCCAGCAAGATATGCACGAATTATAAAATCGCTATCTTCCCCCGCAGGTATAGGAGCCCCCGCACCCATACATTCATCGAAAAAGCCAATTTCATCGATAATATCAAGAGGAATTATCATGTTACAGCCGGGAATAACGCCACCTCCCAGATGAGTGCGAACCTTGTGTGTTTTATGCCAGCGAATAATGCTTTTGTGTGTCTGGATGGTTAATGGCAAATCAGAAGAGTCACCAAGCTCCACGCGACCCCCACGAAAAATCGGTTCTTTATCCTTCAGATAGTGGTTCGCCACATTCTCAATATGGTCCTCTTGCATACAGCAGTCATCGTCGATAAAAACCAGCAACTTTCCATTGGCGGCGCGGATTCCACAATTTCTTGCGGCAGCTATACCTTGTTTTTCTTCCAGCACAATTTTTATAGGAAATTGGCACGTCTTGGCCCACTCTTCTAGAATGCTGGCGGTGTGATCGGTTGATGCATTGTTAACAACCACTATTTCAACTTCAGGCTGAGAGGAATGTTCTAAAGATTTATGAATGGAATTTAGGCAATTGCCGATGGCATCAGGCCGATTGTAGGTACAAACTATAATAGATATCAACATACTAGGGCCCTAATCACTTTCAGGAGTTGTATGAGGCTAACAGAGCCTTTGTGAATTTAAGCATACTCTCAACGTCACACATATAAAGGGGGCCTTGTGGTATGCGTAGAGTGTATATAAAGCTACAATTAGCACAAGCCCAGCAATGATAAACTAAAAAAGAAGGATAAATTTTATTCTGGCGCACCGATATGGAAATCGTGTAGGGTCTGCGGGTTAACTGATTGAATAAATAGATGAAAAGACAATATTTTGTTGGAGCATAAAAATTCATATTTTCGAAGTATTCTTATTCTTTGGTATCGGGTTGTTTATAGATTGAAGGCAACCTGGGGTAAGAGCTTTAAAGAACCCGTGTCTGAAAGCCGGGGCCATGACGTATATTCTTTTGATGTGTTTGACACTCTTGTTGTTAGGACAACAGGGTCTTCACCGGAAGGAATGTACACGCTGCTAGGGAACTGGCTGAACCATAAAAAGATTATAGACATTGAGGCGCGGGTTTTTGCCAAAGAACGTATGCTTGCGGGTGAAACACGCGGGACAAAGGGGGAGCCGCCCTGTCTGGGAGATATCTATGATGTGCTGGCGGATAGCCTTTCTCTTTCTCCGGAAACCAGCATACAACTTCAGAAAGCCGAGATTGAATTTGAACAAAAATCATGGCGTATTGTTCCCGGCTCAATAGATATGATCTCTCGTCATCGGAATGCGGGAGCAGAAGTCGCGTTAGTTTCAGATATGCATTTATGCGAAAAGGACATGCGCGCACAGCTTGAAACCTTAGGTGTTGTTCAACCGGATCAGAAGTTTCTTGTGTCTTGTGACGCGGGCGCTACAAAAGCGGATGGCGGGCATCTTTTTAATATTTTATCCAGATCCATGGATGTAGAACCTTCGCGGATTCTTCATGTCGGTAATGACAGGCGGTCGGATTATATCATGGCCAGAGCGGCAGGGTTATCGGCAGTTCTAAATGAACAGGCCAATTTTAACAGTTATGAGAAGATTCTGGATCAGCATTCTGGTGAAACTGGAGGGTTAGGTTCTATGATGGCAGGGGCATCACGCCTGTGTCGCCTTGAAGCGCAAGCTGAGCAGGATATACCAACGGCCCTTGCGGAAGTTGCTGTCGGTGTCGCGGCGCCTGCGCTTGTTGCTTATACACTTTGGGTGGTGCAGCAAGCAAAGAAGCTGGGACTGGACCAACTGCAATTTCTCTCCCGCGATGGGCGGATCATGTACGAGATAGCGAAGCAATTTCCGCCGGCTATTCTCGAAGATCTAAAATTAGGCTACATTCACTTTAGCCGGGATATGCTTCGGCTTCCAGCGACAGCCTTGTTTGATTATGAGCATAGGCTGGTAACAGGATTTGTTGAAGAGTACAGCGATTTAAGTCAGTTCTTTTTCTCCCGACCGCTTCATTTCGCATTAATGCAAATGGGTGTCGAGGAGAGCATCATTGAACATATAGTAGGAAAATACGATCTGCCTTTGGACCAGCCAGTCCCATATAGTGAAAATGCCAAATTACGACGTTTACTGATGAGTAAGGAAATCAGTGAGGGGGTTAAAAATGCGGCGGAAGAGTCGTTGCATGTTCTTTTGGATTACTTGCGTCAAAATGATTTGAACCACAAGGACAGTCGCATCGGCATGGTTGACATAGGGTGGCGCGGACAACAGGCGGCTGTTATTTCTGCGGCGATACGGGCTGCAGGCGGAAATGACCCCCATCATTTTCATGTCGGAAAACATTTTGAGGAGCCAATGCTTGGCCCTTTGACCTTGACGCGTTATCTCATGGATCGCGAAAATCCACCCAATGTTGAGAACCCGGTTGCGTTATTTGAGCTGTTTACAGCAACAAACGATCCGGGTGCTAAAGAATTGCGTCGCGAAGGGAAGGGGCATGTCGATCTTGTCTTTCGTCCATCTCATCTTTTAGAAAGTAGCGGCTGGGATACAACTTTGATCCGGGGATTAATCTTGCGTTTTGTCGACACACTTAATCTTGAGTCCGGTATGGTGGATATTGATGCTGATCTTCGTCCAGCAATACGCGGATTGCTGTATAATTTCTGGCACAAGCCCACAATCGAGGAAGTGCAAGTCTGGGGAAAATTTCCGTTTGAAACTGTTTCCTCGGAAAAAGGTGTTCTCCCGCTCTGTGAGCCGTACACGATCAAAGATATTATTTTAAGATTATGTTGCGGCAGAAATTCTTTGCATATGAGACCGTGGCGTTGCGGCGCTCTTGTGATCAGTTCCAGGCCAATACGGATGGCTTTCAAAGTGATAGCTTATCTACGCAGTAAGAAGTTTTTTTTATAGTTAAAAATTATTACAAGATGGGGCGCGCGCTTTTTCTCTAGGGCTAAACCCATTTTTTTATGTGCTTGTACTGCCAAACCAATACTATGGAACAAATGAAAACAGGAGCTAGGACAGCACCCCAAAGATTTAGCCACGGGATGAGGATGATGTTGAAGCCCCCCCCTGCAAAGCCAACAAGGCCGAATTTTAGAATTAAATTATCTCGGTGCTGGCTATAAAAAGCGAGCGTGTTGACCTGAATGATCATAGCCAGGACAAAAATTAACAAGATGCACCAGAAAACTGAAAACCATTCAATAGCCAGTGGTTTGTCGACCACATAAACAGTAATGAAATACATGATCGGGCCGGCCACTCCAGCCATTAAGAGGGCCGTTATAGTCGTATTCTTCATACAGGATAAATATATGGACCTATAAGCCGGATCATTTTCCTTGTAGGCTCGCACCAGCTGTGGGCGTGCAAGCTGGAGGATTCCTGTATTAATAAGATTGCTAAGCGCTGTTACGATTTGCATGAAGTACACATAAACACCCGTCATCTCAAGGCCGAGAAAGAGTGTTACGAGAAAGTGATTGAGATATTGGCTCGCCGTATTGACCAGGGTATTAATATACACTAGTCGGGCCTGCCGGAATTCGCTGGTTACCCATGATATAAGCGTTATAGGGGGAGGGGAAGAGGAGGAGCGGCTGGGCTTCCATGGCCAATCCCGCGTTACCCAGAAAAACATAAAAAGCGTTATGATCCCGCCACAAACCCATCCCGAGAACAGAACTTCTAATGTGCGCAAGGATGGATAAACAAAGCTTAGCGCCATGAAAACAATCATCCATGCGGCTGTTCGAATAAAGTGCAACAGGTTTGCTGTAAAAGGTTTCGAGAGATTAAGGAGAAGAGAATACAGATCATTATTAATGTGTTCAAAAAAGATAACGAGCGCAATAATTAAAGTAAAAAAAGGCTGGTTTAAAGCAATGCCGACCAGAAAAGAAATGGTTAGGATAACGGTATAAATAAGTAACAAAAAACGTCTGTAATAATTAAGGTTTTCCGTTATTTCTTCCAGGGTCTGCGTGACGGCTTTGCGACTCACCGTTAGCATTAACCCCAATCCTAAAAGTCCCGGAGCTACGATACTCGCTGCTGAAATTAACCCGTAAAAACCCAGGTCTTCAAATGACATGAAGCGGGCGATGAATAATGTCAGGCTAAACTTTACAACAAGTGATGTGCCTCGCAACGCCATGATGATAAGAGAATGGACGCTTTTTTCTTGCAACAAACTATGCAGATTCATTAAAATCATTCTGGCCTTGCTCTTGTCATTATTTGAACTCTCGTAAGTTGGAGGTTTGTGCCTTTTAAATTATCAAAGCTTAAAGTTCAGGCTTTATCTTCTTTTTTCTTTATTCGCGCAAGGTATGATTCTTGTCGAAGGCAGCCCATATAGCTATGAAAGCCGGTGTGTGAAAATATGTCTATATTGGCGTTAGATTTTATAGAATACAGAAAAAGACCGACGGGAACAGACGTGATCAGATAAAGTAATAGAAAGAAAACAACCAGTAATCCTCTTTTAAAAGCTTTTGTTACAGACAAAAGGCACCTCCTTATTAAGTAGTATTCTCTCTTATTACAGTACTTAAGCGCTAAAAGGCAATGAATGTTAATATAGCCTGAAAGGCCCTTGTGGAGCGGTTAGCGGAATTTTCTTGGCCTCATTTTCCAAAATCTATATACTCCGATTCATACAGACTATTTAACCTGCGTATATGGGGTAATAAGGCAATGGGGTTCAAGAGAACAGCCGAGGGCCGGGTTTTTTTTGAAAATCCGTCCGAGGGCGAAGAAAATAAAGATCTGCAAATCGTTGGATTATTGAGGGCGCTGAATGAGCGTTTGAAGACAGCGCAGGGTGAGCGTGCAAAGCTGCTCAAGGATATGGAGCGCTACCGTGAGACGATAGATGATTTGAACGAACGCGCCGTGCGCAGTGAACAAGCCTATATTGACCTGGAACAGAAAGTTTCCACCCGTCAGAATGAAGGGGCTAAAAAGGCTGGCCGTGCGGAAGAGGTTACCAGAGAAACTCTGCAGGAATTAATTGATACGCGCGAAATGGTCGCTGAATTGCGGGAAAAAACCATACTCAGTGAGAAGAGCTTTTCAACCCTCAAAGAAGAATTATCAGAGCGTAAAAAAACCGAGGAGCTTTTGCGTAGGCATCAACTGGCTCTGGAAAAGTTACATAAAGATCAGAACGAAAAAATCGTTGGTAGCGTTGCAGCTTATGTTGCGTTGACCAAAAGGGTTAATGAGTCCGAAACCAAATTTGATACGCTTGATAATAAAATAGGTGAGACTGTTTCTGAACAGGGTCGTCTGGAGCGTAAAATAGAGAAGGCCGCGCAGGATCGTAGCCGTATGCTGCGTAAGGTTGACCGGATCGAGGAAACTGTTATCCAGACCCGTGATGCGCTGAACGCCAAGGCGATGGTGGTGTTGGCTGATCAGGGTGCGGACGGCATTTCGACACAAAAATTATTGCAGGAAGAGCCGGCTCCCGCACTACTTGAAAACCAGACTAATGCGCAGCAGTCCTGGTGGCAGAGAACGTCAGCTTTGCAGGTTGCTGGAATTTCGATGTTTTTGGTTGCTGCTTTTCTGGCCGGTCTTTTGTTAAGCGATATAAAGTTACCGAAGCTACAATCATCGGACAAAGAGGTGTTTTCGTTCCTTGGGGAAACTGATTCAGCGAGTTTGGATCAGCCGCCTGTTTTCGAACAAAAAGAAGCTGTTAATATTAAAGACATTGAATCTGATACCTCATTAGATCTCAGCGCAGATTCTGCTGCTACGATAGAACCCGAAGCGGGAGCTGTCATTAATCAGATGGATATTGCCGATATGGGTGTCGCTGATGATATTGGAACGCTTGACCTGAATGACGAGGATCAACTTCTGGCCGCGCTTGAAAACGATCCCGATGGCTTGGCTGCCCGTTTGAATGAGATTGAACCTTCCTCTGTAGATGTTGAAGAAGATGCCATGCAAATCGCTACAGATCCGGCAAATGTGGATGCTAATGTTATTCATACGCCCCAAAAAACAAAAACGGAAATAGCGCCTGAAGAAGAGGAGCTAATTATTTCCCTTAAACCGCGCCCAGGTCTTGAAAACAGGATTAGACCTGATCCTGCGCTGACCAAAGTCGTTAAGGAGATTGAAGACCAGGCTTTTACCGGTATACCCGAAGCGCAGCATGATTTGGCGGCGATATATACGGCCGGTCACGGCGGTGTGAAACAAAACTATAAACGCGCAGGTTTGTGGTTTCAGGAGGCTGCTGAAGGTGGAATAGCCAATGCCCGTTATAATCTCGGTGTTCTTTATCATCAGGGTTTGGGCGTTGAGCAGGACACTGGTAAGGCTATTCAATGGTATAAAACAGCGGCTGAACTGGATCATCCCGAGGCTCAATACAATCTCGGTATTGCCTATATAGAAGGCATTGGCGTGATTTATGATCCGCATAAAGCCGCCGGATATTTTGAAAGTGCTGCCGCCAGCGGGGTTATGGAGGCTTCATATAATCTCGGTCTGATATATGAGAACGCTCTTTTGGGGAAGGCCGAGCCGGATCGTGCTCTTAAGTGGTATAAGACAGCGGCCGATGCCGGAAGCCCGGAAGCCAAAGCCGCACTTGAGCAACTTGCCAAAACGTTGAAACTTTCGGTGGCCGATGTCAACAAGCTGGTTGAGGGCATTGGTAGCACGAAGGCGCCTGTTAGAAAAAAAGCGCAGGCCCCAAAGACACAAGCACCTGTAAAAAAAGCAGCGGTTAAGAAATCTCCCGTGAAAAAAGCGCCTGTTGCCGTGCCGGAAGAATCTAGAATTGAGCCGGCAGCGGGGGAGGCAAATATTGAACCGACGTCACGAACATTGCAGCAGGATTCAGGGCGTGTATTAACGGCGCAGGTGCAGGAATATTTGATGCAGCTGGGATTGTACCCCGGCCCCGCAGATGGATTGCGCGGGCCGCTGACGTTGGACGCCATTCGTTCATACCAACTTTTCAACGATCTGGATGACACCGGTAAGGTGAGCGAAGAATTGCTATCGCATATGCGCAATGATCCGCAAATTAATGAGGTCGGTTCGCGCGAGCAGTAAATTGCTCTACAAGGCTTTGATTTCACCAGCATAATCATAGTCCTTCTTTTCGTTCGCCGTTTTTAAGGGAGGGGGCCGGGCCTCTGTCTTAGTCTTTGTTTTACCTCTTGTTTTTGCTGGGCTTTTCAGCTTCGTCAGTTCGTTCCTCATTTTTTGGCAGGGGGGTACGGGACATCCCCTTATAAATTTTACATAATTCAAATCTTTTATTTGCCTCGCAGAGGCAAAAGATGGGGTGTTTTTTCCGGGGTTTTTGTATCGGGAATTCATAAAGACATTATAGGAAATATATCCTAATTTGTCAAGGGCAATTTTCATGTTTGTCGTACAGGCAGGGAACTTTTGGTTGTGGCTTTGATTGCTTCCATGTTGCTTCAAATTGTTTGCGAAAGATATCTGCGACCAACGGGTTTTCAATGTTGATGACCCGGTTGATTTCGCCAAACGTAAAGATGCTGTAGGTGTTTCCGTACACAGAATAACCATTTTGACTAAACAAATCCTTCGACATCCATCGATAGGACGTTGTCTCGTAAGGCGCATAGCGCGTCATATCACCGTCTTGCACCAGAACACGTTCGCGAATACCGAGGCGTAAAAGATCCTTGAAATACTGATGGTAGGTTTGTTGGTAGCCTTGTTCTATGGCGAGTGCATCATCAACATTAAAATGAACAGGCTCGATGCCGGTTCCTTTGACGGTATCGACAATATCCTGCAGGTAGCGTGGAAAACTATCGTGGCCTTCATAGGTTGTAACGTTGAAGATGTCTTTTTTGAGATCGACGCCGAACTCACCGAGAAATTCCACGCCCCGCTCGGTAAATTTTTTGTGTATGATCTCTAATGTTCGGGTGCGCGGCTTGACCAGTTGCCGTTCGACATTGTTGACGACGGTTTTTGAAAGATGGCAGTTTTTTGCCAAATCGAGCTGGGTCCAACCCAATAAACCTCTTGCCGCCCGTATTTGTTCCGGTGAAATCATACCTTTATTTTAACTAATACAGGTAAATAATACAATTTACATTGTATTTAGTATTATAAAAATGGACAAAACTGGCACCTCAAGTATATGTTTTCATATTCTTGAAAGGGGCCGTAATGACCGACGAGCAAAAAGAAAACCGTATTCTCAAAGGCATTGCCACAGCTTTTAACGAAGTTGCGGGAGCGCTTAAAATTATTTTTAAACATCCAGTGACACCCCAGCTTATTGGTACAGGGCTTATGTTCGTGGGGATGTATTATTTCGAAGGTGACAGATTGGATGGGTTTATATTTGGTGGTATGCTTGGTTTGTCAACCTCAGCGTATACACTAAACAGTTATAGTAATGCCTATCGTGAGAGAATTGTGAAGCCTTTGCGTGAGGAGCGGGATCGTTTAGAAGCCGAGCTTGAAGATTTAATATCTGCAAACGTTTTTAGTCCCGATAGGAAAACCAATTCACCTATACAAATATGTTCCAGATATGCAGATGTGCCAAAGGTGGAGCCTGCTAATCCTTAATACCTCTCGGGCCGGTTGAGCATACCAGCGCGGGCCCACCAGTCGGGATTTTCCTCACCGAGATTTTTAGCCGCGTCCCCGGCTTGTTTTTCAGTTTCAAACAATCCGAAGCAAGTGGCGCCTGCGCCGACCATACGGGCGAGGCGGCATCCGGCCTGCGCATCAATAGCGCGCAGGACGTTTTCAATTTCCGGTACGACCTTGCAGGCGGGCCCATATAAATCATTGTTTTTTGGCCCGATAAAATCGGTTAATTCTTCGAGCGTACCGAGTGTTTCAGGTAGCTTTTCCGGCTCGCGGAATTGACCATTATAGCGTGAAAATACCTGTCCGGTGGGGCAGGACTTTCCGGGGTTAACAAGCACAATCGGAATTTCCGGCATGGGCGGCACGGGGTCAATAATGTCACCAATGCCGCGCAGCCGCGACGCTTCGCAATTCAGGCACGCAGGGACGTCGGCGCCGAGTGTTGCCAAAAGCGATGGCAGGTAAGATGACTGGCGTGATACACCCCACCATTCGAGTAGCCCCCAGATAATTGCGGCTGCGTCTGCGGAACCGCCGCCAAGACCGGACGCTAGCGGCAGATTTTTGGTTAGGGTAATTTTGACATCGGGAATTTTTTGCGCGGCGCGTGAGATTGCCCAGGCCGCCTGCACCGCCAGATTGGAAGAATTGGGGCTGGCATCTATTTCTTTTGGGCTAAAAGCATTTGCGTAAGGGCCCTGTACGTTAAAGGCAAAATCAAGCGTGGCCGGTTCGATACGAATTTCATCACCGATATCGGCAAAACCCACCATTGAATCCAACGTGTGATAGCCATTATCTAAACGTCCTGTGACGTGTAGATAGAGATTGATCTTGGCCGGGGCAAAGATGGTCAGCGTTTTTGTTTGTGTGGATGTCATGGCGTGGTCAGGGACGTAGAGCGTCTTCTTCTCCCTGAACCGTATTGGCAGCGCGGACAACGGGCGGGCTGGTTAAACCTGTTGCCAGTTTGGTGTCAATTGTCTGGACCAGTTCCGCATCGCTTTCTTCGGCATAATTTTTGGCGCGCTCCCATTGGAATTTGGCCTCGAGTTTGCGGCCGACGCGCCAATAGGAATCACCAAGGTGGTCGTTGACAACCGGATCGTAAGGCAATAGTTCGACTGCCTTTTCAAGATGCGGGACGGCTTCTTCGTAATCGCCCTTGCGGTAGAGAACCCACCCGAGAGAGTCGGTAATATACCCGTCTGTGGGCCGCAGATCGGCGGCCTTGCGGATCATCTTTAGCGATTCATCAAGATTGGTGCCCTGATCGGCCCAGGCATAACCGAGGTAGTTCAGTATAAATGGATGTTCGGGTTGATAGGACAGGGCGGCCTTGAGGTCCTTTTCTGCTTCTTTCCATTTGCCAAGGCGTTCATAGGACATGCCGCGTACGTAATGCAAATGCCAGTAATCGGCCGGGATCTTTTTGCCAAAAGTTTTGGCAGATTTGTTGTAGTATTCGAGCGCTTTTTTAAAATTCTCATTGTGGCGGTGGATGTCGCCTATTTGAATAAGCGATTCAAGATCGTCATGATCATCGACGAGTTTTTGCAATTCCATCAATGCTTCATCAATGCGCTCTGATTCCTCAAGCAATGTGGCAGCGCGCCTGCGTGCATCCATATAGTGTTTGTTGTCCGGCGTGATGCTCTTGTAATATTCAATGGCTTGCGCGTAGCGTTCGTGACGGGCAGAGATATGGGCCAGAAGGAGTTTGGCTTTGGTCATGGACGGGTCAATATAAAGCGCCATATGAGCAAAAACCCGCGCGGAATCATCGCTGTATTCCTGGAACAAAGTTTGCCCTGTATCGAACAAAGCTTCGGCCACGCCTTGCTCCGGTGTTTTGATTGTTCTGAACAGATTCATGTCTTTTCCGGCGGCGAGGTCTTCCATCTTGGTGATGATGTCTTTGTTCTCGGGAACGCTCACCAGTATTTTGCCGTAGAGATCAAGCGCGGTGTCTTTTTTGCCGATATGGGCGTAGATATCCGCAATGCGCTCTACATCATCAGGGGACAGCTTGTCGACAACAAGGGAGCGCTCGAGCAATTCTTCGATCTGGCCATGCTGATTCAAGTAATCGGCAATTAAAATTGCATGATAGATATGAATTGAATTGTCTTGCAGATGCGCAGTGTTTTGATTGCCTTGCGCAGCATCTGCCCAGCTTTTCATCAGGGGTATCACAAAATCTGATAAGCCGCTTTCCGGTATTTTTCCTATATGCTCGGCTGCACCTTTGTAATCTTTTTTTGTGAAGGCATCTGTGGTCAGGAAGAGCAGGGCGAGAGAGCTGTCTGGTTCAACCTTCAGGACTTTCTTGGCCATTCGCACAGCTTTTTCGGTGTCACCTGATCCCATGGATAAAACCATGGCGCGTTTAATCAGGTCGGCATCGCCGGGATCAATTTCGAGGACATCCTCCATATAAGTACTGGCGTGGCCCCAGTCATGATGTTGCTGGGCAAAGCGCGCGGAAAGATAATTGCCGGCAATACTGGTGCCGTTGAACGGGTTAAACAACTCAGGTTGTGTGGTTTCGACGCTAGTCAAAACGGGTTGGGGTGGTGTTTCGACCTGTGCCGCCAGCGCGCCGCCGGCTCCGATCAAACTTGTTAGTATGATAGTCTTAAACATCGTCTTCATTGTTATTCTTTGCTCTTTTATCTGTCTTTTGCTGGGCTACATATTCGGATAGTTCGGCCCGTCGCCTCCCTGCGGTGTGACCCAATCAATATTTTGCGATGGGTCTTTTATATCGCAGGTTTTACAATGTACACAATTCTGCGAATTTATCTGTAACTTTAATTGTCCCGCATCATCGTTAACAATTTCGTAAACACCGGCCGGGCAATAACGCTGCGCCGGCTCGTCGTATTCCTTTAAATTGACTTCCACAGGGACTTCGGGGTCTTTTAATACCAGGTGGCAGGGCTGGTTTTCCGCGTGATTGGTGCCTGATAATGACACTGAAGTCAGGATATCAAAGGTTATGGTGCCGTCGGGTTTGGGATAGGTTATCTTATTACAATCACTAGATTTTTTGAGCTGTGTATGATCGGCGTGGTTTTTGAGGGTCCAGGGGGCCAGGCCCATGGTAATTGTCTCAAAAACAGCGTTAATCAGGCCAAACCACAACCCTTTGTGGAAGCCGGGGCGGATATTGCGGACTTTTTGAAGTTCGGACCAGATCCATGATTTTTCTAAGGATTTGGAGTAGCCGAGGCACTCCTCGCCATGATTTTGGGTGTTATTCAATAATTCAATCACATTTTCTGCTGCCACCATGCCTGATTTCATGGCGGTGTGGTTGCCTTTGATTTTGGGCACATTGAGGAAGCCGGCGGTATCGCCGATCAAAAGACCGCCAGGGAATGTCAGTTTTGGCAGGGATTGCAGTCCGCCTTCGACCAGTGCACGGGCACCATAGGAAATACGGCGGCCGCCCTCAAAGAGAGATCTGATTTTCGGATGAAGTTTGAAGCGCTGCATTTCGTCATAAGGCGATAGATGCGGGTTTTGGTAATCCAGCCCGATGACAAAACCGATTGCGACCTGATTGTCTTCGAGGTGATAGATAAACGAGCCACCATAGGTTTTGGAATCCATCGGCCAGCCGATGGTGTGCATGGTAAGGCCTTGTTGATGTTTTGCCGGATCAACCTCCCAAAGTTCCTTGATGCCGATGCCATAGGTTTGCGGATCACTATTGGCGCGCAGGTCATATTTTTTGATCAGTGTTTTTGTTAGTGAGCCGTGACAGCCTTCTGCGAAAATTGTCTGGCGTGCATGCAACTCCATGCCGGGCTCAAATTGTTCTGTTTTGCCGCCATGCTCATCCAGCCCCATATCGCCAGTAGCGACACCGATGACAGCGCCGTTTTCATTGTAGAGAACTTCAGCGGCGGCAAAGCCGGGAAAGATTTCAACGCCGAGCTCTTCGGCTTGTGTGGCCAGCCAGCGGGCGAGATTGCCGAGGGATATAATGTAATTGCCCTTGTTGTGCATTTGGGGCGGGGTCGGTAAGCCAAAGCCGCCTTTTTGCGTGAGGAATATGAATTTGTCTTTGGTTACCGGTGTGTTGAGTGGGGCTCCCTTATCTTTCCAGTCGGGGATAAGCTCATCCAGTGCGTGCGGTTCAAACACAGCGCCTGATAAAAGATGCGCACCAACTTCAGAACCTTTTTCAAGGATGCAGACAGATGTATCACCTGAGAGTTGTTTGAGCTTGATGGCGCAGGCCAGTCCTGACGGCCCGCCGCCGACGATGACAACGTCATATTCCATGTTTTCGCGGTCAGCGCGGATAGACTCTGGCATGTGCAATAATCCTGAGTAGAATTAAAAGATATCTCGACATCCCACCTTCGCCAAGGCTACGGTGGGCAGGCGCGCCGCAGGGCGCTAAACTTTGATTATACAGATAATTCGTAGGGTTTTTAGGATAAAATGACCAGTTTGGCGCAAACAGCATACAAAGCCGCTCTTGAATGGTATGTCGATAATGGCGTCGATGAGGCGTTGGGTGATATGTCGGTCGATCGTACCAAAATTACGCCCCCAAACGTAACCTCAATTTTGCATAATTTAAAACCAGAAAAAGAAGGTAGCTCTACTTCTTCTGTTATGCAGGAGTTGAGGGGGCCATCGCCCCAAGCTGCCCAGGATCAAACGCCGCTGGGTGCTTCCGATGCGCGTGCGGAGAGTGTGAAACTGGCGCAGGAAGCGAGCACGCTGGAGGAGCTGCGCGAGGCGATTGCAGAGTTCGAGGGTATTTCATTGAAAAAGACGGCAACCAATCTGGTGTTTTGTGATGGCAACCCGAAAGCGCCGGTTATGCTGATCGGTGAAGCTCCCGGGGCGGATGAGGATCGGCTGGGCAAGCCTTTTGTTGGGCAAAGCGGTCAGCTACTTGATAAAATATTCAAATGTATCGGGCTAGACCGCGCCGAAGAAGACCCGGCCAAGTCGATTTATATTTCCAATATTTTGAACTGGCGGCCACCGGGCAACAGAACACCGGCACCCGGCGAGGTCGAGGCAAGTTTGCCGTTTATCGAGCGGCATATTCAGCTGGTGCAGCCGAAGGTTCTTGTTTTTTGTGGTGGGGTGTCGGCCAAGGCGCTGTTAGGGCGCACGGACGGGATTTCGAGAATGCGTAAATTATGGCATGGTTATCTGCCGCAAACGCCTGAGTTAAAGTCCGGCTCGGAGATTATTCCAGCCATTGCCACTTATCACCCGGCTTATCTATTGCGCACGCCATCACAGAAGAAAGCCGTCTGGGCGGATATGTTGATGATTCAGCAAAAACTTAAAGAAACAGGCATTGTCTAGAGCGGCTGTTGGTCGTTTTGCGGGCTTTTCTAGACTCATAGAAGGCTTTCGTATATCCCTTAATCATTATGTTTAAAGTTTTATCGATGAAGAAACTGGTCCTCTATACAGGGTTGAGTTTTGTCTATTGGGTCGCCTTTTGTTTTGGGGCGATGGCCTCTGATCTGATTCCGGTGCCGGACCGCAAGCCTGACATTCCTGTTTATGTGGATGCAGAAGGTGACGCTATAAAAAATCTTCTGGATGCAGAATCAGGAGAAGGATTTCAGGAAGAAGAAAGCGCCGACAGTTTTTTCAAGGATGCTATGGTCAGCATCGAAAACTCTGTTGAATCTTTGTTGCAGTTTGGGACGCCGCCGATCCCCAAATCCAAGCCGATGCCATCTGCCGATATGATTTTGTCCGATGATAATGCCGAAATTTACGAGCGTATTTTTGTATATCAGGAGCGTGGCGATATGGAGGCGGCGGACGGTGACTTAGAGCGCCTGGAAGATTTTCGTTTGCGCGGCCATGTTCTTTATCAGCGTTATATGCACCCAACAGCTTATAAGACGAGCTATGAAGAGCTGCGTAACTGGCTGGATCTTTATGCCGATTATCCCGGGGCCGAGAATATTTATAAAATGGCGCTAAAGCGCCAGCCGCAAGGGTTTGAGGGCGATCTTAACAAGCCGCAGGCTTTAGAAAAAATGGTGCCGGTGCGGGCGGTGACCGTCAGCAGAGGTAAAAAATATACTTCCTCCCGGCAAAGAACAACGGAGCAAAAAAGACGGATTGCGGAATTGGCGCAGCTTATCCGTCACGACGTGCGCAAGGGCAATTTGCAGCAGGCGGTCCGCGATCTTGAAACTCATAGCGCAACTGCGTGGCTTGATCCGGTGGAGCGTGATTTGCTGAAGGCTGATATCGCCGCCGGGTATTTTTATGCCGGTGAGAATGACAAGGCCTATGATCTGGCATCTAAAGCCGTACGGCGCTCGGGTGTGCATGTGCCGCGTGCTGGCTGGCTGGCAGGGCTGGCTGCCTGGCGCCGTGGTGATTACGATCAGGCCGCGCGGCATTTTGAAGTGACGGGGCGCTCGCCCTATGCCTCGGGTTGGATAGCGGCATCGGGAGCCTATTGGGCCGCGCGGGCGCATATGCGTACCGGCAATGTTCGCGCTGTCAGCACATGGTTGAAGCGCGCCTCGGAGCATCCGCATACGTTTTACGGTTTGATTGCGACGCGGGCGCTGGGCCGTGATTTTGATTTTAACTGGAAAATTCCGACATATACGAAAGATAATCATGATTTGCTGATGAAAACGCCTTCTGGTGCCCGGGCGATTATGCTGGTGGCTGCGGGGCAAGCCCGTCTGGCCGAAACCGAGTTGGTGCGTTTGAACACCAAAGACAATACAAAACTGCGTAAAGCATTGCTGGCTTATGCGGGCTATGCAGGCTTGCCGGGGTTGGCGATGCGGCTGGGTCACTCTATGGAGATGGCTGATGGCGGGGTTTATCATGCGGCGCTTTATCCAACAGGGCCATGGAAACCGAAGGAGGGCTACAAGGTCGATCCGGCTCTGATCCATGCGATTATGCGCCAGGAATCACGCTTTGATCCGAATGCCAAAAGTCGTAGTGGTGCGAAGGGGTTGATGCAGGTGATGCCAAAAACCGCCAGCCATGTTGCCGGTCAATATAATCTCAAAACAGAATATCGCGAACAGGCGGCGCTGGACAATCCGCAAATGAATTTGGAAATCGGCCAGCGCTATCTGGAGGATTTGCTCACGCATAATAATGTCGGCGGCGATCTGTTTTCTTTGTTGATTGCTTATAATGCCGGGCCAGGCAATCTGGCGAAATGGAAACGAGCATTACCTGAGGTTGATGATCCGCTTTTGTTTGTTGAAAGCATCCCATCATCGGAAACGCGCAATTATATTGAGCGTGTGCTGGCCAATTACTGGATGTATCGTTTGCGCGAGGATCTGCCAACGCCGACACTCAATGCTGTTGCTGCCGGGCGCAATGCTCAATATGCAGCGATGGGTGACAAGGACGCATTTGCTCTTGCCGAAAATTAGTTTACTTCAATAGTTCTGAAACTTCGTCCCATAGCGTAGCATCACCGAGGGCGATAACCTGACCATCAGATTTTAAGGTGAGGGGATCGCTATTCCAGTCGCAGATTTTCCCACCTGCGCCTTCAACGACCGGGATCAGAGCGGCGAAGTCGTAAGGGGAGAGGGATGCTTCTACAACGATGTCACAATATCCTGAGGCGAGCAGCCCATAAGCATAACAATCTGCGCCCCAAGACATCATTTTCGAACCGCGTTCAAATTTTTCGTAAACGGGCCCAGTCTTTTTAAACATGTCTGGTGTGGTGCTTGCTACGCAGGCCTGCGTCACAGATTGACAGGGGCGGGCTTTGGTGGGCTGGCCATTAAACGTAGTTTGTTTACCTTTCACGCCAGTCCAGCGTTCTTTTGATATAGCCTGATCAATGATGCCTAAGATCGGTTTGTCCTCCTCACAAAGCGCAACCAGCGTGCCGAAAGTTGGTCTTCCTATAACAAAGGATTTGGTGCCGTCAATCGGGTCGAGCACCCAGGTGAGGCCGTTTTGGGACTCTTTGGTGCCAAACTCCTCGCCGATAATGCCGTCTTCAGGGCGCTGTTTTTCGATGATTTCACGCAGGCGTTGTTCTACTTCGCGGTCGGCAATGGTGACGGGGCTGGTGTCAGCTTTGCTTTCGACATCAAAGGGCGCACGGTAATAGCGCCGGACGATATTTCCGGCTTCATCGGCTAGAGTATTGGCAAGTGCGGTAAATTCCTGCATAAATAGACCTTATTGTGGTGTCATCCCGTTGGTGCGTCCGCAGGACGCTTGCACGAACGGGATCCAAAAAAGACAACCGCTTTGCGGCTGACATATGGATCCCCGCCGTTTAAGTCTGCTTCGCCAAGGCTACGCAGGCCGCGGGGATGACGAATTGAGGGATAATAGAGAGTAATGATGAAAACAGTCAATGACATAAGGTCAGAATTTCTGAATTTTTTTAAAGGCCACGGCCATAGCATCGTGGACTCATCCCCGCTCGTGCCGCAAAACGACCCGACTTTGATGTTCGTGAATTCCGGCATGGTGCAGTTTAAGAATGTTTTTACCGGTGCGGAGAAGCGCGATTACACGCGCGCGACAACTGCGCAGAAATGCGTGCGCGCCGGCGGCAAGCATAATGACCTCGATAATGTCGGCTATACGGCGCGGCACCATACGTTTTTCGAGATGATGGGGAATTTTTCCTTCGGCGATTATTTCAAGGAAGAAGCGATTGCTTTTGCGTGGGAGCTGGTCAGCAAGAATTTCGGAATGCCGAAAGACAAGTTGCTGGTCACCGTACATTCCACCGATGAAGAGGCGGCAGAGCTGTGGAAGAAGATCGCCGGGTTCCCGGATGATAAAATTATCCGCATTCCGACCGATGATAATTTCTGGCGCATGGGCGATACCGGGCCGTGCGGACCAAGCTCTGAGATTTTCTACGATCATGGCGATCATATCCCCGGCGGCCCGCCGGGTAGCCCTGATGAGGATGGTGATCGTTTTATTGAGATTTGGAATTTGGTTTTCATGCAATTTGAACAGGTCGATGCCGACACGCAAATCAACCTGCCCAAACCTTGTATTGATACCGGGATGGGTCTGGAGCGCATGGCGGCAACCATGATGGGCAGCCATGATAATTACGCCATTGATATTATGCGCAACCTGATTGAGCATAGTGCCGATCTGACGAGTGTTGACCCCGATGGTGAAATGTCTGCGTCTCATAGAGTTGTTGCCGATCATTTGCGCTGCAGCGCGTTTTTGCTGGCCGATGGGGTGATGCCGAGCAATGAAGGGCGCGGTTATGTGCTGCGGCGGATTATGCGGCGCGGGATGCGGCATGCGCATTTGCTGGGGGCGAAAGAGCCGTTGATGTATCGTTTGTTGCCGACCTTGACCGGGATGATGGGCGCGGCGTATCCGGAATTGAAACGGGCGGAAAGCATGATTTCCGAGACGCTGAAATCGGAAGAGGAGCGGTTTAAGGTGACGCTGGAGCGCGGGCTAAAAATGCTTGATGAGGAATCGGCGCAGGTGAAAAACAAAGTCCTGCCCGGCGATGTGGCGTTTAAGCTTTATGATACTTTTGGTTTCCCTTTGGATTTGACTCAGGATGCGCTGCGGGCGCAGGGCATTGAGGTCGATACCGACGGGTTCGACACATGCATGGAAGAGCAAAAGGCGCAGGCTCGTGCCGCCTGGTCCGGGTCCGGTGATGCGGCGGATGAAAAGATATGGTTTGAAATTCTGGATGAATGCGGGCCGACAGAGTTTTTGGGCTATGAGGTTGAAGCGGCCGAAGGGCAGGTGCTGGCGATTGTTAAAGGTGGAAAAAGATCAGATGTTTTAGAGATAGGTGAAGAAGGGTATGTGATAACAAATCAAACGCCATTTTATGCTGAATCTGGTGGTCAAATTGGAGATAGGGGAAAAATTAGAGCTTCAAACGATGTTATTGGCATGCTCGTTCAGGGCACAAAAAAAATGGTAGGAAAAATACACGCACATGAAGTTTCTTTTGGAAACGATAGCGATGAAGATTTAAGGGTTGGAGATACTGTTTATCTAGATGTTGATCATAAAATGCGTACAGCCATTCGTGCCAATCACTCTGTGACGCATTTGATGCACGAGGCTTTGCGGCGGGTGCTGGGCGAACATGTGTCGCAGAAGGGCTCGCTGCAGGATGCCGACCGGACGCGTTTTGATATTTCACATCCCAAGGGCATGACGCCGGAAGAAATTCAAAAGGTTGAGGCGATGGTTGCGGAGGAGATCAAGGCGGCCACGCCGGTGGAAACGCGTTTGATGGGGCTCGAAGAAGCGCGGGAAACTGGGGCGATGGCGCTGTTCGGTGAAAAATACGACGATGAGGTGCGCGTGGTGATGATGGGCACGACCAAAGGAAACCGTGTGTTTTCGATTGAGTTATGTGGTGGTACGCATGTTGAAAATACAGGTGCGATTGAATCGTTTAAAATTATCTCAGAAGGGGCGTTGTCGGCTGGGGTGCGCCGCGTTGAAGCGATGACCGGCGAGCGGGCTAAGGCTTATGAGAAAAATAAAGCGGAAGGTTTAGAAGAGGTCAACGATAAGCTGACGGCTGAAAACAAGAAGCTTCAATCCGAGTTGGTTTCTCTTGGCGGCACTGTCCCCGATCAGATACAAACGGAAAGCGCCGCTCTAGAAAAAGAGAATAAAAAACTGAATAAAGAAATTTCCGATTTGCGGCGGGTGCAGGCGACAGAAAGTGTTGGCACGTCTGGTGACGATATCAAAGATATTGGCGGTTATAAATTTACCGGTAAAGTCCTTGAGGGTTTTCCGCCGAAGGATCTCAAGCCCATGGCCGATGATCTCAAGAAAAAGCTCGGCTCTGGCGTGATTGTGTTGGTGGCCACGGATGAAGGCAAGGCCTCGATCGTGGTCGGGGTGACGGATGATTTAACCGACCGCGTGAATGCGGTGGAACTGGTGAAAATCGGCGCGGCGGCGCTGGGCGGCAAGGGTGGCGGTGGCAGACCCGATATGGCGCAGGCCGGCGGGCCGGATGTAGCGGCAGCCAATGATGCAGTGAGTGCGATTGAAAAGAATCTGGCCGGTTAGGTTATTTCTACCACAGGCTTAGGTTTACCTAAAATCTCTCTATACATGCCTTCATCTACGGGGTGAGGGTTGTTCTCAAGGCTAATTTCAACATCGCTTAATGAAGGGGTACTTTTGTACCGTTACTTCCCACCAGACCAAAGTTTATTAGAAGTTGTTTAGTGTTAGGGTTCGGATTTATTGCATAGTCTTTATATCGCTGCGCTTTCATTTTTTTACTCCCGCTCATTTGTTTTTCATAATATAAAGGGACTATAACAAAAAACACATCTTCAGTGCAAATATAATATGAGTCGTGAGATGAGATTATTGATTTTTGGATTTTTATCCACACAATAGCCCTGAAATTAAACGGTTTTTTAGGGGCTTGCCCTTGCGGTACGATCCCGATATAAAGCCTGCACTAATTACAAATAACTTAAAAAAGAGGGAAAAATGGCCACTGAACGCACATTTTCGATTATCAAACCTGATGCCACAAGGCGCAATCTGACCGGCGCGATTAATGCCAAGCTTGAAGAGGCTGGCCTTCGCATTGTGGCGCAAAAACGCATTCACATGAGCAAGGAAAAGGCCGAAGGGTTTTATGTCGTTCACAAGGAACGCCCGTTTTTTGGCGAGTTGACGGAATTTATGAGCTCTGCGCCTGTTGTGGTCCAGGTTCTTGAAGGTGAAGGCGCCCTGGCTAAAAATCGTGAAGTGATGGGGGCTACCAATCCGGAAGAAGCCGATGCTGGTACGATCCGCAAAGAGTTTGCCTTGAATATTGGGGAGAATTCCGTACACGGTTCCGATAGCTTAGAAAACGCGGCGATAGAGATTTCGTATTTCTTTAATGATGATGAGATTGTAGGCTAGTTTTCGTCCAGCCACTTTTTGATTGCTGCTTTTGCATTTTGGTTAGAATCGACAAGTTTAGCGATATGCTCGGAAGCGGATTCCCCGTTGCCGAGTTTAGATTCTTTCTCGGCTTCTGCGGCAATTTCACTAACTTCTTTTATACCAAAATTTCCAGCCATACCCTTGAGCTCATGTGCCCTGGCACCCATCGCGGGGACATCATTCTGCGCTGAAACTTGATTAAGGACCTCAATAATTTCATCGGCTTTGGCTAAAAATCCGTCGATGAGGCCGCTGAATTGTTCTTTGCCCAGGTTATCCAGCAAGCTTTTGAGCATATCGTGGTCAAGAGCATCCATGTTGACCGTGTCCAATGAGTTTGGTGATTGTGTTGATTTTGTCTTTTCCTGTATAGCGGTATCCATTTTTTCTTCCATGGTTGGCGGCATATCCATGACAGGATTTATAAACACGGATTCTTCACGGACGGCTTCATCAAAAGAGTCAATATCCAGATCCTCATCTGTAATATGAAATGGGTCGCTTGAGGCTGCAGAAGTGGTCTGAATATTACTGTCGCCCGGCGTATCTACATTCTGGTTTACGAACTGTTCGAAGGCTGTCACTTCATCGTCATCACCATGGCTCTGAGGTGCAACATCCTCATTTGTACTGGAAACAGAAAATGGAGATGTTAATTCGTCGTCATGTTCACTTACAAAGAGGTCGCGATCATCAATCTCCAAATTAGTAGGTAGACTCATCAATCTTGCATCTTCCCCCTTTTCTGGTAACACAACAGGATTTTCAAGAGTGCCTTTGTGAACTTTTTTTATTGTTTCCAGTAATTGGTCGGGTTGAATAGGTTTGGCAATATGTCCGTTCATATTGGCTTCGAGATAACGTGTTACGTCCTCTATCATAACGTTCCCGGTCAAGGCGATAACTGGCGTAGCGGCGATTTGTCTATTTGGCATGGTGCGTATTGTACGTGTTGTTTCCTCTCCGTTCATACCCGAGAGCTGGATATCCATCAGAATTAGATCAAAGAGTTCTTCACGTTCACATTTTTCCAGCGCTTCTTCTCCGCTTTTTGCCATGATGGCGGTATGGCCGTATTTTTCAAGTAGGCCCTGTAATACGCGGCGGTTCATTTCATTATCTTCAACCACCAAGATACGTTTGGATGGCACGCCCCTGGTTAAAAGGGTTTCTTTGTTATCTTCTATTTCTTCAGCCTTGCTTTCCTGACCTTCCTCCATCAGAAGGGTAAAATGAAAGATAGAGCCTTCGCCTTCTTTACTATCGACGATTATATTGCTCCCCATCGCGCTAATAAGCCGTTTACAGATTGCCAGGCCGAGGCCTGTTCCCCCGTATTTACGTGACACACTCGAGTCGGCCTGAGTAAAGGGAACGAACAAGCTTTTCTGTACTTCTTCAGGAATACCAATGCCTGTGTCCTGAACGGCCATATAAACCTCGTAATCACCCGTAATACCTTCGGGTTTGTCTTCAAGAGGGCTGGCTTTTAAGTGGATGGTTACGCCTCCCTCTTGGGTAAATTTTATGGCGTTGGTTACCAAATTAAGGAAGACTTGTCTTAGACGTGTTGGGTCTCCCGTGACAAAGCGGGGTACATCTTCTGCAATATCAGCTTTAAGAAAAACCTCTTTTTCTGTCGCTTTACCGGACATGAGCATGACGACATCCTGAACAAGGCGCGGCAGATCGAAATCAACGTGCTCAAGCTCCATTTTTCCACCCTCTCCCTTTTCAAAGTCGAGGATGTCATTTAGAAGGGCCATCATAGTATCGCCGGATTTCTGAATGGCCATGGCATAATCTTTTTGGTTGGTGCCCAGCTTGGTGTCCAGCAGCAATCTCACCATCCCCATAATACCGGTCATAGGTGTACGAATTTCATGACTTACAACGGCCAGAAAAGCTGATTTGGCGCGATTGGCCTGGTCGGCGGCTTCTTTAGCTTTTCGCATTTCCTCGGTGCGCTGCATTTCTCTTTCCCTGAGTTCTGCCATCAGTTCGCGTTCGCGTTCAATAACGCGCAAAAGTCTTGTCTGGTCTGCGGATTCTTTTGACTGCTTAAGACGTGATTGTGAGCGTTCCTGGCGCTCTTCCCGGATCTTCAATTGTTCTGTCTGTTTATCAACCAACTCGATTTTCTTAATTGTTGCGACAATAAAAAAGACTGCCTGGGGAATAAGAGAAATCCAGTAAGCATTGATAGAGAATCTGCCGGGCGTTATAATTTCAGTAAAGCTAAGGCCTGTAATAATGACTCCGATAAAGGACATTAGCCAAGCTATCGCATAAGGAACACCGGCAAATTTTCCTTGTCGAGATTGTTTGTAGGAAATAGCTGCTATACTTAGCATGGCCAGAGCAGGGGATCCGAAAAGAATGGAGGCTCCGATAGGGGATTGTTCGTCAAAAATAAAAATATTCAAAGCTGTTGCAAACAGCACCACACCGCCAAGGGCATATAACGCATAATTTTCAGTGGGGTCCTCTACAGTAATCTCTAGAAAAAACCTTGTCGTAACCAGTCCTGTTACAACTGCAGAGATGTAAAGCAAGACCATTGCCTCTGCACCTAGAGAAAACTCTGCAAAAAAGGTATTTGTTATTAGAAAAAACAGGATCGTGTGAATAAAATAATAGACAAGAAAAGTAAAGTAGGCGGGTTTTTTTCTCATATAAACGGTAGCAATGAAAAAGCCCATCATGGCAATCAAAAAGGTGCCTGCCATAATTGAAGGTATGTCGCCATAACGAAGCATCTGAATATAAGATTTATTGTTTATCAATCGGGGCGTTATAGCTGTTGGCAGTCCGCCTTCGGCTTCCATGAAAATAACAATGAGGTCCGTTTGTCCTTTTCCTATCTTTATCGGAAGTGCTGGCCCTAACAAGTCCTCTCCAAAAGCCCCTGGCTTATCTTTTTCCCGCAGGGCGCGTGTGTAGGTCACATTTTGTGTGTGATTGTGGACTAATAGTTTTTTTACACCCGCATAGCGACCGTCAAAGGCTTTGCCGAAATGTAAAACCCAGTCTTCCGAGGATGAATTATTTGTAACCGTTAGCACCATCCAGACCGGTTGAGGCAGGGGGCCAAGATTGATAATTTTGTGGTCTTTCTTTTCTCCCCTCAGATTGTTTTGGTGTTGGCTGACCAGAGCTTGGTAAGTTAATTTTACCTCAGGGTCCTTGGTGACGTAGAGATAGGGGGCAATGAACATTGAAGATTGTTTGTCATGGAGCCTCACAATTGAGGTTTCTGATGTATCAGCATGCAAAAGACCGGGCAGAAACAGAATAACTGCAGCCAAACAGATCAATGCGCCTGAAAGACAGGCGTTATAGCGATTTAACCAGGACATGTGCCTATTAGCCCTTATGTGGACTTCCCCATTACCACATTGATATTATAGGTTAAATTTAAACAAAACGTTAGCGCTTCCCAGATTTTGGCCGTGGACGTCGTTATCCTTCGGTCTCGCCGTGCTCATGTACAAAAGAGTACATTCCGTGCGGCTCGCCTCGAATGCCTAGCCACGACAAAAATCTGGTTCGCGTTGGGATTTCAAGGAGTTATCTGGTTTCTGCAAGGAGGCGTACAGCTTCCGGGTAAGCGATATGTTCCTGCTCCAAAACCCGTTCAGCAAGAGTTTCTGGAGTATCACCATCCAGGACGGGGACTTTCTTTTGCATAATTATAGGGCCGCTGTCCATTTCGGGGACGACATGGTGAATCGTGCATCCGACCTCTTTTTGGCCGTCGGCCAGCGCACGCTCATGGGTATTGAGGCCTTTATAATCGGGCAGGAGAGAGGGGTGAATGTTGATGATCTTATCTGGCCAGTGACCAATAAAATATGGAGAGAGGATGCGCATGAATCCAGCGAGGCAAATGAGGTCAATGGGATAGTCTTTCAGTGCTTCGAGTATGGTGCCTTCGAAGGCTTCTTTTGTCTCAAAGTCTTTGTGGGGAATTGTGAGTGTAGGGATGCCCGCTTTTTTTGCACGCTCTAGCCCCTGAACATTTGGTTTGTTCGACAGGACAACAGAAATTTGCGCTGGGTAATTGTCTTCTTGACAGGCATCGATCAGGGATTGCAGATTGCTGCCCCGTCCTGAAATAAATACGGCCAAGTTGAGCTTGTTTTCGATCATGGTTATATCAGAAATTCTTTTTGATTGAGGATTTCTATCTGCATCTCTGCTGCGTCTCGTTTTTTAATTTCGCCGAGCGTGTAAACGGTTTCATTATGATTTTCTAAAATCTCTTTTAGTTTTCCAGCATGATCGGGATGGCAAATCACAATCATGCCAATGCCGCAGTTAAGTGTGCCGGCCATGTCTTCGGGGTTAAGATTTCCAATTTCCAGCAGCCATTTGAAGACGGAGGGTAGAGGCCAACTGGCACCATCAATTTCGGCCATAACGTTTTTAGGCAGTGCACGAGGGATATTCTCGGTAAAGCCTCCTCCGGTGATATGAGCCATCCCCTTGATGGCTGGCTTATCTTCACCATCCTTTTCTTTTAGTGCCGCCAAAATTGATTTCACATAAATTTTTGTGGGGGTCAAAAGAATATCGCTGAGAGCTTGAGGGTCCATACCGTCTAGCGCCGATGCAGCGCTACCTGCAAAGGGAGCAGGAGCATGGTAATTGAACCCTTGGCTGCTTTCCACCAGTTTGCGTACCAGCGAAAAGCCATTGGAGTGCAGGCCGCTGGAGGCCAGTCCCAAAATAACATCACCCTCGGTGATATTTTCGCCTGTAACCATCCGGTCACGTTCGACAGCGCCTACGGTGAATCCGCCCAGATCATAATCACCAGGTGCATAAAGCCCTGGCATTTCAGCAGTTTCACCACCTATAAGCCCACATCCTGCCTGGCGGCAGCCTTCGGCCACGCCTTTGATGACGGCTTCGGCCACGTCATTTTCCAGCTTGCCAGTGGCAAAATAATCAAGGAAAAACAAAGGCTCGGCCCCCTGCACAATCACGTCATTAACGCACATAGCCACACAATCAATGCCGATGGTGTCATGTTTCCCTGTATCAATAGCAATTTTGATTTTTGTGCCGACACCGTCTGTGCCAGATACCAGAATTGGGTCTTTGTACCCTGTCTCCTTTAGGTCAAACAGGGCTCCAAAACCGCCAATCCCGGACATAACCCCCTTGCGATGGGTTTCTCTGATATGGGGTTTGATTCGCTCGACCAGCGCAGCGGCCTCGTCGATATCCACCCCGGCTTCTTTATAGGCACTGTCTTTATTTTGCATCTTTGCTCTTTGCAGTTTATAACCTTGAGTTATGGCGACAGTTTATAAGCATTTTAGACCGCTCCGTACAGCCTTTTACGTGTTTTTCACATGTTTTTGTCTGTATCTGCCTTTTGGAGCTTTGGCAGATAGTGCTCTTTTTACGATCAGTGACGTTAAAGTTGATGTCACGGCCGAGAATTCAGCTATTGCAAGGGAGCAGGCTTTTGCCAAGGCGCAGGGTGATGCTTTTTCGAAATTGGCCGAACGCATGATGTCGGAGGGTGAGATTGATAATTTCACCATGCCCGAAGCCCAGACGATTTCAACAATGATCAAGGATTTTGAGGTGACGCAAGAGCAGCTCTCCGGTGTGCGTTATGTTGGCACGTATACTTTTCGCTTTAATGACAAGAATGTACGCCAGTTCTTTTCTGGACAGGGTGTTCGCTATACGGATGTTGGCAGCCGTCCGGTTCTGGCATTGCCATTTTACGAGCGTGATAATGGAACGGTTTTATGGTCGCACCAAAATGAATGGATGCGTGCCTGGAATCGGGCTGGTAATTTGAATGGCCTGGTACCGATTGTCGTGCCCATCGGTGATTTGATGGATGTGTCCGATATCAATGATGATCAGGCGCTGAACTATGACGAAAGAAAGCTGCAAAGTCTGCTGCGCCGTTATGATGCGGGTGAGGCGGCAATATTATTTGCCGTGCCGGATCACAGTTTATTGGTGGCAAGTGATCAGGACCCAGCCGTTGGCAGCCTTATGGTTCAGATTTATCGTACCGACCGCGCCGGGCCCGAAGCTGTTCAGAATATTACAGTGGATGCGAAGGGCGGTGAGACCAAGCAAGAGTTATTTGTTCGTGCAACCAAAAAAGTACATAAAGCTTTGCAGAAAAACTGGAAAGAAAAAACAATTATCAATCCATCCAGCGGCAATCGCTTGCGCGTGCGCGTTCATTACGATGGGTTGGAGCAGTGGGCGGCAACGCAAACAGCGCTCGAGCGGGTCTATGGTGTGAACGAAGTTGTTTTGCAATCGCTCTCGCCGAAAGTGGCAGAGATTGAGCTTGTCTTTCAGGGATCTGAAAAACGTTTGCGCCTGGCATTGGCGCAGGCAGATATGACGTTGTCTTCACCACAGATTAATCCGGCCAGCTTTGGCTATGGTGGTGAGGGGCTGGTTTATGAGTTGTACCTCAACCGTTTCAGGGGCGGGCTATAGAGTTCATTTATTGAGGGGTTTGTCATGAGTGCACGCAATCATTTTATTTTCTGGAGTGCGGCTTTTTCCAGTTTTATATTACTGGTTTGGTTGTTTAAAGGTATGTTGCTTCCTTTCGTGCTAGGTATCGCTGTCGCCTATCTTCTTAATCCAATCGTGAATAAGCTCGGCGGCGTGGGTTTGGCGCGCGGACCGGCGGCGATGGTGATCATGTGCACATTCTTTTTGTTGTTTGGTGGATTAATCGCTGCGGTTGCGCCGATTGCCTATAACGAGTTGATCCAGCTTTCCAAAGATATTCCCGGCTATGCCGATAAAATTGGGGCTCTGATCGAGCCGCTATCGATTTGGGTGCGGGATTTAATCGGGCAGCGCAATGGAGAGGAATTGCAGGCTCTTGTCGGTCGGCATGCGGGTTCTGCCTTTGGTGTTGCTGGTAAGTTAGTTGGTGGCCTTGCTGCGGGTGGGCAGGCCGTGGTTGATGTTATTTCACTTGTGGTCATCATGCCGATCGTGGCTTATTTCATGATGAAGGAATGGCCGAAGATAACAAACTGGGCGCAGGGTCTTATGCCGCGCCATTCGGAAAAAACGATTATGAAACTATTAAAAGAAATTGATAAGAAAATCGCTGGATTTGTACGCGGGCAAATTAGTGTCGCGTTTATTTTGGCGGTTATTTATGCCGTTGGTTTGTCTCTGGCCGGATTGAAATATGGGTTTCTGATCGGTCTTACGGCTGGTTTTCTTTCGGTTATTCCGATGGTTGGCTCAGCGATTGGTCTGGTGGTCAGTGTCGGGGTGGCGTGTTTTCAATGGCTTCCCGATGGTGAGTGGATCCGTGTTGCTGTTGTGGCCGGGATTTTTATCGCCGGACAAATTGTCGAAGGCAATTTCCTAACGCCGAAGCTTGTGGGCGATAGCGTCGGACTGCATCCACTCTGGGTATTTTTTGCTTTGCTGGCTGGTGGGTCACTGTTTGGTATTCTCGGCATGTTTTTAGCGGTGCCGGTGGCGGCTATAGCCGGGGTGTTGCTGGCGTTTGGGATTGCGCAATACAAGGCTAGCCCGTATTACAAGGAAGGCAAACCTAAAGCCAAGAAGAAGAAAGAAGCATGAGAGCCGCGCAGCAAATACCCTTTGATCTTCAGCACAGAACGGCTTTGGGTCGCGAGGATTTTTTGATTGCGCCCAGCAATGAGGCGGCGTCTTTATGGGTGGATCGTTGGCCGAATTGGCCGGCACCGCTGTTGATTTTAAGCGGTCCCGCATCCAGTGGTAAAAGCCATCTGGCGGCGGTGTGGCAGGAATTGGCCGGGGCACAAAGTATCAATCCGGAAATGTTAATTTCAAAAAGCGCTGAGCAGATTGCACAGGCGGGCGAGCATATTGTGATTGATAGCATTGATCCGTGGTTGGGCGAACGGGCAGCGGAAACCGCTTTGTTTCATCTTTATAATATTTTGAAAGAGGAACAGCGGAGTTTGCTTGTGACGATGCGTATGGCACCGTCGCATACCGATTTTGCGATTGCCGATCTGGCTTCGCGCTGGCGGGCAGCGCCGGTGGCGGTGATTGATGCGCCGGATGATATGTTGCTGGCCTCGGTTTTGATTAAGCTGTTTAGTGATCGTCAGTTGATTGTCAGTAACGACGTTATTCAATATGTTCTGCCACGTATGGAGCGTTCCTTTAGCGCTGCTCATGATATTGTCACGTTGGCCGATCGGTTGGCGCTGGCAGAAAAACGCCGTATATCTGTACCGCTGATGCGCCGGGTGTTGGTCGAGTTGCAAGAAGTGGCTTAAGTCCAGCGCGCCGGAGTGGCGGGAGCGTTATAATCAATAGATTCCTGAAAATCGATGAGTTCGCCTTGGGCGGGTTGGATATCGGCCCAGTTTTCATTCGGGCAGGATAGAACACTTAATGTGCCGGGTTTATAGCCTTCGGAGAGTTTTGCCAATAAAGAGGCGCGGCCAGTTCCGGCCAGAAGTGCGGCGAGCTCATAAACGCCGGGGACATGGCCGACTAAAAGGATATTTTTGTGAGTGTCATCTTGTTGCTGTAGGTGATGCAGCAAATCTCCCGCGCCGCCATTATAAATATCATCAGGAAATTCGGTCTGGATGTTGCCCAGAGATTCCAAAATACCTGCGAGTGTTTCGCGGGTACGTGTCGCGGGAGAGCAAAGAACTGCATCTGGTTTGTAGTTTTTATGGGCCATAAGTTTCCCGAGAGCCTGCGCATCGGTCAGACCATTGGGAGTCAGTTTGCGTGATTTATCATCACCACCTTCAGCGGGTAGGGTCTGGGCATGGCGGATGATGTATAAATGTTTCATGTTTTAAATACTATTCGTGTAACCCGGTATCGCCGGTGACTTTAAACTTGGTGATATTAGAATTTTTGAGGCCGATCGCCAAGTTCCCTTTTTTCAGGGCCAGCGCATCCTCGCCAAAAACCTCGCGTCGCCAGCCTTTGAGCGCCGGAACATCGGCATTATTATCCATGGCAATGGCCTCGATATCTTCTTTTGATGCCACGAGCTTGGTGGCCACTTCGCTGTCGGCGCACTGAACCTTGAGCAACATGCGTAATATGTCGGCAGTGGCGGCGGCTTGTGGCTGCAGCGGTTTTTTTTTAACCGGAACCGGCATGTCGTCTTTGGGGGTGGCAAGGCCCTTTTTAATGCATTCAAGGATGGCTTTGCCGCTGGGCTTGTCCGCCATATCGCCGGGAATGTTGCGGATTTTCTTTAGGCCCTTAGCATCTGTTGGAGCCTGCGCCGCAAGATCAGCCATGGTGTCATCGCGCATGATCCAGGCGCGGGGGATATTTTTTTCCTGCGCGCGCCGCTCCCGCCAGGCGGCAACTTCACGCAACACCGCCAGCATTTTTGGTTTTGGTGATTTTACTTTTACACGCTTCCAGGATTCTTCGGGTATGTTTTGATAGGTTTTGGGATCTTCCAAAATAGCCTCTTCTTCAAATACCCATGAGGTGCGGCCGCGCTCTTCGAGCTTTGCGGCAAGGTGAAGATAGATATCGCATAAATGTGTGACGTCTCCCAGCGCATAATCAATCTGTTTCTGGCTTAAGGGGCGGCGCGCCCAGTCGGTGAACTGAGAGCTTTTGTCGAGCTGAGCATTTACAATATTGCGCACTAGTGATTCATAGCCGACGGAATCGCCATAGCCGCAAACCATGGCGGCGATCTGGGTATCGAAAAACGGATGCACGACTTTGCCCATAAGTTGATAGAAAATTTCAAGATCCTGTCGGGCCGCATGAAGTACCTTCAAAATATCAGGGTTCAGTAACAGATCGAAAAGAGGGGTAAGGTCGAGATCGCCCTCTATTGGATCAATGGCGTAAGCCTTTTTATCCGGCCCGCTGACCTGAATGAGGCACAGCTTGGGGTAATAGGTCTTATCGCGCAGAAATTCTGTGTCGATGGTGATGAACTCGCACTGTGAAAGATTTTCACATATTTCATTCAATCGTTGATTATCAGTAATGAGTGGCATATTGTCTTTCTGGCTCTAAACGAATGATAATACAAGGGATTAGATACGAATGCACGCCTATAGATCACATAATTGCGGGGAACTGCGCAAAAGCCATGTTGGGGAAACAATCCGTCTGTCGGGCTGGATACACCGTATGCGCGACCATGGCGGCGTTTTGTTCATTGATTTGCGCGATAGCTTTGGCCTGACGCAATGTGTGGTTGATGAAGGCTCTCCGTTGATTGATCAGGTGGATAAATGGCGCGTGGAGTCGGTGATCACGATTAATGGTCAGGTGCGTGAGCGGCCCGGCGATACAGTGAATGCAAAAATGCCGACCGGCGAGATTGAAATCTATATTGAGGAAACAGAATTGCTGTCTTCTGCCGATGTGGTGCCGTTTCAGGTTGCCGAAGATGATGGGGCGGGCGAGGAAATTCGTTTGCGCTACCGCTATCTCGATTTGCGTCGCGAAAAAATGCAAAAAAATATCCGTCTGCGCAATGATGTGATTACTTCAATCCGTGAGCGGATGCGGGAGCAGGGCTTTCAGGAATTCCAGACACCGATTTTAACGGCGAGCAGCCCGGAAGGTGCGCGCGACTTTTTGGTGCCGAGTCGCTTGCATCCCGGCAAGTTTTACGCCCTGCCGCAGGCACCGCAACAATTCAAACAGCTTTTGATGATGAGCGGTTTTGACCGTTACTTCCAGATCGCGCCATGTTTCCGGGACGAGGATTCCCGCGCCGATCGTTCACCCGGTGAATTTTACCAGCTTGATATGGAGATGAGTTTTGTCACGCAAGATGATGTGTTCGGCGTGATCGAGCCGGTGATGTCGGGGTTGTTCGAAGAGTTTGTGGATTTTGCCGGTGAGAAACGTAAGATTGCGCAGACGCCGTTTCCACGCATTCCGTATAAAGAGGCGATGTTAAAATACGGCAGCGACAAACCGGATTTAAGAAACCCGCTGGAGATTGTCGATGTGACGGAAGTTTTTGCGCGTGATGATGTCGAGTTTAAAGCGTTTAAAGGCGTGATCAAAAAAGGTGGTGTTGTACGGGCGATACGTGCACCGAAAGTTGGTGATCAGCCGCGCAGCTTTTTTGATAAGCTCAATAGCTGGGCGCAGGGCGAAGGTGCGCCGGGTCTGGGTTATATCCTGTTTGAGGGTGGTGAGGGTAAAGGGCCGATTGCCAAGTTTGTTCCTGAAGCGGCGCAGGCGCAGCTAAAGGAAATTGCAGGGCTGGAAGATGGCGATGCGGTGTTCTTTGTTTGTAACAAGGAACATGATGCCGCCAAATTTGCCGGGCTGGCGCGTGATGCAATTTGTGATGCCCTGCCGGAAGGCCATGAAGGAAACCGTGAAAGCGGTGTGTTTAAATTCTGCTGGATTGTCGATTTCCCGATGTATGAATTCGATGAAAAAACGCAAAAGATTGAATTCTCTCACAACCCGTTTTCAATGCCGCAGGGTGGCATGGATGATCTCGAAAACAAAGACCCGCTCGATATTCTGGCCTGGCAGTATGACATTGTCTGTAACGGGGTGGAGCTGTCATCCGGCGCGATCAGAAACCATCGCCCCGATATCATGGAAAAGGCGTTTGATATTGCCGGCTATGATAAAGCGGTGCTGGAGGAAAAATTCGGCGGCATGCTCAGCGCGATGAAATTCGGCGCGCCGCCGCACGGGGGTATTGCGCCGGGGATTGATCGCATTGTGATGCTGCTGGCCGATGAGCCGAGCATTCGCGAGGTGATTGCCTTCCCGATGAACGGAGCTGCCGAAGATTTGATGATGGCCGCGCCGGGCGAAGCGGACGGCGAGCATCTGAAGGAGCTACATATCAAGCTGAATCTGCCTAAAGCCAAAGTAGCAGATGAAGAAGCGGCTTAATCGTCTCTCATAAAGAGAAGCCCGATGCGTAAAATGGAGGGGCACGCACCGGGCTTTGGGGGTTCGTCTGCTTTTGGGTTCACGGTTAGGGAGGGGGTCAGCAGACGTAAAAACCTTTTTTAAGCTAAGTTACATTTTTTCTTTGTCCTTTTTACTTTTATGCAACTCCTTATCAGCCTGACAAAAAATATCTTCAGCCGTATCTTCCGGGCCGTAGCTTTTGAGGCCCAAAGAGGCGCTGATGGAAATTTCTATACCGCTCCAGATAAAGGATAAATTGTTCAGCCGGAGCGCCAGTTTTTGCGCGCGCTCTAATGCTACTTCTTTTTCTGCATTGGGAAAGAGCAGTACAAATTCATCACCGCCGATAAAGGCACCAATATCCATGGCGCGGATTTCATTTTTTAATGCACGTGCAACCAGCTTTAAACAAGTATCGCCAGCGTCTTGACCATAGAGATGGTTGATGTTTTTTAGATTATCAATATCAAGCAGAATCAATAACCCGCCCTTGTTGTGACCTCTGCTTGTGCGGCCCAGCTCGCGGATAAAAGCGTGAAAGAAGCCGCGCCGGTTCATCAGGCCCGTTAGGGCATCTGTCGTCGCGACGTCTTTAAGCTCTTCGATATGATCATTTTGTTGCGCTATTTTCTTCTCGGCCCGCTCTATCATGTGCCTGGCATTGTTGAGCATATTTACGGCGCTGCTGACGGTGCGCTTCAGACCGTCTTTTTCCTGATTGCCACGCTCTAACAAGTCAAAAATATCCTGAGCGCCGCTGACGAAGTTTTCCTGACGTGTTAGCTCTAACCCGCCTTTATACAAGCGGGGTGCGTTCGGGGCATTTTTGTCCTTACGCAGGGCTTTGGGTAAAAGCAAAAAGCGTAGCCTACGGCCGGCCTCGTTGCGCTGGATATAATCCGTGGTCATGAACACTCCCCTTACGGCAAAATTATTGTTTGTATTAATAACATTGCGAAGAGTGTGCCAGTTTTAATAATTAAAAATAATCAATATATATCAGTGGCTTAATTATATTTTGAAGCATAAACATACGGTCGCCTTGCTATGACATTATGGTAATCTAGGCGAAAATTTCCTCTGCTTTATGGTAGATTTTTCCGCTTTCTCCAGCCTTGCCTATCCGCTATGATCTAGGACGTGTTGCCAATTTTCGTCTTTTGGCCTGCAAATAACGGGTTTCTGCACTTCCGGGCCGCGTGTACATCACTGTACACTTGCGTTTCCGGTTCTCGAAACCCGTCATTTTCGGCGCAAAATCCTTCAATTGACAACACGTCCTAAGGTCTAAATAACGCAACGTGAAAAAAGCGCTTTATGAACGAATCTCACAAGAATTCTTGCAGGTATCATGGTGGTTATTTAGGGGTTATTCTCTGCTTTATAGCATTCAATATCATGGCACCTTCTCCGGCATGGGCAACCAAGATTGCCAGCCCTGTTAAAGGTGATCTGGCGCTGGAAGCAGGCTTTGTACCTCATAAGGCTCTATATGATATTAAACTGGTTTCAACCCGCAGCGGAGCGCAGATCATCAATATCAGTGGTCAGATGTTCTATGATTGGAAACCGGCCTGCGATGCGTGGATATCAAATCACCGTTTTAATCTCTTCTATGAATATTCCGACAGCCCGCCGATGCGCATCACCAGCGATTTTTCAACCTATGAGACCTTCGATGGCAAGACCATGAATTTCACTTCGCAAAGAAAGCGTGACGGGAATCTTTTTGAAGAACTGCGCGGGCAAGCCATGCGTCATGATGATAATAAGGGAGAGGCCGTTTATACCATTCCGAAAGACCTTGAGTTTGAGCTTTCGGAAGGAGCGCTTTTTCCAATGGGTCATACATTGGCTGTCCTTTCTAACATCAAGCAGGGCAAAAAGTTTTTTAAGGCCACTATTTTTGATGGCAGTGACGAAGAGGGTCCTGTCGAGATCAATACTTTTATCGGGAAATCTCAGGATCCGATGGTTATCGAAGAGTCTGATGATCTGGAAGCCGCTTTGCTTAATACCCCCGCATGGCGGATTCGTCTGGCCTTTTTCCCCCTGAACAAGCCTTCCGAGACCTCTGATTACGAAATGGCACTGACTTTTCACGAAAATGGGGTTATTCGTGATATGATTGTTGAATACGATGATTTTACGCTGTCTCAGAAGCTGGTGGCTCTGGAAAAACTGGATGCCCCTTGCGAAGGGGAGACAGCTGCTGAATAGGGTGCATTTCGTGGTTTTACGTTTGGGTTAGGGAAGAATGAACAAGACTGTACTAATCGTTGAAGATAATGAACTGAATATGAAGCTTTTCCATGATCTTCTGGAGGCACACGGTATTGACACTGTTGAAACCAATGACGGAACAAAAGTTCTTGATATAGCGCGAGAGCATAAACCGGATCTGATTTTGATGGATATTCAGCTTCCTGAAGTGTCCGGTCTTGATGTCACAAAATGGCTCAAAGACGATGATGAGCTTCGCGATATTCCTGTCATTGCTGTTACGGCTTTTGCCATGAAAGGCGACGAGCAGAAAATTCGTGAAGGCGGTTGCGAAGATTATATCTCCAAACCGATATCCGTATCGCGTTTCATGGAGATCATAGAAAAATATCTGGGTTCAAATTAGGGGACGGAGTTTATGTCGGCACGTGTGCTGGTCGTTGATGATATTTTACCCAATGTGAAGCTTTTGGAAGCAAAGCTGAGCAGTGAGTATTATGACGTTCTGACGGCGACGAATGGTGAAGAGGCGCTGGAAAAGGCGGAGAACGAAAGCCCGGATATAATTCTTCTCGATGTTATGATGCCCGGTATGGATGGTTTTGAAGTGTGCCGGAGAATCAAGGCCAACCCCGATATCGCCCATATTCCGATTGTTATGGTGACGGCGCTCACTGATGCTGAAGACAAGGTGCGCGGGCTTGAATCCGGCGCTGATGATTTTTTGAGCAAGCCAATTAATGATACCGCTTTGATGGCACGGGTTCGTTCGCTGGTGCGTTTGAAAATGTCTCTGGATGAATGGCGTATTCGTGAGAATACTGCCAATCAGCTTGGTGTCGTTGGTGAAGCATCGAATGTGATGACAGAGCCTGTTGAGGGCGCGCGCGTTCTTGTGGTCGAAGATAAGGATTTTGAGAATAAGAAAGTTAAGGAAACTCTAGCACAGGATCATGATATCGTTATGAGTGCCGAGAGTGGTGCCAAAGCTATTGAGTTAGCATCTGCACATGATTTTGATCTGATGATTGTTAGTCTCAATCTTGATGAGGAAGACGGGTTGCGTTTATGTTCTCATCTAAAATCCAATGAGAAAACGCGGGGGCTGCCGATCCTTATGATCGGAGAGATTGATGATATGTCACGTATTGCGCATGGTCTGGAGATTGGTGCGCATGATTATATTTTACGCCCGGTTGATCGTAATGAGCTGATCGCGCGCGTCAGGACTCAAATACGGCGCAAACGTTTCCAGGAGCGCTTGCGTTCTACCTATGAGATAAGCTTGTCTATGGCTCTGACGGATCCTTTGACGGGCCTTTATAATCGCCGTTATCTTGAAGTGCATATGCAAAAACTGTTGCAAAAGAACCAGACGAGCAAAAAATCTCTGGGTGTTTTGCTGATCGATATCGATCATTTTAAGCAGGTTAATGATACACATGGCCATGCGGTTGGTGATGAAGTTCTAAAGATTTTTGCCGAAAGATTGACGGCCAATTTACGGAGCTTTGACCTTGTTGCCCGTATTGGTGGTGAGGAATTTATTGTGATCCTGCCCGATGTTAGTGAGCAAAGGGCCTATATGGTGGCCGAGCGTTTGCGTTGTTCAATTTCCGAGGTGCCGGTGCCTTGCGGCGTTCCCGAAGGGACGTTAAATATTACCACCTCAGTTGGGGGTGCAATTATTGATCATGGTGAACATACGACTGAAGAAGTCATGGAGCGTGCCGATAAATGTCTCTATCAGGCCAAAGAAGGTGGACGCAATTGTACTGTTTTCGAAGGGGTTGGCAAGCTGGATCCAGCGCAATATAAATCGGAAGAGCGCCAAGTGATCGAGTAAAAAAGCGCCTTGCGGCGCTTTTTTTAATTCTACGGATTAGTTCTTTTTGGCGGGTGGAAGTTTCTTTTCTTCGAACAGGACATGCGCACCTTTTTTGCCCGTTTCAGGGTTTTCGGCCCAAGGGTCATATTTCTTCTTATTAATTTTGTATTCAGCCTTGGTGCTGCGTTTGGCATAGTAGCGGTAGCCCGTACCTGCCGTACTTTCTAGTCTAACCTTTAGGGCTGAGCTCTTTTTAGCCATTTTTTAGCTACTCCTGTTTCAAAGATCTTATATAACGCTGGGCTTTATGCCGGGTTTTAGGGGTTTTGTCAAGTATTGGCTCTAGCCAGCCTTTTTTTTGGTTGAGGCCTTCTTTTTCGTGGTTTTCTTCTTCTTTGCCGCCTTCTTTTTAGCAGGCGCTTTTTTCTTGGTTTCCTTGGTGCCGCTCTCGGCTTTTGCTGCCTTCGCGGCTTCACGCACGGCTCTACGTTCAGCACCATCGGCGATCAGGACCACGGCGCGGTTGATGCCAACATCCATCACATCATCGCCATCAGATTTGCGGATTGAGGTATAGGCGCCGTCATGCAGTAGAAATGGCCCAAAACGACCAATGCCCGCCTGGATCATTTTTTTTGTTTCCGGATGCTCGCCGATATCACGTGGTAGGGATAATAATTTGAGAGCGGATTCCAATGTAACTTCGGCAAGGGGAACACCCTTTGGAACACCTTGGCGTTTGGGCTTGGGGGCAGTCGGTTTTTTGGGTTTCTTCGGTGCTTTCTTGCCATCAGCCTTGGCCTGTTTCTTGGCTTCTTCCCATTCTTTGATCTCGGCATCATAGGCAGCCATATCCGGCTCGGATTCAGGCGGCAGGTCAATTTGCACATAGGGACCGTAAGGGCCACGGCGCATGGTGACAGAGCGGCCTGTCTCAGGGTCCTTGCCAAGAATTTTCGGTTCATTGGCCAGCGCAGCGCTTTCTTCATCTTCATCACTCGGAAGGGCTAACGGCTTGGTAAATTTACAATCCGGGTAATTAGAACAGCCGATAAAGGCACCAAATTTGCCAAGCTTTAATCCTAAACGACCTTCACGCTTGGCTTCTACACAGGCGGCGCATTTGCGTGGGTCTTTTCCATCTTCTTGCTCGACGAAGAAATGCGGCGCGAGTTCTTCGTCAAGGTAGTCAATGACCTGAGTGATGGTGAGGTCTTTGGTGCCATCAACGGCGGCTTTAAAATCGACCCAGAATAAACGCAAGGCTTCCTTCCACATGACATGGCCGGTGGCGATGGCATCAAGTTCTTCTTCAAGGTTGGCCGTGAAATCATAATCCACATATTTGGTAAAAAATTTACTGAGGAAGGTGGTGACGATGCGGCCACGATCTTCGGGAATAAAACGGCGCTTGTCCAGGATCACGTAATTGCGATCACGCAGGACTTGTAGAATAGATGCATAAGTTGATGGGCGACCGATACCAAGCTCTTCCATGCGCTTGACGAGCGTGGCCTCAGAGTAGCGCGGTGGTGGCTGAGTGAAATGCTGGTTCGGGGTAATTTCTGTGAGCTTTGTGGTATCGCCTTCGTTCATCGGCGGCAGGCGGCGATCTTTTTCATCCTCGCTGCCATCATCGTTGTCATCTGTGTCTTCGTGATAGAGCGTCAGAAAACCGTCAAAAGCGACAACAGAACCATTGGCGCGCAAGATGGCATCATCGGTGCCATCGGAAATATCAACTTTCATTTGGTCGAGCAGGGCGTTTTCCATCTGGCAGGCGATCGTGCGCTTCCAGATAAGATCGTAAAGCCGCCACTGGTCGTTATCGATTTTTCCTTTGAGTTGCGCCGGGGTCCGGACCATATGTGTCGGGCGGATGGCTTCGTGCGCTTCCTGTGCATTTTTGGCTTTGGATTTATAGCGCCGCGCTTCATCGGGCAGATATTTATCGCCGTAATCATTGCCAATCACTTCGCGGGCTTCTTTGAGGGCATCATCGGAAAGCGTCGTGCCGTCTGTTCTCATATAAGTAATGAGGGCAACATTCTCGCCACCAATGGCAATTCCTTCATAAAGTTTTTGGGCGGTGCGCATGGTATTTTGTGCGCTCATTCCGAGTTTGCGTGATGCCTCCATTTGCAGGCTGGAGGTAATAAACGGTGGAGCGGGGCTACGCTTGACCTGTTTCTTTTCGATTTTTTGAATGGAAAGATTTTTTTGTTCGATACGCTCGACGGCTTTTTTGGCATCGTCTTCACTGCCGATATCGAATTTATCGAGCTTGTTACCGGCCAGATGAGTAAGGCGCGCGTTAAACGGTTTCCCATCTGCTGTGTGCATACGTGTGGTGATGCTCCAATATTCCTGTGGGTTGAATTTTTCGATCTCCGCTTCGCGTTCGCAAATAAGGCGCAGGGCAACTGATTGCACGCGGCCGGCAGAGCGCGAACCGGGGAGTTTGCGCCAGAGAACGGGTGAGATATTAAAGCCCACCAGATAATCAAGTGCGCGGCGGGCAAGATAAGACTCAACCAGATGTACGTCCAGCTCACGGGCGTGATCGAACGCTTCTGTTACTGCTTTCTTGGTGATCTCACTAAAGGAGACGCGGTGGATGTCTTTGCCCTCGAGCAGCTTATCTTCGCTCAGCATTTCCTGAATATGCCAGGAAATCGCTTCACCTTCTCTGTCGGGGTCAGTCGCCAGCCACAGGGTTTTGGCTTTCTTGACGGCTTTTTTAATCTCTTTGATGTGTTTGTCGGAACGTTCGCCCTGTTGCCACTTCATGGCAAAGTCCTCATCAGGCAAGACCGAGCCATCCTTGTTCACGAGGTCGCGGATATGGCCATACGAAGCGAGAACTTCGTAGTCAGAACCAAGATATTTGCCGATCGTTTTGATCTTGGCCGGTGATTCCACAATGACAACGTTGTCGGTCAATTAACTGTCTTCCCTTAGGCTTATTCGGTTTCCTGCGTGGCGCTGAATGCGGCCTGCGAGCTCAAGATCAAGCAGGATTGTCTGCACCACAGGAATAGTCAATTGACAGGTTCGGATCAATTCGTCAACTGCTAGTGGCACAAAAGATAAATGAGAGATGATTTTTTCTTGCGCATTTTCGGGGGGCTGGACCGGCTCAAAGGCTTCGGGAATAAAGGCTTCCTTGTCAAATTCGGGCTCGCGTAAGGTGGTGCCGGAAAAATTACTCATGACTTCCAGAACGTCTTTCGCATAACGCACCAAAGTGGCACCATCGCGGATAAGATGATTCGGCCCCTGTGCACGCGGATCGAGCGGATGGCCCGGCACAGCATAAACGTCGCGGCCCTGTTCACCAGCCAGGCGCGCCGTAATAAGAGAGCCCGAGCGCATGGTGGCCTCGACGACAATCGTGCCTTTGGACAGGCCCGAGACAATACGGTTGCGGCGTGGAAAGCTTTGGGCAAAGGGTTTCTGGCCCAGCGGGCTTTCGGCGATGATCAGGCCTTCGTCTTTGATTTGTTCGTACAGCCCGGCGTTTTCTTCCGGGTATATGACATCAATGCCGCCGGCGACCACGGCAATCGTGCCGGTTGATAGGGCACCTTTATGGGCGCTGGTGTCAATGCCGCGTGCGAGGCCGGAAACGACCATTTGCCCGGCGGCGCCCAGTTCACGCGCCAGTTTTTCGGCGAATTTTTTACCGTTCAATGAGGCATTGCGCGCCCCGACCATAGCGATGCAGGAACGCTGCATGATATCGGTATTACCGATGACACTTATTATAGGGGGTGCATCGGGAATGGCGGCCAGGGCAAGGGGGTAATCCTCGCAAGCAGCCGTAATGATGCGGCCCTTGAGTTTGGACAGCGCTTTGTATTCTTTTTCGATGGCTTTTTCCGGCGCGGGGGTGAGCGGCTTTTTGCGGCCGCCGCGTTTGGAAAGCTCGGGCAGAATTTCGAGCGCCTTGGTCGCGGAGCCATACGCTTCGACCAGACGGTAAAACGTCACTGGGCCGACATTGTCAGTGCGTGACAGACGCAGCCAGGCCATCTTCTCTGCTTCCGAGAGTTTTGACTGCGCGCTTGCCTTGCTGTCCATGAATCCGAGTTGCATTATTTCTCTTTCTTAAAACTAATCTTTGATTCCTCGCCTTTTATAAGACGATTAATATTTTCTCTGTGTTGCCGCCATATAAGTGCCGCGATAAAAAAAGAGATAGATGCTGGTAAAGGGCCATAAACAAAAAACGTCACAATTGGCGCAATCAGAACGGCGACCAATGCCGAGAGCGAAGAAGTTTTTGAAATCAGCGCGGTTACGATCCAAGCGCCAATAGCGGCTAACCCGGCAATAGGTGTTGCCGCCAGAAAAACACCAATGGCAGTTGCAACTCCTTTTCCGCCTTTAAATTTTAGCCAGACCGGAAAACAATGGCCAACTATGGCTCCAAACCCTGCTATTAAGCCAAAAATATGCATGTACTCATATGTTGTTCCACCGGTATTTTCTAATTGAATTGCATGTCCATCTATGATTTTGAAAGAAGGTTCAGAAATAGTTTCTATCATCGTGCTGTAGGCTGCAACAAAAGCAATGAAAGCACCTTTGCCCATATCCAATAATAAAGTCAAAACAGCCAGTTTTTTATTTCCTGTTCTCAGAACATTTGTAGCGCCAATGTTGCCAGAGCCTATGTTCCGAATATCACCAAGGCCTGAAATTTTTGCAAGGATTAGTCCAAAAGGAATAGATCCTATGATGTATCCAGCGATAAATAGGATTGTTGCTATATACATCATGATTGATTACCCACCAATCAACATATCGAGCACGGCCATCCGTGTCGGGATGCCGTTGGCCACCTGCCTGGCAATGAGGCTGCGCTCCGGGTCTTCGGCGAGCTCGTCCGAGATTTCAACGCCTCTATTCATCGGGCCGGGATGCATGACAAAGGCTTTCGGTCCGGCGAGATTTAACTGCTCCAGCGTCAAGCCAAATTCATTGTGATAGGCAGCGTCATCGGGGATTTGTCCGGCCTCCATGCGTTCCTTTTGAATGCGTAGGAGCATCACCGCATCAGCGCCGGGTAGACCCTCTTCGAGTGAAGTAAAAGTCTCTAGCCCTTCGACCGCGAATTTTTCCGGCATCAAAAATTCTGGTGCGACGATGCGTACATTTGCGCCCATCTTCTTGAGCAGGATCGCATTGGAATTGGCAACGCGGCTATGGGCGACATCACCGCAGATCGCTACGGTTAAATCTTCAAGTTTGCCGATTTCGCGTTCCATCGTCAGCGCATCGAGCAAAGCCTGCGTTGGGTGTTCGCGCCAGCTATCGCCGCCATTAATCACCGGGCAATCAACACGGGTGGCAACAAAATTCGGCGCACCGAATTCGACATGGCGGATAATGATGGCATCGGGGCGCATTTGATTGAGTGTCAGGATGGTATCAAGGAAACTTTCGTCTTTGCGCATGGCGCTGTTTTCGACCTGCCAGTTTACGACATTGGCACCGAGGCGCTTGGCGGCGATATCGAAGGAAATCAGCGTGCGTGTCGAGGGTTCAAAAAACAGAGTGATGATAATTTTGTCATCAAGCGTTTTATGATCCCATTTGCCGCCTTCAAGCGCTTTGGCGTAATAGGCTGCGCGATCCAGAATATTCCGGATGTCATCAGCGCTTAAATCTTCTATTCCCAATAAATGTTGCATAATTGTCCCTGACTTTTCTTATGAAGCCGATGAAGCAATAAAATTGAGACTCTGTCCAGAGGAATTTTTTTTTGCTATACTGGCCTTTCCTGCGTGTTACCGGTCCCGGACACAACATCAGAGGCTATCATTATGGAATTTTTAACCAATTTGCTTCATAAAATAAGGGGGCGCTCCGATGCAGATTTTCTGCTGTTGGACAGGCCGCTAGAGCCGCAAAAGGGCAAAATAAGGAAAGAGCCCCTTTTGGCCAAGAGTGACGGGCAATTGGTGATGGTGGTGGACCATATGTTTGATGATATTCCCGGATGGGTTGAATGGAACCCGGATACGCAAATGGTAAGCATCACACAGATGGGCGGCCGCGTAGATGAAGTAAGAACGGCGATTAGTCGCCAATATGTCGAGACCCTGCTGACGGCACGAAAATTGCTTCTTGTAAGTAATGTAAGCAACGTTAGCAATAAAGAAGACGGGAAGATTATGCACTTTGTGCCCTTCCTCGTTAAAGAATAAGGTCTTCGACATTTAATAAGGGTGTGTGATTAGGAGATTACGATGGATATCTGTAATGCTGATGTGGCAAATCTTGCCCCGTGGCAGATCGTTATGGCAAAGCGTGCGCTTGGTATACTGGAAGCGCATGATGGAATCATTCCTGAAGAGGGAATGACTTTCCCTGATGTTTTTAATTAAGCCTTCTGGACAATTTCTTTTTGTAGAAGCTCTGCAACCTCTTCGTCCGTATGGTCGAGGAGGTTTTTTAATATCTCTTCCGTGTGCTCACCTAAAACCGGTGGGGCGTTTTTGTATTCGGCGGGTGTATCAGAAAGTTTAAGCGGATTGCCGACCAGTTTAATCGTTTCCGGCGACAGGTTGTGATCCATTTCAATTTCCATTTTGCGCGCCTGTACCTGCTCCATCTCAAAAACTTTGTCGATGGTGTTAACGGGGCCGCAGGGCACGTTAACTTTTCTAAGTCCATCAATCCAGTACGCCGAAGTTTCGCCAATAATTTTTTCTTTGATGAGCGGGATGAGCTCGCTACGATTTAGAACGCGGGCTTTGTTCGTCAAAAATTTTTCGTTCTCTGCCCATTCGGGATGGCCAGAAAAATCACAAAACTTTTTAAACTGTCCGTCATTGCCGATGGCAAGAACGATAAACCCGTCTGATGCTTTGAATGTGTGATAAGGGACAATCGTGGAATGCGCATTGCCCATGCGCGGCGCGGCTGATCCGGACGTCAGATAATATTGCGCGAGATTGGTTAGGGATGATAGCGTACAATCCAAAAGGGCAAGATCAACGAGTTGGCCTTTGCCATTTTCCTTGCGCGCATGCAGAGCAGACAGGATTCCGATAGTCGCATAAAGCCCGGTCATAAAATCGCTTAAGGCGACGCCGGCTTTCATAGGGTCGCTGTTGGGTTCGCCTGTAACGGCCATCAATCCACCCATGGCCTGTGCCAGATAATCATAGCCCGGCTCCGATGATAGCGGTCCGGTTTGCCCGAACCCTGTGATCGAGCAATAAACAATATGTGGATGTTTTTCTTTGATCTTCTCAAACCCGAGCCCGTATTTTTCCAGCCCGCCTTTTTTAAAATTCTGGATCAGAACATCAGATTTCTCCAGAAGTTTGTGAATGATCTCCTGACCTTCTTTGGTTTTGATATCAACCGCTATAGATTTTTTGTTGCGGTTGGCGGAAAGATAATAGGCGCTTTCGGTTGTGTCGTTTCCGTCTTTGTCTTTTAGAAAAGGAGGTCCCCAGTGGCGGGTATCATCGCCCTCATTCGGCTTTTCGATTTTGATGATATCAGCGCCGAGATCACCTAAAATTTGTGTGCAGACCGGTCCGGCCAAAACGCGGGAGAGATCAAGCACCCTTATATCTTTTAATGCTCCCGTCATGGCCAGAGCGCCGCCTTAATATCCCAGAATTGTAAGATGCCTGTCATCACAATGCCGAGTGCGAAGCCCGGCCCGGCCGGAATGGAAAGCTTTTTAAGATCCATACCAACTTTGGCATTGCCAACCGTACGAAGTATAATAGCCATGCCATGTAAAAACCCTATAAAGGCTCCTATTGTCATAGCAACTAAAATGGCTTCCGGCCCCAACCAGACACCGGCGGCCCCTAAAAGCTTAATATCGCCAAGGCCGAGTGTATCGTCCTTATAATAGGCGTTGGCGGCACCGCGGATCACATACAGAATGCCACTGCCAATGAAGGCCCCCAGAGCCATATCAGTAAAACTGCTATAGTGGAAAAGCGTGGATAAGTGGAAAATAAGGCCCAGAGACATGAAGCCCATCACCAGTTCATTGGGTAGCAGTCTATCTCTGAGATCAATGACAGATAGGGCGTATAGGATTATAAGGGTGCCTGCTAGGCAGGAGAGTGCAATAATTTCGAGCATCTATTTACTTGTTTTCCACATGACCTTGGTACGTAAACTAAACAAATCTATTGCATCTTGCCTTTTTACGCTAGGATAAAAAGTGCCAAATATTTTATGTTTTGGCAGAGTTATTGCCGTTTTTTTTGTTTTTTTCCAAAGTTTTATGACGGGAGTTTATGAGCAACAAAACCAAAATTCTTGTCGTAGAGGATAATGATTTTGTTCGCATGCAGATCGTTAAGTTTCTCCATGAGGCGGATTATGAGACTGTTGAGACAACTGATGGACAGGAGGCTCTGGACAGGGTTGGTGATGATATTGATATGGCGATTGTCGATGTTCGTATGGAGCCTATTGATGGTTTTGAGTTTATTCGCTCCATTAGGGGCGGCGGCATGGAAACGCCAGTGATTTTAGTAACGGGCGATCAGAACCCGGATCTTTTGAGCGAAGCGGCAAAATGGGGTGTTGGTGCGGTTTTAATGAAGCCTGTGCAAAAAGACAGGCTGATTAAAACGGTGTCCCGTACACTGGAAGCGAAACAACGTGCATCTTGAGGACTATTTTGTTTGGTTATAAAGTAATGAAGCGAAAGGTGGTTTCTTCCCGGAGTTTATTCTTTGGGGGTTTATTCCAGGGGTGGCGGTTCATTTTGCCATCGCTGGCATCTTTTCTGCTCCTTGCTTCTTGCGCGCAGGTGGATGTGCCTGGCGCCAGGAACGCCAATATCCCTTCGCCCACGATGGCTGGCGAGAGGCCTGAGGCTATCAACGAACATCCGGATAGTGTGCTGTATTTGCCGCTTGGGAGCGATGTTCTTGTTCCTGAGACCAACAATGGCGATCCTTTGCCTGATGAGATTGTTGGGCCATTTGAGTTGCGTTCCGAAACACTGGCGGGCGCGTTACAGCTTATTCTGGCCGATTACGAAATTCCACTGGCTTTTGAAACCGAGGAGGGTTTAACGCGGACAGTTACTGTCGCCAATTTGCGTGGTCCGTTGGGTAAGGTGGTCGAAAAAATCTGCGGTCTTGCCGATCTGTATTGTTCCTATGAGGATGGCTTGCTGGTGATTAAAGATACTCAGACCTTTACTGTGACCATACCGCCAATTGGTGGAGAGACGGATATCTTGAGCTCTCTGGGCTCGGGCTTGCAGGCAATCACCGGAATAAGCCCGATTACCGAACAGGCAACCAGAACCATCATCTATGAGGCTTCGCATAGGACGGCCGGGTTAGCAGAAAGATATTTCCAGCGTATACGCGCCAATACGGCCCTTATTGTCTTCGAAGTATATATCTGGGAGGTTGCTCTGAATACAGATAACGCGATGGGGATTGATTGGGAGCAGATTGATGTGTTTGGTAAATATGCAACCGGAATCAGTATTCCTGGAGGTACGGGGGCGGACTTCACACCGATCAGTATCGGATTGCCGACAAGGAGCGGTAATGTAGCGTTTGGTTCTGATGATGTCTTGCAGTTCATATCCAATTATGGCGCCGTGAAGACTATCTCGCAGCCGCAGATTACGGTGTTGTCGGGGGCAGCGGCAACGTTGCGAGCGGCAGATACTGTTAACTATGTTTCGTCATTAAGTCGCTCAGTTGATAATGGTGAGGTGACGGTATCGACTGAGACCGATTCGGTTGATACAGGCTTTACGCTCACAATTTCCAGTGATTGGGATAATGCTACCATTTACGGCAATATCGAGATTGAACTTCAGGAGTTTCGGCGTTTTCAGGAGTTTGACGCTGATGGGACAGTTTTACAGCTACCTGAAACAACCGAACGAGAGCTTTCCACACAAATTCGTATCAGGCCTGGAGATTCTTTATTGATTGCTGGTCTTGTGCGGGAAAATGACCAGTTTGATAATTCAGGCCCAGGTTTTGACCAGCCGTTCTTTTCGACGTCACGTGAGGTCAGGGCTTCCAATACTGAGTTGGTGTTTCTTATGAAGCCGCGTGTGATCGTCTATACATCCGAAGGTGACCCCCGTAACGGGGAACTTGATATGAATCCTGCTGTTTCAGGTGATCCTGGAGTCATGTCTTTGGAAAGTGCTTACCCCGTCGGTACCCTGCCAACGGATCTTTTAAATCCGGCGAGTCACTGATCGGTTTTAACTTTATCCACAATCTGCCCCCAATATGCCGGGATAGAAGGCAATTCAGCCTTCTTTTCGTATTTTCGTTTATATTTTTTATGATACACTATTAAGTGCCGTAAATCCCTTTTGCGGCGCTCGTTTTGTCATTAATAAATGGCTGTGTTCTATGCGTTTACGCTTCTTTTATTTTCTATCCGTTGTTCTGGTCTTCGTGTTGTCCGGAACAGCGAGCTATGCGCAACGTTCCGGGTTTGATGATCCGGGAGCCCGTTCGGCTGGTGGTGGTGGCGGTGATGGAATCGTGCCTGTCCAAGGCAATGTTGATGGGGGTACAATTCCTACAGGCGCTACGGCGCAGGTGGTGGTTCTGTTCCGCAATGAGGGCTCACAGCCTGTCGAGACAGGGGTGATTAATCTTTATCCTTCTTCTACAGTTTCCGGGTCTATCTCGCTTAATCAGTGCTCAACCGAGCCTTTACCATCGGGGGCGGAGTGCGCCATCGCGCTTTCTGTTAAAGGGTTGCAGGCTGGGCCGTGGCGTTTGGAGATGTTGATGCGGCATTCGGGGCGTACCCGTCTTGTTACAACAACATTGTCAGGGACTGTTGAGTCGACGGGGGAGGGTGCTGATAAGCTGATTAGTGATGTCGAAACTATTCCCGATGAGGTTGATTTCGGCACCTTGAATGCCAGCCAGACGCTGGTTGAGCCGATTATTTTGCGCAATATTACCTCGAACCCAATTAATTTGAACGACATCTATATCGATGCCAGGGAGCAAGCCGGTCTTTCCCTGAACACAGAATGTGAAAAACTTGAGGCCGGGCAGGCTTGTCTGGCGACGGTAACCTGGTCTCCGCAGTTAAAAGGCCCTTCCTCGGGCGTTATGGTGATTAAGCATGATGGTCCGACGGCTCTGGCGAGCGTAATTTTAAAAGGTGAGTACACGCCGGATGTTGTCAGTGAAGCGCAGGTCTTCCCGGAAGCTGTGCCCGGAAAAGGTTTGCTGGTGTCATCCCAAACAGATGTTGAGTTTGGTAGTGGCGTTGAAACAGCTTCTACCATTACGGTTTCGCTTGTTAATGCTGGCGATGCACCTTTGATGATCGAAGATATCAAGATTGCCGGGAAGAATAACGGTTTAAGCTTTAACGGTGACGGTTGTGCGGTGGCGACAGTATTGGAGCCTATCGAGGCTTGCCCGTTAACGTTATCTTGGTCGCCGACGCGGGTCGGAACGTTGCTGGATGATATCCAGATCGTTCATAACGGTGCGCGCGGTATCCTTGTCTTGCCCGTTAGGGGAACGGCATCGCAGGTCGTTAGTCAGGATCAGAAGGCAATCGTTTTAACATCTGACCCGGCGGCTATTCTTGGGGCTCTGGACATAGCTGAAGATGAAGACAATAAAAAAGCGAGAAGCGAAGAGCGCCCGCCGCCGCCGAAGCCGAGTTATGCATCTGAAGTGATGAATCCTGCCAGTGTTCTTGATGGTTTGAGAATTACATCGTTTGCGCCAACGCGGGCTATCGTTAATGGTCCCGGCGGTAGTCGTATTATGTTTGATGGAGAAGAAGTTTTGCTTGGTGGTATACCCTGGAGCGTGGATATCCAGAAAAACGGCATTGAATTTACACATCAGGGACAGCGTGTCCTTCTCCTTTTTGATAGATCTTTATCTTCTATTAACCGAGTTTCGGGACAATCAAGTAGTGGTGGTGGTTCTATAAGTAGCTCTTCCACGGTTACAAGCAGTTCTGATGGTGGTTAGATAAATGAGTGACGATCACATCCCAGAAGATGCCCCACAAGCAGAAGATGCGGATGGCATTCTTCCTGAAGACCGACGAAATGAGAAAGAGGTTCCCCCTGGCGGGGTTGAGCGTCGCGGTTTGCAGGGTGCTAAGGTGCGCACCAGTGAAGGGCGCGAGCGCTATCTTGATATGGTGCAAAGAGAGCGCTCTCTTATGCTGGAGCAAGGGATTGCTCGCTCCACTGAGCAGCTTCTTGATCAGGCTGGTGCGGTTTTGCCATCTGAGGTGGAGGATGAGGGGGTTAAAGACCGGGCAACCGGAGATCAGCTCCGTTCTATTTTACCGGTTCAGGCTTGGCTCCCTTTAAGTATTCATCTTATCGGTTTGCGCGACAGTGTGCTGCGTGTAGCACCATTACATGATCTCAACGAACGTCAGATAGATGCGCTTCTTTCAACGGCTAATCGTAGCGGGTTTCATGTTGAAAAAATTGAAATCGAGGTTTGGGATCGTAAAGAGCTAATTGATACTTTACGTTCGGTGCATGATCTTTCGGCTGATCGTTGTGAAAAAACATTGGCGCAGTGGCTTGATGATACCGATAATGGCTTGCTTTTGAACCAGTTTCAACGCGACATGCTGGCTGAATCTCTCCAGCTGCGCGCCTCTGATATTCACCTGGTGCAGGACAACAATCCCGAAGCGCCAAACTGGATTCAATACCGGATTGATGGTGATTTGATCCCAATGCATTTATTACCGGCTGAAGGTATGGCGCGTTTGACGACATTGCTGAAGCGTGATGCCGGTCTGAACTTTGGTGACAGGACAACACCGAAAGATGGTCGTTTTGGTTTCCAGTGGCAGGGTCGCGCGATTGATGTTCGTGTTGCTGCAGGGCCGCAGGCGCAGGATGGTGAGAAGCTAACTTTACGTCTTTTGGACCGGGCCGCTTTGAAAGGGTTTGACGAGCTGTTTCGTCGTCATCAGGATGTCGGTGATTATCTGGCTAAGCTACTTTCTCCCGAGATTAAAGGCGGTGGGGGTATGATTATTCTCTCTGGTCCGACCGGTTCCGGTAAGACGACCACGCTTTATGCCTGTGTACAGCAAATTGATCGTCGTCGTCGCCACGTTTTAACGATTGAAGATCCGATTGAATACGAATTACGCTATGCGACGCAATGGCAGGTGCGCCCCGGTATGCCCGGTGGTGAGTTCGCTGATCTCATACGCGCTTCGATGCGCCATGATCCTGACTACATTATTATTGGGGAGATGCGTGATGCTGATACGGTGGAAACGTCTCTGAGGGCTGCCGAGTCAGGTCACACCGTGATTTCAACTGTTCACGCAGATACGGCTCTGCAGACCTTTGAACGGCTACGTTCTTTGATGCCGACAGAGCGGGAGCGTTCTTCGACCTATACTTTGTCCCAGCAGGTTCGGGCAATATTGAATCAACGCCTCGTTCGAACTTTATGTCAGGGATGTGCCCATAAAGGAAAGCTTGGAGATTCTTTAAAGGATCATGAAATAGAGCAGTTTGGCCTTGATGCTGACATCAGGGTTTGCACGCATAATACTAGCGGTTGCGATCTTTGTAACCGCACAGGGATTTCAGGACGGACATTGCTTCTTGATGCTTTACTCATCACGCTCGGGCCTGCACAACGGAACGAAATTTACGAAGCCTTAATTGGAAACGTGAATGATGTAATTAAGGAAGATGGTGTTGTGGTTCATACCCGCCGCGATGGTCTTATTGATCTGGTCGTAACCGGTTTGGTGGATCCAAAAGCCGCAATATCCTACCTCGAAGAGTAATTTACTTGAATGTTTTTAAAAGGAATTTAAAGACAAAATGCAGCAATGGGTTGCAGAAATAGCTTATGAAACCACCTCGGGCCCAAAACGGGTCACGGAATCTTTTTACCTTCCTTCCATTGATGATGTGCGTGCTGCTGTTAGTAAAAAAGGCGGCTACACCTTAAGTGTAAGGCCACACGAGCGCTCGCCGCTTGAGCGCCTTCTGGCGCGTTCAACGTGGTGGCAGGTCCAGCTTTTGCGCGGGATTCAGTTTCGTTCGACCTCGACATCACCGGGCGTGGCGTTGTGGAAGATTATCCAGGCTGAAACCAACCCCAGGCGCCAAAATATTCTGGCGCCTGCAAGAGAAGCGTTGGCACGGGGGCTTGGGGTGATTGATGCTTTGAAAGCGCTGAATATTTTTGATCATGGGACGCTGGCTATTCTGGCCGGTAGTGAACGAGCCAACCGGTTGGTGGAAGGGATCCCTCATGCGATTCATTCCATTACGCAAAAAAAGAAAAATTCCCGCGCTATTATGGGGACGATGAGTTGGCTAGGTTTTGATGTGTTCTCTATCGTTTCGTCACTATGGGCAGGCAAGGACATGGTTCTAGGATATTTCCGCGATAACCCGCCGGACCCTGTTTCAGACCCTGAAGGATTTGAGGAATTTACCCGCGTTGTTGGGAATCTCGAACTGCTATGGGATGTTTTGATTTTTTCGTCTGTCAGTATGGGTGTTTTTATGGCCTGGTGTATGTTTTCTTTCTGGTTTAACAGAGGTAAGAAAGACTGGCCAACTGCCAGAGCTGTCAGAAAAATTCCACTTATTGGTGGATATTTGCGCGATTTGGCCTTTGCCGACTCTATGTCCGCCGCGGCAAGGATGCTGCGCGGTCTTGTGCCTATTAACGATACATTGCACCAATCAGCAGAGGCGTCGTCTGCGCCTGATGTGGCGGCGTATTGGGTTGAGGCCTCTGCTTACCTTGGTCGCGGCGTTTCTTTGGGTTCTGCCCTGGACCGGGCACCTTTGACCAGAAATGAACGTCTGGAGATTGCGAGCTTGTCTGATCTCGGCCAAGTTGCTACAGTTATGGAGTCAATTTCCGAGATGCGTTCTGCGGCAGCAAAAACCAAACATAAGCTAATCGTCTGGATCGCCTTTGCATTGACAGGTGTCTTTCTAGCTATCGCGTTTGGTAGCGCCATTTACGCCCTGACCGTGATGAACATGAGCATGGATTCAATGATGGGCGGCTTAATGGAAGGAGCAATATAGGTGGCTGGCGATCAGAATATTCTTGATAAGGGTAAGCCCAGCGCTGAAAAGCGCCAGGAGGGTGGTGTCGCCCGCCCGCGTGCTGGTGCTTCTGATATTCTTGCAGGAGAAGCAAAGGATTTCATTGGCCATCTCTCTCCCTATTTACCGCAGGAATTAATCGGTGGTTCCGTTCCACATGTTCCTGGTACTGAGGAGGAGGCTGTCTGGAATGCGGCGTCTCAGGCTTGCGGTACGGAAAAGGTTCACTTTTGTTATACTGTAGAGGAGGACAAGGTCTGGTACCTGGCCTGTCCGTCGGCATCGCTGGCTTCCAACCCGGACAGCTGGTGCCCAATGGCTGCGGCTTTGCCGGGGAATAGTGAGTATTGGGATAAGGAAACTGTTTACCTATACGAACAGGAAGGACTTGCAACGGCCCTGCGCTGGGATCCGGAAACGGGCCGCATGCAGGTTTTTTTGGGGGCTTCCCGGACCATTTTGCCACGCGTACAAAGCATGGATGCCAACTTCGTGACTATCAACCCGGATGTTGCTGATATCGTGCCTTGGAAGAACCGCAATCTGAAGACGGAACAGCTATCCAGAGCTACGGCCCGTATGCTGTTGCTGTCCGGTTTGAGTGTCTGTTTTATAGCGGCTTTGGTTTTGGTTTTTAATTATATTTCAGTCAATATGGTCGAGAGAAACCTCGGCAAGGTCAAAATCGCGACCGACAAAGCATCGACCGATTTGATGATCAATGCGTACAACGCGATGCAGAGTGATACGATTAAGCATATGGTGCGGATACAGGAAATTCTGGATGACTTGGCGAAAGTAGATGGAACCCTGGTGCGTTATGAGGTCAAAGGTGGGTCTGTGGAGTGGGAGGCTCTGTTACCACCGGCTTTTGCCCGTGATTATGGAACGCCACAGCAGGGGTTAGAAAAAGACGGAAGGGTTAGGATTAAATCCAATCGTTAATAAGTGTTAACATTTTGATTTTAAAGACTTAAAGCGGTCTTAAGGTTTAAGTTTTATAATAAAATTATATATAATTGAATAAAATACAAGAGCAGCATACCAGATCGGAGAGAATGCGTGGATTTTAAAAAGCCAGACTTTAAGAAGTCTAATTTTAAGGCTCCGGATGTTTCGAAACATCTCGATTCATTAAAGTCTCTGCAGTCCTTTGATTGGCGTGGCTTGCAGAAATATACCAGCCCGAAAGCCGCGGAGGATCTCAATGTTTTTCTGGAAAGGTTACCGCATAATGTCAGCCATTCGCTTTTGATTGCTGCCGGCATAGCTTGGGGGGTGGCGGGCGTTCTGGGGCTGTTCACGACCGTAAAAATTCAGGCTCTAACAGAGTTGCGTGCCGAGCTTGAAGAGGCGCAGTCCCTGCAGCCGATTGTACCAAAAATCAAGGATGTTGCTGTGAATCCCAAAGAGGTGAGAGCATTTGAAGAAAAGATAAAAGATACTTACAAGGGGCTGGATATTAGAAGTAACGGCGCGTCGATTGCCATAACAGCGACAAGCACGGCGCAGTTTGGGCAATTCCGTGAAGCTATCGGCCATGTGCAAAACGGTGGATCAGGGTGGCGCGTGAATATTGATCGTCTTTGTGTTGGCCGTGAATGTGGACAACATGCTCTAGCGGCGTCTTTGAAGATAAATAAGGTTTCCGTTGATAAACCGGGATGATATGATACCAAGAATGGAGAGTTTCATGAACAGCGAGAGAAAACAAATGAATAGAATTCAAGAAAGAGGGAACGTCCTGTTCCTGATTCTAATTGCCGTTGCATTATTTGCGGCCCTGTCTTACGCGGTAACACAATCATCCAGAACGGGTGGTGGTGCTTCTGATGGTGAGCAGAACCTGATTAACTCGGCGCAGGTGACGCAATATCCGGCTTCTGTGCGTACAGCGATTGTACGGATGATCATTGATGGCATATCTGACAGCCAGCTATTGTTTGAGCCTCCTTCCGATTTTACAGCAAGTTTAACAACGACAGCGCTTCAGAGGCGCGGTGTATTCCATCCTAGCGGTGGTGGTGCTACGCGGGTTACTGCGCCGCCGGAAATCATGGCCAATGGGCAGCAAGGTCAATGGATATTTTCGAGTGATTTTGGCATTAACCAGATTGGGACGTCCGATGCGAATAATACATCCAATGAGCTTATTGCCTTTCTGGTTGGTGTTTCGGAATCGGTATGTCAAAGGCTGAATGTGGAACTGGGTGTCCCTATTGCGACAGATGGGGATAGCGACGGCGTCCCGGATGCTGGTATAGCCATAGGAAATATTCCCGTGGAAGCGGATGAAATGGATGTTGGTAATCCCAGCATAGGTCCTGCCGCTCTTGGTGCCACCAAAGTCCTGACCAATGACTTTGATGGCCAACCTTTCGGTTGTGCTGACTTTGATTCAACCACTAATGACCCGAGTGATGGTGACCTTGTTTATTATCACGTCCTTATCGAGCGTTAGGGCTAAAGCACCTCATTATGAGCAAAAAATTACAAAACGAGCGCAGGGCTGAAAGCGGCTCGGCGCTTGTTTATATTTTGATTGCCATTGCCTTGCTGGCGGCGCTGACCTTTACCTTTATGGAGCCGTCCAGCCAACAGACATCATCCCAAAATACGTTTAAAACCATGACCACTTTGCAGGGGCAGGTGGATATTGTTCGCTCTGCTATACAGGAATGTGTGCTCAATTATCCGGCTGGGGATGGTGATGCAACGAACGGCATTAACAATTTAGTAGTGGGTAGTGATCCCAATGCGCGCACAAATTATCCCATCGCCCCTAGTTCAACCCATTATGATGGCCCTCCTGCGGCCGTTATTGGGAAAACGGCAGGACGGCTGGTGAGAGACATACGTTGTCCCGGTCAGCAGGATGGCCCAAACAATAACGATCATGCGATGATTTATTCGGGCTCTGCCGGAAAGTTTATGCCGCCGCCGCCGCCTCTGTTTGAAGACTGGAAATATTATAACGGCATTGACGGTATTTTCTTCTGGACGGAAACAACCAAGTCCGATGCGTTTTTAGTGACGGCACTAACTAAACTTGATGAAAATTTTTCCGAATGCGAGGCCGATGTAATTGATGCGACAGGCGGGGCGCTCAATATTGATAGTGTTCCAACGGGTGGTGTGACATGTCCGAACGGTAGTGTTTGTTTTCGGGTGTGGATGATCATGAATAATGGAGCTGCTCAATTCGTCGGTGATTCGGATACTGATGAGACAGTGATCACAGATTGTTCCGCGGCAGATTAATTAATCAACTCTAAGCTGCTTTCAATGTCTTCACAGCTTCTTTAACCCGCTCAAATTCCTGTGCAATCTCGTTGACTAGATTTTCTGATGGTTTTTGTGCATTTGCATCATCCTGCAGCTTTGCGGCCAGATTACCCAACACATTACAGCAGGCCGAGCGCGCACTACCTTTGAGGCTGTGGGCGGCTTCCATCAAGTTGTGAAAATCATCCCCCGTTTGTGCTGTTTGAATTTTTTTAATCAACGGCTGCGTCATATCAATAAACATATGCAGCATCTCAATCGCATCATTGTCGACAGCGCCCATTTGTTCTTTCATCGCTGCAAGGTCAATAGCGGGTGGTGAATCTCCGTCAGTTCTTGTGGTATCAGTTTCAACGTTGTCCTGTTCTAGACTTTTTTGCTCGGTTTCTTCTTCACTTAATAACCCCCAGCGGTATAAAAGGCCTCTGAGCTGACCCAGAGAAACCGGTTTCAAAAGACATTCATCAAAACCGTGGCGCAGATAAACTTCGCGTTGGGCCATTTGCACATCGGCGGTCAGGACCATGATTGGAAAATGACTATCCGCCCCCTCTTCTTTTTGTCTGAGTGTTTCAACGAGTTCATAGCCATCCATTTCCGGCATGTGCAGATCGGTAATGAGAATACCGTATTTTCCGGTTTCCAAAGCCTTCAGAGCCTCTTTGCCGTTTAAAACAAAATCAGCGTCGACTCCTAGCTTCTCCAACTGGCGCCCCAGAATATCGCGGACACTGTCCGTGTCCTCGGCAATTAGAAGTTTCGTTGGGCCTTCAATGTTAACGCGCGTGGCCTTTCTCGAGGCATTTTTGACGGCCTCTCCCAGCCCTGTGCGGCTTGCTGGTTTTGTCAGGTATTTGACACCAAGGGCCTGAAGGCTGTGTGACAGGCCAACGTCATCGCGCACGGTGTACATGATCAGGCCCATATAAGGGCGAATTTCCATGATCTCCTTGATAAGATCAAGGCCCAGCCCATCCGGTAGGCCCTGGTCAATGATTCCGACATCAAACGGACGGCGTTTGACCAGTTCTAAACCTTCTTTATAGGTCGGGCAGCTTTCAATATTGGCGCCCATGGAGCGCAGGGAATTAACAATTTCTTTGGCACCTTGTGGATGATCCTCGACCGAAATCACGGAAATACCATCAAGGGACGGTAGTTCTGTTGTCGTTGTATCCGTGCCAACTTCGGTGGTTGGAATTTCAAACCAGAAGGTGGAGCCTTTTCCTTCCTCGCTTTCAACGCCTATTTCACCGCCCATCAGCTCAACCAGCTTTTTCGAGATCGATAGTCCAAGCCCGGTGCCGCCATATTTGCGTGCGGTGGTGTTGTCGGCCTGTGTGAACGAGCCAAACAACTTGTCGCAGACGCCCTTGCTCATGCCGATACCGGTATCAATCACTTCAAAACGCAGCGCCAGTCCGGTCTCTTTCGTGCCGATGATCTGGACATTTTTTGTGACCCGCACAGTAACGGAGCCTTTTTCAGTGAATTTTAATGCATTGCCAACCAGGTTCATAATAATTTGGCGTAGACGTTTAGGGTCGCCAATCACGACAAACGGAACGTCTTTCTCAATATCGTCTTTCATTTCAATGCTGACGCCATGAACCTTGACGGCCAGAGCCTCTAATGTGCCGCGCACCAGCATACGCACGGGCACCTCGAACACATCCAGTTCCATCTTGTCAGCGTCCATTTTGGCGATATCAAGAATATCGTCGAGAATTTCCAGTAGTCCACTAGCTGATTGCTGTGCTGTGCCCACCATAGAAGCAATCTTCTCATTGGGCTTTTCATCGGCTATGAGCTCCAAAAGGCCATAGATGCTTTGCATTGGTGTGCGGATCTCATGGCTCATGGTGGCCAGAAAATTGGATTTCATATCGGCTATGGCGTCGGCCTGAGCCACGGCGCGTCTTAACTCCTCAATGCTTTGCTGGTTAAGATCGTCTTTGTTGTCTTTATCACTCATGGGGACGGGAAATCCTTGCTTTTAAACACCAATATAGATTATCACAGATAGCTCTGGGTTTTTAGGAGGAATTATGGGCTATAAAATCGCGGTGGTTGGTGCAACAGGCAATGTCGGCCATGAAATACTGAATATTTTGCATGAACGGGAATTCCCCGTTGATGATGTTGCCGCTTTGGCTTCGGCGCGATCTGTCGGCCGCGAAGTGTCGTTTGGCGATAAAAACCTGAAGGTTCAGGATCTGGCGAATTTTGATTTCAAGGGTATTGATATCGTGCTGTCTTCTCCCGGCGCAAAAGTCTCGGCAGAGTTTGCCCCGAAAGCGGCCAAAGCTGGGGCAGTTGTGATTGATAACACCAGTCAGTTCCGTATGGACCCTGATGTGCCGCTGATTGTGCCGGAGGTAAACCCGGAAGCGATGGCGCAGCATACAAAGAAAAATATCATCGCCAACCCCAATTGTTCGACCATCCAGATGGTGGTGGCACTCAAGCCCATCCATGAAGCGGCGGGCATTAAACGCGTGGTGGTTTCGACCTATCAATCCGTATCCGGCTCGGGCAAGGCGGCGATGGATGAGCTGTTTAATCAGACCAAAGGCGTTTACATGAATGCAACGCCAGAGCCGGGTGTTTATCCCAAGCAGATTGCCTTTAATGTGATTCCACATATTGATGAGTTTATGGACGATCATATGACCAAGGAAGAATGGAAGATGGTGGCGGAGACAAAGAAAATATTAGACCCATCCATCAAGGTTTGTGCCAATTGTGTGCGCGTACCGGTTTTTATCGGCCACTCGGAAATGATCAATCTTGAGCTGGAAAAAGAGCTCACTCCGGCTCAGGCCAAAGAGCTATGGCGTGATTTTGACGGTGTGACCGTGATTGATCTTGATAATGAACTGGAATATGTCACCCCGCATGAAATTCAGGGCGAAGATGATGTCTATATCTCGCGCATCCGCGAAGATATTACCGTCGAAAACGGCCTTAACTTCTGGTGTGTGTCTGACAATCTCCGCAAAGGCGCGGCCCTCAACGCTGTGCAAATTGCGGAATTGCTGATCAAATCACAGTAAAACTTGTAACTTCTCCCCGTTTTGCGCGAAAATAACTGTATGAACAGACGGCATTTTATAGTGGGATTACTGGGTTGTACGGCTCTTTTCAGCATAGGAAAGGTGGGAGCGATGGGATTGTTCGATCAAAAGAGATCATCCAAGGAATTTTCATTCATGTTGAGTGACGCAGAATGGAAGAAAAAGCTCGCGCCCGAAGCCTATCATGTGATGCGCGAGGCGGGCACCGAGCGCTCCGGCACATCATCGCACAACAATGAAAAACGCGAAGGTGTGTTCCATTGTAAGGGCTGCGACTGGGAGCTGTTTTCCTCAGAGGCAAAATTTGACAGTGGTACCGGATGGCCGAGCTTTTACCAACCGATCAGTGATAAGGCGATCGGCACCACTGTTGACCGTAAGTTAATCTATGCGCGCACCGAAGAGCATTGCGCCAATTGCGGCTCTCATCTCGGGCATATTTTTGATGATGGTCCCAAACCAACAGGCAAGCGGCACTGCATCAACGGTATTGCACTGGTTTTCAAACCGGCGGAAGTTGGCTAGTTACCAAACGTGGCGCTGATGCTTTCGCCGCCAACGCTTAGGCTGACTGTCTTCGTATTCTGACTTTTCTGGTACATATAGCCACCCAGACCAAGGATAACCACGGCTGCACCGACAGCGGCCATTATCATTACATTGTTGCTTTTTGCTTTCTCAGCCATGTCTTACCTCATTTTCTGTAAGGGTTTCTTTCCTGCACACTATCGAACCCCTTTTATTTGCGCAAGCTGGTAATAAGGGTTTGAAATCAAGCGCTCACGTCCTATGATGGAGGCTGGTTTTTCAAAGGATTAGAGAGCCTTAATATTATGTCAGAAAACATGCAACGCCCGTTATCCCCCCATCTTCAGGTTTATAAGCCGCAGCTGACTTCCGTTACATCAATTTTACATCGCGCCACTGGCTATGGACTATCCGTAGGGCTTGCGTTCTTTACATGGTGGTTGGTCGCGGCGGCAAGCGGGCCAGAGGCCTATCAGACATTCACATCATTTTGTGGCTCGTTACTGGGCATTGGCTTGCTCTTTGGCTGGAGCCTTGCGTTTTATTATCACCTCGCCAATGGAATTCGGCACCTGATATGGGATAGCGGCTTTTTGTTCAAGATTAAAAACGCCTATGCGGCGGGGTATTTCGTGTTGTTTTTTACCGTGGTTATGACGGCCCTGACATGGGTTTGTATCATGAGTAGTTATTAAGGGAACGAAATTATATGTCACATAAATGGGAAGCAGGCGGTATGAAGAATCCTTTGGCACGGGCCAGAGGGCTTGGCTCCGCACACCACGGTGTGGGCAACTGGATTCGTCTGCGCGTTACCGCTGTGGCCAATGTAATATTATCCGTGTGGTTTATCTGGTTTGTGAAAAGCAGCATTGGACTGGATCATGCGGAATTCACCGGGATGCTGGCTAATCCACTGAACGCTATTGCGATGATCCTGCTGGTCATTTCTGTATTTTATCATGCGACATTGGGGTGCCGTGAAATTGTTGAGGATTACTTCCATGTTGAATGGATGAAGATTTCCAAACTGGTTGGTATTTATTTATTTTTCCTAGCCGCTGGCATAGCCTGTATTTTTTCTGTTTTGAAGATTGCTTTATAAATGACACAAGCTTACGAAATTATAGATCACGAATTTGATGTTGTCGTTGTCGGAGCCGGCGGCGCGGGACTCCGCGCCGGTTTTGGTTGCGCGGAAAAGGGGCTTTCGACCGCCATTATATCAAAGGTTTTCCCGACGCGCTCACATACAGTGGCGGCGCAAGGGGGGATTAGTGCGGCGCTTGGTAATATGGGCGAGGACGACTGGCGCTTTCATTTTTACGACACTATCAAAGGTTCTGACTGGCTCGGTGATCAGGATGCCATTGAGTATATGTGCAAGGAAGCCATTCCGGCGGTGATTGAGCTGGAGCATTATGGCGTGCCGTTTTCACGCACAGACGAGGGTAAGATTTACCAGCGCGCCTTTGGCGGCATGACCACCCATTACGGCAAGGGCACGGCCCAGCGAACCTGCGCGGCGGCTGACCGTACAGGCCATGCGATGCTGCATACGCTGTATACCCAGGCGCTCAAACACAATGCAGAATTTTTTATCGAGTATTTTGTCGTTGATTTAATTATGGGTGATGATGGCGAGTGTCTTGGTGTGATGGCCTGGAATTTGGATGATGGTACGCTGCACCGTTTTCGTGGGCATCAGACAATTTTAGCGACTGGTGGTTATGGTCGCACGTTCTTCTCCTGTACTTCGGCCCATACCTGCACGGGTGATGGCGGCGGTATGGTGCTGCGGGCCGGTCTGCCACTGCAGGATATGGAGTTTATTCAGTTTCACCCGACCGGTATTTACGGCGCGGGTTGCCTGATTACCGAGGGGGTGCGCGGTGAGGGTGGCTACCTTACCAATTCCGAAGGCGAGCGCTTTATGGAGCGTTACGCGCCCAGCGCTAAGGATCTGGCCAGCCGTGATGTCGTGTCGCGCTCGATGACGGTTGAAATTAACGAAGGCCGCGGCGTCGGTGAAAAAAAAGACCACATTCATCTGCACCTTGAACATCTTGATTCTGATATCATTCATGAGCGCCTGCCGGGCATTGCTGAATCTGCAAAGATTTTTGCCGGTGTGGATGTCACGAAGGAGCCGATCCCGGTGCTGCCGACCGTGCATTATAATATGGGCGGCATTCCAACCAATTTTATGACCGAGGCACTGAACCCGACCAAAAAAGATCCAAACAAGATTGTGCCGGGTCTAATGGCTATTGGTGAAGCGGCTTGTGTGTCTGTTCATGGCGCCAATCGTCTGGGCTCCAATTCATTGCTTGATCTTGTCGTCTTTGGGCGCGCAGCGGCCACTCGCTGCGCCGAAGTGGTTAAACCTGGTGTGCCGCATAAGCCCGCTGGTGGTGATAACGGAACCAAAGCAGTTGAGCGCCTTGATCATTTCCGAACTTCCAAAGGTAGGACCCCCACGGCGAAATTGCGTGATGAGATGCAGCATGTCATGCAAAATCATGCGCCGGTTTTTCGCACGGGCAAGACTCTTTCCAAGGGTGTGAAGGAGATTGATAGAGTTTATAAAGTGCGTGATGATCTGGTTGTTTCTGACCGTTCAATGATATTTAATACGGATCTTGTCGAAACGCTGGAGTTGGATAATCTTTTGCCACAGGCGGTGGTGGCGATGCATGCTGCCGATAACCGCGAGGAATCACGCGGTGCTCATGCGCGAGAGGATTTCCCAGATCGCGACGATGAAAAATGGATGAAGCATACGCTGATCTGGTGTGACGATAAGGGCAAAACCAAAATTGATTATCGCCCGGTGACGCTGACCACCCTTACCAATGAAGTCGAGGCTGTTCCGCCCAAGGCGAGGGTTTATTAATGGCACAATTCACTCTTCCTAAAAATTCCAAGGTTAAAAAAGGCGATAAATATAATGGCGCCAACGGTGCTACCCGCAAACGTATTTTCAAAGTCTATCGCTGGGACCCGGATGATGAGGATAATCCACGGCTTGATGAATATACAATTGATCTCGATAAATGTGGGCCGATGGTGCTCGATGCACTGATCCACATCAAGGACAATATTGATTCAACGCTGACCTTCCGTCGTTCTTGTCGTGAGGGAATTTGCGGTTCATGCGCTATGAATATTGACGGCACAAATACGCTGGCATGTACCAAAGATATTGATGATTGCAACGGCGATATTAAGGTTAGGCCGCTGCCGCATATGCCGGTGGTGAAAGATCTTGTGCCTGATCTTAATCATGTCTATGCGCAATATGAAACCATTGAGCCATGGATGAAAACCGATAGCCCGGCACCGGACCGTGAGCGTTTGCAAAGCTCTGAAGATGCGAATTTGCTCAATGGTGATGATGGAAACGGCCCTGCTGGATGCATTTTATGTTTTTGTTGTTCGACGTCCTGCCCGTCTTACTGGTGGAATGGTGATCGGTTTATGGGGCCGGCGGTCTTGTTGCAGGCCTATCGCTGGATTGCCGATACACGTGATGAGGCAACAGGCGAGCGGCTCGATAATCTCGAAGACCCATTCCGGCTTTATCGTTGCCATACGATCATGAACTGTACCAATACTTGCCCCAAGGGCCTTAACCCAGCCAAGGCAATCGCCGAGATTAAGAAGTTAATGGTCACGCGGCGTTAGGTTTTTTATTGAAGGCTTGTAAAACTGATGATTGTGTTGCATTGGGCGCTGTACATCTGAATGACACCTTTTTTGCTTAGCGTAAGGATCTGATTGCAGGTTGAATTTCCTTCTATCGGCATGCTTTTAGTCGCCCCGTCATCGAGAGCCATGTTCATGGTCCCACTTTCATTGCTGAATGTCTGTACAGTCGCTTTCTCCCCATCTTTTGATATCTTAACCGATTGTATTTCTATTTTTGTTTCGTAATCAGTGACGGCTTCCTGCGCCTGCTCGATACTTTCAATGAAATCATTTCTATTAAGGCTCAGGCTGTTCTTTTGTATAGGCTGGCCAGGGATAATGTACTGCATTGAACTTTTAAAGCGTGCACCCTTATCAAGATGACGATCAAGATAATCTATAATTTCCTTTGGGGACATGTTGGTATTTTGTCCAGATGTTATTTCTGCTGTTTTTGTAATGAAGTCCCGGATTAGTGGTTCCGTTAGTTTTGGATATTTTTTTTCAGCATGGCTGGTGCCCGGAAAAGTAAGAACCAGGCACGAAAGAAAACAGATAAATGATAAAGACAAAACGTTTTTCACGCGTACTGCCATCGTTAAAACACTCTTAATTATTAGTTTTGCATCTGAAAGTGTTACGACTTTGTACGCACTTTCCCCCATAAATCTTATCTTATTATTATCGCCTAAAAAGGTGAATTTACCCCTAAAATTCCGGTTATTGTACCTGTGGGAGAAAATCGATCATAACGCATTGAATTTCAATGTATTTTAGGCATCTATATCCAGGCCAATATCCAGTGCCGGGGCGCTATGGGTGAGGGCGCCGATAGAGATATAATCGACACCGGTTTCAGCAATTGCCCTGACAGTTTCGAGGTTCACGCCACCGGACGCCTCGGTTTTAATTTTTCCTTGCGCCATCTGAACGGCCTTTTTAAGAGTTTCCACGTCCATATTATCAAGGAGCACAATATCGGCGCCGCCATGGCTCAAAACTTCCTCAAGCTGCAAGAGTGTATCAACTTCAATTTCTATACTGTCCTGTCCTTTGACAGCATCAAGAGCAGGCTTTATGCCGTTCGCAACGGCAATGTGATTATCCTTAATCAGAACCGCATCATAAAGTCCCATACGGTGATTGCTTCCACCTGCAATCGCCACAGCATATTTTTGTAAGGCGCGCAGGCAGGGAATGGTTTTGCGGGTATCGAGGATTTTTGCTTTTGTTCCTTGTATGGCTTCCACATATTGATAGGTGAGGGTGGCAATGCCTGATAGATGCGTCAGAAAGTTGAGCGCCGTGCGCTCGCCAATTAAAATGGATTGTGTTGGGCCTTCGATCGTCAGGATATATTGCCCAGCGTCAAGTTTATCTCCATCTTTGGCGTGGCGCGTAAACGTGATTTCGTCACTCAGGAGAAAAAACGTTGTTTCGGCGAGTTGAATACCTGCAAGGACACCAGATTCGCGTGCACGCATAATAGCCTTTGTTTTGTGGGTGTCTGGGATAATGTTCTGGCTGGTTACGTCATGACCTTTGTCCAGATCTTCCTTCAGCGCATCACGCACAAGATATTCATGCGTGCGGGAAATGCCGCTCATCAGCTCAACTCCAGCATCCGGTCGACGGCTTTTCTGGCACGCTTGGATATTTCAGGATCAACATGAATCTCCGGCTCTTCGCTCTGGATGGTCTTTAAAATCTTCGGCAGAGAAATCATTTTCATGAAGGGGCAGAGCTGGCAGGTGCCAATCATTTCAACATCCGGGTTGGCGGCGGCGACATTATCACTCATTGAACATTCGGTCATGAGAACGGCTTTGTGCGGTTGGTTTTCCTTGATGTAATCATCCATCTGCGCGGTTGAGCCGGAAAAGTCAGACTCAGCGATAACTTCCGGTGGGCACTCGGGATGGGCAAGCACCACAACATTTTCGTTGGCGGCTCTTATGCCTGTCACATCCTTGGCCGTAAAACGTTCGTGAACGACGCAGGTGCCTTCCCAGAACAAAACATTGATGTCAGACCCTTTTTCTTTTAGCTGTGCCGCTACATTCTGCGCAAGGAACTTATCCGGCGTCATGATGACCGTATCATGCCCCTCCTTACCTAATGCCTCGACAATTTTGAGAGCGTTGGAAGATGTGCAGCACACATCGGATTCTGCTTTCACATCGGCTGATGTATTCACGTATGTCACAACCGGCACACCGGGGTGTTCTTTTTTAAGTCTGCGGATATCCTCAGCCGTAATTGATTCGGCGAGGCTGCATCCTGCCTTTAAATCCGGCAGCAGAATTTTCTTCTCCGGGCAGAGAATTTTCGAGGTCTCCGCCATGAAATGCACACCGCATTGCACAATGATATCAGCATCCGATTTGGCGGCTTCCTGCGCAAGCTTCAGAGAATCACCAACAATATCGCCAACACCATAGAAAATATCCGGCGTCATATAGTTATGTGCCAGAATAACGGCGTTCTTTTCCTTCTTGAGACGGTTAATCTCATGAATATAGGGCGCCAGCGTCTTCCAGTGGCTCTCCTTGTATTGCCTGGAGAGCTTCTGGTAGATGGATGCGGTGGATTCCGCCACTTCCTGCGTGTATTCCAGCTTTTGTGTCTGCATAATTGTTCTTTAAATGTTCGCCCTGTGCTAATAGTTTAGGTATATTTCATGCTCGGGAAGTCAAGGTCAAGGGTTATCAGGGGCAAAACATGGCTGATTTATTTGCAGTAGAGGATATACCGGAGGACGCGCCAAGGCCGCTGCCGGATCGCCTGCGTCCGCAAACACTGGATGAGGTGGTTGGGCAGGACCATATTGTCGGTAAAGATGGCCCTTTGCGTAAGATGGTCGATGGTGGGCATTTGTCTTCGCTGGTTCTCTGGGGACCGCCGGGTTGCGGCAAAACGACGTTGGCTAGAATTCTCAGCAAACATACCGATCTTCATTTCGAGCAGCTCTCGGCGATTTTTTCCGGTGTGCAGGATTTACGCAAGGTTTTCGAAGGCGCCAAAATCCGTCGGCAAAAAGGTAAGGGCACATTGCTGTTCGTCGATGAGATTCACCGTTTTAACAAATCACAACAAGATGCGTTTTTACCGGTGATGGAAGACGGCACGATTACGTTGATTGGTGCAACCACCGAAAACCCATCGTTTGAATTGAATGCCGCTTTACTCTCGCGCGGGCAGGTTTTTGTCTTAAAGCGTCTGGATGATGAGGCGCTTGAAAAATTATTGGCCCGCGCCGAAAAAGAAGTGGGCCATAAGCTGCCCCTTGATGAGCAGGCACGCAGCACCATGAAAGCTATGGCCGATGGTGATGGGCGTTATGTGCTTTCGATGGCCGAGCAGGTTCTGGATCAGGGTGAATTATTGGATACCGAAGGGCTGCTAAACCTTATACAACGCCGCGCACCGCTCTACGATAAAGGCGACGAGGCGCATTTTAATCTCATCAGCGCCTTTCATAAATCACTGCGGGCTAGCGATGCTGATGGCGCGTTATATTGGATGGCGCGGATGCTAGCGGGCGGCGAAGATCCTGCTTATATCCTGCGCCGCATGACCTGCGTGGCCTCAGAAGATATTTCCAATGCTGACCCGCAGGCGCTACCGCTCGTCATTGCGGCCTGGGATGCTTACGAGCGTCTTGGGTTGCCCGAAGGTGAATTGGCAATGGCGCAGGCCTGCACTTATTTGGCATGCGCGCCCAAATCCAATGCCAGCTATATGGCGCTGAAGGCAGCGAAACGTGCTGCGCAGGATACAGGCTCGTTGATGCCGCCCAAACATGCGATGAATGCACCGACGAAATTGATGAAAAAAGAGGGGTATAGTCTCGGCTATGAATATGACCATGACACGCCGGGCGGTTTTTCGGGGCAGAGTTATTTTCCTGATGATCTGGAGCGGCAGGAATTTTATAAACCTGTTGAGCGCGGCTTTGAACGTGAAATTAAAAAACGATTGGATTATTGGTCAAAGTTGAGAGCAGACAAGTCTTAAGTTTGTCATCCCCGCGGCCTTACGTAAGTAAGGCTTAAACAGCGGGGATCCAGAACAGAGCAAAGCAAAGCAAAGCAAAGCAAAGCAAAGCAAAGCAAAGCTTGGCACATATGGATCCCGTTCGTGCAAATGCGCTGCGCGCATGCCAACGGGATGACGGCGGTGTATTAAAATCCGCTTCGTTCTTTTTCGATCAGATAAATGCCGCTGCCGATGATAATGGCCGCGCCCAGCATCATCCAGAGATCCGGCAGATCGGAAAAGATTACATAGCCAAATACCAGCCCCCAGATCATTTGTGAATAATGCATGGGGGCAACGGCGGCGCTGGGTGTGCTGCGATATGCTATTGAGAGCGCTATTACTCCGGTTGCGATGCCTATGCCACATATTACAAAAAGTAAAAAATGTTCTGTAGCCGGTATTTGTAAATCGTTCCATATAAGAGGAAGTGTTATAGCGGTTGTTCCGGCCACGGGAAAAAATCCCATACAAAACAGGCTTTCTCCCTGCATAGAACGTGAGACAATCCATTTAAGTGCAAGACAAAAGGCTGCCCCAAGCGGCAGCAACAAAGCGAAATCAAACCCCTCCCCTGTAGGACGCATGGCGATAAGGACGCCTGTGAATCCTAATGCGAGGGCTGTCCAACGCGCTGCTGTAACTTTTTCCCTATAGATCAATATGGCGAGCAAGGTAGCAATAAAAGGCATGGCAAACACGATTGTATAAGCTGTTGTTAGCTGCAGGTTTTTAAAAGCATAGACGATCATAACGCTGATCAGGAAATTCATAATCGTTCGCAGGATATGCAATCTTGCCATGCCAGGCGCAGGCTTTTTAAACCCTCCTATCCATGGAGAAGAAAGCAGAAGTACAATAGATGCCGCAGCCATAATATAGGCGACAATCAGTAAAACAGGATAACTGCCTATAAGAAACTTAGCCGAGGCATCGCTGATGGAAAAGCCACTATAGCCCAGTAGCGCTAGCGCAATCCCCTTTTGTGTGTTAGTTAAGTTTTTGAACATACAACCTTTTAAGAGGTATTCATGATTAGCACAATAGGAGCGATAGCGGCCGGCGGGGCTATAGGGGCAACTTTACGCTATGGGGTCAATGTGGCTAGTGCGCATTTGTGGGGGACGGATTTCCCCTGGGCTACGCTGACCGTCAATGTGTTAGGGTCGTTTGTCATGGGACTGTTGATTGCCGTATTTGCCCATCTCTGGCAACCGCCGCAGGAGGTGAAGCTTTTTCTGGTGACTGGTTTTCTCGGCTCTTTTACTACCTTTTCAGCATTTTCTCTCGATGTGTCGGTGTTGTGGGAACGCGGGGCGTTGTTAGCCGCTGGCGGTTATGTGTTGGCTTCGGTGGTTTTGTCCGTTGCCGCTTTGTTTGCGGCATTATTAATTGTACGTAGTCTTGTTTCATGAGCGATGTCCGACACATAGAAGTATCCGAAGATGATGACGGCCAACGTCTTGACCGCTGGCTGAAAAAACATGTGCCGGAGATTCCTTATGTTCTCGCGCAAAAACTTATGCGCAAAGGCGCAATTCGGGTGAACGATAAGAAAGCCAAGCCGGATACACGCCTTGAGGCTGGCCAGGAGATACGCATTCCGTCCGTAGAAGAAGGTACGGGCCATAAAGAGAAAGCCAGGAAAGATAAGCCCAAAGATGGCCCCAAGCTTTCTTCTCAGGATATTGAGTATATAAAATCACTGGTGATCTATGAAGATGCCGATGTGATTGCGCTCAATAAACCGCCCGGACTGGCCACGCAAGGCGGCACCAATATAAAACGCCATGTCGATGGCTTGCTCGATGGTTTAACCAATAAAAAAGGCGTCCGTCCGCGCCTTGTACATCGGTTGGATAAGGATACAAGCGGTGTGTTGTTGCTGGCGCGAAGCAGTCAGGCCGCAAAAGAGCTGGGGCGCATTTTCAAAAGCCGCGAGATTAAGAAAATCTATTTTGCGCTCACAGCCGGTGTGCCGGAAGTACGTGAAGGGGAAATTAAAGCACCTTTGGCCAAGGCCGGTGGTGCCGGTAAAGAAAAAATGTGCATTGATGAAAAAGAAGGCAAGATGGCCATCACTGAATATAGGGTATTGGAGCATGCGTTGAACAGAGCTGCCTTTGTGGCCTTTTGGCCGCGCACCGGCCGCACGCATCAGATACGTGCTCATGCGGCGTTGGTTTTGGAGTGCCCTATTCTGGGAGATGGCAAATATGGTGGGCAGGATGCGATTGTAGAGGGCCTCAAGACGGAAAAGCGTGTCCATCTTCATGCTGCACGCATTGTCTGCCCACACCCTCTTCGGAAGGGAAAGCTGGATATAGCCGCGCCTTTGCCTCCTGAACTCAAGAAAAGCTGGAAATCCCTTGGCTTTGAAGGCTCCCATAAAGAAGACCCTTTCCCTGATATCCCTGCTTGATTGCCGCCCGGTCCTCTTTATAATCAATACGATGACAGATGCAGAAGAAAAACAGGGGGAAATACCCAAGGAGAAACAAAGCTGGTTTATGACCCTTGCAAAGGTTACGTTTTTTTTCACGGCCTTCCTTTTGGTTATTTTTACTGTCATGGCCAATATGGGAGGCAGTAGCGATACACTTAAAAGTGCTATCGAGGAGTATATGGCAGGTTCTACTGGTTATGAGGTTGAAGTAGAAACGCTTAACAAGATGACTTTCTTCCCTAGTATCAGCATTGATATCGAGCGTGTTCGGATGTTCGAGCCGGGTACAGATTTCGCGCCTGTTGTTACCATTGGCAGATTATACGGGGCTTTAGGCTTTCGTTCGGTTGCCTTTAGCGCAGGTGAAATAAAAGCTTTTGATCTTGATGAATTGCATGCACAGCCGGGTGTTTTGAATTCACAGGCCGTTTTTATTGAGAATATTGGTATTGTCGGCGCTGAGGACTCAGAAAAAGCCTTGCTTCAGGGGAGGGGGAAACTGGGAGTGCATGACGTGTCGTTTCAGGTCGAAATGGAAATTGCAGGTGATGCCTATAAATTCGGCCCTGATCGGCCCTTCGAACTGACAGTGGGAGATTTGAATGCACAAGGATACCTGGCTGATAGACGGGGTCGTATTCTCTTGCAGGATTTAAAAATCGGTATGCCGGATACTGTAATATCAGGAAAGCTGGATTTTATAAGAAAAGGAAAAGACAAGCTTCGTGTTGGCGGGGATGTTCGTTTTGGTGTTTCGGGTAATGGAAAACCAGATCTGTTGATTGAGCGCGTTGAAGGTAAAAGGCTTATTACCGGAGCTATAGAAGCATCTGTAGCAAATATCGAGGATATAAAGGGAGAGAAAAGTATATTGGCCGCGTATAAAAAGTTCAGAAATATTTTCGGGTATGAATCTTCAGAAGAAAAGACTGGAAGAGCGCTTGATCTGGATATTGAATTGACTACAGAGAGTGGGTGTATCCATCTGACGTCTAAAAATATTGATGTGATTATAGATCAATTGTCTGAGGTCACAAAAATTCCATCAGCACAGCAAGTCGAACGCTATCCCTGTAGTGGACCTTAATCTGTGAAACGCTTTTATAAACTTGTCTCTACAAAAAAAGAGCCGGGGGGCTTCGGTATTTGTCTCGATAGCAAGCCTGTGAAGACGCCTTCTGGTACATTGTTATTGGCACCGACAGAAAATATGGCCAATGAAATTGTCAAAGAATGGGCAGAGCAGGAAGAACTTATTGTTCCCGATTCTATGCCGCTGACACAAATCCTGACCACTAGAATAGATCGCGTTTCAAAAGAGCGTGAGGCTATGAGCGAAGCGGCCATGAAATATCTGGATACCGATCTTTTGTGCTACCACGCCGAGCAGCCGCCAGATTTGGTAAAGCTTCAGCAAGAGTCCTGGGCCCCATGGCTGGACTGGTTTGAAGGCAAGTTTGGTATGGCTCTGCAAACGACAACGAGCTTGTCTGCTCTTAGGCAGGAAGAAAGTATTCATCATACCGTTCTGGATCATATTGAATCGGCAACAGATGATGAATTTACTGCCTTGCAGTTGGTTGTTTCTCTTTCAGGCTCTCTTGTGCTTGGTCTGGCATTTTCCGAAGGGGATGTTACGCCTGAACAGGTCTTTAACGCCGCCCATGTTGAAGAACAGCATAAGGCTGCAATATACCACGAAGACCTTCATGGCCCTGATCCGATGGAAGAAAAAAAGCAGGAAGCCATGAAAAAGGACCTGCAGGCAGCCGCAGTATTTCTTAAATTTTTGAAGTAATTTCATTTCCTTAAAAATTTTTCTGGCAAAAAATTATACTCTATGACATATTGAGGCGTCGGCAGATAGCTGCCGCTTTGGTTTAACAATGATGTGGAAATAACAATGGCGTATTTTATTACACCAATACTTGCAGGAGGCTGGGTGTCCAGGGCACTCGGCAAACACTTGTTATTTCCGGGATAAGTTCACCATTGATTTGAACCGTTCTAAGCCCGGAAACTCAAGAAAACCGGGCTTTTTTATGTTCCAAACAGGATTTTTTTTTCAACATTTTATCCTCTTAAAACATTACCAGCCCGGCCGCGGTTAGCTGTTTGTAATGATATGAAATGGATAAGACAATGTTTGAGAAGGTTAGTAGAAAAGACGTTTGGGATTTTTCGTGGCACTACTGGGGTAAAAGACCTCTGACGGGCGCGATCATGATTGCCTTATTGGTAATGGCTACCATCATCGACACTTTTATTCCGGTTTATACGGGAAAAATTGTTGATGCCTTGGTAACATACGGCCCTGAAGATGCAGAGGCTCTGCCAAAAGTGCTTTTTTACTTTGGGATATTTGTTACGCTGGGGTTTGCGTATAATGTCCTGCGCTATGTGTCTATTTCCATCTGGGCCTGGTTTGCCGTGCAATGCCTGCATGAACTTTTGACTGATGCTATGTGCAAAGTGCAGCGTTTCAGCGCCGATTGGCACGCCAATGCCTTTGCTGGCGGAACGGTGCGCAAGATTACACGCGGCATGTGGGCGTTCGATGTCTATGGCGATACGCTCTTTATGGGCCTTGTCCCCGCTGGCGTGATCATGGTTTCGATGACAATTATGCTGTTGGTGAAGTTGCCAATGGTTGGTCTGTTTGTCGCTGCCATGATAGCCATATATTGCGTTGTTAGTATCTGGATGTCGCTGGTCATTTTGGCTCCAAAATTTAAACGGGCTGCCAAAGCCGACACACAAGTCGGTGCGGTTCTGGCCGACATCATCACAGGAAATGCCACAGTGAAATCCTTTGGCGCGGAACAACGCGAGGAACGTTTGTTTGGTCGTGTTTCCCACCGTTGGAAATTACGCAGCCAGAAGGCATGGTTAACCGGAGAGATAGGTAACCTTGTTCGCGGTATGCTGCGTATGACCATGTTGGGCGGCATGATGGCTGTGACCATTTGGCTTTGGACACAAGGCCGCGCAACACCCGGTGATATTGCGCTGTCGCTGACTAGTTTCTTTGTCGTTGGAGGTTATTTACGCGATATCGGACAACATATCGCCAATCTGCAGCGCTCTGTCAGTGAAATGGAAGATGTGATTGCGTTTCAGCTCTATAGAGATGATCTGAGCGATAAGCCGCAGGCTCAGGCGATTGAAGTTACGCAGGGCAAGATTGCTTTCGATCATGTGCGCTTTACCTATAAGGGCCAGAACAAGCCTTTGTTTGATGATTTCTCTGTGGTTATCAAGCCGGGTGAAAAGGTCGCGTTGGTTGGTTATTCCGGCTCGGGTAAAACCAGTTTTGTTAAACTGGTGCAGCGTCTTTATGACGTTGATGGCGGTGCAGTGCGTATTGATGACCAGAATGTTGTTGATGTGACGCAGGAATCTTTGCGCAGTAATATCGCGCTGGTGCCACAGGAGCCTATCCTGTTCCACCGCTCTCTTGCAGCCAATATTGCCTATGGCCGACCCAATGCGAGCATGGATGAAATTATTGCAGCGGCCAAACAGGCTTATGCGCATAATTTTATTTGTACGTTGTCAGAAGGCTATAACACGCTGGTGGGTGAGCGCGGCGTGAAGCTTTCCGGTGGCGAGCGGCAGCGCGTGGCGATTGCCCGTGCCATTTTGTCTGATACAAAAATCCTGGTTCTGGATGAAGCGACATCCAGTCTGGATTCTGTGTCAGAACATTACATACAGAAGGCGCTTGCGCATTTGATGGAAGGCCGTACCACAATTACTGTGGCGCACCGTTTATCAACGATTCAAAATGCTGACCGGATTTTGGTGTTTGATCAGGGCCAGATTATAGAGCAGGGCCGCCATGAAGAGCTGATTGCCCGTGATGGTTCTCATTACGGCAGGCTTTATGAGATGCAGGCGCTTGACCTGATGGGTGAAATAGAAGGAGAAGCCGCGGAATAGTTTTCTTATAGTTTTCTGGGGCTTCTCCTAAAACCAGTTTTTTGGGTTAGCAACACGGTATCCGCTAAGCGCCCGCGATAGCCCACGTGAAAAGCGAATAATAAAATACAGCAATATCGGAAGTGCACTGATTGCCATGGCGATCATAAACACCTGCGCGTTTATACTTATAAATCCGTCCATGCAGGGTTTGATAACATTCATAAGCCCCATCATATCTTCATTTTCAGCCAGTTTTGCTGCGTTGGACATTAGACTCTGGGAGCAGGGCTCTAGTGGTGTATTGTCAATTCTGGACAACATATAGGCGCTCGCAACAACCATGGTCAGAATAGAAAACAAGCCGCCGATCCAGATCGTGCGGATAATATAAATCATATGGTTTTCCTGCAAGCTTGAAGGCTCAGCGCCTTTGCGCATTATATAGGCGGCAATCAAAACACCCAGGAAAAGTATTGAAGCCACCAGCGCCACGATTGCAGAAGGCACCAGCATCAAAACCAGCGAGGCGCCAAAAGCGCTGTAGAGCTGAAGTACTTTTTTCTGTTCTTTGCTTTCTTCTGTCATCGCTCTTTTTCTATCTTCGGCCAAAAAGTTTTTCAATGTCCATTAAGGATAGCTCAATATAGGTCGGCCTTCCATGATTACATTGGCCCGATAGCGGTGTTTTTTCCATCTGGCGCAATAGCGCATTCATTTCGTCGGCATTCATGCGCCTTCCTGAGCGTACTGATCCATGACAGGCCATGGTCGACAGAATTTCATTCAGACGCTCTTCGAGCTTTTGCGTTTGTCCGTGGTCAAGAATTTCATCGGCCAGATCACGTATAAGTCTTTGAACGTCGGCTCTTCCGCTGAGTAGCGCCGGAATAGCTTGCACGGCAATCGCCCCAGCACCGAAAGGTTCAATCTCGAGCCCAAATCTAGAAAGTTGTTCTTTATAGTCAAGAAGACTGGCGGCTTGTCCTTCATCCATTTCGACAATTTCCGGTGTTAGTAACCCCTGTTTTTCAATGCCGGTTTCTGCGATCTGCGCTTTGAACCGCTCGTACACCAATCGTTCATGAGCGGCATGCTGATCGACCAGAATAAGGCCGTGTTCGGTCTGTGCGACAATATAGTTTTCATGAATCTGTGCGCGCGCCGAACCAAGCGGATAGTTTTGTTCTTGTGTATCCGGTATCTCCTCAGCCCTTGCTGATGGTACCATATCCATTTGCGGCTCATAAGCCTGATACGTCGCTTCTGCCAGATTGCCATAGGCATACGAAGCCGGAACTGACGGGCTCGCGCCGCGATGCAAGGGCAATGCCGGGCCGCTTCCTGCCATATAGTTTGCAGGCCGCATGGCGCCCAAGGCCTGCGTTGCCACAGTAGAAGAGGCCTTAAACCCACCTTCATGCAAGGCATGTTTGAGGGATGAAATAATCAGGCTGCGGACCATTGCCGCATCGCGGAAACGAACTTCGGCTTTGGCCGGGTGAACATTGACGTCAACTTCGGAGGCAGGAAGGTCCAAAAACAACGCGACCATAGGATGGCGATCACGATGGAGAACATCTCGATAGGCGGCGCGGACGCAGCCGTTGAGTAATTTATCGCGCACCGGCCGCCCATTCACAAACAGATATTGATATTGCATGGTGCCACGATGAAGGGTTGGCAGACCCGCGTAACCCGAGAGCTTAACCCTTTCACGCTCTGCCTCAATTTCCATGGAGTTTTCGCCAAACTCACGGCCTAAGATGTTCGCCAGCCGTGCTTGTCTGTCTGGTGCGGCAGGGAGGTTAAGAGAATTTTTGCCATCATGGGTTAGGCGAAAAGCAATATGCGGAAACGCCATTGCCAGCCTTGATATAGTATCTTTTACGGCCATAAATTCGGCACGCTCTGTCTTCATAAATTTCAGTCGCGCCGGGGTGGCGTAAAATAAATCATGAATTTCGATTTGCGTGCCTTCCGGGTGGGAAGAGGGAGCAGGTTCGTTTTTCTTCCCGCCAGCGGCCGTAATTTCCCAAGCCTCTCCATCTTGTGCGCGTGTCATAATCTTCACCCGCGACACCGCGGCAATTGATGCCAAAGCCTCACCGCGAAAGCCGAGATGATCGATATGCAGTAAGTCATCGCCCTGTAATTTGGACGTCGCATGACGATCCAGAGCGGCCACAAGCTCTTCTTGGCTCATGCCGGAGCCGTTATCGCTCACGATAATTGCCGCCTTGCCACCTTCGCGGATGTCGATTTCAATTTTAGTGGCACCGGCATCGATTGAATTTTCGACCAGTTCCTTCACCGCCGCCGCCGGGCGTTCAATGACCTCTCCGGCCGCAATCTGGTTGATCAGGGTTTCTGGCAAGTAACGTATACGCATAAACCAAAGGTAGCGCGACGCCCTATAAGAGTCAGCCCTCAAGATATATTGTTATGTATAGCAGTGGATAACTGTAGCAAACCTTAGAGAGATTCCAGGTCGATAATCGTCTCTTCCAGACGGACATTGTCCATGACGGCACCTTTGAGGATTGCACCGGTCAGATCGGCGCGGCGTAGATCGCAGCCGGATAAGATAGCATTGCTGAGATCGACGCCCATAAGGATGCAATCGCGTAGATCTACGTCTCTTAGAACTGCGTAACGTAAAGATGCTCCACTCATATCAACCCGTTGTAATCTCTGGCTACCATCATCGTTATCAAATTGCAGTGGACAAAGTTGTGCCCCGGTCAGATCAGCGCGGGCGAATTGCGCATATTTAAAACTTGAGCCACGTAAATCAGCTTCATGCATCTTGCAATCACGAAAGTCAGATTTATCAAAAACGGCGCTTTGCATTTCTGCCGATTGTAGGTTTTGGTTAAGAAAATTTGCTTCGATAGCCTTGATGGCTGTTAGCGGAAACCTGTTGAGATCAAGAACATCACGCAGATCATAACCGCCAAGGTCAAGCTGCCGTCCGCTTTTACCGGCCGTGGCCACCCATAATGTATGTTCCTCCAGAAGTTCCGGCAAGGTTTTGCCTAGATTTTCCAGCTTGTCGCCCATATCTCTTTCGGTGACGACATTGCTCATGTCCACGCCGGCTTTTTCTGCACCGTCCATAATAGATCCCGCAGTGACAGCAGAGGACATATTCGCGTGAGCAAGATTGGAGTCAGTAAAATCAGTATCAGTCAGATTGGCGCCTTTGAAGCTGACATCTTCCATATCGGCATTTTCCAGTATTACGCCACTAAGATCGGCGTCGGAAAAATCAGCAGATTTGGCGTTTACATCTTTCATGTTGGTGCCGGACATCTTGGCTCCGGTGAACACAGTTTTTGCGCCTTGACCGGCAGTACGCTTGCGATCCTCTAAAACGCCCCGATCTCCGCGCTTCATGATTTTGCCCTCGCGCATATCGGCACCTTCCATATCAGCACCGGTCAGATCAGCGCCGGCGACGAAAGCGCCGCGAAAATCTGCGCGCTTGAAGTTTCCTTGCGCAAGATTGGCATTACGAAGATCACAGGCAAAGAAAGTGGTGCTGGCGAAATTACATCCTGATAAATTTGCTTCGAGCATCGCAGAGCCGGTAAAATCTGCCTGTGACAGATCCTCACTATTAAAATTAAGGTAAGAAAGGTTTTTGTATTGGACAACAGCGCGCGCGCCGCCGTTACGCCCCCGTATAAACATCCCGTGCTGCGCTATAATGCTATCCAGCTCCATCTGGGTAACAGGCTCCAGCTCATTGGGGTCAGGTATTTGCTCTCTCATAGCCTTTTCTTTGCTTTTACAGGCGTTTTCTGTCGCCCTATCGAATGTTCTTCGTACCCATCAGCGTAAAGGAATAGCTCTAATATTTGATAAATTTAGCATATTTAGGGTTTTTTGCGTGTCCTTATATGCTCAATTAGACCACGTGTTGATGAATCCAGCTCATGGTTTTCTTTTTTATCAAAAGTAGAAAGCACATTTTGTGCCAACATTTTACCAAGTTCCACGCCCCATTGGTCAAAGCTGTTGATATTCCATATGGCCCCCTGAACGAATATCTTGTGCTCATAGAGAGCCAGCAGCATCCCCAGATGATATGGATCCAGCTGACCCAAAATAATGGTAGAGCTTGGTCTATTTCCTTCAAAGTTTTTGTAGGGTTTTTCTTCGTCTATCTGTCCTTGCATCAATGCTTGCGTTTGTCCAATCGCATTGGCCATTAATTTATCATGATGATTACCAAGAGGGTTTTGGGTTTGTGCGGTGATAATAAAATCACAGGGGATTATATCTGTGCCTTGATGCAAGGCCTGATAAAAAGCGTGTTGTCCGTTGGTACCAGGTTCACCAAAAATGACAGGGCTTGTGGCGTAATCTATTTTTTGGCCGTCACGATCAACGCTTTTACCGTTCGATTCCATGTCTATCTGGCTTACATATGTTGGGAACGTGCTTAAATATTGATCATAGGGCAAAATGGCAAGCGCGGATGAGTCGCAGAAATTGCGGTGCCATATACCAATCAGCCCCATGATAACGGGTATGTTTCTTTCAAGAGGCGCCTCCTGAAAATGCTTGTCCATGCTGTGCGCACCGTCCAGAAGCGCCTGAAAATGATCAAAGCCAATGGCAATACAAATCGGCAGGCCTATTGACGACCACAGGCTATACCGTCCGCCAACCCAATCCCAAAGAGGAAGTATATTGTTAGCGTCAATGCCAAATGCCTCCGCTCTTTTAATGTCAGCGGTGACGGCGATAAAATGATCTTCCACAGCGTCGCTTCCCAGTTTTTCACAAAGCCAGTCTTTGGCGCTTTGCGCATTGGTCAGGGTTTCCTGTGTGGTGAAAGTTTTGGAAGAGACAATAAACAAGGTTGTTTCTCGGTGCAGCAGGCGCAGCGTTTCACTTAAATCCGAACTATCGACATTGGCAACAAAATGAAAATTCAGATCACTATTGGCAAAAGGCTTTAGAGCTTCCACAGCCATTTGTGGGCCGATGATCGAGCCGCCAATCCCTATGGTTACGATATCGGTAATATGTTTGCCGGTGTATCCTTTCCATTCCCCTTTGCGTACTGAATCGCTGACCTCTTTCATATTCTCCAGTGTTTCGTGAATAAGTGGTGTAATATTTTTGCCGTCCATCTCTACAGTATCCGATGCCGGACGCCTTAAGGCCGTGTGCAGTACGGCGCGATTTTCTGAACTATTAATCTTCTTGCCGTCAAACATTTCATTGCGGCGGGATTCAAGGTCACATGCGCCGGCCAAATTAAGAAGGAGCGTTAGGGTGTCTTGTGTAATACCGTGTTTGGAATAATCAAATAGCAGTCCTTCATGGACTGAATTAAAATGATCAAAGCGCGCTACATCTTCGGAAAAAAGGTCACGAATATGAAGGCCTTTTACCTTGTTGTGATGATCTGTAAGGGCTTTCCATTCCGGCGTTTTTGTCAGTTTATTCGACATTAGGAAGGGTTTCGTAGGTTTTTGTGGCTGCGATCCCTTCCGGTTTTCCAACCAGAACAGTCACAAATTTTTCGGGTGCTAGTATTCTTTTTGTTACGCGGGCAATGTCTTCTGCGCTGGCGGCACCAATATTTTTATTGCGCTGCTCAAGATAATCAATGGGTAGATCATCTGCCTGAATGGAGAGTAACAAGGAAGCTATTGAATCTGTAGATGTTAGCGATAGGGGTAGGGAACCAATCAAATATGATTTGGCATTGTCGATCTCTTCTTGCGAAACTGGGTTGTTTAACATTTTTGTCCACTCGGCTTTGATGATATCGAGAACCTGCTTTACGCTGGTGTTGGCTGTTGAGGTTGAAACAGAAAACCCTTTGAAATGATCCGAAAGGTAGAACCCGGAATAAATTCCGTAAGCCAGACCGCGTTTTTCCCGTACTTCTTCCATCAGGCGCGAGCCAAAGCCCGAGCCGCCCAGAACATAGTTCATGATCTGGGCTGTGTGAAAATCAGGGTCGGTGCGGGCAATGCCGGGCTGGATCATCTCAATGACTGTTTGTGGAATATCCCTCTCATACAAGGCGATTTGTCCCTGATTTTGGGTTTCAAGATCGGGTGGGGATGTCAAAGAAACATCCGGCAGATCACCGAAGATATTATCTAATGTTGTTGCTAGTTCCTCGGGCGTGATATCGCCAGCAACGCTAATCTTCAGATTGTTTTTGCCCAGACGAAATTTTCCAAAATTTTCCAGATCAATAACGGTGATACTCTGAAGCGTTGATAGCGTTCCTCCACTGTTAAGCGCATAAGGATGATTTTCAAAAGCCATATCATTTAATAAACGCACAGCCATCCAATCTGGATCAGATAAAGAAGAGCGAATGCGACTTTGATTCGAAGCAATCATGCGTCCGACGGGCTCAGGATCAAAACGAGGCTCCGTCAAAGCCAGATGCATGAGCTCAAAAGCGCGCTCTTTATTCCGTGTTAGGGTTTTAAGGTTGCCGCCAAAATTGTCACGTCCGCTGCCGAAGCTAAGACCGATCGAAAGGTCACGCAGCTCTTTTTGAAAAGCCTGACTGTCAAGATCGCCGGCGCCTTCATCCATTGTGTTGGAAACCAGTCGCGAAAGACCTTGTTTGTCTGCAGGATCAAGCGCGGCTCCAGCTCCTTTGAAGCTGAATTTAAGCGCAATGATTGGGATGGAGTGATCTTCAACCAGCCAAGCTTTGATACCGCCGGGGCTGGTGACTTCCTGAATATCCAAAACCTTGTCGCGGGCGTGAAGCGGCGCCGGAAGAATAAAGATTACAATGAGTATAAAAAATAACGCCGTTCTCATGGGGTTGATTCCTCACTGTTTGCTGGTGGTACGTCTGCAGCATTATCATTTGCGGCGGGCTCAATCTTTTGGATATTTTCCTGTGGCACTTCTTTTGGGGCGGGCGGCAGAAGATAGCCTGTCACTGGTGGGTGATCATATTTTCCGTCAGGATCAAGAAAGCGCTGCGCAACGTTCTGTGCCTGTTCTGCTGTAATCTCTTCAATGCGTTGCGGCCAGTACTCAACATCATCAACAGTAGAACCTGTCGCCAGCGCATGACCAAACGCCATCGCTGGTCCACTTAAACTGTCGCGTGCATAAATAGCAGCATCCTGCATGCGGGTTTTTGCATCTTGTAACTCGTCTTCGGTAATGCCTGCGCTGACAAGCTTGCGCAATTCCTGCTCAAGGGCTCTTTCAACTTCTTCCGGGTGTTTGCCGGGTGCGGGTGCGGCATAGACCGTTAATGTTGTGTCGTCCCAGCTATCGGCACGATAAGACATGCTGGCGCTTGTGGCGAGTTTTTGTTCGATGACCAGTGACTTATAAAGCCTTGATGTTGCGCCACCGCCCATAATTTCTTCAATCACTTGAAGGGCCAGCGAATCTTTTTTGTTCTGGCGATAGCTGGGGACCCGGTAATTGCGCTGGATGATCGCTTGGGCAATGGCCGGGTGTCGCTGCAGAACTTTGGTTTGTGCATGCAGCGGCGGCGAAATGGTTCTGTTTCGCTCTGGTATGGTTTCGACTCTCTTGAGCGGGCCGTAAATTTTCTTTGCCAGTTCATGAACCTCCGCGCCTGTGACGTCGCCGGACACAATTAGGATAGCGTTGTTTGGACCGTACCATTTATCGTAGAAAGTCTTCGCATCATCCCATGTCAGTTTTTCCATTTCGTGAAACCAGCCAATCACTGGGGTGCCGTAAGGATGATTGACGTAAAGAGCGGCGTTCATTTGTTCACCAAAGCGACCGCGAGGATCATTATCTGTGCGTTGACGGCGTTCTTCTAAAATAACTTTGCGCTCTGATTCTACTTCCTGAAGCGGCGGGTTCATACCACGCATGCGACCGGCTTCCATGGTCATGATTTTTTCAAGATGTTCCACTGCGATTGATTGAAAATAAGCAGTGTAGTCCTGACCGGTGAAAGCGTTGTCATTGCCGCCTAGCTTGCGCACGGTTTTTGAAAACTCACCGGATGCCAGACCGGTTGAACCTTTGAACATCAAATGCTCCATGAAATGAGCGATGCCTGACTTGCCTTGTGTCTCATCGGCACCGCCGACTTTGTACCAAACCATATGGGTGACAACCGGTGTACGGTGGTTGGGGATGACAATAATTTCCAGCCCGTTATCGAGTTTGAAGGTCTCAGCATTAAAGACTTTTTCTCCCTGTACGGGGGAATCGGCCTTGATGTCTGTTTGCGCATAAGCCTGCAGAGGAATTAGCATAAAAACTATAAGGATAAATATTCTGATCATGGAAATGAATTTAGAGGGCTTGGGGGCCGGGAACAAGCCGTAAATCACTCCAAAAGCATATTTTATTCATCAATCGAGGGTGTTTCGCCTTCAGTGACCGGCTTGCCTTGCTCGGCGTTCTCACGAAGCCGCTCAGCTTCGGCGGCTTGGTCAACGACAGTGGCTGAAGGTTCGAATTCTGCACCGCCCAGACCCAGCAGTTTTTTGGCCACCGGGACGTTGCGATCCTGAAGGCTGGCTGTTTCTTTATCGACTTTCCTGCGGATATTGGGGTCGGCCGCATTGCCACCTGCTTTTTGCAGGAGGAGAGATTCGCCATCGGTTTTGGCATTGGAAACTGGTTGTGGCTCTTCGCCGCCAAAGACAGCCTGACGGGCTTGTTGCGATGTAGCCTGTTCCTGTGGCCGCGGTGCACCGGGGCGCGGTGGGCGCAGGGCATAATCCGGTGGCATGGCCAGCGGTGCGCGTTTTACAACCGCAAATTCATCGGGTGCCTTCCTGTTTAGGCCAAGGCTTTCCTTGACGCCACCACAGGCACTCAGCGAAACGCCCAAGGAGACACCAAGAGCCAGCAAAAATAGTATGTTTGTTTTGTTCATCATGGTCCCGTCAGTATATGGCTTCAGGCTTTTTTTTCAAGAAATATGGAATGAAAGATTAACAGCCCTATCCCTATAACAACACAGCTATCGGCAATGTTAAAGGCCGGATAATGAATATCACCGATATGAAAATCCAGAAAATCAATAACAGCGCCAAAACGTAGCCGGTCTATGACATTGCCGATAGCTCCGCCAATCACCAGGGCGATAGCTATACCCTGAAACCAGGAGGCTGTTCTAAACAACCAGACCATAAAAAAGGCCGTTATTACAAGCGGTAGGAGAATGAGCAGCAGGGTGCTGGTACCGTCATTGAACATGCCGAAACTTATCCCTGAGTTCCAGACCATAACAATGTTGAAAAAAGGAAGAACTTCGATAGAGGTATAGGGCATTTTTTCCGGTGCCTGCATTACCCATGAAATGAGATCAACAAAGGTTACGTCCAGTCTTGGGCGGATAACAAGCTCTGTTACGGCCCATTTGCTGAGTTGGTCGAGGATAATGGCATCAACGGCCAGGCCAAGCAGGAAAATCTTTCGGGCTAGTGGATTCAAGTTTAAAACTCCATAAAATTGGCCGGACGCTTCTGCACACCCGGCCAATGTAACGGCTTGGAACCTCAAGAACAATACGCCTTTTTATGCTTTGCGGATAAATTTGAGGAGTAAATGATCCAATGACAATTTCCCTGGTCCCATAATAAAGGGTACAGCCAGAAGCATCATCCAGAAGTAATGATCCGGGTTTTTCATGTCGTATTCCGCTGGAATGCCGAATTGGATGACAAGGGTCATTACCAGTAATCCTGCTGCGCCGACGCGCCCGAACAACCCAAGAGCCAGCAGAACAGGAAGTGTAAGTTCGCCTATTGTTCCGCCTGCTGCAGCCAGTTCGGCCGGCACGCCGGGAATGGGATGAATATCTTCAAAAAGATAAATGGTCGAATCCCACTGACCGTTTTGAAAGCTTTTGAATTTTATCAGCCCTGATTTGAAAAATATGTTTGCCATGTAAAGGCGAATACCTAGAACAAGCAAAGGTGAAAGTACGCAATTTGCAATTCTACGTAAGGGCTCAATCATACTATCAATTGTGGTCAGCATTTTATCTCTCCGTCTTTGATGCGTTGCTTACGTATTCGTCTTGAGGGCTAAAAAGGTTTCAAGTTCAATATGACGTTGCAAAAACTCTTGAAAACCAAAGCCTTTGTGAGCGTTTAGAGTTGTTTCAACGGCTTCGTTAAGGCCAACGCCCTGGTTTAATGCCAATAACATCTCATATTCGCCGTCTTCCAATTTCACGATTACTGAATCAAGCTCGGGCCTGTAAATCATCATCTTTACGCCACCACTATCCACACTCATGGTTTTGTCCGGGTCATCTTCAATACAAAAATTCCTGATCTTATCAAGCGGGTAACGGGAAGAAACCAGTTGTACATTCTGTCTCAATTTCAATTGTAAATCTTCCGGCGAGGCAGTTGCCAGCTCATTGGCTTTCAGGGGTTCATCTTCGGGTGCGTGATAGGCTTCGTTCATCGCAATCTCTAATTTTGCCATATCGGCTAAATAGGGAAGTGCCTTGGCCAGTTCATAGCTTTCAATAAATTTATCAAAGCCTGCGCCGTACATATTGAGGCAGCCATGAGTTGGTGGGTTTTCAAGAACGAAGCTCCGTGCCATCAGTTCTAAGAACTCATGCCCAACCAGTTTTTCTAAAAGCGGATGCGATGCGATCATCACGTCGGTCAGGCTACCAATAATATTATTGCGATAGACCTTGAGCCGCTCTGGCAAAGGAATATCGCCAACATTAAACAACTCGGCAAAATCTTCTGGGGGGGTATCCAAAACCTTCGGATGATCCAGCATCGTATCCTTGAAGTATTTTTGAACTTCACTCAGCCGCATTGGTGATGTCCTTATTCAGAATGCGGTTCATGATATCGCGTGCCTTGTTTGCTTCCTCTACCAGCTTTGAAAGTGGTGGGAAATCCTGATCCCATTCAATCAGTGTTGGGACTGAGCCCAGTCGCCGCACGGCGTGTTCATATAAATCCCAGACATCTTTTTTCACGGGCCGGGAATGCGTGTCTATCAGAATAATCCCGTCTCCGACTTCCTGTTCGATATGGCCGGCCAGATGCATCTCACCAACTTTAGAGGAATCAATGCCGTCAATATATTCAAAAGGATCAAGGCCATGATTATGTGACTGAACAAAAATATTATTGATGTCGAGCAAAATGCCGCAGCCTGTTTTTTCGGACAGGCGGTTCATAAATTCATGCTCGCTCATCTCATTTTCGGCAAAGGCAACGTAAGTGGACGGGTTTTCAACGAGCATTGTTCGGCCAAAATATTCCTGTGTGCGTTCTACATTGCGGCAGAGCGTATCAAGCGATTCTTTCGTATAGGGCAGGGGTAGCAAATCATTGAGATGTGCATTGCCACTGGCGCTCCATGAGGCGTGATCTGATACATTAAAAGGCTGGTAAATATCAATCAGCTCTTTGAACTGGCGCAAATGCTCTTCACTAACCGGGTCTGTAGAGCCCAATGACAAACCCACGGCATGTAAACTCAGTTGATATTTCTCGCGGGCTTTTGAAAGGAAATGACGATGGGCACCGCCACCAAAATAATTTTCCGGGTGGACTTCCAGCCAGCCAACATTTGGTGGGCTATTTGTAACTTCTTCGTAATACGGGTGCCTCAAACCAATTCCCACCGGATCGCGCGGGGGCGAAGCCGGTGGGAATGGATTAGGTTTAGGTTCATTCTGTTTCAAATGAACGGACATTAGAGATTAATGCTTCTCCATTGCATCAGCAGCACCTTCCACAGCGTCAGCTGCATCACCGGCTGCTTCAGAAGCAGCATCAGCAGCACCTTCAGCAGCAGCTTCTACTGGAGATGTTGAACCACCGGCAAGACGTTCACAAACACCGGCTGGCAGAGCGATAAACTCGCCGCCATCAGCATCAGCAGCAGCTTGACCTGCACATGAATGTGTTTTGGCAGCATTCGCACAGTCATTGGCACCGGCTTTTACAACGCCGTAGCATTTTTCTTTGGCAGTGCCTTCAGCCATAGCAGAACCGGCAGCACCGGCAAGTGTCAGGGCCACAGCACTAGCAATAAGTGTCTTTACAGTTTTCTTAGCAATCATTTGTTTCACTCCTCCAAGAGTATAGTTGAGTAGTATCGTTGTATGTGAATGAAAGAGGTTTTTACCCCCTCGTCTGTTGAACCTTTCGGCCAAAGACGAGGCATGGTTACACAGTCCGGTAAAAAAATGGAGTCTAAAGTTGCTTTTAGCACAGAAAATTTCTACATATTGGAACCATGCAAATATTTGAAACTTATAAGAATATTCCGCCCGAAGCCCAGAATGCAGTTATCGCAATTGGTAATTTCGATGGTGTGCATAAGGGCCATCAGGCTTTGCTGGGCCAGGCCAAGGCCAAAGCGGATGAGTTGGGAAAGAAGCTGGGCGTGCTGACATTTGAGCCACATCCGCGCAGTCTTTTTCGTCCAGACGACCCACCCTTTCGGATTACGCCTGCGTCCTTAAAAGCGGATCGTTTGAAAGATATTGGCATTGATTATATTTTTGCCGTTCCCTTTGACTGGGATTTTGCCAGCCAGAGCGCCGAAGATTTTGTCGAGAATGTTCTCAAAGAAGGATTAAATCCGAACCATGTTGTGGTTGGTTATGATTTTTGTTTTGGGCAACTGCGCAAAGGTTCACCAGAGACAATAAAGGGTGCCGGGCTGGATGTGACGGTGATTGAAAAAGTCACAGCAGACGATAAGGAAGCGATTTCCTCCAGCCGCATCCGCACCGCTTTGCGTCATGGTGAGATTGAAACGGCGAATAATCTTCTGGGATGGGAATGGGAAATACGCGGTGAAATTGTCCATGGTGATCGGCGCGGGCATGAACTTGGTTTTCCGACCGCCAATGTGCCTTTGAATGGAACGCTGCACCCGGCCTACGGCGTTTATGCCACCCAGGTAAAGATTGAAGGTGAAGATGAATGGCGACCGTCGGCCACCAATATCGGCATTCGACCCATGTATGAAGTCGAAGAAGGTCTGGTCGAAGCGCATATTTTTGATTTTGATGAAGAGATATACGGCAAGGCCCTAACCATTCGCCCGGTCAAACGCCTGCGCGGCGAAGCCAAATTTAGCTCAGTTGATGATCTGATCGAACAAATGGGCAAAGATTGCGAACAAGCCCGGCAAATCCTTCAAAATTCTTGATTAATCAGGCTTTTCTGGTCATAGTGCGGTCCTTATGACTGAAGATAACAAAGACAAATACCGCGATACCGTTTTCCTGCCGAAGACGGAATTTCCCATGCGTGGCGGTCTGCCGCAAAAAGAGCCGGGAATTCTCAAGAAATGGCAGGAGATGGATTTGTACGGCCAAATTCGTGAAAACGCCAAAGGCAAAGAAAAATGGGTGCTGCATGACGGCCCGGCCTACGCCAATGGAAATATTCATATGGGCCATGCGGTCAATAAAATCCTCAAAGATGTGGTGGTAAAATCCTATTCGATGCTGGGTTATGATGCACCCTATGTTCCTGGTTCCGATTGTCATGGTCTTCCCATTGAATGGAAGATTGAAGAACAATACAGAGAAAAAGGACAAAGCAAGGATGATATTGAGCCCTTGCAGCTTCGTGGAGAATGTCGGGATTTTGCACAAAAGTGGAGTGACATCCAGGGTGAGCAGACTCAACGCTTGGGCGTTTTGGGCCAGTGGGATGCCCCTTATATGACGATGAGCAATAAATCCGAAGGGCTTATTGTTCGTGAACTTCATAAGTTTTTAAAAAACGGAGGCTTGTATAAGGGCGTCAAACCGGTGATGTGGTCGACGGTTGAAAAAACCGCGCTGGCCGAAGCGGAGGTGGAATATAAGGAACACAAATCCATCACCGTCTGGGTGAAGTTTCCGATTGTGAAAACCGATCATGTATTGCTTAAAGATGCATCCATTGTCATCTGGACAACAACACCATGGACGCTGCCGAGCAACCGCGCCGTGGCGTTCGGAGAGAATATCGAATACGGCGTGTTTGAAATTAAATCCGTGGCAGAGGGCAGCCGTGCCAAAGCAGGTGACAAAATTGTTTTGGCGCTTTCGCTAGCCGACGGTGTGAAAGAACAGGCAAAGATCGAAGAGTGGGAACAGCTCGGGACGTTAAAGGGCGAAGAGATCGCCGGGATAGTTTGTGCGCATCCTCTTTATCAAAAATGTCATCCTGAGCGTAGCGAAGGATCTAAAGACAGCGCAGGAGATCCTTCGGCTTCGCCTCAGGATGACAGTGATGGGTGGATCTATGATTTTGACGTTCCGGCACTCGAAGGTGATTTTGTGACCGAAGAAGCTGGAACCGGGTTTGTGCATATCGCGCCTGGCCACGGACAAGACGACTTTTATTTAGGGCTGGCCCATGGCGTTGAAGTGACCGACAACGTTGCTGATGATGGAAAGTTTCGTGAGCATGTACCGCTCTTTGCGGGCCTCGAGGTTTACACACAAGATGGAAAAATGGGCGATGGGAATTTTGCGGTGCTCAAAGCGCTGGATGAGGTAGGCGCGTTGCTGGCTAAAGGCTCTCTCCGCCATGAATATCCGCATAGCTGGCGGTCTGGGGCACCGGTGATTTTCCGCACGACGCCGCAATGGTTTATTTCGATGGAAGAAAATGACCTCCGAAAGAAAGCATTGGAGGGAATTAAAAAAACGAAATGGGTTCCAGCCAAAGGCGAGGCACGTATTAATGCAATGATAGAACAGCGTCCCGACTGGTGTATCTCACGTCAGCGCGCCTGGGGTGTACCGATTGCTTTGTTCGTACACAAAGAGACGGATGAAATTTTGAAAGATGAGGCTGTGATAGAGCGTATCGGCTCTATTTTTGAAGAAGATGGGGCGGATTCATGGTGGTCACGACCGGCGCAGGATTTTCTTGGAAATGACTATAAAGCGGAAGACTATGAGCAGGTTTTTGATACAGCGGATGTTTGGTTTGATTCTGCTTCTACACACGCTCTTGTTTTGGAGCAGCATGAGGATCTTCACTGGCCTGCTGATTTGTATCTCGAAGGCTCGGACCAGCATCGCGGCTGGTTCCATTCAAGCCTGCTGGAATCCTGCGGCACGCGCGGCGAAGCGCCGTATGAAACCGTGCTCACCCACGGTTTCGTGCTCGATGAAAAGGGCTATAAAATGTCGAAATCGGCGGGTAATGTCGTCGACCCGCTGAAGATGATGGAGCAATACGGCGCCGATATTTTGCGCCTGTGGACACTGACATCGGATTTTGCCGAAGACATTCGCATCGGCAAAGACTCGCTGAAACAAACCGCCGATCTCTACCGCCGCATCAGAAATACTTTGCGTTTTCTTCTCGGCGCGTTGGATGGATTTAGTAAGTCCGAAGCGGTCGATCTCAAGGATTTAAATGCGCTGCCGGAACTGGAGCGGCTCATGCTGCACCGCCTGTTTGAAATGGACCGCGATGCGCGCAAGTATATCGCAGATTATGATTTTTTGAAGCTGAGTAAAATGCTGCATGATTTTTGTAACGAAGATTTGTCGGCCTTTTATTTTGATATCCGCAAAGACCGTTTATATTGCGACCTCCCGGACTCAGATGAGCGCCGCGCCGCGCGAACTGTTATGGTGGAAATTTTTAGTTATCTAACAACATGGTTGTCGCCGATCCTGTGCTACACCGCGGAAGAGGCGTGGTTGCGGCGACCGGAAGGCGTATTTGAAGATGCCGATAGTGTTCATCTGCGGACCTTCCCGGATGTGCCGAAAGAATGGCAGAATGATTCATTGTCTGAAAAATGGGAAGAAATCAAAAAAATACGCAAAAATGTTCTCGAGGCTATTGAGCCCATGCGTGCCAGTAAGGAACTTGGTTCCTCACTCGAGGCCTTGCCCGTGATTGCTACAGATAGTGATGACGTAAAATCCCTCAAAGATGAAATGGCCGATATCTGCATCACATCTCAAATTGAAATTAATGACGGTGCATCATCGGTCGTCATTAAAAAAGCAAACGGCGAGAAATGCCTGCGCTGCTGGAAGGTGCTTCCCGAAGTCGGTGAAAAATCAGGGCATCTGTGTAACCGTTGTTCGGACGCCGTGGAACATCACAAAAAAGCGGCGGCTTAACCCCATCGTCATCCCCGCGTCCCCGCGAAAGCGGGGATTAAGCGGCGGGGATCCAGAAAAAGACAGCAGCGAAGCTGCTGACATATGGATCCCGTTCGTGCGAACCCTGCTTCGCAGGGTGCCAACGGGATGACGAGAAAAGGATCAACGCTTGCGCTGCTGCTTCAGGTACATCCTGATATGCGGCTGGCCGTTTTGTTTTTCGTACTTCTCGTAATATTGCTGGTGGTAGTCTTCACCCTCCCAGAACGTTTCCGCAGGCACGACTTCGGTCACAATAGGATTGGGATAAACCTTGTTCATGTTTACCCGCTTAATCATTTTCTCAGCGTCGCGTTTTTGTTTTTCATTATGATAAAAAATTGCCGAGCGGTATTGCGTGCCGGTATCGACGCCCTGAGCGTTTAACGTCGTCGGGTCATGCGCTTTGGTCAGAAAAAATTCCAGCAAATCCCTGTAGCTTATTTTTTTCGGATCGAACGTAACCTCGATCACCTCGGCATGGCCGGTGGTGCCGGTCGTCACATCTTTGTATGACGGCCCCTCGGCCTCGCCGCCCATATAGCCGACGCGGGTGAACAACACACCGTCCAGCGCCCGGTATTCACTTTCCAGGCACCAGAAACAGCCACCGCCTAACGTGGCGACAGGGTATCCTTCGGGTTTTTCGTTCATCAAATCATCCCCTTTCTCCATATAGGCTGTGGCGCCTGGTGCGCCGAGCAATAAAGCTGGCAGACTCAGTAAAAACAGCCATAAAACCCGCATTTTTGCTTCCTTTGGAATATAGGTTTAAAATAGTACTATAGTTTGCATGTGTTTACTTTTGTGTATTCGCATTATGGTCTGAAATGTTACATCCCCCATATTACCTAATGGTTTGTGATGATAAAAATTACTTCACCGAGTTTTGATAAACGCCTTAACGACGATTCGCCTGATGTTATCGTATTGCATTATACGGGGATGGGATCTGCGCTGGAATCGCTGGAGGTTTTGTGCGATCCCTTTGCCAAGGTGAGCGCGCATTATTTCATTGATGAGGACGGTAGTGTTTTGAACCTTGTGAAGGAGGATAAGCGCGCCTGGCATTCGGGGATTTCCTTTTGGAAGGGGGATACGGATGTGAATTCGCGCTCCATTGGTATTGAGCTTGTTAACCCGGGCCATGAATTCGGTTATCGCAATTTTACTGAAGTGCAGATGAAGGCGGTGATATCGTTGTGTCAGGACCTCATTAAGAAATATAAAATTCCATCTGATAACATTCTTGGCCATTCGGATGTTGCGCCGGAGCGTAAAACCGATCCCGGTGAATTATTTGACTGGGAGCGGCTGGGTCAGGAAGGGGTAGGGCTGTGGCCCGAGCCTACCATGGAAGATTTCGAGGCTGCTGAAGATCTTGTTAAAAACGAATACAACTTCCAGCATCTGCTAACTGAATATGGCTACAATCCGCTCGCTGCTTATGTTGATGTGGTTACCGCTTTTCACCGTCACTTTTATCCTGAAAAATTCGGCGAAGACGGCAAGCCCGGCGAGGTTGATGAAACCAGTGCAGCAAGACTTTTGGCGCTTGTCCGCGCCGCTCATAAAGACGAAACTTGATAAAACCCACAAAAACTGGCAGATTATGGTCAACCAGAAGATCGGATGGCTGCTTCACTTGGTGGAGAGGAAAGTCCGGGCTTCACACAAATACGGCGCCGGGTAACGCCCGGAGGGAGTGATCCCATGGAAAGTGCCACAGAAAACAGACCGCCGATGGCTGGTTCTCTCGAGAAGTCAGCACAGGTAAGGATGAAAAGGTGCGGTAAGAGCGCACCGCGGGGCTGGTAACAGTTCTGGCATGGTAAACCCCGCCGGAAGCAAGACCAAATAGGAACCACATAGGGCGGATTTGTGCGCTGGTGGTTCGGGTAGGTTGCTTGAGGTATTCGGTAACGGATATCCCAGATGAATGGTCATCTCCTGCTTTTGCAGGGACAAAACCCGGCTTATAGATATTCTGGTTATGACATAAAACCGTCCAGTATCCCTGGGCGGTTTTTTGCACCGATTCGATTTCTGTGATTAACTCACTAGAGAATCGTTGGATTCATTGACGATTCAAGGGTTTCCGTGGTATTTCAATAAGGATTCAAGGCTTGTCTCTCCGTGGGTTTTGAGTCCTTCCGCGATTCTCTTTCTTGCCGCTAAAAAGTATTACACTTAAAAGGTTTTTCACTATGAATCATGCGCCCGTCATGCTGAATGAGGTCATGGAGGCTCTGTCGCCGGTGGATCAGGGCGTTTATGTCGATGGTACATTTGGAGCTGGCGGCTATACCAAGGCTATTTTGGATAGCGCCGATTGTACCGTTGTGGCTATTGATCGCGATATTTCAGCAAAGTCACGGGCTGAGGTCTTGAAAGAAAGCTACGGCGATCGCTTTATTTTTATTCATGGTCGCTTTGGTGAGGTCGAAGATCTTTTGCAGCATGCTGGCTTTAAAAAAGTCGATGGCTTTGTTCTCGATCTTGGTGTGTCGTCAATGCAGCTCGATGAAGCGGAGCGCGGTTTTTCTTTTCGCTTTGATGCGCCGCTTGATATGCGCATGGATAATTCCAGTGGTACGGAAACAGCGGCGGATATCGTTAATAGCTATGCGGAAGAAGATTTAGCTGATTTAATTTACGAATTCGGGCAGGAGCGACACTCAAGAAAAGTTGCCAAAAAAATTGTTGAGGCGCGTGGCGAAGGACCAATCGAAACCACCGGCGCGCTGGCAGAGCTGGTGCGTAGTGTCGTGCATAAATCGCCAAAAGATCCAATTGATCAGGCAACCCGCACCTTTCAGGCTTTGCGCATTGCTGTGAATGATGAGCTTGGGGAACTGGATCGGGCTTTAGAGGCAGCAGAAAATATACTAAAGACCGGTGGTCATCTGGTTGTTGTGTCGTTTCATTCTTTGGAAGATGGTCGGGTTAAAGAGTTTCTTAAGGATCGTTCAGGTAAGCAGGATCGTGGTTCGCGTCATTTGCCTGATCAGGGGGCAGGCAATCATAGCGTTACGTTTTCTCTTGCTCAAAGAAAAACCATCAAGCCAAGCGAGCAGGAAACCAAAGGCAATCCGCGCGCGCGTTCGGCGCGCTTGCGCGCAGGTGTTAGAGTGGAGGCTGCATCATGAAAAGGATGTGGCGCAAATATTTAACCGTTTTTGTTTTGGCGGGCCTATCCGGGGGGCTTCTTTTGCAGACCAGCCAGAGTGTTCAGCAAGCCGAAGATGAATTGCGCCGTCTTGAAATAGAAGTTGAAAATGAACGTGAAACCATCCGCGTTCTTCATGCGGAGTGGGCCCACCTTAACCGCCCCGACCGTCTTGAATCATTGGCCGGGCAATATCTTGAGCTTGTGCCGCCAGACCCCAGTCAAATGCTTATTGATCCTGCCGCGCAGCTTCCTAATCCTTTCGTGCCGGTTATGCCGTCCGTGAAGCCATCTTATCTGATGAATGCGCAGCCGGTTTCGACGGGCTCCTCGCCTCCTTTATCTGTTGTAAAGCCCAAAACAAAACCTTCAAAGCCGGATGAAAGCTTTAATGATTTGCTCGATCAAGTCCAAAACGGAGGCGGCGAATGATCCTTAGGCGTTTGCGCATAAACTCTATCAAGATAGCTGGTGAGCGCAGTTTTGCCATTGATCAGGCGCGTGGCCGTCTTGTTCTCATTAGTGCCGTTTTTATGCTGTGTTATATGGTGATTGCGGCCCGCGTCATCGATTTGACGGTTATTCAAGGCCATTTGGGTCATGAGCGCACAGCGTCATTGCAGGACTCACATCCATCAGCGACGGCCATCACCCGCGCCGATGTTGTTGATCGCAACGGCGTGTTGCTGGCGACCACCTTAAAGATGGCCTCTTTGTATGCTGATCCGGCCCTCATTACAGATGCGGAAAGCACAGCAAAAGGGCTGGTTAAAATTTTCCCCTCACTATCCTATGGTGACACCTTACAAAAACTGCAGAGCAAGAAACATTTTGTCTGGGTGCAACGTAATTTGACGCCGCATGAGCAGTATGCGGTGCTGGAACTCGGCCAGCCCGGTCTCGGTTTTCAGCGCACGGACCGCCGCATTTACCCGCAAGGAGAGCTTAGTTCTCATCTGATTGGTTATACCAATGTAGACAATCACGGGTTGGCTGGTATTGAGCGTAGCTTCGATCGTTTTTTGGGTGATGGTAAACCGCTCACTCTCACGATTGATATTCGTTTGCAGCATGCTTTGCGCCGTGAAGTTCAAAAAGCGATGAGTGATTTTACCGCTAAGGCTGGAGTTGGCGTCATCATGGATGTGGCCAATGGCGAAGTTCTGGCCGGTGTGTCACTGCCCGATTTTGATCCGCATAAAGCGGGCGCGGCTAATTCTGATGCCATCTTTAATCGCCTGTCTCTCGGCGTTTATGAGTTGGGCTCTATGTTCAAGATTTTCTCCACAGCGGCATTGTTAGAAACCCACGGCTCGCCGATGTCGACGACGTTCGATGCGCGTGAGCCGTTGAAGGCTGGTCGCTTTACGATCAATGATTACCACGCACAAAAACGTATCCTGACCATTCCCGAAGTTTTTATGCATTCATCCAATATCGGCTCGGCTTTGATGGGGTTGGAAGTTGGCACCAAAGTGCTGAAGGATTTCTATACCGATCTTGGTTTGCTGACACCCATGGAAATTGAAATTTCCGAAGTTGGTAAGCCAATGGTGCCCGATCCCTGGGGTGATGTGAGCACGATGACAGCGTCTTACGGTCATGGAGTTGCGACCACGCCGTTTCAGTTGACGTCGGCGGTTTCGACGATCGTCAACGGTGGATTTTTTGTGAAGCCAAAACTTATTTTGGGGGCGGATAATGATAACAAAAGTGATTTGCGTATTGTCTCGCCGCAAACGGCCGAAAGTATGCGCAAGCTTTTGCGTCTGGTGGTGAGTGACGGCACGGGTAAGAACGCTGATGTTCCCGGCTACAGCGTTGGCGGTAAAACCGGCACCGCAGAAAAAATAGGCGCCAAAGGTTACGATCGCAAACGTTTGATATCATCATTTGTTGGTGTTTTCCCGATGGAAAATCCACGCTATGCAGTGATGGTGATGGTTGATGAGCCTAAAGGAAACAAGGAAAGTTTTGGTTATGCGACGGCAGGCTGGGTGGCGGCGCCGGCTGTGGCCCGTGTGGTTTCATCGATGGGCGCTATTTTAGGAATTCCGGTTCGCGCACAAAATGGCGTACCGGAAATCAGTGCTTCTCTGAAAAAATATGTGAGATTTGAAGATGAATAGCTCGGCACAGGATATAAAAAACTTCAAAGGCTTGACGCAGGACAGCCGTCAGGTGAAGCCGGGCTATCTCTTTGCGGCCCTGCCGGGAAGCAATGCCGACGGCAGTGCGTATATCAACGATGCTGTGCGCTCTGGCGCGTCTGCCGTTCTTGCGCCGAAAAATACAGACCTTCCCGCTGGCGTGGAACTTATCACTGATGACAATCCGCGTCGCCGTTTTGCTCTGATGGCGGCGGCATTTTATGAAGGCCAGCCGGATTACGTTGCTGCTGTGACCGGCACCAATGGTAAAACATCTGTGGTGCATTTTGCACAACAGCTTTGGGAAGCGATCGGCGTTAAAGCGGCCAGTATCGGTACGCTTGGCTTGCATGGTGGTGGTATGGATCGTTCCGGCTCACATACTACGCCTGACCCGGTTTCTTTACATGAAGAGCTGGCAGAACTTTCAAAAGCGGGCGTTACCCATTTGGCGATGGAGGCTTCCAGTCACGGCCTTGATCAATACCGTCTTGATGGTGTCAAAGTCAAAGTCGCAGGCTTTACCAATCTTTCCCGTGATCATCTTGATTATCATGAAAGCATGGAAGAATATCTGGCAGCGAAGACGCGGCTGTTTACAGAAATTTTAGGCTCTGATGGTATCGCTGTCCTCAATGCCGATAGCGATGAATATGATTCCCTTCGCAACGCTAAAGCGTCGCGTATTCTTTCGTATGGTCACAAAGGTGAAGATCTCAAAGTTATATATCTTTCTGCAACTGCGACAGGTCAGAAAATGCGTCTTGAAATTATAGGGGAGGGTTACGATTTAGAATTTCCTCTCGTCGGAGAGTTTCAATTGATGAACGCGCTCTGTGCGCTGGGCCTTGTTATCGCCGAAGATCCTGAGAATTCAGAACGCACAAAAAAACTGGTCAAAGCTCTCGAAGATTTAAAGAGTGCGCCGGGTCGTTTGCAATTGGTGGACGGTCATCCAAGTGGCGCTGCTATCTATGTTGATTATGCTCATACGCCGGATGCGCTCGAGCATGTCTTGAAAGCTTTGCGTCCGCACACCAAAAAAAATCTCGCCTGTTTGTTCGGTTGTGGTGGTGATCGTGACAAGGGCAAGCGTCCTTTGATGGGCAATGTGGCAGAAGATTTGGCAGACAGGGTGATTGTTACCGATGACAATCCACGTTGGGAAAATCCGGCACAAATCAGGCAGGAAATTTTAGAGACCGCGCCACTGGCGAAAGAAATTGCAGGCCGCGCTGAAGCTATTCACGAGGCCATTACGGGACTGAACGAAGGCGATGTGTTGGTGATTGCCGGTAAGGGTCACGAGCAGGGACAGATTTTTGGCGATGAAGTAGAAGATTTTGATGACGTTAAAGTTGCGGTGCAAGTTATTGAGGAGTTAAAGTCATAGTGGTTAATCGCAGCGATATTTTGTGGGACTCCAAAGAAGCGGCGATTGTCACCGGTGGTATCAACACCAAAGAATGGATGGCAACTGGCGTTTGCGTGCGCGCTGAAGATATTTGCAAAGGTGATCTGTTTATAGCTTCCGAAGGCGAAGACCTAAAGAAAGTTATGCGTAAAGGCGCTGTAGCTGCCGTCGTTTCCCATGTGCCGGATGATCTGAAATGTGAAATGCCGCTGCTGAAAGTGGCTAGCCCCTATGACGCTTTGCGTGATATTGCCCGCGCGGCGCGCTTCCGTAGCCATTCGACAGTTCTGGCGGTGCAGGGACTTGAGATGCGCCAAATGGTCAATCAGGCTTTTGGCGTGCTTGGCCCTTCTTACGATGGTGGGCGCATTCTTTCGGTGGGTATGGCCAACATGCCCGAGGATTATGATTTCGGGATTTTCTCTCTTGCTCCGGCGGTGCGCCCGGACATTGCAATTATTACTGACTCAAAAGGCGGGATCAGCGACCGATTGTTTGAAAATATGCCCAAGACCGGTGCGGTTATTCTTAACCGTGATTGTTCGGACTTTTATAATGTTATGGCGCGGGCCAAGGCAGCAGGAATTGAAAGTATTTATAGTTTTGGCATTCATACCGGCGCTGATGCGCGCGTGATGGAGCATTTAAGCGCCGCCAACGGCACGCGCCTTTATTTGGATATCCTTGGCGATAAAATTTCCATGGTGATGGATGGCGATGTGCATAAAGCAATGGCGGCGGCGGGCGTGCTGTTGGCGGCCAAGATATGCGGGCGCAATATTCGTCAGGCCGCCCGTGTCTGGCAGGTTGGTGAAATTTTGAAACCTGGCGGGCCAGATCAAAAGAGCCTTGATCAATCACTGTCTCTTTTCGAATCGCAGGCGGCAAGTTCCGAACAAGCCGTGTTCCGTATTCAGAATTTGATCGATCTGGGTTACGGGCGTCAGACAGCGGTTCTCGATAATCTGGCCTTTCCCGATCAGCCGGGCGTCAAAGTGCAAAAGAACGATTTGGCAATACCGCGCAGAATCGCTAATCTTGATTTTGTTTATGCCTGCAAAGGGGTTTCGACCGTGGCCAACGCGCAAACGGCAATCCGTACGATGCATGCCAAGGCAAAGCTGGAGACGATTGTAACTGATGTTCTGGCACCCGGAGATTTTGTGGTTTTTGAACAACCGATGAAAAAACAAAAGGCAACACTTGCGGAAGCGTTGCGTCTAAAGTTACGAAGAAAACAGGGAAGGCAGGTTACCGGGAATGCTCTATAATTTTTTAACGCCGCTCGCGGAAGACTACCAGATCTTTAATCTGTTTCGCTACCTGACTTTCCGTACGGGCGGAGCGATTATGACGGCGTTGATCATCAGCTTTATTATCGCACCGCCAATGATCAAATGGCTTAAGAAAAAGCAAAAAGAAGGCCAGCCTATCCGCAATGATGGCCCGGAAACGCATTTGAAGAAAGCTGGAACCCCAACAATGGGTGGCTTGATGATTTTAATTTCAGTTAGTATTTCTACGATTCTCTGGGCGGATCTTACCAATAAGTTTGTCTGGTATGCGATGATGGTGATGGGTGGGTACGGTCTGATTGGCTTTGCTGATGACTATCTGAAGCTCACGAAACGCAATCACAAAGGTCTGCCGGGCAAGGTAAAGTTATTGCTGCAGTTTCTGATCGGTATTGTTGCAACGCTTGGCATCATGGAAACGTTGCCGTCGGAGATCAGCACGCATGTAGCAATACCGTTCTTTAAAGATTTCTTTATTAACTTGTCATGGTTTTTTATTCCCTGGTGCCTCTTGGTGATGGTTGGTTCGTCCAATGCTGTGAATTTAACCGATGGCCTTGATGGATTGGCGATTGTACCAGTGGCAATCGCCGCCGCCTGTTTTGGTCTGATCAGTTATCTTGTCGGGAATGAGGTTTTCTCCGGTTATCTGCAAATTCCTTACGTTGTAGGCACTGGTGAGCTGGCGATTTTATGTGGCGCACTGATTGGTGGGGCGATGGGTTTTCTTTGGTTTAATGCACCACCGGCGATGATTTTTATGGGTGATACTGGCTCGCTTGCGATGGGTGGCGTGCTCGGGACGATTGCAATTATCACCAAACATGAGTTGGTTCTGGCCATCATTGGCGGTCTGTTCGTGCTGGAAACTGTGTCGGTGATTGTGCAGGTTGCCTCGTTTAAGCTTACCGGCAAACGCGTTTTTGCCATGGCACCTATTCATCACCATTTCGAGAAAAAGGGTTGGTCCGAGCCGACCGTCGTTATCCGCTTCTGGATTATTGCGGTTATTTTGGCGCTCATCGGACTGAGCACACTGAAGCTGAGATGATCAACGCACAAAATTTTGTTAAAACTCTTGAAGGAAAACCTGTCGCGGTTTTCGGTCTCGGTAAGTCCGGCCTTTCTGTCATTGCTGCCTTAAGAGAGCTCAGCGTTAAAGTCGAAGCCTGGGACGACAACCCGCAAAGTCACGAAGCGGCGCTACAGCTTGGCGCCGGTGTTATCCCGCTCGCCGATATGGATCTATCGGATTTTGCTTGTCTTGTTCTGGCGCCCGGCATTCCGTTGCATCATCCCGCGCCGCACCCGGTTGTCATCGCCGCCCACCATGCCGGCATCGAAGTTATCGGTGATATTGAAATCTTGCATCGCTGTAGCCATGGTCGTGCCACGATCGGCATTACTGGCACCAACGGCAAATCAACGACCACGGCTTTGATTGCTCATATCCTGAACAGTTGCGGCATCAAGGCAGTGTCCGGCGGTAATATTGGCGAACCGGTGATGAGCTTGATGCTCCCACCAACAAATGGAGCGCTGGTGCTTGAACTTTCCTCATTTCAGCTTGATCTCTGCCCGAGTTTTACGCCGGATATCGCTGTTCTTTTGAACATCACGCCGGATCATCTCGATCGCCACGGCACGATGGAAGAATACATCGCCGTGAAAGAAAAAATATTTGGTGAAAGTGGTGTTGCCATTGTTGCTACCGACGATGATCACACGAAAAAAATTGCCGCGACCCTCGCAAAAAAAAACCAGCACACTCTATATACGGTGTCGGCACGCGGCGAAGGTTTGCCCGAATGTAATGCACTACAAGGCGCTCATAACCGCCAGAATATGGCTGCTGCCCTGGCTGTCTGCCGTCATCTTGGTTTGACCGATGAGCAGATTTTTGAAGCGATGAAAAGTTTTCCCGGTCTCAATCACCGCCAATATTTAACGCGTGTTATTAACGGCGTAGGCTATATCAACGACTCTAAAGCCACCAACGCCGAAGCCGCAGCGCGTGCGCTGGAATGTTCCCGCAATATTTACTGGATTGTTGGCGGTCGTGCCAAGGAAGGCGGCCTCAAGGGGCTTGAAAATTATATGGACCGCGTCAGTCACGCCTTCGTCATTGGTGAGTCGATGGATGATTTTTCTGGTTGGCTCAAAAAAAATGGCGTGGATCATAGCTTAAGCGAAAATATGGATGTCGCCGCTGAGCAGGCACACCGTATGGCGCAAAATGAAAGAGGGCAGCCCGGCGGTGCCGGCACGGTTTTATTGTCTCCGGCTTGTTCATCCTTTGATCAATACACAAATTTTGAACAGCGCGGCGATCATTTCACCGCCCTTGTTGCGGCATTTGATGAGGAGGAAGCGGCATGAAGCTTTTCTCCCGTACCGATCAATCGTTTTTGGGTCGCTGGTGGTGGACGGTCGATAGGCCGATGCTGGCCGCGTCTCTGGTGCTCATTATATTTGGTGTGGTTTTGGTCACCACCGCCAGCCCGCCGGTGGCTGAACATCTTGGGCTCGGTCAATATCACTTTTTAAAGCGCCATCTGGTTATGTTGGTTCCGGCGTTGGCGATGATGATTGGTGTTTCGATGCTCGGGCGACGTGATATATGGCGGCTGGCCAGTGTCATGTTTGTAGGCTGTATTATCGCCCTGATTATAGTGTTACTGACTGGTATGGAGATAAAAGGTGCGCAGCGCTGGATTCATCTCTTCGGTTTTTCTCTCCAACCCAGTGAATTTATAAAACCGGCTTTTGCTATTGTTGCTGCGTGGCTGATGGCGATGCAAAAGACCAAGGAAAAATTTCCCGGCAATCATGTCACGGCAGGCCTTTATGCGTTGGTGCTGATTTTGCTTCTTTTGCAGCCTGATCTTGGTATGACGGTGGTGGTTACAAGTATATGGGTGTCGCAAATATTCTTGGCCGGGTTTCCCTTTCGTATTCTGATCGGTCTTCTTCTCGCCGCCATAGTTGGCTTGACGCTCGCCTATTTCTCCTTTGATCACGTGCAAAGCCGTATCGATCGTTTTCTTGATCCGGCCAGCGGCGACAACTATCAGGTGCAGCGCTCCCTCGAAGCATTTGAAAATGGCGGGCTGTTTGGCACCGGGCCGGGGCAGGGCACTGTGAAGCAGCATCTGCCCGATGCCCATGCCGATTTTATTTTTGCCGTGGCTGGAGAGGAACTCGGCTTGTTTTTTATCCTCATTTTGATGGCTGTCTTCGCCTTTATTCTGCTGCGTGGCTTTAACCGCCTGATGGATAGTGATGACATGTTTGTCGTGTTGGCGGTCGGTGGGTTGCTGACTATGTTTGGCCTTCAAGCCATGATTCATATGGGCTCCAGCCTTCATCTTTTGCCTGCCAAGGGCATGACTTTGCCATTTATCAGCTATGGCGGCTCGTCCATTTTATCCATGGGTCTATCAATGGGCGTAATTTTGGCGCTAACAAGGCGGCAGATGCGATCGGGGATTGCGCGCGGCGGGGTGTCCGTGCGAAGCTCCCAGTCAGTAGAAAGATCAGCAGAAGGTAAGGCATGAGCGATCAACCAAACGAAAAGTCTAAACTCATATTGCTGAGCAGTGGTGGTACCGGTGGGCATATCAGCCCGGCGCGAGCGTTGGGGCATGACTTAATGTCGCGCGGCTTTCGGGTTGAAATCATGACGGATGAGCGCGGCAAAAAATATGAAACGATGTTTGAGGGTATGAAAACCCATGTCGTAAAATCCGGCACGCTAGGCAAAGGGCTCCTTGGCAAAATTATGGGGGCCGCCAATCTTGGTATTGGCATAGTGCAGGCGATGAGTCTGGTGAAGTCCCTTCAGCCCACAATGGTGATTGGTTTTGGTGGTTATCCGTCTGTGCCGGGCGTTTTTGCGGCGCAGAAGCTAAAGATTCCGACGGTCATCCATGAGCAAAATGCCATCATCGGCAAAGCCAATGCATTTCTGGCACCGAAGGCCGAGCGCATTGCCTTGTCCCTGCCCAGTGTCACCGGGCTGGATGAAAACGATAAAATGCGCAGCGTTGTCACCGGCAATCCGGTGCGTGAAGAAATTGCGGCGCTTTATACCAAACCTTACCCAATCTTGGAGCAGGATGGGGTCTTACGAATTTTGGTTCTGGGTGGTTCACAGGCCGCAACGGTTTTCAATGAAGTTTTACCTGAAGCTCTTTCCAGCCTTTCATCTTCTCAAAGGGCTCAGCTTGAAATCGTTCAGCAGTGTCAGGAAAAGGATATAGATGACGTTAAAAAATCCTATGACGCTGCCGGGATTAAAGCCGAGCTGGCAACTTTTTTTGATGATGTGGCGGGCGAGCTCGAAAAGGCCCATCTGGTGATTGCCAGATCAGGGGCCAGCACTGTGGCGGAAGTCACCACCGCTGGCCGTCCGGCGATTTTTGTACCGTATCCGCATCATAAAGATCAGCAGCAAAAGATGAACGCCGATGCGGTGGCCGATACCGGTGGCGCCTGGGTAATGACCGAAAGCGGCTTCACGCCCGAGGCGATTTTGGCGCGCATTGAAACTTTCCTGCAAAACCCCGAAACCCTGTTCCGCGCCGCCGAAAACGCGCGGAGCTGTGGCAAACCGGACGCCGCCCGCAAACTCGGCAACCTCGTCACCGCGATTGCCAGTGGCTGGGGTGATAAATAGCCCCAAGCGCCTAAAAAATACCCTTCTTGACATATTTAACCCAGGCCATTACAGTCCTTTTCTTTATGAAAAGAGGGTTTTAATGTCTTTATGGTCTACACATCCATGGCAGAAATTTAGAGAATATTTTTCTCGGCAGGCGAGTAATGGGGCTGCTGATAACCCTATTCAACAAGGCATGCTCTATAAAATACTTCATGGTGCTATGCTGAAACAGCATATCTACCCTTCAGAAGTGTCTAATGATCTTAAGTTTTCAAATATTCTTTTATGTACAGCGGCTACCCCTAATAGCAAAAAATCAGCAGGAAGTTTTGCCCTCATATCCTTTAATGAATATTACAATATGGTGGGCGCACCCTCTGCCATAAGACTTTTGCCGGCTCATGAAATCCCCTTCGATTTGACTAGAGAAACTTTACAGGAAATAGGACTGAGGCCCTGTATCAAGCAGCCAATTTCGCCCGCGATAGAGAAACAACTGAAAGCCGGGAAGAAAGTTCTTACTATGGGCGTAAATATAAAGTAAATAATAATCACCTGTTGACCCTATCCAATCTATAGAAAACCTTTGCGTCTTGGCCCCTTCACGGTTTAAATTCACCATATGCAAGGATTACCGAAAAATAGCGGCACGCTTCATTTCATCGGCATTGGTGGCATCGGCATGAGCGGGATCGCCGAGGTGCTGCACGCGCTCGGCCATAAAGTCCAGGGCTCGGACATGGCTGAAAATGCTAATGTCAAACGCCTGACACAAAACGGCATCCGTATTTCTGTGGGTCACGATCCGAAAAACCTCAAAGATGAAAATGGTGAGCCCCCCGCCGCCGTCGTAATATCTTCCGCCGTTAAAAACGACAATGTCGAACTCGCCGCCGCGCGCGAGGCCAAAATTCCGATTGTGCGCCGCGCCGCGATGCTGGCCGAGCTGATGAAATTAAAATCAGCGATTGCAGTTGGCGGCACGCACGGCAAAACCACCACCACCTCGATGATTGGCGAAACGCTGGAGGCAGCAGGCTTCGATCCGACCGTTATAAATGGCGGCATCGTCAATGCTTACGGCACCAATACGCGTTTGGGTGAGAGCGAATGGATGGTGGTTGAGGCTGATGAAAGCGACGGCACCTTTACGCGCCTTCCTGCCGATGTCGCGGTGGTCACCAATATGGACCCCGAGCATATGGAGCATTACGGCAGCTTCGACAATGTCCGTAAGGCCTATATTCAGTTCATCAAAAACGTGCCGTTCTATGGTTATGCTGTTCTATGCACCGATCACCCGGAAGTGCAGGCGTTGATTCCGCAAGTCGGAGATCGCAAAATTATCACTTATGGCTTTAATCCGCAGGCCGATGTGCAGGCGTCCAATATCCGCACAGACGGAGAGGGTAGTATTTTTGATGTGAGCTTTGCTGATGGCACAGAGTTAAAAGACGTCCGCTTGTCGATGCCCGGCGAACATAACGTGCAAAATTCTCTGGTGGCGCTGGCGATTGCCAAAGAAATGAACACGCCGCCGCCCGTGATGAAAAAGGCGCTGTCCAGCTTTACCGGCGTCAAACGCCGTTTTACAAAAACCGGCGAAAGCCATGGCATTACTGTGATTGATGATTATGCCCATCATCCGGTTGAAATTGAAACGATCCTCAAAGCGGCGCGCAGCGTTGCTGAAAGCAACAAGGGCCGCGTGATTGCCGTGATGCAGCCGCATCGTTATTCACGCCTTAGTGATCTGTTTGAAGAATTTTGCACCTGTTTCAATGATGCCGATGCCGTTGTCGTCGCTGATGTTTACGAAGCCGGGGAAGAGCCAATGGAAGGCATAAACAAGCAATCTTTAGCCGATGGAATTGCTGAGCGTGGTCACCGTCATGTCGTCACCATAGAATCCCGCGACGACCTGGCAAAAACAATTGCCGACATAGCGCAGCCGAATGATTACGTGATCTGCCTCGGCGCTGGCGATATCACCGCCTGGGCTTATGATTTGCCGGAGCAGCTTGATGTAATTCTTTCCAAGGCCAAAGGCAGCGCAGCCTAAAAATGCCAGATCCCGCAAAAATATTTCAGGAACTTATTAAAACGGCTCGTGGACGGCTGATGCAAAAAGCCAGTCTTGGCACGGAAAGTTGGTTTCGTTGTGGCGGTCGTTGTGGTTTGCTTTTTTATCCCGCTGATCTCAAGGATCTCAAAGATTTTCTTGAGCAATATCCCAAAGACTGGCCGCTGATAACGCTGGGTGGTATGGCCAATACCATTGTTCGTGATGGCGGCGTGCGTGGCGCGGTGATCCGGCTCGGCAAGGGTTTTGCTGATATCGAAGTCGAGGGTACAAAAATCACCGCCGGGGCGGGGGCGCTGAACGGCAATGTTGCGCAGGCAGCCGCCAAGGCGGGGATTGGTGGGCTGGAATTTCTCTCGGGTATTCCCGGTACGGTCGGCGGTGCGATTTGTATGAATGCCGGTGCCTATGGCAGTGAGGTGAAAGATGTTCTGTTAGAGACAACAGCGATTAATCGCGTGGGGCAAAAGCGTTACCTGAGGCCTGATCATTTACAAATGAGCTATCGTCATACCGAGTTGCCCGAAGACACCATATTGATTGAAGCAGTATTTGCAGGGGAGGAAGAAGACTCGGAAATTGTCCGCGAGCGTCTCAAGGACATCAAAGCCAAGCGTCAGGAAACTCAGCCGATCACAGAAAAAACCGGCGGTTCAACTTTTGCCAACCCGGACGGCCATAAAGCTTGGGAGTTGATCGACAAAGTCGGTGGGCGTAGTTTGAAAGTTGGCGGGGCGCAGATGAGCGAAAAGCACTGCAATTTTATGATCAATACCGGCACGGCCACCGCCGCCGATCTTGAGGCGCTCGGCGAAGAAGTCCGTAGCCTTGTCCGTGAAAAAACCGGCATCGAATTACAATGGGAAATCAAGCGGATAGGCAATAAGTTGACATAAGGATACATGTTTTGTAAAACAAAGAAAGTTTTTTATAGGAGTAAATGATTATGGATCCAACAGAATGGCAATTTCGATCTGGCTCAGTGACGCATGAAGAACCTGTGTCATATGGAGAAGAAGTATCGCTTCAAAATAGATTAGAGGTTAGTACTGCGCGCTATGCTAAATGGGTGAGGGGTACTACAGAGGAGGAAGGTCATTTTATATCTTGTGATATTGAAAGCCCAGATGCTGTTTTTATAGTAACAGGTCGTGGTCGTGAGCAATTAGGCAAGACCTATGTGCTGAAAGACCAAAAAAATATAAGCAGGTTGTACGAAAAGTTTTTATCGGCCCGTGATATAAAAATGAAAGCCGGTTATTCAGACAGTGATGTTGGAGTTGATGGCGAAATTCCTAATATGTTTGCGCGCGCGGTGATTCCCCAGAAGGGTGATCTTTATTACGAAGAAATTTATCCGCACGTCTAAGCCCTAAAGCTTCGGCACACTCTCGTATAAATCCGGCAGATCATTTTCGATCAGGATGACATCGCTGTCCTGTTTGTTTTTCTGGATCCAGTCCTGTGCCTCGGCGAAAGTTTTCATTTCATGTAGCGGCTTGCCGCCGGATTTTTCCTTATAGCCTTTGATAAAAGTCGGGATACGCCCCCCATTCACAACAATCGCCACATCGCAAACTTCCCCCGCATAAAGTCCCAGCTTTTCATGCACGTCATCATGAGAGCTGCCAAGCTCTACAATACCCGGCGTGATCAGAATCTTGCGCTTGCTCGGGTCCATCACCGCCAGCAAATCAAGCGCCGATCTAAACCCTAGCGGATTGGAATTAAACGCATCATCAATAATCGCACCGCCGCCGGCCTGTTTTTTCATCTCGAGCCGGTGCGGAATTTGCGGGGTTCGTTTCAGCGCCGTGGCAATTGTATCAGCCGGAATATCCAGTGCCCGCGCCGCCGCAAAAGCCAGCGCCACATTTTGTGCATGATGCAAACCAAACAGCGGCGCATCGAGCACAAACATCGTCTTGTTATAATAGATGGTCATCTCCAAACCTTTGTCGGTCTGTTTGGCTTCCTTAATGGCCAGATAGTTACTCTCATCATCACCGGAGGTCATAAAAGAGGATGGGTTTGCGCCGCGCAATTCCTGCGGGTGTGGGAAGTTCAAAGTTTTGTCCTGAACAATCATTTTGCCGCCACTTGCGATTACGGCTTCGGCCAGTTCATATTTGGTCTGGGCAACGATATCCAGTGACTTGAACCGTTCAAGGTGCGCGTGACCAACGGCAGAAATAATACCGATATTCGGCGGTGTCAGGGCGCATAACCGTTTAATCGAGCCGGGGCCATACGCCCCCATTTCAACAATAAAATATTTATGATCGTCTTCCAGGTCCTCCCGGATGATCCGTGATATGCCCATTACTGTGTTGACGCTGCCTGGTGTCACCAAAGTCGGCGCGGCGGCTTTGAGGATATGGCCGAGGATATGCTTCACCGAGGTTTTGCCATACGATCCGGTCACGCCAATAACAATGGGCTTGACCTGCGCCAGTTTGCGGCTGGCCTCACCCCAATATTTTTTCTGCAGCGCACTCTCAATCGGCGACATCGTCATATTGCCGAGCACCAGAATTAACGGCATCAACTGTACAGGGATCAGCCAGAGAAACGGCTCGGTAATAAGAAACACCCATGCACCCGACAGCGCCGCATAGGCAAGAGCCGTGAAAAAAATACGCTTGGCGCGTGTTGTCATCGCCAGTTTCTTTTTTGACTGAAAGCGCGGATCTTTTTCGCGGGCGACGGTCACAATAAACCCAAGAAAAACAAACGCCGCCGGAATAAATTGCGGAATCTCTATCCAGCGCTCCGCAATTGATAAACTCCCTGCCAGAATAAGCACGAGAGACAAACGCTTGTCGAAGACCTTTTTCGCGAACACCCATTTCAGGAAACGGTTTTCGTCATACTCTTCTTGCTGGAATATGTGCAGATAGGTCAGCAGCCGTCTGGCTGCAAAGGCCAGAAAGCCTATATAGGTCAGGGCTGTGATGGCGGTTTCAATCATAATTTTTGCATAAGCTTTTGTAACAAATGGACAGCCTGATGCCGTCCATTAGACAGGATACTATAATGATCTTCACCTTCAAGTAGAACCATCTCTGCATCCGGTATAAGTTTTTCCAGTCTGCGGCCGATTTCCGGAGGTGTTTCATTGTCATCACCCCCGTAAACCAGTTTAACCGGACAGCTGACCATTTTTGCCTCTTTGGCTAAGTCTTCATTGACGACTTTGACAAAGATAGAACGCATAACACCTGATGTTTGTTTGTAATCGCGGCTGCCGAATTTGTTTTGTGCGCGCTCGGCACCTAAAATCTTTTTCGCCAGCTTAAAAATACAAATCCGGGTTTTGAGATAAAGCTGTTTATGCAGCGGCCTTTTTCGTTTCAACCCGGCAGCAGCAATCAAAAACAAACCGGATACCAGTTCGGGATGCCGTGCGGCGAGCTGTAATCCGACCCGGCAACCAAAAGAATGCCCAACCCAGATCACGGGTCCGAAAGATTGCGCCTTCAGCCATTCGGCTACCGCATCGGCGTAATTCTCTGTGCCCCAAATCTCCGATGGTTCGGGCGAGCTCCCAAAGCCCGGAAAATCGATCAGAATATGATGGCCTGTTTTTTCCAGGGAAGAGGCCAGCGGCAGCAAAGCCTTATGATCCTGGCCCCAGCCATGGGCCCAGATGACGTGCGGGCCGCCATCACCTAGCATTTCATAAGAAAATTCAGCACCTTTTGCTTGAAAACAGCTCAAAACCCCAAATCCCTTTCCACAAAACCTGTTTCATGCTTAAATCGTTAGTCCTTGGGCTTTCTTATACGAATTACGCGGCTATGTCTCAAACCAAAAAACATATTGCAGTCTTTTTCGGCGGCCGCTCGCCAGAGCACGATGTCAGCGTTGTGAGCGGCCTACAGGTTCTGCAGGCCATTGATCAGAGCCGATATCAGGCCTTTCCGGTCTATATTGATCCGGTCGGCAAATGGTTAACTGGCGATATATTACGCAAACGCGAAAATTACCTGCTCGATAAGAACACCCTCAAGCAAGTGCAGCAGGTCACGCTGGATGTCACGCCTTCTGGTAAAGGTGTCTTGCTTCCTTATAAAGCCTCTTTATTTGGCGGCGGCAAACCGATCGAATTCGACGTCGCTATTCCCGCTTTCCACGGTTTAATCGGCGAAGATGGTGGGATGCAGGGCTTGTTTGAAACCGCTGGCGTGCCTTATACCGGTATGCGGACGATGGCCACATCACTTTTAATGGACAAAGCTGCAACCAAGCACCTTTTGAAAAGCCTCGATATTCCTGTTTTGCCCTATACGATTTTGCGCAAGCCCGATGAGGGCTACCTCATTTCCCGTGATGAGCTGGAGGCGTTGGTAAAAGATATCGGCTTCCCCTGCATCGTCAAACCAGTGCATCTGGGTAGCTCCATTGGTGTTGCCAAAGCCGATAATGTCGAGGAAATCGCTGCCAGTTTGCCTGGCGTTTTTGAATATGATGACGCGGCGATTGTGGAGCCTTTTGTGCAAAACCTTGTGGAATACAACGTGGCAACTGCGCGGTTTTCACGTGAAACAAGGACATCTGCGATTGAAAGGCCTAAGGCGGTTGATGAATTGCTCGATTTCAAACAAAAATATCTCTCCGGCGGCGATAACAAAACGGGCACGAAAAGCCCCGGTCAGACTAGCGAAGGTATGCTATCGTTGACACGGGAGCTGAACCCCAGGCTTGATCAAAAGACGGAGGATAATATTCGCGAGTGGGCGATAAAGATGTTTGAAGCGATTGACGGCACCGGTGCGCCGCGCATTGATTTTATCGGTGACAGCAAAACTGGCGAAATCTGGATGAATGAGGTCAATCCCATTCCCGGCTCCTTTGGCTATTTCCTATGGGAGGCCGCCGAAGACCCGATCCTGTTTACTGATTTTATGTCTGCGCTGATTGAAGAGGCACTTTCTTGCGCGCGTGGTCGGAAATTGCCGAAAGACCCGGTGCCGATGGATGCGCGGTTGCTCAGGAGACCCTTGTAATGGCCAAAAGAAAAACGAAACAAAAAGTCAGCCAAAGAACCCTTAACAAACGTCGCAAAGGGCGGATAGCCAAGGCGCAAATGTGGCTGCGGCGTTTTGGCATTACGCTCGGCGTGGTTGCCTTTACCGTTTGGGCTGGGGCGTGGTTTTTCCTCAGTGACGCGGACTCAAAAACAGCGCACTGGACAAAACAAACAATGCTTGAAGCGTCTGCCGGTATGGGGTTTTCGGTCGCCAATATTCTGGTTGAAGGGCGTAAATATAGCGATGCTGACGTTCTGCTGGCGATCATCAATGTTGAAAAGGGCGATCCGCTTTTTTCCTTTAACCCTGATGAGGCTCAAGAGTTGATCGAAAAAGTGGCCTGGGTGAAGGCCGCCCATGTCGAGCGGCGTTTGCCCGACACCATCTATGTAGGGTTGGAAGAACGCCAGCCCTTAGCGCTGTGGCAAAAAGATAAAAAACTACGCCTGATTGATGCTGACGGCGAGGTTCTGACTGATCGTAATCTCAAAAAATTTAAAGATCTTATCATCGTTGTCGGTGTTGATGCTCCCGCGCGGGCGCCGGGGTTGCTGAACATGCTGGCAGCTGAGCCGGCTCTAGGAAAGCGCGTGGAAAGCGCCAGCTGGATTGGCGGGCGGCGCTGGGATATGAAACTCGAAGGTGGCATAAATGTTAGCCTGCCCGAAGATGATATCGGTTTTGCGCTGCGGCGCCTTAGTGTGGCACAAGAGGAAGACGGTTTGCTGGATAAGGATATTGTCAGTATTGATTTGCGCAAAGAGGACCGTATTATTGTCCGCACGCGCCCCGGCAAGGTGCAGGAATACAAGGCAGGCATGAAAGTTGATAAGAGTATCTGATTGATGAAACATAAACACAAACCCAGAGGATCATTGCTGGCTGCCCTTGATATCGGCTCCAGCAAAATTGCCTGCTTTATCGGCCGCGTTATTGATGACGAGGGCAATTTTGAGGTTCTCGGTGTTGGGCATCAGGCTTCGCAGGGTGTTAAAAACGGCACGGTCATTGATCTCAACGCCGCTGAAGCTGCGATCCGTCATACCGTACATTCTGCCGAAAATATGGCTGCTAATGTCATGAAGGGCTACCCGCTCCGTGAGGTTGTGGTGAATCTGCCCGGCACGCATGCCTGGTCGCAAGGCAATGCGGTAGAGGTGCAGATTCTCGGTCATGAAATCACAGACAACGACGTGCGTCGCGCTCTGGCCAAGGGGCAGGAGCAGATCGTCAGTGAAGGCCATGAGCTGATCCACACCATCCCCGTGTCGTATCGCATTGACGGTCATAACGGCATCCGCGAGCCGCGCGGTATGTTCGGCCAGAAGATGCAGGTAGACATTCATATGATTACCGGCGATATGGGGGCGCTGCGCAATATGGCGACCTGTATCGAGCGTTCGCATCTCGATATTACGGCGCTTTGTGCTTCGCCTTATGCGGCCGGGCTGGCCTGTCTGGTCGAGGATGAAATGGATCTGGGTTGTACCGTTATTGATATTGGCGGCGGCGTTACCTCCTTTGCCGTGTTCCATGGCGGGGTTATGATTTATAGCGATGCGATCGCCCTCGGCGGTATGCATGTGACCAACGATATTGCCAAAGGCCTCACCACTTCTCTGGCTGATGCTGAGCGACTGAAAGTCCTTTATGGGAGCGCGATGGCGTCTGGGACAGATGAAAGTGAAATGATAGATGTGCCGCGCCTGGGCGAGGACGAACATCACGAGCCCAATCACGTGCCGCGCTCGCTTTTGATCGGTATCATCCAGCCGCGCGCCGAAGAGATATTCGAAATGGTCCGCGCGCGCCTAAAAGATAGCGGTCTTGGCCAGATGGTTGGCCGCCGCGTTGTTCTGACCGGTGGGGCCAGCCAGATTCCCGGCCTGCGCGATCTTGGCCAGCATGTCATGGACAAACAGGTGCGCCTGGGTAAACCGATCCGCCTTTCCGGCCTGCCCGATGCGGTGAGTGGTCCGGGTTTTGCAACCACGGCCGGCTTGCTGACTTACATGTCTGAACGTTCCAACGAAATGCCCGCCGATATCATTGCCCAGGTCGAGCCGGGAACGATGTGGGAGCGCACCAAGATATGGCTGAACGAGAACTGGTAATTACCTTGTCAACCAACAGCCTGTTTTATCCACAACCTTTTGTGGGTAAACTCTTCCACAGCCCCGCACGGCCCTGAAAAACAAGCGTAAATCCCAAAATGTGAATCGGATGAGTCACTTAACGGGCGTTTTTGCATTTTTGTATTAGCTGATGGTAGGATCGGGGTAGTAAAAATCCACATGTATTCTTGGGAAAACTTAGTCTTTACCCTTTCCACCAGAGTCAAACTTACATAGAATTCAAAAGCGTCCTGCCACCCACCTATGTCCTTACAGGCGTATCTTTCAGGGGTTCAAATATGATCAATATCAAAATGCAGCCAACCGCAGTTCAAAAACTCTCTCCCAAAATTACCGTTTTGGGTGTCGGGGGTGCCGGTGGCAACGCGGTCAACAACATGATTTCATCCGGGCTTGAGGGGTGCGAATTTATTGTTTGTAACACCGATGCGCAGGCGCTGGAAAATTCGCTTAGTGAGACCAAGGTTCAGCTGGGTGCAACGCTTACAGGTGGTCTTGGGGCCGGCTCACGCCCGGAAATAGGGCAGGCAGCGGCCGAAGAGACGCTTGAAGATGTCATGCGTTTTCTTGAAGGCTCCAACATGGCCTTTGTTACCGCTGGTATGGGTGGCGGCACAGGAACAGGCGCGGCGCCGATTATTGCCCGGGCTTGCCGTGAAAAAGGAATTCTTACCGTCGGTGTGGTCACCAAGCCGTTTCATTTCGAAGGTCAGCACCGCATGGAGCAGGCCGAAAAAGGTATTGAGGAAATGCAGGGCTATGTTGATACCTTGATCGTCATTCCCAACCAAAATCTTTTCCGTGTAGCCAATGAAAAAACCACCTTTGCGGAAGCTTTCAAAATGGCCGATAGCGTGCTGCAATCCGGTGTGCGTGGCGTCACTGATTTGATGGTCCGTCCTGGTCTGGTTAATCTCGACTTTGCCGATATCCGCACCGCGATGCTCGAGATGGGTAAAGCGATGATGGGAACTGGCGAAGCGTCCGGCGACAAACGTGCGATTGAAGCAGCTGAAGCTGCGATTAACAACCCGCTGCTTGATGATATCTCAATGAAGGGCGCTCATGGCGTGATTATCAATGTCACCGGTGGTTACGACATGACATTGTTCGAGGCTGACGAGGCCTGTAACCGCATTCGTGATGAGGTTGATGCAAACGCCAATATTATCTTTGGTGCCACCTTTGATGAAAGTCTTGATGGCCGGATGCGTGTATCGATCGTGTCCACTGGTATTGAAAAAGAAGCGGATCAAAAAACCGGTTCCGGTGGTGGTGGTGTTAAAATTGAAACAGCTGGCGGTCAAACACTTGCCAAGCCGTTAGAGCGCGCCAAGCCGAATACGGGAGGGGGGCTGGCTGCTGAGAAAGTACAAGTGAGAGCACCTGCCGAAACTGCAATTTCCGCCCTGACGGGAACCGAAGCTGTGCGTAATATAACGGCGCCTGCTACAGCGACGACACCGCTGCCACCGCAAGAGCCGGAAGTTGATATGTTTGAACAGCGTGAATTTGCAACGGCCCCAACTCAGGAAACTGCAGAGGTCCCACAGAACACAGCGCTTCGTGGTGCGCGCTATAAGGGTACATTTATTCCGCCCGCACCAATGGAAGCTGAGGGCCGCGTTGCTGCCGGAGTTGGTCAGCATATTTCAAATTTCCATGGGATGCATGCCACGCAGCCGGAAGCACAGCCTGCGCAGCAGGCGGCACCCCAGCAGCTTCAACAGCAGCCAATGATGCAGACGCAAACGGCACCAATGACTCCGCCACCGGCGGCACCCGTTGCGCCGACAGCGCCGGGTTTGCAGCTCAATCCACCAAAATTGCCAACCGGTCCGAAACAGCGTTCTCCGTCTTTGTTTGAACGCATTACGGGTTCAGTGCAGCAAAAGATTGATGGGTTCAAAGAGGATTTGACGGGTGGTGCGCAAGCGCAGCCACGCGGTCCAGGACCAATGGCACAGCATGGACATGGACCACAGACAGTGCCGCCACGTGCGGCGCAGGGTAATCTGAATATTGATGCTCCGGCGGCCAAGCCAAAGGAAGAAGGCGAAAGCGAACTGGATATTCCGGCGTTCTTACGTAGACAAGCGAACTAAAGTTAACCAACCCTCCATTGGTTAAAGGGCTCCTTTCTAAAGGAGTCCTTTTTTTATCACTGTGATGTGGAGGCGGTGTCTAAAGAGAAGGTGGTTCCCATCCGGTTCCTTCGCCCCAGTCTTTTCTTTTATTCCTTAGCACAATTTCCCTCATTCTCTCAGTAGGCTCAATCTTATGTCCATTTTCATAAAGAATATCCCTTGTGCTTTCTACATCATGTTCCTTGAGAGCTTCATTAATACCATAGAGAAGTTCTCCTCCCATAAAATTATCTAAATTGAACCATTTTTGTATTTTAACAGTATTTTCGAAATTTTCTGGCATTCCAAAATTGTCGGGGGATAAAGGATAGCCTGCTAAAATTAAAATTCTTTTTAATCCCACCCAATCACCAGCTTGCATAGCCGCCTCAATTCCTTCATCAAAATCATTGGATATCAGAATATTCTGTATTTCTTTGTCTCTTTTATCAAACTGTGGCTTTGATACGTCTTCTCCTGCCAAGTAATCAACTTCTGTCAATTCAAAGTAAAGATGCCCAAGGTCTCTTAGAAAACTTCGAAAACCTTCCTTGTCATGCTGCCGTAAAAACTTTTCAATTTTAGCAAAAATCATATCGTAGGAAGGGCCAAATTTTTGCTCTTTAAACAGAGCAAGAAATCCATCATCACTAAGAATTTCTTGAGAGTCTTGTAGCGGTAAAGGATATCCGGATAGAGTAAGAGATATTCTTAACTGAGCCCAGTCTTCCTTGCTTAAAGCCTCATTTATTTCCTCTTCATAGTTGGTGTTTATGTGGTTGTCTCTTTCGGGGCTGGGGGGAATGTAAATGGTATGACCGAACATTCTTAAAGTATTTCTAAGAATGTCACTGTGGTCACATAGCGGTTTTTCGATAAGTGTAAAAATATGAAACCACTCATTTGCAATATCATACAAAGTAGGATCAACCCAGTTGCTTTCAGATATCTCACGTTTTACCCTTTCCATGAATTGGCCCATAGTCACAGGCTCTTGCGTTTCTTCTTCGGGGAAGGGGTATCCTGCTCTGATTAGCAATTGTCTTACCAAGGGCCAGTCTCCGACATCAAGCGCTTCTTCGATTTGACTGTCATATTCGTAGGATATATTTGGTGTTTCCATTTTGCGTACTCATATGTGGTTTAGGGGGGCTTTCATAGCAATCTTAGCAAAGATTGTCAATTATTCTGGAAAAGATAATGCAAAACCCTTGACAGAATAGGATATATTTCCTATAGTGTCGGCATGTTTTGTCAAGAGAAAAACAACCGTCATTGCGAGCGTATGCGAAGCAATCCAACCTTTTTAGCGTGGGCTCTGGATTGCCGCGTCGCTAACGCTCCTCGCAATGACGGTGGGAAAAACTTTGCGCCCTTTGCGTTTCAAAATATTTATGAAAATATAGAATCTGCGGAACAGAAAGAAGGACTATGGTTATGCCCGTTAAAACAAGAGCTTACCCTCTAAAATGAGCCGGAAATTCAAAGAGGGGGAGCCCCTCCCCCAAAAAATGAGGAACAAACTCGGTAACTCGAATAATGATTTTATATCAACATGTTACAGGGTCACCTCCTGTGTAACAATGCGCAACAAAGCGTGATTTGTTTGTGAGCGCCGGATTGGCTATATTTTATGCAGAGAATAGCATTACAGAAAGCCGTAAAATATATGCAAAACACGCTGAAATCACCGATATCCTGCCAGGGCGTAGGCCTTCATTCCGGTCAGGATATTACCATGACCATCCGTCCGGCGTGCGAGAATAACGGCATTGTTTTCATCCGCACTGATATTACTGAAGGCGACAACATCATTCCGGCGCTGTGGAATCACGTGGTTGATACGCAGCTTTGCACGGTGATTGGCAATCAAAACGGTGCCACAATCGGCACAATCGAACATCTAATGTCCGCGTTACGTGGCTGTGGCATTGACAATGCAGTGGTCGAGCTTGATGGCGGTGAAGTGCCGATTATGGACGGTAGTGCCGATCCTTTTGTGCGTATGATTGATCAGGCCGGTATTATGGCGCAGGTTATGCCGCGCCGCGCGATTAAGGTTTTGAAAGAAGTTACAATAAAGGATGGCCCTAAAAAGGCGCGTCTCAGTCCGGCAGAAGGCAGCGTCTTTGCTGGCGCAATTGACTTTAATCACCCGGAGATTGGAACGCAGTGTTATCAGACAGAGCTGGTGAACGGCAATTTCAGACATGATCTGGCCGAATGCCGGACGTTTGGTTTTCTGAAGGATGTGGCTTTGATGCGCAAGCACGGTCTGGCATTGGGCGGATCGATGGATAATGCCATTGTGCTGGACAAAAAGAGCGTGCTGAACCCCGAGGGCCTGCGCCACGATGATGAATTTATTCGTCATAAAATCCTTGATGCGGTTGGTGATCTTTATCTTGCCGGTGGTCAGATTCTGGGTGCATATGAGGCCAACAGGCCCGGCCATGCCATCAACAATGATATCCTGAAAGCCTTGTTTGCGGATCAAAGCAATTGGGAAATTGTCGAGATTTTCGGCGATGAAACGGTTCCTGCCTACGAAGCTTCCTTGGCTGAGCCCGAGAAGATTCTGGCAACTGCCTGATTCTCCCTATTTCTAGGGCATAACCCCTCCTTATATCTTCCTTTTTGGGCCTAAAGTGTTTATCTATAATGGGTAAGCATTCATAAATACGGAGCCGTTTATGCCGTCATATATCTCTGGAAAATTCCTGCTTCCTCTCTTTGCGCTTTTGATTCTGGCTGCGTGTGGCTCGGACGGTGATGTGGTTCATACTGAAGACGATGCGGATGTTTTGTACAACAAAGCCGCTAGAGCTTTAGATGAAAAGCAATATGGTGAAGCGACTCAGCTCTTTGAAGAAGTTGAACGTCAGCATCCGTATTCGCAATGGGCAACGCAATCACAGTTGATGGCTGCTTATGCAGCCTATCAGGGTCAGCGTTATGATGAGGCCGTTTTGGCGCTCGATCGTTTTATCCAGCTTCATCCTGGTAATAAGGATGTCGATTATGCGCATTATCTGCGCGCGCTCAGCTTTTACGAACAGATCTCCGATGTCCGTCGCGACCAGGAAATGACAAAGCAGGCGGTTGAATCGCTTGATGTTTTGATCAGACGCTTTCCCGATAGTCGCTATACGCGCGATGCCAAGCTTAAGCAGGATCTAACTCTTGATCACCTTGCCGGCAAGGAGATGGAGGTTGGGCGTTATTACCTCGAGCGCGCCAATGTCGGGGCGGCCATTAACCGCTTTCGGGTTGTGGTCAAGGATTATCAGACAACGACTCATGCGCCTGAAGCGCTACATCGTCTGGTCGAATCTTATCTTATTGTGGGGCTAAAAGATGAAGCCGTGCGTGTTGCTGCTGTGCTCGGGCATAATTATCCGGGCAGCAAATGGTACAAGCGCAGCTACGGATTGCTGGATCCAAAACAGCGTAAACAACTGCAGGAGGAAGGTGGCTGGATTGATCGTACGATGGATTCCCTTTTCAAAGGCTAATCCGAAGGCCCAGAGCCATACTAAAGAGCCATGCTGACATCCTTGAGTATCAAAAATGTCGTTCTGATTGATCAGCTCACCATAGAGTTTGAAGAGGGTTTTTGTGCTCTGACTGGTGAAACCGGCGCTGGAAAATCGATCTTGCTCGATTCGCTGGGGTTGTCACTGGGTGCGCGTTCCGAGAGTTCTCTGGTACGAAAAGGGACGGAGCAGGCACAGGTTACGGCCACTTTTGAAATAGAAGAATCCCACCCTTCGCTGTCACTGTTAAAGGATGCAGATATCGCGCCCGATACAAACCTTATCCTTCGAAGGTCTGTGAGTAAGGATGGGCGGAGCAAAGCCTATATCAATGACCAGCCTGTGAGTGCTGGATTGCTAAAGGATATTGGCAACACATTGGTAGAAATTCACAGCCAGTTCGAAACACAAGGGCTGCTTAACCCGTCTTCGCATCGTGGTATGTTGGATGAGTATGCCGGGGTTGGTGGTGCGTTGCTTAAAGTTTTTGATGCATGGAAGACGGCAGAAAAAGAACTGGTGACTTTGAAAAGTGAATCAGAAAAGTCGAAAGCTGAAGAAGAATATCTGCGCCAGTCTGTCGAGGATTTAGATGGGTTGGAGCCGAAAGCTGGTGAAGAGGAAAATCTTGCTAGCTTGCGTGAGCGCTTAATGCACCGTGAGCAGGTGCTGGAGGGGCTGAATACCGCGCATCAGGTTTTGAATGGCGAGGACGATCCAGTGCGTAAGGCTTGGGGGTTGCTCGACCGGATTGCTGGCAAAATCGGAGCGCAGGCGCAAAACATTACCGGCCCGTTGGACCGTGCTTCATCGGAAATTCAGGAAGCTATTGCTGCGATTGAGGCAATTTCGTCTGATCTGGAAGGCAGCGAACATAATCTTGAATCCATTGACGATCGTCTCTTTGCGCTGCGTGCGCAGGCGCGTAAACATGAATGCACGATTGATGAACTGCCAGAGGTGCGAGAGAATTTGGCGCAGCGTTTGAACATGATTGAACATGCCGACGATGTTCTGGCGGCGCAGGTCAAGAAGGTTGAAAAAGCGCGCAAGGCTTATGAAGGTGAAGCCAAGAAAGTTAGTGAAGCGCGGAAGAAAGCGGCCGTAAAACTTGATAAGCTGGTGGCAAAAGAATTGCCGCCTCTGAAGCTGGAAAAGGCACGGTTTGTGACCGACATTGCTGCGCTGGAGGAATCCGAATGGGGGGCGCACGGCATAGATAAGGTGCGTTTTCTGGTGGCAACCAATCCCGGCAGTGAACCGGGCGCGCTGAATAAGATCGCATCAGGTGGGGAGATGGCACGGTTTATGCTGGCGCTCAAAGTTGTCATGGCGGAGATCGGTGTGGCGGGCAGTCTGGTGTTTGATGAGGTTGATAGCGGTATTGGTGGCTCCACGGCTGATGCGGTTGGCGAGCGGCTGGCGCGGCTGGCACAGAAAAGACAGGTTCTGGTGGTCACCCATGCGCCGCAAGTGGCGGCACGTGCCGGCCATCACTGGATTGTGTTGAAAGACGGGCAAAAGGATATGCGGACCAATGTCATTCCGCTGGGCGAAGTGGGGCAGCGCCGCGAGGAAATCGCCCGCATGCTCGCCGGGGCGACCATCACCAACGAAGCTCGCGCCGCGGCGGATAAGTTGCTGGAGACGGGGACGTGAGCCAATCCAAGGCCCTGTTTGATCTGTCCCTTGAGGATGCGCGGGAGCGGCACAAGGCGTTGGCCAAGGATATCCGCGCGCATGATAAAGCTTACTACCAAAAAGATGCGCCGGAGGTTTCGGATGCTGACTATGATAAGCTGCGCCAGGAACTAGAGGCGTTGGAAGGGCAATATCCTGAGCTGATAATGCCTGATAGCCCGACGCAGACAGTTGGCGCCAAACCATCTCAGGGATTTAAGAAAGTTAAACATGCTGTGCCGATGTTGTCGCTCTCCAATGTATTTAGCGAAGAAGAGTTGGAGGATTTTATCGGGCGTGTTCGGCGGTTTCTGGGTCTGGCCGAAGGTGAGGCTGTAGAATTATTAGCCGAACCGAAGATTGATGGCTTGTCCTGTTCGCTGCGCTATGAGAATCGAAAATTGGTTATGGCGGCGACGCGCGGCGATGGAGCAGAAGGTGAGGATATCACCGAGAACGTCAAAACAATCAAAGACGTTCCCAGCGAGCTTCCCAAGGATGCGCCGGATGTTTTGGAAGTGCGCGGTGAGATTTATATGGCCCGCAGTGATTTTGAGCAGCTTAATAAAAAACAGGAAGAAGCGGGTGAACATGTTTTTGCCAATCCACGCAACGCGGCAGCAGGTAGCGTGCGCCAGCTTGATTCGTCTATTACAAAATCACGTCCGTTGCATTTCTTTGCCTATGGTTTGGGCCAGCACAACTGGAACTTAAAGGATGCCACGCAGTTTGATGTTATAAAGATGCTCAAAAAATGGGGGTTTCAGACCACGGAACAGACTGGCGCGTTTGATAGCGCTGAAATGCTCATGAAGAATTATCAATCGATTTTAGAGCAGCGCGCCGATCTGGATTATGAGATCGACGGCATTGTTTACAAGGTTAATCGGTTCGACTGGCAGGAGCGGTTGGGTTTTGTCTCTCGTGCGCCGCGCTGGGCAACAGCGCATAAATTCCCGGCTGAGCAGGCGGCGACTGTTATTAACGGCATTGATATTCAGGTCGGGCGCACGGGCGCTTTGACGCCGGTGGCGCGGTTGGAGCCGATTACCGTTGGTGGTGTGGTGGTTTCCAATGCAACACTTCATAATGAAGACGAGATAGAGCGCAAAGGCGTTCGTATTGGTGATCATGTCGTGATTCAGCGCGCCGGGGATGTGATCCCACAAGTGGTGAAGGTTCTCGAAGAAAAACGAACTGGTAAAGAAAAGGAATTTGTTTATCCGGAGTGCTGTCCGGCTTGTGATTCTCTGGCGATCAGGGAAGATGGTGATGTTGTGCGGCGCTGCACGGGCGGGCTGATCTGCCCGGCGCAGGCGGTGGAGCGGCTCAAACATTTTGTCTCGCGGCTGGCTTTTGATATTGAAGGTCTGGGCAGCAAGATTGTTGAACAATTTTATGCTGAGGGTTTAATTAAATCCCCGGCCGATATTTTTAAGCTGGAGGAGATAAATAAAACTTTGGATAAGCCGATCCGTGAACGCGAAGGCTGGGGTGAATTGTCGGAAAAGAATTTGTTTGATTCGATTAATGAACGCCGCAAAATTTTATTTAACCGTTTTATCTATGCGCTGGGGATTCGCCAAATTGGTGAGGCAACGGCAAAAAGACTGGCGGCGACGTATGGTTCTTTGGATACGCTGAAAAAGGCAATGGAAGCGGCTCAGGAGCGGGAAAGCGAATCCTATGCTGATTTACTGGCAATCGAGGATATCGGTCCCGCGGTGGCGGATGATTTGTTGGGATTTTTTGCGGAGCGCCATAATAGGGATGTTTTAAAAGATTTGGAAGATCAGCTTATTATCGAAGTTTATGAATCTCCGCAAATTGGGAATAGTCCAGTGGCCGGAAAAACTGTTGTGTTTACAGGTGCGTTGGAAAAGATGAGCAGGCCGGAAGCTAAGGCCCGTGCAGAGAGTCTTGGTGCAAAAGTTTCGGGCTCGGTTTCAAAGAAAACGGATTATGTCGTGGCTGGGGAGGATGCGGGATCAAAGCTCAAAAAAGCACAAGAACTCGGTGTTACTGTTCTAACAGAATTAGAGTGGCTTGAGATGATTGGTGGTTAAACGCTTTTAGTTTTTTCCTGAAGAGCATGCAGTTTGTCCATAGCCGCTTCCATTTCAGGAGAGTAATCACGGCGTTCAACAAAATCGCCGCCGCCAGTATTGCGGGTCATAGACAGATCGAGTGCGCTCGTCAAAATTTCAGAGATTCTGACATCATCCTGCTCAAGCGCCAACTCAAGTGCCTTAAGAATACGGTCGCTGAGGCGAAAAGCTGCATTATCTTGATCACTCATTCTTTTCTTACTCCTTAAACAAGAACGTATAATACTTTGCCCTGATCTTCAAAGGGTTTCAAGGGCCGAGCCATTCTTGTCCGCTATTTCCTGTGTTATTTCTGTTAAAGACGAGAGTAGCTTGTTTCTTATGTCATCTTTCTCCATCAGGATTTCATGCCCAGCCTCTGGAAATTCAAGAGTTTTGGCATTGGGTAAGAGCTTTGCAGCTCTGTTTATGGCTTTTGTATCCACCAATTCTTCTTTTCCTGCCAAAGCTAGTAATAAAGGCGTTTTAATGGAAGTCAGCGCTTTCTTACGGGATATTTTTTTGCATGATCGAAGAGCATGATATAGCCAGCCAAATGTGACGCCACCAACCTGTAATGTGGGATCTGACAGATACCATGCGTCATGAACCGCGTTTCTGGCTGGATCGTGGGAGAATATATCTGTGTTTTGGCGCTCGGTCGCTTTCCAGTTATTTTGTCCGAAGGCATAGGAGTGCACACCGAATAGTGAACCCAGTATTTTGACTAAAATCATGGCCAGCGAAAGCGGCAGGAACTTAATATCGTTAATGCCAAGCATCGGGGCACAAAGGAGTGCGGCTTTAAAATCTCCGGGATGTGCATGTAGGTAACGAAGTCCGATATTGCCGCCCATCGATTGGGCCAGCATGATAAGGGGGATAGTTTTCTTATTTTTTCTGATAGCGGCTTTTATGACGTAGTCCGTTATGAATTCATTGAGATCAGCGACATGTTCATTAAAATCAGGTGAGTGGCCTCTGTGTGGAGTATCGCCAGAAATATCTTCCGATTTTCCCTGTCCGCGCCAGTCGATAACCCAGACGGCCAGGTTTTTTTGTGTCAGGTCACGCGCAGTTTCAAAATATTTTTCGATGAATTCTGTGCGGCCCGGCAGGAGAACAATGACGGCGTTGGGTGTGTTCCCTTCGGGATAAAGCGACCCAAAACGAAGCATTTGTCCGTTATTGTTTTTGAACGATCCCCATGTCCAGCCTTCTGTCTGTAAAAAACGATCTTCTAGATGAGGGGGCGTTGAAGAGTTAGCCATTATTCAAGTGCTTTAATAATATCTTCCGTCATTTTTTTGGCATCACCCAGTAGCATCATCGTCTGGTCTTCGAAAAAGAGTGGGTTGTCGATACCGGCGTAACCGCTACCCAATGAGCGTTTTACGAAGAGGACCGTTTTTGCTTTTTCAACATCAAGAATAGGCATGCCGTAAATCGGTGAGGTCGAGTCATTCTTTGCTGCCGGGTTGGTGATGTCATTGGCGCCGATTACGTATGCAACATCGGCCTGCGCAAAGTCACGGTTAATGTCTTCCATCTCGAACACTTCGTCGTAGGGCACGTTGGCTTCGGCCAGTAGCACATTCATATGGCCGGGCATGCGGCCTGCGACCGGGTGAATGGCGTAGGTCACCTCGACACCTTCTTTTTTGAGGATGTCGGCCATTTCGCGCAAGGCATGTTGGGCTTGGGCCACTGCCATGCCGTAGCCGGGAATGATGATAACTTTTGCGGCGTTTTTCATGATATAGGCGGCATCTTCTGCTGCGCCGATCTTGGCGTTACGATCGCCGTGTTCATCATCGGTGCTTACGGCTTGTTCGCCGCCAAAGCCGCCGAGGATGACACTGATGAAGGAACGGTTCATGCCTTTGCACATGATATAGGACAGGATAGCGCCGGATGCGCCGACCAGCGCGCCGATTATAATGAGGAGGTTATTGTGCAGGGTAAAGCCGAGCGCCGCCGCTGCCCAGCCAGAATAGGAATTTAGCATTGAAACGATCACCGGCATGTCCGCACCGCCAATCGGGATGATCATCAGCACACCAAGTGCGAGGGCGAGTATCACTATGAGCCAGAAGAAAAACGCGCTTTCGGTTGCGCAGAGCAAAAGGATCAGGAAGAACAGCGCCGCGCCGAGTATGGCGTTTAATTTATGCTGGCCCATAAAGGTGACGGGCTTACCAGAAATTTTGCCCTGTAGTTTTCCCCATGCAACAAGTGAGCCGGTAAAGGTTACGGCACCAATGGCTGCGCCGAGGGACATTTCAATGAGGCTGGCAAAATGAATGTCCGCTTTTGTGCCGATGCCAAAGGCCTCTGGATTACCAAAGGCGGCGGCGGCAACAAAGACGGCCGCCAGACCAACAAGAGAGTGAAATGCCGCCATGAGCTGGGGCAGGGCTGTCATTTCAATTTTATTGGCAATGGTGGTGCCGATGGTACCGCCGATGGCGATGCCGATCAGGATAATGAAATAATGGGTGACCTCTGGCGAAAGTAGCGTCGTGACAATCGCCAGCGCCATGCCTATCATCCCGAACTGCAAGCCCTGCCGCGCAGTTTCGGGGTGCGACAAACCGCGCAGTGCCAGAATAAACAACACCGAAGCAAAAAGATAGGCTATGGAGGAAAGTGGTCCCATGGGTTAGCCCTTCTTCTTGAACATGTGCAGCATACGCCGCGTGATAATAAAGCCACCGAAAATATTCACAGAGGCCAGAATGATCGCCAGAAAAGCTAGGAGCGAAAATTCTCCATTCGTGGGGGCAACAGCAAGAATAGCGCCGACAATAATGACGGATGAAATCGCGTTGGTAATCCCCATCAGCGGTGAATGCAAAGCAGGTGTCACACGCCAGACAACGTGATAACCGACAAAGCAGGCTAGGACAAAAACCGTCAGGCCGGTAATCAAGAAGGGTTCACCATGCGCGCTATTCGCCATACTCTCACTCGCTTCAACGGCGAGAGATGCCACGTCGTCGGACAGCTCCTTAAGTTTGTTGGCAAGATCAGCGGCGCTTTCTGTCACATTTTGTTCGTTGTCAGCCATGGCTTATGATCCTTTCTTTTCTGCTGTTTTCTTTGGGGCAGGCGCAGGTTTATCCGCCGGTTTCTTTGGGGGCACTTTTTTCGCCTCTTTAAAATTTGGATGAATAATCTTGCCATCTTTGGTCAGGGCAATGCCTTTGATGATGTCATCATCCCAGTCGATATTTAGTTTGCCGCTTTCCTGATCGATAATGAGGGTCAAAAGATTGAGTACATTTTTGGCGTATAGCTTTGATGCATCTGTTGCCAAACGGCTTGGTACGTTTTTATGACCGATGATTTTAGTGTCGCCAAGTTCGACAACTTTCCCAGCCTTAGAAGAGGCACAGTTGCCGCCGCTTTCCACAGCCAGATCAACAATCACAGAGCCGGGCTTCATGGATTTGACCATGGCCTCGGTAATCAGTTTCGGTGCATCGCGTCCTGGGATGAGGGCGGTGGTAATGACTATATCTTGTTTGGCAATGTGTTCTTCGACAAGAGCGGCTTGTTTTTTCTGATACGCTTTTGACATTTCTTTGGCGTAGCCACCTGATGTTTCAGCTTCCTTGAATTCTTCATCTTCGACAGCAACAAAAGAAGCGCCGAGAGATTCAACTTGCTCTTTCGCAGCGGGGCGGACATCGGTGGCGGAGACTACAGCGCCGAGCCGTTTTGCTGTTGCGATAGCTTGCAATCCTGCAACGCCGGCACCCATGATAAAAACTTTTGCTGGGGGAATGGTGCCCGCGGCGGTCATCATCATTGGGAAGGCGCGGGTAAATTCTTCTGCGGCATCAAGGACCGCTTTGTATCCGGCCAGGTTTGATTGTGAGGACAAAACATCCATAGATTGTGCGCGCGTGATGCGCGGCACGAGCTCCATGGAGAAAGCATTAATGTTGGCTTTGGCGTAAGCGGCGATAGTATCAGAATCTCCGTGAGGATTTAATAGCCCTATGAGTAAGGCTTTTGATTTTATATAATCCATTTTTTTGGCTGAAGGGCGTTGGACCTTCAGGATGATGTCAGCGTTTTTGTAGGTATCCTCGGCGGTTTTGGCGATTTTGGCCCCTTCATCCTTAAAGGCACTGTCAGGAATAGAAGCGGCGTCTCCTGCGCCGGTTTCTATGGTAACTGTACAGCCCATAGCCACTAGCTTTTTGACGGTTTCGGGGGACGCAGCCACCCGCCGTTCACTTTCTGCTGTTTCTTTTGGAACGCTTATGTTCAGTCCCACAGGTTTAGCTCCTCTAATAGTGCCGAAAAAGGTCACGAAACCATGCCTGATCTTTGCCTTTTTGTGAAGAGGGGAGAAGAAATAGTTTTGGATGATTTTGCATTATAAGGTGTATGACGCTTGTAAGGGGGGTGCTTTTCCTTTAAATTCAGGGGTGTTAAGGCCATTTTCTGGCCATTTTTGCTCACCACAATTCGGGTTTTTATGACATCCGTCTCTTTGCGATATTCGCTTTTTTTAAGCACATTTGTTGTTCTGTCGGCCTTCAACTTTTCGGCGCAAGCTGAATCGTTGAATGAAGCAGTCGGGGCTGCGTTACGCCATCACCCCAGCGTAGAGGCGGCACAGATAGGCATTGGTATTGCGAATGAGCAAAGTCGTGAGGAGTTTTCGGGGTATTTTCCGGAGCTTTCTGCGTCAGGTACTTATGGCCGGGTTTATGGTGATAATAGTACCAGTCGTGGATTGGTTACGGATCGTGGAGCAGCATATTCATATCTTGGTGAGGGGTCTTTTTCCATACGTCAGATGATTTTTGATGGGTTGGAAACGCCGAGCCGGGTTCAGGCAGCGCAAACCAGAACAATGCAGGCAGGTACGAACGCGACAGACATACGTGAATCTATAGCTTTGCGTGCGGCGCAGGCCTACGTCAATGTTCTGCGCACCCGCGCCGGGCTTGAGATGCTTTATGCGCATCGTTCTCAGGTTGATGATTATCTGAACAGGATTGAGACAATGGTCAATGAGGGCGCCGGCGATGAAGCGGAGTTGCAGCAGGCCAAAGAAATACGTGTGATACTGGCAGGTATTGTAAAGGAGTATGAGGGGCAGACTAGAGCCGCCGAAGCTGACTATATGGAAGTGACCGGACATATGCCCGAAGGTGATATGATCAAACACTCGCCGCGCCTTGATCTTGTTCCGGCCTATGCTGATGACGCGACAACATTTGCCAAGGCACATCATCCGGCAGTTTTGGCCTCGGAGCTGGAGGCGACCGCATCCGGTCATGACATAGATGCAGAAAAGGCAGTTCTTTACCCTGATCTTGATGGCGAGCTTTCTTATCTCAAAAGTGACAAGGATGACGTCATCGGCGGCGAAGTTGTTGATGCGCGTGCCGTGTTTCGTATGAACTGGAATTTTTCAACAGGCGGTGCAGAGTTGGCGCGGATTAAGCGCAAGCAGCTGGAGCATCAGGAATCAGTCGCGCAGATGCAGGAAGTGCATCGGCAGGTAGAGCGCGATGTTCGTCTTGCCTATTCTGAATTTGAAACGGCCAGAGCACAATATGATCTTCTGGGTGAGCGGGTGGTGTTGAATAGTGATTTATTTGAAACTTACCAAACACAATTTGAAGGTGCGCGGATTTCACAATTGCAATTGATGCAGGCGCATAATCAGCTATTCAATACGTTGCTTGAAAAAATGAACGGTGAACACCGGTTACTTGCTTCTGAATACATGATCCTTGCCAGTGTCGGGCGACTGCAAGAATCTTTAGCCAGTCCGTCGCCGGAAGCCCATGAGCAAAACTGACACAACGCAGAAGAATACAGATGGCGGGACCGCCCTTGAGGTTGATGCGCTCGACCCTTTGCTGGAATGCCTGGTTTTTTTGACGTCACATTTTGGCCGGGCAAAATCAGCCGAAGCCTTGACGGCTGGGTTGGCTTACGATGCTAATGGCATGGGGCCGAATTTGTTTTGCGAGGCGGCTGAGCGTCTGGGGCTTAGTGCAAAAATTGTCAAGCGTGAGTCCGTAAAAAGAGTTCCATCTTCTGTATTGCCTGCTGTTCTGATTTTAAAAGATGGGCATGTTTGTGTTCTTTTGTCACTTTCGTCCAATAGCAAAAAGGCGAAAATATTTTCGCCTGAGACGAAAGCTGTGCGGGAAATTTCTGTTAAGGACCTGAAGAAAGACTATGCCGGGTATGCAATTTTTATTCATCCGCGTTCAGAGTTTACCAATCCGGAAACGGTGCATCTGGAAGAAACAGGTCGGCATTGGTTTTGGGGGATTGTACAGGCCAATCGTAGCGTTTACGCGATGGTGTTGCTGGCGGCTGTTTTTATCAATCTGTTTGGCCTGACCAGTCCGCTCTTCATTATGAATGTTTATGATCGGGTGATTCCCAATAACGCCATTGAAACCGGCTGGGCGCTAGGGATTGGTGCGTTGGCGGTGTTTGTGTTCGATCTCATTATGCGCACGGTGCGGTCCTATATGATTGATCTGTCGGGGCGGCGCATTGATGTGATCGCGGCACGGAGGATTTATGATCAGGTGATCAATATGAAGTTGGCTGGGCGACCAAAATCAAGCGGCGCTTTTGCCAATATGCTTCGTGATTTTGACTCTGTGCGTGAGTTTTTTACGTCGGCAACAATTACCGGATTGGTGGATCTGCCATTCACGCTGATTTTTCTGTTTGTGATTTATCAGCTCGGTGGTGGCATTGCTTTTATTCTCGCCGGATTGATTTTAGTTGTGATGGTTGTCGGTTATATTTTGCAATTCCCGCTGAAATCGTACGTTCGTAAATCGGTGCAGGCATCAGAAGCCAAGCATGGCTTGCTGGTCGAGACCATTCATGGGTTGGAGACGATCAAAGCCGTGGGTGCTGATGGCAGCTTTCGTGCACGCTATGGTGATTATGTTGGTGAAAGTGCGGCTTATGGCCAGAGTTCTCGTTTCATATCGGGGTTGGGCGTCAATATCGCTACGTTCTTACAGCAGATTGCTTCAATTATTATTGTTCTGACGGGCATGTATATGGTGCAGGACGGTGATTTAACGGTTGGTGGTCTTATCGCCTGTGTGATTTTGGGTGGGCGGGCGATTGCGCCTGTCGGACAGATTGCTAATCTTATGACCCGTTATCATCAGGCTGGCGGTGCTTTGAAGACGCTGAATAAAATTATGGAGGCACCGGTTGAGCGGCCACCGCATAAACAATTTTTGCATCGTCCTGATTTGAAGGGGCATATTGCTTTTGAGAAAGTATCTTTTGCCTATCCGGGTGTGGATCGCAAAGTGCTCGACAATATTTCATTTTCGATTAAACCGGGAGAGAAGGTCGGGATTATCGGGCGGATTGGTTCAGGTAAAAGCACAATCGCACGGTTGATGATGGGGCTTTATGATCCCGATAGCGGGAGCATTCTGGCTGATGATACAGATTATCGCCAGATCGACCCGGCGGATCTGCGCCGCAATATTGCTTATATAGCGCAGGACGTGGTGTTGTTTGGGGGATCGGTTCGTGACAATATCGCCGCTAGCTTGCCGCATGCTTCGGAAGAAGCTATTTTGGAAGCAGCGAAAGCGGCGGGTGTTCATGAGTTTATATCCCGTCATCCAATGGGCTATGATGCGCCGGTGGGTGAGCATGGTGGTGGTTTATCCGGCGGACAGAGACAAGCGGTAGCGCTGGCGCGTGCGATGCTTTTAAATCCACATGTGATGGTTTGTGATGAGCCAACCAACGCGATGGATATGCAGGCCGAAGAGGCTTTTGGTCGTTACATCCAGAATGAAATTAAAAACAGAACGCTTATACTTATTACACACAAGACAGCCATGTTGCCGCTGGTGGAGCGATTAATTTTGATGGATCAGGGGCGCGTTATCATGGACGGACCACGTGATAAAGTGATTGAGTCTCTTAATACCGGAAAGATTGAGGTGAAGTCATGAAGGATACTGATTTCATGTCGGAGCTGGAGGCGGCGACAAGTTTAAAGCCGGCGCTTTCATCAACGCTTTTGCTGTTCAGTATTATCGGGCTGGTTGTTTTCGGATTTTTCTGGGCAGCATTTTCGCAGGTCGAAGAAATCACGCGTGGGCAGGGGCAGGTTGTACCGTCACAGGAAATACAGGTGGTGCAGAGCCTTGAGGGTGGTGTGCTGCAGGAAATTTTGGTGAAAGAAGGGGAGTTGGTTAAAAAGGATCAAATTCTTTTACGGATCAGTGATGTGCAGTTTTCATCGCAGGAAAAAGGAACGGAGGCGCGGTTTTTAGAACTGGGTGCAAAAAAGGCGCGGCTTGAATCAGAGGCTAGCGGCAAGACATTTGTTTTGCCGTCTGAAATTATTGAGAAGGTCCCGAAAATAGCATCCAATGAAAAGGCACTTTACGATTCCCGGCAAAAAGAACTTAAGAATGCCTATGCTATTTTGGATGACAAGATTAACAAAGCTAGCGCCGATCTGTCTGAAGTAAAAGCACAGATTAACCGTTTGTATCAGAACCGAAAGTCGTTGCAGCAAGAGCTGGATATTACCAAGGAGATGGTCAAAAAACGTGCTGTTCCTAAGCTTGAGGAGATTAGATTGCAACGCGAGCTAAATGATGTCAGTGGTCAGATTAATGCGCAGAGCCAGCGGAAGACAGGTTTGGAGGCTGATTTGCGAGGAACAAAAAAAGAGCGCGAAAGTCAGGACGATCAATTTCGCTCCCAGGCTCTGAGCGAGCTCAATGGTGTTGAAACCGAAATTTCCGGGCTCAAGGAAAATTTGAAATCCATTGGTGATCGAGTTTACCGCGCCGAGTTGCGTTCGCCCGTTGACGGCGTGGTGAATAATATTGCCCTTACGACAATTGGCGGGGTGGTCGAGCCTGCGCAGCGTTTGGTCGAAATTGTCCCTGTCGATGATGAGCTTAAAATTATTGCCCGCGTTATTCCCAGTGAGGTTGCGTTTATTAGGCCAGGGCAGGATGTGAAGGTAAAAATTACATCTTATGATCCGCAGCGCTATGGCAGTCTTGAGGGTAAACTTATGCGTATAGGGGCCGGCAGTGTGAACGATCAGGAGGGTAACGTCTTTTTTGAAATTGAAGTGCGCACCGAGAAAAATTATATGGGCAGCGCCGAAAACCCTCTGCCGATCACGCCCGGTATGGTGGCCGAAACAGAAGTCATTACCGGTAAGAGGACTATTCTGGAATACCTTATGAAACCTATACTCCGCGCTCGTGAGCGGGCATTTACGGAGAGATAAACAGGGCGATTATACCCATGGAAAAAATCCTAACCAATCAATGGGTGCGGGTTGTCATTTTGCTTATGGTTTTATCGTTAGCGGTAGCCTTTAGTTTTTCGCATGCACGCTGGCGTGAACAGATACGAAATTTTACTTTCGACAACTACAATATCATAAAGCCCCGTATTGCTTCTGATGGTATTGTTATTATTGATATCGACGAAGCTTCCCTGAAAGAGATAGGGCAGATGCCCTGGCCGCGCGATGTGATGGCTTCATTGGTAGATCGCCTGAAGGAAATGGGTGCCAGTGTTATTGTTTTTGATATTGTTTTCGCGGAAGCTGACAGGAGCTCACCATCTTCTGTGGTAACTCAGTTTCGGGGTCAGACGGGTTTTGAGGATGTGGTTACGCGGCTTGAATCTATGCCAGATCATGACGTTGTTTTTGGAGAAGCTATCAAGCGGGCGGGTAATGTTGTTACAGGGTTTTCTTTTACGCATGAAATGACGGGCTCTACGCCGCGCCAGGCAGGGATTTTCAGGGGTAGGGGTATTGAAAAGTTTGTTCCCAATTTGGAGGGGGCCTCTGTCAATTTGCGCAGTATCAATAAATTTGCAGCGGGCAATGGCAGCTTTTTTGTGTCTACAGATACCGATGGCATTATACGACGGGTTCCGATGCTGGTTGCGTATAAAAAAGAAGGTTCAAATATAGTTAGCACCTATCCGTCTTTATCCTTAGAAACTATTCGGGTTTTTGAAGGAGAGCGTGGCGGAAAAGTTTTGTTGGCCGATCCTAAATACGCAGAACTTGACCCCAATAGGTTTGGTGTTGAGGCTGTGCGCATTGGTAAGGATAGCTACAATATTCCGACCAATGCTCGTGGCGAATTCTTGGTCTATTTTTCTAAATCAAATCCTGAATGGTATATTCCTGCCCATAAGGTTCTGGGTGAGACTTTAGAGCCTAACAAAGTAAAAGGAAAAATTGTTTTTATTGGCACTAGCGCTGTTGGTTTAAAAGATATTCGGTCTACGCCACTTGATCCTTTTGTGCCCGGTGTAGAGCTCCACCTTAATATTGTCGATCAAATTTTACAGCAAAAATTTCTAAGTCGTTCGATTGAAGCGGAGGGCGTTGAAGCGGTTTCAATTTTTGTTGTAGGTTTATTTATACTTCTTCTGGCGCCGTTTGTAGGGGCGCTCACTTTGGCTTTTGTTGTGATAGTATCTGTTGCGTTTATGTTGCATGCAGGCTGGTATGCTTTTGTGGCGCATGGGTTATTAATTGATATTGCTTATCCAATTTTTTCAGTGCTCACCATTTTTTTGTTATCCACTATCCTTACCTATTTACGTACGGAACGCGAAAGACGACAGGTAAGGGCTGCCTTTGGGCTTTATATTTCCCCTGACTTTATGAAGGAGCTAACAAAGGATCCTGATAAGCTTCGTCTTGGTGGTGAGATCAGAGACCTGACAGTAATGTTTTCTGATATCAGGCGCTTTACATCGATTTCGGAAGGGCTGGCGCCTGAAGAGCTGATCCAGCTTATGAATGATTTTTTAACACCAATGTCGGATCTGGTGATGCAGCACCGAGGCACCATTGATAAATATATGGGTGATGCAATGATGGCGTTTTGGAATGCTCCGCTCGATGATGAAAAACATGCGCGCAATGCCTGCCTTACGGCCCTTGGCATGCAGGCAGCGCTTGCACCTATTAATGAGCAGGTTAGGGAAAAAGCTGAAGTGATGGGAAAAGAACCCGTATTGCTGAATGCGGGTATTGGGATTAACACCGGTCCTTGTGCGGTTGGTAATATGGGATCAAAACAGCGTTTTGCTTATTCGACATTGGGAGATGCGGTTAATCTGGCCTCGCGTCTTGAGGGGCAAACGAAAGTTTATAATGTTCCTATTATCCTTGGTGAAAAGACAAAAGCGCAGATCGACGGTATGGCAACGCTTGAGCTTGATGTCATCAAGGTGAAAGGTAAATCCAAACCGGTAAGAATATTTACGCTGGTAGGAGATGAGGATTATGCTTCAAGAGCAGATTTTAGGAACTGGTCAGAAAAGCATCAGCAAATGATTGATGGCTATCAAGAGCAAGATTTCGATGCGGTCTTTAAATGTGCTAGTGAGTGCAGGGTATTGTCAGATGGGAAGTTTAATGCGCTTTATGAGATATATCAGAAACGTGTTTCGGAACTTCTGAGGAGCCCGCCAGGCAAAGATTGGGATGGTGTATATGTTGCAACAGAGAAGTAAACGATTATAGCTCCATGACTTCCCAATCACGCATCGCTTGGATGAGGTCCCTTTCAGGCATAGGCTTGGCATATAAATAGCCCTGTGCCAAATCACATCCAAGGTTACGCAGGGCTTTTGCCTCTTCCTTGTCTTCAATTCCTTCAGCAACGATAGCCATTTTAAGATTCTTACCAAGAGAGATAATTGATTTAACCAACTCCATTGATCCTTCATCTTTATGCATGTCACGAATAAAGCTTTGATCGATTTTTAATGTATCGATTGGAAAATAATGTAGGTAGCTAAGTGATGAGTAACCGGTGCCAAAATCATCAATGGAAATACCCATGCCGGCTTTTTGGCACATTAACAGCGTATCTTTGGCATTATCAGGTTGCTGCATCAAAAGCCGTTCGGTAATTTCAAGGTGGATTTGTTTCGGATCAACGTCACTTTCGCTGATGATATTGTAGATCGTATCAACAAAATTGTCTGAGGCAAAATCTGTGCTGGAGAAATTAACGCTCATATGGAGCTCGCGGTCGTGACCGGTTTGGCTTTCGATGCGTTTTAGAGTTTTGCATGCTTCGCGTAACGCCCAGCGGCTGGCTTCAACGATAAGACCACTTTCTTCTATAACAGGTATAAAAACAGCAGGTGAGATAAATCCTTTTTCAGGGTGCTCCCAGCGCATCAGGGCTTCGAATCCTAAAATCTTGCCAGTTTGAAAATTAACGATCGGCTGGTAATGGAGACTGATTTTATTTTCCTCAAGGGCTGTTTGAAAATCATTGGCTATTTTGATTGTTTCAACAGCATCAGTTTCTTCGGCATATTCTAGCTCTAATGTTTCTGCAGGGGGCCAGCTGTCGGAGAGACGTCTGATTTCAGCGCGTGTCAAAGTATCGCGGTAGCGGGTTAAAATAACTTGTGTGGTCATTCGTAATACTGGGTCAGCATTTTTAAGTCGGCGCGCAAAATCTTCCTGCGTAATTTCAAGCATTGTGCAATCTTGTACAGCTTTAACAGTAGCGGTGCGGGGGGCATTATCAACAATTGCCATCTCGCCTATCATACTACCCGGGCCACGAGTGCCTACAGGTTGTTCATGGCCATCAGGCCTTTCAATGATGATTTCAACACTTCCGTCTTCAATTATATAGGCGCTTTTACCCTGGTCCCCCTGGCGCATGATCGTTTCGCCTGCTTTGAATGTTTTTTTTGTATCGTGTGAACTCATTATGGTGAGACCTTTGGTTAAGAATTTAGCTGATTCCGGTATTTAATGATGATGGGCTTTTACAATTAAATCAACCTGTCAGAGATAGGGGGTTTATCAAACGTACAAATTATGAAAAGTAAAAATAACTTATTTATTCAAGCCAATGAAACCTTGACAAAATATTCGTAAATCCGCTATGTTCCGCGCAGTCTTGAGCTTTTTAAGTAGGATATAAAGAAATGAAAGTCGCAAGTTCGTTAAAGACATTGAAGAAAAGAGACCGCAATTGCCGCGTTGTTCGCCGCAAGGGCCGTGTCTATGTGATTAACAAGAAAAACCCCCGCTATAAAGCTCGTCAGGGTTAATCTCCAGTTATTCTAAAACTCTTGATGCATTCACATTTTTTGTTTGGTATAAACCTTAGGCTCAGGCTCACTTTTAGGTTTACGTAGCGAATTCATGTTTTCAAGACTTTTTGGTTTTATGTCGGCCGATATGGCCATTGATCTCGGGACGGCCAATACATTGGTATACGTCAAGGATCAGGGCATCGTATTAAATGAGCCGTCCGTGGTGGCCATATCCATGTCTCATGGCAAAAAGCAGATTTTGGCGGTTGGTAATGAAGCCAAGATGATGTTGGGTAGAACGCCCGGCAGTATCACGGCGACGCGGCCTTTGCGTGATGGCGTGATTGCCGATTTTGAGGTCACCGAAGCGATGATCAAGCATTTCATTCGTAAAGTTCATAACCGCCGTAGCTTTGTATCCCCCAAAATGGTTATTTGTGTGCCTTCCGGCTCAACAGCTGTGGAGCGGCGCGCTATCCAGGAATCAGCGGAAAGTGCTGGTGCCAGCGAGGTCTATCTGATTGAGGAACCGATGGCGGCGGCAATCGGGGCTGGCTTGCCTGTAACGGAGCCGACAGGGTCGATGGTTGTAGATATTGGCGGCGGTACGACCGAGGTAGCGGTGATTTCATTGGGCGGTATCGTTTACGCTCGTTCTGTACGAGTCGGCGGTGATAAAATGGACGAGGCTATCATTGCCTATATAAGGCGTGTGCATAATTTGCTGGTTGGTGAAAGTACGTCGGAGCGAATCAAAAAAGAGATTGGTTCAGCTTGCCCGCCAAGCGATGGCGAGGGGCGGACGATGGAAATCCGTGGCCGTGACTTGATGAACGGCGTGCCCAAGGAAATCGTTATTACCGAGCGGCAGATGGCTGAGGCACTGGCCGAGCCTGTGGGTCAAATTGTGGAAGGGGTGAAAGTAGCCCTTGAACATACGGCGCCAGAGTTGGCTGCCGATATTGTGGATAAAGGTATTGTTTTGACGGGCGGCGGCGCCTTGCTGACCAATCTGGATTTTGTTTTGCGCCATGCAACAGGGCTGGCGGTTACGCTGGCTGATGACCCGCTATCTTGTGTGGCTTTGGGGACAGGCCACGCGCTTGAGGAGCATAAAGCTCTGCGGAATGTTCTGATTGGGACTTATTAAAGTCTTTAAAATACCTTCGTATTTGTCTTAACAGGCTTTTTGGGGTAAATTTAACCCAAGCCTTGCATCAAGAGGGTTTCTTGCTTAATCCTTGAATGCACAGGGTTTTTTAACGGGTTTATTACAGGTTCGGGGTCACATTGAAACGCCGCCTTTGGTCTAAAGGTATTGCCAATATAGCTCCCATTCCTTTATGGGGTGGGTCGGCGCCTTCTTTTGTTTTACTTCTTATTGCTTTCGGCTTTCTTATGCTCTCAGCCTTTCAGCCTGCGGCTCTGAGTGGGGTTCGTTCCGGTACAGCTGATCTTTTTGCGCCGGTACTGGCCATGGTCAGCAAGCCAGTGCAGCAGGGCGCTGATTTTGTTCGTGACGTGACGGGGCTAGCGGAATTACAGGCAGAGAATGCTCATTTGCAGCAAGAAAATGTGCGTTTGCGCGAATGGTACCAGGCTGCTCTTCTGCTGGAGGCAGAAAACAAATCTCTGCGTGATCTCCTAAATGTAAAGATTGAGCCACAACATAGTTATATAACCGGACGCATTATTGCTGATTCGGGTAATACCTATGTCAAAAGCCTTTTGGTGGATACTGGCAGGCAAAACGGAGTACAGAAAGGTCAGGCGGTTATATCTGGTGATGGTTTGATAGGCCGTGTTGTGGAAGCTGGAAACAAGGCATCGCGGGTATTGCTGGTCACAGATATTAATTCGCGCGTGCCCATTTTGGTCGAACATAGCAGCCAACACGCGATTTTGGCCGGAACCAATGGAGTTCTGCCCGTTCTCCAGCATATGCAGCAGGATAGTGATATTCAAGATGGCGCACGTATTGTAACGTCCGGCCATGGCGGCTTGTTTCCACAGGGACTCCCCATTGGACTTGTGATTGATGAGGGTGGTACAAAATACGTGAAGCTCTATGCCGATGTGAACAAGATGGTACATGTCCGCATCATAAACAAATCTACCGATCCCAATTTGCGGTCAGGTAGTTGATACAAACCGGTCAACCGGATTGCAAAAAATGAATGCTACATCGACAATAACCGAGAGGCTTGATTTTGGCGGGCGTATGATTGCTCCATACGGTCTTATGGCGCTGTTGTTTATTTTTAACACAATTTCTTTGTCCTATCCGCTGACTGGTGGGATTAAGGCACCTCTTATTCTGATGGCAATTTATTATTGGTCAATTTTCAGGCCGACGATTGTTCCGAGTTGGTTGGTTTTTGTGGTTGGTGGAATCCTGGATATGTTGAGTGGTCTTCCTCTTGGCGTTAATGCTTTTGTATTCGTGGCTGTTCAATGGATTGTCAGTGACCAGAGAAGGTTTTTGATGGGACAACCTTTTATCATGGTCTGGAGTGGATTTTGCCTGGTTGTGGCGCTCTGCGGGTTGGCTCAATGGCTGCTTTTTGGCCTGGTTCACCTGCATTGGACGCCGCTGCAGCCTGTCTGGACGTCGGCTGTTTTGGGTATGTTTATATTCCCCTTTGTTAATGTCATGTTGCATCTGACACATAAGCTTTTGCCGGCACGATCAGGGAATTTTAGCTCGCAAACGTAAATATTCTCTCTATAAAGTAAAACCATGAAAAAAAATCAGGACAGTGCCAAAATATTTACGCGGCGCAGCTTTGTCATTGGCGCGCTCCAGGTCTCCTGTCTTGCGGTTTTGGGTGGGCGTTTGGCGTGGCTGCAGGTTTCGCAGGGTGCGCGTTATAAGACCTTGTCAGATAAAAACCGTATCAATATTAAAATGCTGGCACCCTCACGAGGCCAGATTGTTGATCGTTTCGGGGTTCCTCTGGCGGTCAATAACCAGAATTTCAGGGTTCTGATTATTCCAGAACAGGCTGATGATATCCCAAAATCACTGAGAGCCTTACAGAATTTTATTGAGATTGAAGAAGAGCAAATTCAAAAAGTGCTTAAGCAGGTCTCTAAAACTCCAAAATTTGTTCCTGTTGAAATTAAGGATGATTTGAGCTGGGAAGATGTTGCTAGAATTGAGGTCAATTTACCGGACTTGCCGGGTCTTTCAATAGGCGTTGGTGAAATCAGGGCTTATCCGTATGGCATTTCGACAGCTCATATTGTGGGTTATGTCAGCGCAGTCAGCAAAACGGAAGTTCACCAGGACCCTGTTTTAACACTTCCTGGGTTCAAGATTGGGAAAACGGGGGTTGAGAAAAGGTTCGATCTTGATATGCGCGGCAAGTCAGGCAATGCAGAGGTCGAAGTTAATGTTATCGGGCGTGAGGTACGTGAGCTTAAAAGAGACGCTAGTATGACAGGAAAACGTGTGGCTCTGACGATAGACGGCGAGCTTCAGCGTTTTTCACAAAATCGTCTTGGTCAGGAGAAAAGTGCTTCTGCTGTCATTATGGATGCACATACAGGCGCTGTTTATTCCCTGGCATCCAGCCCAAGTTTTGATCCGAATATTTTTACTAAGGGGTTATCTGCGGCTATGTGGGAAGAGCTTCTTGCTGATCCCGGGCATCCGCTTACGAATAAGGCAATTGCCGGGCAATATCCGCCAGGTTCGACTTTCAAGATGGTTACCGCAATGGCAGCGCTTGAGGCTGGGTTGATTACAAGTCACCAGACTTCTTTTTGTCCAGGGCATTACGAATACGGGACCGACAGGTTTCATTGCTGGAAAAGAGGAGGACATGGAACGGTTAATCTTATCGATGCCCTGACGCAGTCATGCGATGTTTACTTTTATGAAATTTCAACCAAAGTCGGCATAGATAAAATCGCCGCGATGGCAAGAAAATTGGGTTTGGGCGAGAAACTTGATTTTGATCTGAAGGAAGAGCGTCCAGGATTAATACCTGATAAAGGCTGGAAAATGGGGCGTTTTGGTGAGGTTTGGCGACCCGGGGAAACGATCGTTGCCAGTATTGGGCAAGGCTACATTCAGACAACACCGTTACAACTTGCTGTTATGACAGCGCGTTTGATTAATGGTGGTTATGCTGTGAAGCCCTGGATGACTGGCTATGTGGGTGATCAACTGAAAGTGGACCCCAAATGGCCGAAAATGGATTTTAATAAGTGGCACCTCGATCTGATTACGAAGGGAATGAATCGTGTTGTCAACCATGAGAAGGGCACGGCTCATGGCTCGAAGATTGAAGAATCTCACATGCAAATGGGCGGAAAAACCGGAACAGCGCAGGTTAGGCGGATTACGATGAAACAGCGTGCTGAAGGTGTCTTGAATGCTGACCTTCCGTGGAAGTCTCGCCACCACGCGCTATTTGTAGGATACGCGCCTATTCACAAACCGCGTTATGTTTGCTCCGTTGTTGTTGAGCATGGCGGCGGCGGATCGAGTTCGGCTGCGCCGTTGGCGAGAGAGTTGTTGGTTGAAGCACAGAAACGCGATCCGGCGGCAACGCCTTTGCAGGTGGAGAAAAGGGCGTAATATGGCAGGTGCAATTACCATTCAGTCTGAGAAAAGTTTCCTGCGTAAAGTCAGGCAGTTGAATTGGGGACTCATGATTTTGATTTGTCTGGTCGCTTGCATTGGTTTTGCGGCGCTTTATTCAGCGGCAGGTGGAAACTTTTCACCCTGGGCTTCCAAACAATTAATCCGTTTTTGTGTTGGCGCCGTTATCATGATTGCCATTGCTCTTACGGATATTCGTTTTTGGTATCGGTTAAGTTGGCCTTGTTACATAGCAGGGTTGGTCCTTCTTATTGCCGTTGAAATCATGGGACATATTGGTATGGGTGCGCAGCGCTGGATCGATTTGGGGTTTATGCAGCTGCAGCCTTCGGAGGTTATGAAGATTGCGGTTGTGATGGTTTTGGCGCGTTATTTTCATTCTGCAACATTGGAGGATATGCGAAGCATCCGGTTTCTTATTGTGCCTTGTCTTATCATTTTAACACCTGTTGCTCTTGTGCTGTTACAGCCGGATCTGGGGACATCTCTGATGATTGTTATGGCGGGTGGCGCGATGTTTTTTATTGCGGGCGCTTCGCTGTGGATATTCGGGATCGCCTTTGCGGCGGCGGCGGCAAGCGTTCCCGTGACCTGGCATTTTTTGCACGATTATCAGAAGCAACGCGTTTTAACATTTCTGGACCCCGAGAGTGATCCGCTGGGGTCGGGGTATCACATTACGCAATCCAAAATTGCGCTGGGCTCTGGCGGGATGGAAGGCAAAGGATTTTTGCAAGGGACGCAAAGCCATCTGAATTTCCTTCCCGAAAAACAAACCGATTTTATTTTCACGCTCTGGGCGGAGGAATGGGGTTTGTTTGGTGGGTTGGTGCTGCTTGGTTTGTTCGGTTTGATTTTCCTTTACGGGCTTTGGATTGCTTCGCGCAGCCGTCATCATTACGGGCGCTATCTGGCGCTGGGGCTGAGCGTTAATTTCTCGCTCTATGTGTTTATCAATATCGCCATGGTGATGGGGCTCATCCCCGTGGTTGGCGCGCCGCTGCCGCTGGTGTCCTATGGCGGCACCGCTATGCTGGCTGTATTGGTTGGTTTCGGCCTGATCATGTCGTGCAATGTCTATCGGGACAGCAAGGTCACCCGCGTTTGAGCTGCCATCGTTTCCATTGTGCTGTGTTGCTTCGTCGCTCACGTAGGTTTTACTACGCTTCGCTCCTTGCGCCTGACACAATGAAAACGCTGTTTGCTCAAGGATGTTTCTGACAAAATCGCGCTGGCGTTTCAACAGGTGGCGCAATTCGCGCATATCCTGACTGTAAAAGCCATGTTTTTCGGCGTTCCTGCACGAGGCGGCTTTGCCTTCGGACGTTTTTGGTCCGGTCGAATGCTCCCATGGTTTTGTTTTGCGAGCCAATCTGGCGCGTTCTTCCCGGTATTTTGGTGGGTAAGGCCTTCTTTTCTTTTGCATTTCAGGCTTCGTCAGTTCGTTACTCATTTTCACCGGGAGGGGGGAGGGGCTGCGCCCTTTCGCTATAAACCCGCGCCGGGTAAACTCCGGTGGAGGCAGAGGCGATGCAGTTCATGTATTCGACGGTGCTTGAGGTCTTCATCGTGTCCATGCTCTGCTTTTGAATGCGCAGCGCCATTTCAAGGGATTGCGCGCTGAACGTGCCGTTTTCCTTGTCCTTATTGAGGTTGTGGCGCATCACCGCGTAAAGCAGGCAGTCGAGCAAATCACCCTGGCGCTCCAGCGATGTCAGATGCGGTGAGGGGTTTTCGAGAATGCGCTCAAGATCAGTGGACAGGGCGGTAATTTCCGCTCTGTCTTTTTCGTCTGCCGCTTGGTTTGTGGGGGCGGGCAGTTTCCCCGTGTTTTCATTTTCCATGCGGGGAGTATAGGGTTATTTTCCTATAATGTCAAGGGGTTTTGGCTGCTTGCGATAAGTGAAAGTTATTGGAGTTAATTAAGGGATGTGAGAATTCTGCTAACGGCCAGAAGCGGACGTTAAGGTTTTATCAATCGGCTTTTTCTAGCGCACTGCTTACATATTCAATTAGAGTGTCGCCTTTTCTAGGTGTTACCATGTCATCAAAAGCATACATGAAACCATCATCTCTTGCATAAACTTGGCGTTTGGAACATGAAATTATAGCGCCATTGAATTTTGCAATTAATTCGGAGCTTGCATCAATTTCCATCTCATCTTCTTCAAATGTCCCAACGACTGCTAGTGTGTTGGACACAGAAAAAAGTACCTCGGTATTCTTTAACCCTAATCCAGGAGGATAAGGCCCACTTCTTAACTTTGGATCTTGCCATTGTAAAACTACAGGGTGATCTGATGTAACAAACCCAGTTTCTTCCTTGGGTGCCTTCAATAAATGCCAGCTTCTGTTAAAAAGACAAGGTAGGGCTGTATCTAACAAGTCCATTTCTCTTTGGAGATGTCGCTCGGTCGGCACTTCAATTTTGAAAGCCTTTTCTTCAAAAAAAGATTTAGCAGTTTCGTAGTCAATGTCAGCATCAGGGTTAATATATCCATTTTCTTTTGCTTGCCTAACCTGACTTTCGTATATCTCACGACTTGATGTAGTGAGGTCCATAACTCTACGGGCTATATTTTCTTCAAAGTCATGAAACACGCTTCTTATCTGTGGGTTTTTAACATGGATTATTCCAATTAAATTGAGAAGGAATGACTTATCATTGAAATCATCTAATGATCTAGCAGCATTAATTCTGCGAAGAGCTTGATCCAGTTCTCCTTCAAAACCCGAAAAAGCGTTTTCTAATGCATCAGGAGCTAAACCTTCAATGTCAATTCTGTGAAAATCTCTTCGAGACCCTACCCCCGCTGTAGAAGGCGTAAACGGTTCTGGGTTTTCACAATCAATTGCATATAGCTGTGCTTTATCACGATTTTTTACAAAACCTTTTAAGTAACACTGGGGAATATAGTGATGATTCCTTGCAGCCATAGCTTATAAACTCTCATTTACTATATTTAACGTCCGCTTTGGGTCGTTTCTGAACAGTTGCCCTCAGCCAAAAGCGATCATACGTTACTAAAAGCAGAATGATATTTAACCTTACCTTTTGCTCCGGTTAAATAGGTTGGCTCTAATTCCAAAACCATGAAAGCTTCTTCTGGCACATCGTATTCGCAATTTATTCCAAATCGTGCGGCAGGAGTAAA
>BQJE01000006.1 GCA_021604545.1 Micavibrio sp.
TGAAAATCTGACCGGATCTGATTTTGCCGATACGTTGTTTGGCAGCAACTTCGCCAACACTTTAAGAGGCGGCGCCGGGGGCGACCTTCTCAGAGGTTACAGCGGTGTTGATATACTTCATGGTGAATCCGGGAATGACACGCTTGATGGCGGTAACCACAACGATACGCTCTATGGCGAAGATGGTAATGATGTGCTCTATGGTTACTGGGGCAATGATACGATGATCGGTGGCGCCGGCAATGACGACCTGGTCGGTCATGTAGGAAATGACACACTTGATGGCGGAGATGGCAATGATAAGTTCTATGACTATCAGGGCAATGACATCATGACCGGCGGCGCAGGCTCGGATCTGTTTCTTTTCTACGCCAGCGGCATTACCGGCTTCAACGATGCAATCACTGACTTCAGCACAGCAGAAGGCGACGTTATTGACTTATCTAATGTCCTGACGGGCTATGACCCACTTGCCGACCTCATTGCCGACTTCGTACAAATCACTGATAACGGTACAGATAGCTTCCTGGCCGTAGATGCGGATGGCGGCGCCAATAACTTCGTCCAGATCGCCACCCTTCAAAACGTCACCGGCCTCACCGATGAAGACGCCCTCGAAACGTCAGGCAATCTCGTCGGTGTCTAAAAAAGGCAACAAAAGAGACTTTCGATTAAGCTATTATTAAGATAATCAGCGTATCGGCACCAACATCGCCGAGCAGACCGTCATTGTCATTTCCAGCAAAAGCCTTGATTGCCACTAGGTAATTACAGGCAGCTATTCGCAACCGAACAAAACACCTACCCCATTGATTTTCAATAACTATTGGCCGATTGTTAACCTTTATTTCAGGGCTTTCGCGTTAAAATGAATACATAAGCGTGCGCTTTTGAGACAATCAAGACGCAACTTGCGAAGGATCAGAGGGATGAGAAAGCTGATGAGGCCGCTGGAAAAGCGGCTTATGTTAGACGCATCTATTACCGCTATTGGCGGCAATGTCCTATGGCTTGATGGTGCCGACCAATCAACAATTTTAGATGCAGACGGCGATGATGCCAATTCTGGTGGTGCGTTTAGTGGTTCTGTTGCGACGTGGCAGGACAAATCCGGCAACAATAACGACCTTTCTCACGGTACACCAGCAAGACAACCCACTTACAATGCAGGTGCAAAAAATGGCAACGGCACAATCACATTTGATGGTGGTGATGCTCTTTTTGCAACCGACGCCTCTATTCCGAGCCTGGATCTTTCAACAAATGGCTTCACCTTGTTTGCCATCGTAGATACAGCAACAAGTGCCGGCAACAGAATCATCATCAATAAAGAAAGCTCTTACGAAATTGGCGTGAATGCTGGGCAGATTCAAGCAGCTATAAATACGGTTGCCGGAGGCAACTGGGCCTGGGGCGGCACGGCTAACAACGCTCTTTCAACAACATGGCATATTGTTGGATTCGAACACGCCAACACAACATGGCGCTTTCACCAAGATGGCAATGTCACCGAAGAAATTGTCCCGGCAAACAATCAAACCGGAAACATCACCCCGACCAATGATATTTTTACGGTTGGAGCCAGAGGTGCCGCCTCTCCCAATGGAAGCTGGTTCCTGGGTGATATGGCTGAAGTTATCTTATTCAATCGTGAATTAACATCCGATGAATATCACGATGTCGAAAATTACCTGGCCAATAAATGGGGCATAGCCACTACCAATGCCACCCCGACAGAAGTTACAAGCAACACAGCGTATTTCAGCAACGCCGGAACAATAACGCTCGACACCTCTTTGCTATCCTATACCGATATAGACAACACGGATTCCCTACTGAGCTATGAAGTTACGACACTTGCGGGTCCAGGGATTTTGAAGCTCAACGGAACGGCTATGAATGTCAACGAAACCTTTACACAACAAGACCTCATCAGCGGTAATGTAACCTACGACCACCTAACAAGTGTAACGAGCGCTGACAGTTTTCAATTCACAGTCACAGACCGTCTGGTAACAACAGCTATTCAGACATTTAACATTGATATGGCGGCCACAGAAACGGCCAACAACCCGGTAACACTTGATGAAGGTGCCGTTACCGATATCACCAATGCTGATTTGGCCCATACAGATAACGTCAGCCTTGGGTTTCGTGAGCAGTTGACGATCAGTTCATCATTAACCAATTCAAACCTTACTGACTTCACCCTACTCCTGACCGAAGCTAATATATCCGCCAATTTCTGGGCAAATGTAAGGGCTGATGGCTCAGATATTTATGTGACGCTGGCTGATGGCGTGACCAAGCTCAACCGAGAGCTGGTGACCTTTAATAAAGTCGGCCAAACTATGGAGCTACATGTCAAGATTCCAACAATTTCTTCAACAGTTGATACCGATCTTTATCTTTATTTTGGTGGCCTCACGTCAGAAAGCAATAACGCCGGAACCTGGGATGCCAACACACAAATGGTGCAGCATTTTGAAGAGACAGCAGGCACCGCAACAGATAGTACGGTAAATGGCCTTGATGGCACAGTGACAGCGGGGTCTTATGGTGCCGCCGGGCAAATAGGTGATGGTGTTTCTTTTCAAGCTGGGCGTAGCCTTACTGTTAATCAGGCCCTGGATACATCCAATACTTTCACGATAGATTTCTGGGCGGATTATACCGCGACCGGTACATGGCAGACAACGTTCTTCCAGAATGTTGGCGCTGCGTGGAACGAATTGCTGACGGTGAATGCCGCCACTGAACAATTTACAATCTGGACAAAAACAGGTGGTGCAGGTGTTGCTTTGGGTATGCAAGCTGATTATGTCGGCTGGCACAAATATACTTTTGCCTATGACGGCACCAATCTGGATATGTACAAAGATGGCGGGCTGGTGAATTCTATTGTTTATAACTGGTCGTCTGCTCCAACGGGATTCCAAGCTGGCCAGCGCACTGATTCCAACCAGCCGACTAACGCCTTCTTTGATGAGTACACGTTCGATACAACTGAGCGTTCTGCGGACTGGATTGCCGCTGAATATGCCATGCAAAATACACCCGCGGCATTCTACTCTCTTGGTGTTACTGAGGCTCTTCCAACAACACTGACTTATACGCTAACTGACTTACCGGATAACGGAGATGTTACTCTAAACGGTGCCGTGCTTGGCCTCGGCGCTACATTTACACAAGGCGACATTGATGGGGGCCTGATTAAATACCAACACAATGACAGTGATACGACAATGGACAGCTTTGATTTTTTACTAAGCAGCAGCACCGGGAATGCACTACCTGCTGACCGAACCTTTACACTGAATATTAATGCAATTAATGATGCACCGATTAACAACCCAGCTGAAGATTCCTCGGGTGATTCAAACAATAGGCCGTCACAAGCAAACGACGATGAACGCTCAGATTCAGGCCGCAACTCAGATAACGGCATTGCCTCAACGGGCGAAATTATTCGATCTATTCTTAACGGCTCCGGACAATCATCTTTTTACGGTGATTCCTTAAGCGAAATTATGCGCAACAACAATACGCTTGAAGTCAGCCGCATTGTAGAATCCATCGACAACTCCCATGACGAACGTGACGACAAAGTAACCAACGTTATCGAACGCGGCCTGAATGATGACAATCAAAATGACGATCCGGCCTGGTGGAAAATCCTTGACGGCATTATACCTGAAGACAACGAAAGCGCACCTGACCTTGACGAAGAGATCGCCGCCGTCACGCAGCAATTCGATGCCAGCGTCCAGGAATTCATGGAGGCGCTGGAATGAAAAAACTAATGCGACCTTTGGAAAAGCGTTTGATGCTTGATGCTTCACTAGTTGCCGATATTGGTGGCAGTGTTTTGTGGCTGGATGGTGATGATCAGGCCAGCATTCTTGATGCTGACGGCGATGATGCCAGTTCCGGTGGCGCATTTAGCGGTACCGTCGCGACATGGCAAGACAAAAGCGGTAACAATAATGATATGACGCAAGGCAATGGCGCACGCGAGGCCACGTTCGTCAGCAATGTTCAAAACGGAAACAGTGTTCTTCGTTTTGATGGCGGTGATGATTTCTTATCCGGGAATGTTGGCGCTCTTGGTAATGAATACACAACCTTTGCTGTTGGATATTTTGGCCAGCTTAATCAGGGCGTCAATGACTATGATTATCTTGCATCGATCGGATCGGGCGGCGCTTATGTGATGAGTAGTATTTCGCGCACCGCAAGCAACTGGGGCCCTGGCGCAGATCGATACTATGCATATGATGGTTCAGCGCCGAGAGAAGGGCCGGTTATTGCGGGCCAAACATGGAATTTATATACGCAGGAAATTACACCGGGCGCGCCGCGTCACAGCTTAAGAATTGATGGTGCCAATCAGGTGGTTGAGGATAGCGCCGCCAACCACAATAACAATGGCCAGATTGGCATTGGTCATTTTAGCGTCAGCAACACACACCATCTGAATGGTGATGTTGGTGAAATTCTTATTTTTGATGGCGCGCTTTCAGCCGATTCCCGTCACGACATCGAAAATTATCTGGCGACTAAATGGGGATTGGCCAATACCAATATAGCCCCTGTGAACATAGAAAATACTGGCGCTCTGTTTAGCAATTCAGGCACGGTAACACTTGATAAAAATATGTTGCTGTCAACCGATGCGGATAACACGGATTCCAGATTAATTTATACAGTAACAACCCTGGCAGCCAATGGAACAATGGAGCTGAATGGTGTCGCCATAAATGTGAATGACACATTCACGCAACAGGATATCATCAATGGCAATGTGACCTACGACCACAATCCCAACGTGGCCGGATCAGACAGCTTTCATTTCACAGTCAGTGATCGCTTTGATACAAGCGCCGTACAGACCTTCAATTTTAATCCGGCTGCAAATCAAACAACAAATGCGCCGATAACCCTTGACGAAGGGGCCAGCACGGACATCACAAATACTGATCTGTCCGCCACCAACACAAACGGTGTTGCCTGGTATGATGCAAACTGGGATTACCGCCAGAAACTCACCATTGATTCAGGAATGATTGGCTCAGATTTAACTAACTTCACCATGATGCTATCGGACCATCATTTGTCCAGTGACTTTTGGGCACAGGTCAAAGCAGATGGATCGGATATAGTTGTCACCTCAGCCGATGGCACAACAAAACTAAGCCGCGATATGGTGAGCTTTGATAATGTCGGCGAATCTATCGAAATGCATATTAAAGTACCGCTCGTTTCTTCTACTGTTGATACCGATATCTACCTTTACTTTGGTAATGCGGCAGGCACAGAAACCAATGACACAGCAGCGTGGAGTGATTTTTCCGGCGTATGGCATTTGGATGAATTGGCCGGTAACGCGATAGATTCAACCGTCAATGCCAATAACGGCACAATCAATGGTGGCCTTACGCAAGGTGTGACAGGGCATCTTGGGCGTGCCGCAGACTTTGACGATGCCAATGATTTAATCAGCATAGCAATGACCAAGGGGGCTATAAGTACCTTCAGTTTTTGGGCAACATGGGATGGCGCAGGCAATGACATGCCGATTTTAGCCGGACCTAACGGAGCCGGACCGGATCTTTTTCTTGCTGGCGGCAATGTTAGTTGGAACACATGGAATGGCTCCGCCAATGCGTTTGGCGCAACCCCTGCCGCGGCATCTGATGGTGCTTTCCATCACTATACGCTCGTTGTTGCTCCTGGTAATACGAACTTATACTTCGACAACACTCTTGTAGGAACTGCAACATATGCCGACCCTTCCGCCACAACAATTTTTCAAATCGGCGGGATAGTGCCCTATACGTGGGGTGGGGCCATAGATGAGATGCGCGTTTCCAATGTGGCCCGCTCTGCCGACTGGGTTGCTGCAGAATATAACAATCAGATCGACCCGTCTTCGTTCTTCAGTAGCAACCTTGTTGAAACACAAGACGAAACGCTGACTTATACGGTCACAGATTTACCAAATAGCGGAGCGCTTAACTTGAATGGCGCTGCGCTTAACGTGAACGACATGTTTACCCAAGATGACATTGATAATAACCGTATCACTTATGTTCATGACGACAGTGACACAACACTCGACAGTTTTGATTTCAGAGTAAGTAATATTTTGGGCAATGTTTTACCCGTTACGCAAACTTTTACGTTGAACATTAATGCGATTAATGACGCGCCGATTAATAACCCGGTTGCAGACTCTTCCGATGATGCAGGGTCAAACAATAATTCATCACAAAGAAACGAGAATGATCGTACGAATTTAGAGATTGACTCTGATAACAGTATTTCCTCAACTGGCGAAATTATCCGCTCCATCTTAAGTGGTTCACAATCATCTTTCTACGGCAATGCACTGAATGAAATTATGCGCACGCATAACACCTTTGAAATCAGCCGAACTCTAGAAGATATCAATGATTTCTATAACAAAAATGATGACAAGGTCATCAATGTGATCGAACGCGGCCTGAATGATGAGGGCAATAAGGACGATCCAGCCTGGTGGGATCTTCTGGAAACCAACGAAGTGGCGTTACCCGAGGAAGAAACAGGGGCAGAAGCCTCTACGCCTGACCTTAGCGACCAAATAATGCAAGATTTAGGGACTTTTGACCAGAATCTTCAAGATTTTCTGGAAACTCTTTAATCCAACAATCCCTTTAAATTTCCGAAATAGTCAGTTAAACTTATACACAAGGGAATTCTCCCTTTTGTTTCTTTAACTTACCTGTGTTTTTCTCTTGTTTGTTCACAGACTAAAATCTTCCATAGCCCTGTCCGGGCTTGTTGTTTTGCTTTTTCTCTCCGGCTGTACAGGTTGGGGTGGAGGGCCTGTAACTTTTGATGAGCAGTTCAAGCTCTTACAGGGCGACCTAAAAGCGCTGTTTGGTATCGAAAACAAGCTTGAAAAACCCCTGACCCTATACGAAGCGATGGCACGCGGGATCAAGTACAATCTAGATCACCGTCTGATCGCAATGGAAGAGGTTATCGCCGGCGGAGAAATCAATTTACAAGCCGCTGAAATTTTTCCATCTGTTACAGCCGAAGCGCGCCATGTAGGCCGGCGCAGTGACAGCGCATCATCCAGCCAGTCAGTCATAACAGGAACACAATCTCTGGAACCATCAATCTCAACCGAACGGCATCGCAAGACAGCATCACTGGAAGCCAGCTGGAATGTCATTGATGCCGGACTGGCCGTGATCCGCACCAAACAAGTCAGTGACGAAGCACAAATTTCTATGGAACGCCGCCGCAAAGTCATACATAATATTATACAGGACGTGCGCTTCGCTTATTGGCAGGCCGCCAGTTCGCAGATGCTCTCCGGCCGGATCGATCAATTGCTCGAAGAAGGCAAGCTAGCCGCAAACCGTATTCAGCAAACAGAAGACGAAGGGCTGGCCCCGCCCGCCGAAACCCTGCAGTCACAATCACGTTTGCTCGAGGCCATGCATGAATTGATGGTCTTAAGATCGCAGTTGTCCTTCGCCAAAACTGAGCTGGCCAGCCTGGTCAACCTGCCACCATCAGCGGAATATACATTGGCCATTAACGAAGAAAGCTGGGGCAAAGACGCAAAGATCCCTGAGCTCACCGTCCCTGCCGAAGAACTTGAGCGCATCGCCCTCATCATCCGTCCGGAAATGCGCGAGGAAGTAGTGATGGCTCGCTTTGCTACAAACCATGTACGCGAGACTATTCTTGAAACTTTTCCTGGCCTTGAAATGTTGGTTGGGCGAAATTACGACAGCAATAAATTTTTAGTTGATAACAGATGGACAAATTTTTCTTTGGGCCTTACACAAAACTTGATCAAGATTTTTACACTTCCCATGCGCTTCAATCAAGCTGAGAACCGGGTCAAACTGGCAGCACTAAAGCGCCAGGCCTTGGGAGCGGCCGTTATGGCTCAGGTCCATGTCTCGGTCATTCGCTTCAAGCTGGCAGAAGAGCGCTACCAGATCATGCAGAAATTACATGGCGTTAATACACGCATGGTCCATCTGGCCAAATCACAAGATATTGCCGAAACATTGAGCGGCGCCGAATTGCTCGAGGTTGAGATGGATGAGCTTCTGACAACAATTCGTATGCATGTAGCGCACGCTGAACTGCAAAACTCTTACGGTCGCCTAATTAATACACTCGGCATTGATCCACTGCCTGAAACGACCGAAAATGTTAGTACGTCAGAGCTGGCCGCTATCATTGAGCAGCGCTTTGCAACGCTTGATGAAAATACACTAAAAAACTATATCGGAATTATACAGGAAACCGGAAAAGGCTGCTCTACCGATAGCGTTAATGAGACCCTTGGGCTAAACCCCGCTCTGGTAGCGCATTCCACATATAAACCCAAATTTATTCTTACATTAAAAGAATAATGGTAAACTTAATGATGCGATTTATTTTTGTTGCCCTATTCCTAGCAGGGCTTTTGCCCTTCTCCTCTCCGGCGCAGTCTGCGGATGCCGCTGAAATTCAAACTGTGCTTGTAGCTAATCAAGAAGCTACGCTTGCCAGCCCCATGAAGGGGCAGATTGTAAAGCTTGACTTTTTTAATGGTGATCAATTTTCCAAGGATGACGTTTTAGTTGCTTTTGATTGCCGCATTATCGAAGCACAATATGCGGGCGCAGCAGCAAGGTTAGAAGGCGCAAACGCCACATTGGGGACCAAGAAAAAACTCAAAGAATTAAAGTCAGCATCGAAGCTGGAATACGCATTGGCTGTTGCCGAAGCAAAACAGGCAAATGCGGAAGCACGCGAATACAAGGTCCAGAAAGAGCTTTGCGTTATTAAAGCGCCCTATGACGGGCGCGTCACCGGCAAGGATGCCAATTTGCATGAAACAGTTGAATCCGGACAACCGCTTTTGAAAATTGCGTCTATGGACAAATTACAGGCACAGCTTCTTGTGCCGTCAGTCTGGTTAAGCTGGTTGAAAACGGGTTCAGCGCTAAGGCTAAAGATTGATGAAAACGGCAAAAGCTATGCGGCACATATTATTCGCATCGGCGGCGAGGTTGATGCCGTTAGTCAATCTATCATGGTGGTTGCCGAGCTGGATGAGCGCGAAGATGATTTGCTGCCGGGCATGAGTGGCACAGCCTATTTCAACACCCCTACCCCTAGAAAAGAAGCGCAAAAAACGAAGCTACAGCCAGCCTCACAAGCAGGCCTTCTGCAGCCAAAGCAAGATCATGAATAAACCATCAAAAGCTGCCAATCAGGAAAAACCGCCACAAGACAGCAAACTGGTGGCTCTGACGACGTTGTTACTGCTCGAAGAAAATGCCCGCCATCGCATGAGCAAAGCCGAGCTTGCCTTTATGATGGTCAATGAAACCCACCGCCTCCTTCCCTATCGGCAATGTGTGTTCTGGCGTGGCGACGAGAAGGTCAAAATTGAATCAGTTTCCGGCCTGTCGACGATTGATAAAGATTCTCCATCCCTGATCTGGCTGCGGCGCATCATAAAAAAACTCCCACGCTCTGAACATGTTGTACAGGGCATGACATCAAACGATGTCGACAAAGAAGACCACAAAGACTGGGGCGAATGGGTGTCAGGCCATGTCGCCGTTGTATGGCTTAAAAGCCCTGATGGGCACGCCCTTGGCGGGTTGTGGATGGACCGCGAAACGGCCTTCACACCCGGAGAGCTAAAACTACTCGCACAGCTTGCTGACGCTTACGGCCACGCCTGGGACAGGCTGGAGCGAGAGCATCAGCCGTGGCGAACAAAACTACTTGCCGCCTTACGCGTAAAAAAATCAAGATGGGTTGTTGCGGCACTTATATGCGCCCTCATGCTTTTCCCGGTACGGTTGTCCGTGACAGCACCGATGGAAGTTGTAGCGCGTGACCCCTTCGTTGTAAGCGCTCCGCTCGATGGCGCAATCAAAGATGTTTCTGTGCAGCCCAACACACTCGTGAAAAAAGGTGATGTTCTATTCACCATGGATGACACAATTTTAAAAAACCAGGTTGAAGTTTCACGCAAGGCCCTAGACATTGCGCTGGCTACCTATTCGAAAGTTTCACGCGAGGCCTTTAATGATCCACGCAGTAAAACCGATCTGGCCGTTCTTAAGGCTGAGTCAGAGGCCAAAAAAGTTGATTTTGAATATGCGCAGGACTTGCTAAAACGCGCTACTGTCTTAGCTGACCGTGATGGTGTGGCAGTGTTTACCGATGCAAATTCCCTGCGCGGCATGCCCGTACAAACAGGAACGCGGGTAATGATGATTACTGACCCCAAAGATACGGAGCTACTCATCCGCATTCCGGCCAAAGCAATGATTCTGATTGACGATCAAAAACCGGCACGCATTTTTCTTAATGTTTCACCACTGAATAGTCTAAAGGCTTCCATACGTACCGTCAGTTACGAAACAACACCAGATCCAGATGGTTTACTGACATACAAAATTCGCGCGAGCCTTGAAGGTGAATCAGAAGCACCACGCGTTGGCCTAAAGGGAACTGCCCGCGTTTATGGCGGCCGAACTATGTTTGCTTATCAAATGTTGCGCCGGCCTCTAATCGCATTTCGTGCTATGTTAGGGGTATAAGAATGTCCGAGGCCGTCGCCGATACGCCACTGCCCAGACTTCGTAACGACATCAACCTTCATCGTGGTCCAAGCGAAAGTGACGGCTCACCAACATGGACGCTTTATGATCCGCCATCCAACAGGTTTTTTCGCGTTGGATGGCTGGAATTTGAATGCCTGGCCCGCTTTGCTCGATCACAGACGGTTAGCGAGGTGGTACGATCCGTCAACACTGAAACACCGCTTCAGGTCTCGGATGAGGACGTGGGGGATCTGGTGCAGTTTCTGATTTCGAATGAACTAATCGTCGTCGTCACGTCCCAGGCAACTGAACGCTTTACAAAATTGGAAGGGCTTAGACAAAAAGCGTGGTGGAATAAGTTTCTCCACGGTTACCTGTTCTTTATTATTCCACTAATACGGCCAGACAGGTTTTTGCAAAGAACCCTCCCCTATATCCGCCCACTCTTAAGCCAAAAGTTTTTTGTCTCCATGTTGTGTCTTCTTGGCTATGGATTTTATCTAACGCTCAATCGATGGGATGAATTCGCTAATACCTTCATGCATTTTTTTACATGGGAAGGATTAACATTTTATATCATTACGATTTCAGGCGTTAAAATCCTGCATGAAATGGGGCACGCTTTTGTGGCGACCAAAGCCGGTGTGCGTGTGTCCTCCATGGGTGTGGCGTTTATCGTTCTCTACCCGGTTTTATTCACCGAAACCACAGGGGCGTGGAAGCTTCCCGATCGCCATAGACGGCTCCTCATAGGCGCTGGCGGGGTGATGGCAGAGATTTGTGTCGCGGCGATTGCGCTGCTGCTTTGGCATATCTTGCCTGATGGATCGGCGCGCAGTGTTGCCTTTTTTGTTGCCACCGTATCATTGGCTGGCTCATTCCTGATCAACCTTAATCCGTTTATGCGTTTTGATGGCTATTATCTGCTCTCTGACGGTTTGGGAATGGACAATCTACAAGGGCGCGCTTTTGCCCTGGCAAAATGGAACATGCGAAGGTTTTTGTTTGGCTGGTCTGATCCCGTACCGGAAGATTTTAAAAAGCCGCTGCGCCGCCTCCTCTATGTATACGCCTACGGCACATGGCTATACCGTTTCTTCCTGTTTCTTGGGATCGCTGTTTTGGTTTATACTTTATTCTTTAAACCTCTGGGGCCGTTCTTAATGGCTTTGGAGCTCGCATGGTTTATCGGACTTCCTATATACAGGGAAGTCATTATTTGGTGGAAGGAGCGCAGAAAAATGACCTGGAACTCTGCAAGCAAGCGTACAGTCGGGACTCTTGGTTTCCTGCTGGTTCTGGCCTTTATCCCCTGGCATAGCACGGTACGCGTACCCTCTTACGTTCAGGCAAAAGATTACACACGACTACACCCACCAGCGCCGGCGCGTATTGCAGAGGCGCTTGTAGAGCAAGGACAAAGAGTTAAATCAGGCGATATTCTTTTAAAACTTGAATCCCCTGTGCTTGACCATCGCATTGCACAGGCAAAAAGCTCGCTTGAAACTTTAAAGGCACAAACATTACGTGAAGCGACAGATAGAAAATTGATTCATCGTGGTCAGGTGCGCAATCAACAAATTTCTGAGGCACAAGCCGCATTTGATGGCCTACAACAGCAAAAAGACAGGCTCATCATGCGCGCACCTTTTGATGGCGTTGTGGCGGAGAAGGCTTTTGATCTACACAAAGGGCGCTGGGTCGGTGAAAAGCAATCACTGATCCATTTGGTAAAATTTGACCGTGCTGTGCTGCGCGGTTATGTGCGTGAAAATGATATTCGCCGTATTGAGAACGGCGCAACAGGGCGGTTTTACCCGGATACCGGCATATCCGGTGCGATGACAGTTCAAGTGAAGGAAATCAGCCGCACCAATGCCTCCACGATTGAACGCCCGGATCTGGCTTCCACCTATGGCGGATCGGTGGCGATTGCACAATCCGGTGGTAACAGCAGCGCACTTGTTCCGCACGATGCAGTTTATGCTGTTTTGATGGAGCCTGTAAGTCCAGAGACCGCTGTGCCGCCGCATCTTTTATCTGGTGAAGTTAAATTAAAGGGTGAGCGCAAAAGTTTTGCGGCGCGCGCCTTTACCCGTATAGCAGCACTTGTAGTCCGTGAGTCTGGATTCTAGACAGAAGAAAGTTTAGTTGCGGAAGTAGTAGCCAAACAAAGCCCCTACTATATTGTTTTTATTAAACCTTCTGGCTCAAGACACCCGTTTGCCCTTGTCCTGTACCCTAAAAACTTATTCTACTGAAAATGAGTGGCCTACGTGAATACAGCCTTCAGCATTTATTATCTTTCGCAATCACTCTGCGCGCTTACCAGGCCCCAGCCATAGGTTTTATCATGACCAGGAGCACCGAGATCTTTAGTATTCTGCTTCATCGATTCCACAATAAGGTCGTGAGAAATTGAACCGTTGCGCAAAAGGTTTTGCGCCGCCACCGCCACGGCATGCGGCACAGCATAGGACGTGCCTGATTTATAGGCACCGCCACCACCATCTTGTGCAGACCATATATCAACTCCGGGTGCTGCGAAATCGACATAGGCCCCACGATTGGCTTGCTTATAAACGTGCGAAGCCGCATCGATGGCGGTCACGGCAATGACGCCTTTTAATGATGCCGGATAGACCGGTGGTGCCTGCGGCCCGTTATTACCTACTGCTGCAAAAACCAGCCCCCCCTTTGATGATGTTTTTTCAAAGACGCGGCCCAAAACACGGTTCGGTTTATCACCAGCCAGTGAAATATTAATCAGCCGCACTTTGTTTTTCAGCATCCAGTCCAGCGCCTGCGCCACTGCTTCGGCTGTAGCGATATCGTCACCTTTTGGTGCTTTCCTTAGAACCGTTGCAGCATAAAGTTTGCTGCCCGGAAGCATACCGAAATAGCCACTTTCCGGTGAATTTCCAATCAGAATAGAGGCAATCGCGGTGCCATGGGCACGATCAGGCTGGCCCTTATTCTCGAGAAAGTTTTTAGTGGCAATGTTCTGCCCTTTAAAAGCTGAATGGCTCTGGTCGATATCACCATCAATCAAACCAATGGAAATCTGCTTGATATTTTTGAGACAGCCCGGTGCTGCGGGCCACTTAACCTTGGCTGGCGCATAAAGGCGTGGCGCGCTGGAGGAATGGTAATGATGGTTGCGGTCAATCTCTGCGTTTGGAAACGCCTCACGCATTTCGTCTATGATATCGACAATATTGCCATCAACAACGTCAAGAACCAACAGCACATCACCGAAGGCCGCAAGGTTGTGGCGGCGTAAAATAGGGTATCCCCTTTCCTTCGCATAGGATTCAATTTGGTTTGCAACATCACGCAAGGCCAAAATCAAAATTTCACCGGGCTCGGCATCAGCGGACGACATAACTGGCTGCGGTCTTTCTTCTTCATAAGGGCAAAGACGAACCTTAATATCCGTGCGCTCGACAACTTTATCGGTTCTGTGCGCATCAACCAGAACGATATGGTAATGTTCGCTATCGTATATAGCTTTCTCGGTAGGGATCTGAACCATCAAGCGGTTTTCGCTTTTGTTGAGAACGCGCAGCGGCAAAACATTGCTGTTATCTGCCAAGGCCGGCACAACACCATCCAGCGCCGAAAGAGAGCGGCCATTGATCGCCATCATATCGCCGGGACGGGCGCAGGCACTGGCAATGCCGGTAATTTCAGGCTTTGCTTCCGGTGGCTGGCGGCGTTCAGGTTCGCGCCCTTCACGATCCGGCACATCATCAGCCGCACCTGGTAGCGGCGCATTCGGATCCACTTGTGCCAAAGACGGCGCGGCAATCGCAAAAATTAAAACAGTGAAAAGAATGAGCGTGCGCATATTACTTCTCCACCTGCGCGCTCTCAACAAGATCGTCGCGACTCTTGAGGGCCTGCACCGCTTGCTGAATATCATCATCTGTTGAAAGGTGGTAAACACCAAGCGCTGACGGCCCTTCCACAATGTTCAAATTAAGACCGAGCAACAAACCGCGAATATCGGATTCTGTCGCATCGGGCGCAAACGTCACGCTGATCTCTGCTTCGGACTGCCCACCGGCTGCTACCAATGTGCCGCCCTGCATCCAGTGCGGCGCGACAATAATCGTCTGGATCATCAGCAATACACAAGCCGCGACAGCAATCATGCGCCATGTACGGTTTTGCTCTGATGTAATCCTTGAGCGCGCCCGCGCAATCGGATCGCTTTTCAGCTTTTCTTCCTCAAGAGATTTTTGTAAACGCTTAAGGCCCAGCTCACCGGGTGAGTTTTCAATCTCATAGGCCTTCACCTCGCGGCGCAAACCTTCAAGATAACGCAGATCATCTTTCAAAGACGGATCGTCAATGATCGCCTGTTCGACTTTGTCTTTTTCTTTGCCTCCCAATGTTCCGTTCACATAGAAGGGCAAAAGTTCCATGATGTCCTTACTCATGATCTTTCCTCCATACGGCCCTGAAGACAATGCTTCATCGCCTGTTTGGCATGGAACATGCGCGTTTTTACAGTGTTCTCAGGACAGTCCACGATTTTGGCAATCTCGCCGTAAGCCATGTCTTCGAAAAAAGCGAGCTGCATCACAGAGCGGTGCGCCTCTTTCAATGTCTCCAGACAATGACGGACATGGCCCGCATCATCTTCGCTAATCAAACACGAAACAGCGTCCGGCGTTTCATCAACAATTTCCGGGAAATTGTCCTCATCGATTAACATTGGCTTTTTCTTTCGCATTCTATCCATCGTCTTGTAATAAGCTATTCCAAATAACCAGGTTGATACTTTAGACCTTCCTTCAAATGTTCCGGCCTTTCGCCAGACTTCAAGAAACGTCTCATTAAGTATGTCGGAGGCTTCGAAGGAATCGTTCAATTTTGACAAAATAAATCTGTAGAGGCGGTTCTCGTATAGACGAAAGAACTCCGCAAAGGCTTTCTCATCGCCCTTTGCGACCTGTTTTAACAGTTCTACGGATTCTTTCTCGCTCATCTTATGGGCCTTTATTTATATCCCAATTAGGGCCTATGTATCGTGCGAGGAACCGAGGCCCCAAGCACCTTGCCGCTTTTACTAAAAGCGCGTACATGCCACTGATACATCCCGCCGGGCTGTAAATGCGCCAGCGACAATGCCTGCAATGACAATGTTAAATCCTTGCCTGTGACCAGCTTACCGGTCAGCGGCACATTCGGATTGTCTTTAAAAATTTCCACCTGATAGGCATGCGCGCCTTCAATGGCCTGCCAGGAAAAGACAGTACCTTTTCCAAGCCTTGCCCCATCGGCTGGGCCAATGACATTCATATTGGCGGCGACCAGATCGGATTTGTCCTTATTATCCTGCAGTACAAAATAACGCAGGATCGGAATTTCAAAGCCGGTGGTCGTGTCCTGCACCGAAAACGATACCAAATGCAAGCCGCTCAGCTTTGTTGGCAAAGGTGGACTGACAATGCGCGTGCGGCCTTCACCGGAGCTTACCAGTTGTTGGCGTACGACCTGAAGCACGCGGCGTCCGCCGCCGCCCAGACTGGCCGAAGCATCAACCACGCGCCATTCGCCACGCAGAAGACCGTTATTGTTAAACGATACATCAGCCACAGCATGAAGCTGGTCGCCCTGACGTACAACATCGGTGCGCGATGCGTTCTCAAAAGAAAGCTCAATCCGGCGCACAGCCAGATCGCCAGTGCCACCCAATGTGGCGAACAGGCTAATCGTACCCGGCACTGTCGTTTGCGTATCGGTAAACAGCCTGCGGATCGTGACCGTTCCGGGCACCGCTCTTGAAATTGTTTGGGCCTGCGCCGGTGTCAGGTTAAAGGTTTCAGTAAAGACCAATATTTCCGACTCACCAACCATGCGGAAAATCCCTGTCTGCATAATCGCGCCGCCCAGCGTGGCAACCGTTACACCGCTAATGCGCAGCTCGGCCAGCGCCGAAGACGTGACGCGTTGCGCCGTGGCTACTGTCTCTGTCCTGTTCACCCGCCATGTGACATTGATCGCTGCCGGGTTTTTGATTGAGACATTAACCATCGCCGGTGTCGGCGTCACTGTATTCACATCGGCGCGCGCCGCACCAGCCATGCCCACTATGGACACCCCAATCACAGCCAGCACCAGAGCCAGCCTAGCGGCTAAGCGAAAACGGCGCCCTGACCCGAAAAACGGTAAAGACCTGGTAATTTGTTTCATCCTGTATTGCATTTGCGTTTCCATTAAAATCCTCCATCGACCCTCTCACGGCCAAAGCCAGCCCAGGGCGGTTGGTTTGCGGGGCGAATAATGTCCATTCAGCCTCACTGTTTACAACGTGTCTATCAGGTGTGTCGCCACTTCCGGCCGCAAGGTTCAAATTATAATCAAATCGTGCGGTAACCTTGTTTGGAACGATAATACCCGAAGCGCCAAGCTGTACATTCGTATTATAAGTGGTGGTGGCGAAATCCTCGTCCCGAAAGCTGCCAACCTGCACGCCACCATTAAGCTCCAGCCTGTCATTCACCGTCCAGCCTGCATTAAAACCGCTGAGGTTATTGACTGTATCGCTTGAATTATTGGCGTGATCTTCATATTGCGACACAGTGTGTGAACCCGACCAGTACCAATTGCTATAGCTGGTGCCAAAGCCAAAAGTCGCTGAATCCGTAAGACTATTGGTATCACCCGGCAAATACCCCACCGGCGTGTCCATACGGTCCGAATCTGAAACATAGCCTGAAAAATTTATGTACGGTGTGCCCAGAAAGGAAAGGCTTCCCTCCTGCGGATTAAAATTATACGCCGTATTAAAGTTAATGCTGCGCAGCCTGTCCGTCGGCACATTGGCCAGATCATCAACATTATTGGTTTGATGCAAAATCTGCAGGCCAGCGGATAAAGACCCCCAGTAAATATTGGTATAAGCACTATAAGCGTGTCGGTCGGCAGCAATGCCCTGATTGGCCAGGGAATTAAAAAACGTATCAATACTTTCATATTTCCCGCCAACCACAATATCTGCGGTTTTATCAAGGAACACCGGACTGTCGAAAGGACGCGCCTCGATGGCAATAGAATGCGCACCGCTGCTATCTTCTTCAACCGCGCCAGCGCCATCAAGATCATAATCGGACATCGCATATTCACCGCGCAGCGTTAAACGCCCGCCAAAAAATCCCTTATCAGCAATCACGGCATAACCCGTACCATCCGGCCCCGTGGTACCCGTACCACCTGCTAAACCAAAACCGCCATCATCACCTTCACCATCATAATAAAGTCCAGTAATGCGCAGACCATGCAAATCATTTGAAAACGGCTTGAACGAAGCCGTCACGCCTTCAAGCCGATCATCACCATCATTCAGGCCCGTAAAATCGCGCGCACCCGCAACCGATGTTGGGCGAAAGGCAAAAGTCGTCGCGTGCACACGCTCATCAGAGGTTCCCACCTTTAAAGACGCGCCGCGGCGATAAAAATTTGAAAACAAAAAAGAATTTACACCTATATCGTGATGACCTAATATCGCCTTGCTGCTTATCGTATCGCCGGTATAGGCGGCGGTAATATCATATTCGCCAAGATCAATGGCATTGCCAGTCTGTGCCAAATTGCGATCACTCTGCACCAGGTAATTGGCGCGGCCGGTGACCGATAAACGATCACTACTGGCTTCACCGTTTAAATCACCACCACCCGAAACAATAGTATGATTGGGCTGATCCGGCGGCAGATCTTCAAATAGCCTGCTGCTGACTTCTGTCATGGTATCAGCGGAAAAAGAACTGCTGCGCAGCCAGCTTTCGGCCGCGGCCAATTCGTTTTGCGACGAATCCACTGTTGTTACGTCGCCTGCTCCCTGTTCCCCGCCGACAATGGTAAAACTCCACTGACCGATTTGTTCACTTCCTTCAGAGGACATCCGCACAAGTTTTACAACGTGCTCACCCGCGCTCAAAGGCTCCACCGGTCGGTAAGAAAAATCACCGCCGTCCAGAGATAAAAGTGCGGTAATATCAATCCCGTCGAGCTCAACACCCAATGTCGTCAGCTCCATCACATCAAGGTCACCTGGCAAATCAATGTGCATCGGCGCGCTTGGCCCGGACGGCGCATCAAAATTAGCCGACCAGTCGGCCAAAGCCATGCCTGCCCCGAAAAGAACGGGCGACATGGCCAAAAAAGCGGCTGAATATATGAGTGGTCTTAATTTCATTGTCTTATTTCATTACCGGGTTTCCTAAATAAAACCGGGCCAGTTTATATGCTGGCCCGGCCCTTAATTTATACCATAATCACCTGTTTTGTAAGGGTAAATATGGGCATTGTTTACTTGGTTTTGAGCATAGGTTGCCATTTTGGCGTGGCTTTTAGACTTCCAGCACCCCCGCGACCCGGCGTTGGTGCGGTGCTGGGCCCTTTTTCGCTAGCCTTCGCACCACCAACAGCCGCACCGCTTGTGCCACCACCGCCGTCGCCTCCAACAAGACCGCCCGGGGAATTCGCCACACAATTAACGTTATAGTGACTCCAGGGTGAGCTCACAGTTTCGCCCTCGATATCGATGCGGATCTTGCCTGTTTTGAGGCCAGTTCCGGCCAGATCATATTTATGATTAAACATAATCGTTTTAGTTTGGTCCGTCACAACCGTTTTGATATCGCTTTGGTGGCCCGCTCCATCTTTATAGCGAAACTTGACTTGCGTGTTTGCCTCTTTGGTAACAATCACACCGGACAGGTTAAGTTTGCAGGCACCGTTTAAAGTGCTAACCCCATTTGTACTGACGCTGGCCTGATCAACATCAGGAATGTTGCGCGTGGGATTTGTTGGCTCCGGTTCCGGCTGCGGTGCAGCTTTGCAATGCAAATGAAATTTTTTATGACTCTCAAAGCTTTGCTCAACTTCTGAAATATCATTAGAACCAGGCACACCACTCATCTCATAAGATAAGGCACCATCAATTGCAAAAGTAAGTACACGATCCTGTGAAAAAATTTGCATGTCCGATAAACCGGCGCCGCGCATCGTATTGGCCAAAGCATTACATTGCGAAATAGCGAAAGGTGCCAGCGTTCCGTAAGGGACATTGACCGGAGCTACTGTGAGGACTGTCTTGGGTCTTGGTATGGAATAGCTCGCGGAATCATAATCATTAGTGAACTGAATCCATGGTCCATTTTCTCTTTTGACTTTGACCCAGGCTTTCCAGCTTTTTACGCGACCTGAATCACCGGCATCAAGCTGTAAACCCAATTGCGCCGATAGGCTGACGAGCGGAATGGCCGGTTTGATATAGGCGCTACCATTGCTTAAAATATCAATCGTTCCCGGATTGTAAGAATTTACTTGTATAGAAGCATTATCTGCGTGTGCCTCCATTGGCAATGCGCCCAGACCCATCATCAGTATACCTGCGCTCAGTGCTAATTTTTTCATCGGTTTCATTGTATCTCTCCTCATATTTGTCATGTTTTAAACTGTTTTACCCAGCCGCGCTAGAGCCGCTGTTATAAGTTCAGTCGTCAGGGACCGAGATAAGGTTCAAAAAAAACAGGCCCGCAAAGGGGCCTGTTTTATGAGAATAAAGGTTAGTTTTAGTTAACAGGTGCCCGCTTTGGCCTTGGGGCTGGCTCGGCAGGAGCAACTTTACCCAAAGGTCCGCGCTGAGGCTTAGCTTGAACCATGCCCTTACCCAAAGGCTCATTGCCGCCACCATTGCCATAGCCACCGATATGGCCCTGACCACCGATATTCGGATTAAGTTGTGGCTCACAACGGTGCTTCCAGGTGGCCGTGCCATAGTCTTTCCATGGACCCCAGCTTTCGCTGTCCTTGTCTTTAACCTGCGCCCGAATTTTCAGTGGATGAGAGAAGGTTTTGTTCAGCTCATTCCAGTTAAAGTTCATCGGCAACTTCGCTTTCAGCGGATAATAAATATCCATATAGTTTGCGAACTTGATATCACCATTGTGAGGGATATCTTCTGTGCCATAGATGGGATTCCCGGCATCTTCGATCATGAAGCGGATATGACCTTCACCACCGGCTTTCCAGTTCACACGGATCTTGGGGTCATTATCCGGTAAACACTTACCGAAATAATGCGGCATGTTTGGCTGGAATGTTGCTTCACCAAGATTCAAAGGCTGCTCACCGGCATCAAGTTGGTTCGGCATATTGCCCTGACCAAGCTGTGCGTTCAGAACAGGCGTTTCATTCAGAGCCGGATCACCTTTATATTTGATCTGGATCACATGGTTTTTAGTTTCATATCCGGATGAAACCTTGTTGGTATTGTTCTGCTTTCTGCAAGCACCGCTCACCGAAAGCGGACGTTGCAGAACAATTTCCCGGTCATGCTTATAGAACTCAAGATCGGTGCCGTTGAAGGCTTGTCGTGCTTTTTCAAGCTCTGCCAAAGGATCAACACGCAAAGCCGGGTTGCCGTTTTTGACCTTGTTCAAAGGTACGGAAAACGTGCTTGGCGGCACATACTCTGGAATATCATTATTGACATACTCAGAGACCTCAAAGCTACTACTATGAAGCGTTGCACTGCTGTTAATGCCTGCTCCACTTATATTGACTGGACCAAAGTGAGCACTCGTACCAACAACTTCCATGTTGGTGCCGTCACATTTAATAAGGCCACCGACCTCAAAATCCATCTTGCTTTCCTGAACGTCCAGATCCAAAGCATTAATGTGCTTGTTGGCTGCTGCATTTTCAATATTTACCACCGCAGCCATGCCCGGCAAATCTATATCAACATTCTCAACATATTGAGAGCTTCCTTGTGCTGCATGGGCTTGATTGTTAATACCGGCAGCGCCCAGACCAATGGCCAGAACAGATGCCCCTAAGATTAAAGTCTTTAATGTTTTCGTCGTTTTCATTGTATCTCTCCTGATATTCGTCATGTTTTAAACTGTTTCATACAGCCGCGCTAGTGCCGCTGTTATAGGTTCAGTCGTAAGGGGCCGAGACAAGGTTCAAATAAAAAAAGAGCGCCGGGGAAAGCGCTCTTTTATACATTAATATGTGAAATCTACTACATCGCAGGCTCTACACAATGACCTGAAAAGATATTATTCAGCTCATTGGTTTCATTCACTTCGCTTTTGGAGTCAACAATAAACATGAAACTCGCTTTGCCGTTTTTCCATGCAGAAGCAGGGATGTTAAAGAAGACTTTGGCTGGTGTAAAACCGGGGCCGCCATCTGTGTAGGAATCTTCCTGCACTTTATCAGCTGGGTCGGCATCAGGGAAGATCACTTTGTTGTGAAAGTTTCCACCAGCTGCATTACCGTTATTCTTGACGCTCGTCAGAATAACTTTTGCCACGCCACCACCTTGGTTAGAACCACAGAACCCTGAGTTCGGAGCACCCGGAAGCGGACCGACAGGATTAGGAGCCAAAGGCTCCAGATCAATCGTTTTTGCACCACTCAAACCACCAGGACCTGTTGGTGGAGGTGTATGCCCACGCTTTTGAATTGTGCCAGTAGGGTTGGTGGGGTCAGTGGGTGTTGGGGCCACATTAACATGTGGTTTTGTACGCTCGAATTGTGCCTTAGCAGCGTCGGCTGTATCGGCAAGCAACACGCCACCCATCAATAAAGATGCAGCAGCAATCATGCTTAAAGTTCTCGTTTTCATCGTCTTTCTCCTTCGAGTTTAAGTTTAAAAAAATCCTGACATTTTTGTCATTCATAAAGGCTCTGTCGTAAGGGCCATAACAAAAGTTCAAAAAAACTTTCTTTAAACGGCACACCCTATATATAGACCCAAATGGTTCATCACAAGGGAATCAATAAAAAACTAGACAGGAGGTCTTCATTTTTGCAGTTTATTCAATAATTTAAACTTTTTTTGAACCAATCGGATCGTGCCTCCGTCTAATCATTACTTTCACGAGTGACTATGAACTTTAATTTTTAACAACGAACTTTATAACCAAGGAGAAAGACTATGAAACGCACATTAACTCTCGCACTGGCCGCAATCGTCCTGATCGGAACCACTTATGTTGGAACCGCACAGGCAGAAAGCCCAACACAACTGAAAGCTCAAACGGCACCAACAACGCCGGGCTTTAAAGCAACCCCTAAACCATCATCACCGGTTAGCCCGGTTGGTCAAAGCGCTGCCGGTAACTTTAAGCCAAACCCTAAGGGCCCTGTTGATGGTTTTACCACCAACATCCCTCCGGTCATGAGCTGCATGCACGGCTACAGCAAAACTGACGAGCATGTAAACACCAATGGTGCTGTTGATCGTATGGAGTGTACTTCACCAATTTTTGAATGCCCTCACAAGAGCAAGGTGAAAAACAACAACGGTTCACCAGCCAATGGCCAAGGAATTGACATTGTAAAAATTCCTGTCGGACCAGTTGGTGACACCAACCGCTTTAAAATCGAATATACCTGCACCTATTACTGGGCACAGGGATAAGCGATAAACCTCAACCCAACCAAAGAAACCGCTCCGAAATTTTCGGGGCGGTTTTTTTCAACCTAATATTACAAAATTGGTTGCGGGGGTAGCAACCGAATACTTTAAATATCTATTTGTTTTTATTGAAACTTCTGTTTTAAAGGGCCTCTCTGTACCCCCTCCTGTACCCTAAAAACTTATCATCAGGAAATGGGATTTGGACCTGCTACCAACCAAGATATTCTAAACAACAAATTGTGATTATTTGCTCTCAACTGTGCCATGTGTGTACCAGTTCTGTGTATCATATATTTAGAGGTTTCAGCAAATATGAATGTATCTAATCTAGAAGGCGTACGCTCCGTAGTAGCGGCGACGACATAAAACTCTAATCTGTATTCTGCGGGACAAAAGATTCACTACATTCCAAAGCGTGCCACCCCAGCCGTTTAGATAGTATTTTGCAGGCTTGCGTACCTCTGATGCTATTTCCTCTTGCATCAAGTGGCGGAGAGAATATCCCGATACCGCATTTCCCGGGAACAACAGCCATGATCCCCCCGCTAACGCCACTTTTAGCAGGCATACCGACTTCGAAGGCCCATTCGCCCGCACCGTCGTACAACCCGCACGAGAACATGACGCTGAGGATGTCGCGAATATATTTTTGCTGAATGACAGATTCGTTTGTGATGGGACTCACGCCTTTATTGGCGAGCATTGAGGCAAGAACGGAAAGTTCTGTCGCACTTGTGAGAATTGAGCATTGCTTAAAATATAAACGCAGAACATCATTTGCTGTTTCGTCCAGAATGCCGAAATGCGTTAGCAAATGGGCAATAGCGCGGTTACGATGCCCTGTATCATATTCTGATTGATAGACTTCCATATCAATTTTCGGGGCATGCCCGAGAATTCTCTCATACGCGTTTAAAATAATATCCAGCTTATTGTCCGGAGATGTTCCCTTTATCATGTCGGTTATGGTGATTGCGCCGGTATTGGTCATGGGGTTTAGAGGTTTATTGTGATCATCCAGTTTGATAATGGCATCAAAGGCCTCACCGGTTGGCTCGATGCCCACTCTTTCTCTGATATCATCCCGTCCATGATCATGTAGCGCCAATCCGTAGGTAAGGACTTTTGAGATAGATTGAATGCTGAAGGGAAGATCGCTGTCCCCAATTTTATATGACCTACCCTGTAAATCTGTAATGGCTATGCCAAAACTATTCGGATCGGCCTTCGCAAGCGCAGGGATGTAGGTCGCGATTTCACCGGAATCATTGTCCTTTAGCGTGGTATAGGCCGCTTCTAATGCCAACTGTACAGCTTCAATATCTTTCATGTGGATCCTTTTGGTGCCACACAAGGCGGCGCACACATCCTTATAAATATGGTGAGTGAACGTAACGGAAAATACCCGGCAGTCATACACTTATATTAAATCGACACTCGTATTATGTTTTTCAGAGAATTTGCGACATTGAACCACATGGAAGCGTTACCCGTTTATCAAAAAATGCGTTCCAATGGCAGCGACATAGCCCAATGCAATAACAGGAGTCCATTTTAGATGTGAGAAAAAGGTGTATTGACCACGTGCTGTCCCCATCAGGGCAACCCCCGCAGCAGAACCGACAGAGAGCAGACTGCCCCCCACTCCTGTTGTTAGCGTGATAAGAAGCCACTGAAACCTGTCCAGTTCTGGTTCCATACTGAGAACTGCAAACATCACAGGTATATTGTCTATGACCGCAGAGATAAGGCCCAGGGAAATATGAGCTACGCTCGCGCCCCAACCGTCATACATGGTGGATGATGCAAGCTCCATATATCCTAAAAAGCTTAAGCCTCCGACACTGAAAATCACGCCGAAGAAGAACAAAAGTGTATCCCATTCAGATCGGGCAACTTGCTCTATAACATCGAAATCCTTATCAGCTTTAACGCCACTATGACGAATAAACCAGGCCGTAATCATAAGCAGTGAAAGTCCGGCCATCATGCCAACAAATGGCGGTAGACCAAGGAACTGTTCAAACCCAACGGCCATTGCAATTGTGCATAATCCTAGAAAAATAATAAATTTTGCTCCATGTTTCATGGAGACGACTTCTTTTACAGTGAGCGGATTATCCTTAGGGATAAAGAAACTCATGATTGTGGTCGGTATGAGGAAGCACACAACTGACGGGACAAACAAGGCAAAGAAACCAAAGAAATCAACATGACCGGCTTGCCAAACCATGAGTGTCGTAATATCTCCAAAGGGACTGAAAGCGCCCCCTGCATTGGCTGCACACACAACATTAATACATGCAATCGCTACAAATTTCGGATTATTCGCTCCAACAGATATAACCACAGCCCCCATAACCAAAGCTGTCGTGAGGTTATCTGCTATGGGTGACAGAAAAAAAGATAGTATGCCGGTAATCCAAAAGAGTTGTTGGAGATTAAAACCCGACTGGACAAGTTTGGATCGCAAAGTTTCAAAAACCAGCCTTTCCTGCAAGACACTGATATAGGTCATTGCTGCCAGCAAGAATAAAAGCAGGCTGGCATACTCTTCCAGTCCCGTGAAAACCGCGTCACGTAACATGCCATGGTCCACATCATAGGATGGCGCGATAATAGCGATGGCTACCCAGATAATACTGGCGCCGAACATAACAGGCTTTGATTTAGGGAGGTGCACTTTTTCTTCTAGCAAAACGGCAATGTAGGACAGCACAAACACGCCAATGCAAAATATGCCTACCGGATGCATTCCCACATGAATAATTGGGTGAGACTCTGCACCAGTAGAGGCCCACGCAGCGGATGGAAAGATAGTGAGTAATATAGGTATTAGAAGAAAAGATAATATGTACTGCATGTTCCTTACCGTTCTTTCTTTAAAGTTTTAACCCTCTGTAAGTTAAAAAACCGTGGGTGTGTTACGGTTTCTATGATGATGTGCTAAAGAATGGATTCAGGCATAGCTTGCCTGAATTAAGATTCACCTCACCCTGGAATCAAATTCGGGGCGGGCGTTTTTGGACATAGAAGAAAAAAGATACAGGAGCCTTTGAAATCAAAACGAGCTGCCTACTATTATCTACCGAAAAACTAGGAATATTGTAAAAAACATCAGCCTCATCACTGTCTGCTTCTTCGACAATATCCTGAGTGAATTCAATATGCAGTTCGGAATCCTGACCATCAACATACGCATGTGCCGGTAAAACAAATCCAGTTGCAAAAAGAGCAAGGGCACATATCAAAAATAATGCGTCTCTCATGACCAATAACATAACATTTTACCCTTGTTCTAACAACAAAGGGTTATATTTTTATTAAAGACAGCAGCAAGACCTTTTGCTATCTCTGTACCGCCCGCCTCACAGGAAATTTTCTGCATGGCCTGTCTGGCCTGATCATCCTCTCGGAACCAGCCAAGCGTTTCACTCACCACAAAAACAATTAATCCTCTTTAAATTTAAACGGTAAATAATGCGGTGATTTACTGCATATTGTTGTTATCTGGTGTCCCGTCAGTGTCCCATAGCTGTATTTTTGGATATATAGAAACGCTGTAACTGGCTGTGAAATTGGTTGCGGGGGTAGGATTTGAACCTACGACCTTCAGGTTATGAGCCTGACGAGCTACCGGGCTGCTCCACCCCGCGACACCTAGAAATCCAGCAATATGCCTTGAAGCACAAAGAGATAAGGGGTTATAGCGCCACTTTATTAAGAAATCAACCAATGTTGACATATGGGCCTGTCACGCCATAATTCGCCCATGGTGAAATCTTTGAACATTGCGATAACTGGTGCAGGTATCATGGGGCTCAGCGCTGCTTATGCCCTGTCACAGACCCGCCACAAGATCACTTTATATGATCCGAAAGGCGTCCCCGCCAATAATGCCAGTTCCATGGCCGGTGGCATGCTGGCACCTTATGCCGAAATTGAACATATGCCACAAGCTTTTATCGAAGCCGGGCTGGAGGGCATAAAAATCTGGCAAAACATCATGCCGGATCAAATCAGACAAAACGGCAGCTTGCTCATCGCCCATGACGAAGACCGCTATATCCTCGAGCGTTTTAAGCAACATTTGCCGCCCGAAAAACAGATCAGCGTAGAACCGTTAGAGCCGCAACTTCCGAAAAAATTTACCAGCATGCTGCATCTGAAAGAAGAAGCGCATTTGGATCCTGCGCCGACACTTTCGAAATTATGCGACATGTTAAAAGACAAAGGCTGCATTTTTCAATCTTCAACTTACGCGCCAGCGCATCAAAACGATTACGATTACGTGATTGATTGCCGCGGCATGGGCGCGGCGCAAGACGATCCCGATTTACGCGGCGTAAAGGGCGAAATTCTTATCGTGCAGAACAAAGAATTCTCTCTCTCCCGGCCCGTGCGTTTAATGCATCCGCGCTACCCCCTATATATAGTGCCGCGCGAAGACAATATTTTTATGATCGGCGCGACCAACATCGAAAGCGCCGGAGACGGCGTCAGCCTGCGTTCCGGGCTGGAGCTGATGAGCGCGCTTTATTCGCTGCACCCCAGTTTTGGCGAAGCACAAATCATAGATATGAAGGCTGGCATCCGCCCGGCTTACCCGGACAATTTTCCGCGTATCACGATTGAGGATAATGTCATTCGGTGCAACGGGCTGTTCCGTCACGGATTTTTACTGGCACCGGTTATGGCGGAATGTGTTACAGATTACACTGAGAACAGGCACAACAAATTCACGGATTTATTTTGGAGAGATAACAATGATCCTGATCATCAACGGTCAGAAAAAGACCTTCGTAACGCCGCTTGATTTGCGGGGCTGCCTCGAGCAGGAAGGCTATGGCGATATGCTGGTTGCCGTTGCGCGCAACGGAACGTTTGTGGCGAAAAACAATTACGGCGCAACGAAACTGGACGATGGCGATGAAATTGAAATCGTCGCGCCAATGCAGGGGGGTTAATGAGCAAAGCCCTTCATATTGATGGCACAATCCTCTCCTCACGGCTTTTCCTAGGAACGGCGGGGTATCCGTCGCCCGACATTTTGCGCCGGGCGATTGAAGCCTCCCGGCCTGGCCTGATCACCGTATCTCTGCGCCGTGAATCTGCGGCCGGTAAAGGGCAAAAATTCTGGGACATTCTCAAGGGTTTTAACATCCCGATTTTGCCCAACACCGCCGGTTGTCATAGCGCCGACGAAGCCGTCACCACCGCCGAAATGGCGCGGGAGATTTTTGAGACCAACTGGATTAAGCTCGAAGTCATCGGCGACGACTACACACTGCAACCCGACCCCTTCGGATTGCTTAACGCAACGGATCGCCTCGTATCAAAAGGATTTACGATACTGCCCTACATGACCGATGACATTGTGCTGGCGAAGAAACTGGTTGATGCCGGATGTGACGTCCTCATGCCATGGGGGGCGCCGATCGGATCGGGGCGCGGGCTGAACAACCCGTTCGCCCTTCAGACAATGAGGAAAAGATTCCCTGATAAAATCCTGGTGGTCGATGCCGGAATCGGCGCGCCATCTCATGCGGCGGCGGCCATGGAAATGGGCTTTGATGCCGTGCTGCTCAATACGGCTGTTGCCAAAGCGGGCGACCCGGTCGCCATGGCCGGGGCCTTTGCCAAGGCCATTGAATCCGGGCGTGAGGCTTATCTGTCAGGTATTATCGCCCCGCAGGAAACCGCCAATGCCTCAACGCCGCTTGTCGACAAACCCTTCTGGCATCAAAATGGGTAAACCTTAAGCCGCTTCTCTTTTTGCTGGCTCCGGCCTGGGGCACAGCTCATTCATCGGCACGGAGCGGCCGTTATTCTGTACAATTCGCACATGGTGCCGCCCGAGCTGGCGCGGCTCACCGACGCCGCAGGAATGCGCGATCACTTCAACCTCATGCACAATATTCTGGCAGTAATTCGCAACCTTCACAGCCTTATCTGCCGGGTTAAGCCCCTTTTGCAAGCGCTTGTCATGCGTCGTGATCCCGGTCGGGCAGGTATTTTTGTTGCACTTCATCGCCTGAATGCAGCCCAGCGAAAACATAAAGCCGCGCGCAGAATTCACGAAATCCGCCCCGGCGCACAAAGCCCATGCCACTTCCGACGGCGTTATCAACTTGCCCGAGGCAATCAACCGCACGCGCTCATCCAATCCGTATTTGTATAAAATATCCGATACCATCGGCAGCGACTCTTTTAAAACCAGCCCGACATTATCCATCAGCGGCATTGGCGCAGCGCCCGTACCGCCATCGCCGCTATCAACGGTGATAAAATCCGGTGCGCTTTCAATGCCGCGCGCATGAATTTCCTCGCACAATGTTTCCAGCCAGCCATAAGAGCCGATCACCGATTTGAACCCTGTCGGCTTGCCCGTCACCTCGCGCACATGCGCAATGAAATCGAGCAAATCGGTAATACTATCGATCTCCGGATGACGGTTGGGTGAAATGGAATCCTCACCTTCAGGAATGCCGCGAATTTTGGCAATCTTTGCCGTCACCTTGGCACCGGGCAGAATTCCTCCCTTGCCCGGCTTAGCGCCCTGGCTGAGCTTCACCTCAAACATCCGCACTTGCTCATGCGCCGCGACTTCTTTCAGCTTCCTGTCACTCAGCTTACCATTCTCATCGCGCACGCCATATTTAGCGGTGCCGATCTGAAACACAACATCACAGCCGCCCTCAAGATGATAGGGCGACAAACCGCCCTCACCAGTATTCATCCAGCACCCGGCCATCTTCGCACCGTTCGAAAGCGCGCGTACCGCCGGCGTTGATAACGCGCCATAGCTCATCGCTGAAATGTTAAAAATCGATCCGGCTTTATAAGGTGCTTTGCAATACGGGCCGATTTCCATCGGCACAGTACAAGCAATATCTTCTTCCAGCTTCGGAAAGGCGCAATTGACAAAAATATTGGTGCCCGGCGGCACCAGACTTTTTGTGGAGCCAAAGGCAATTGTATTGTCATGACCTTTGACAGCGCGGTGAATCCATTCACGCTCGGCGCGGTTAAACGGCATTTCCTCGCGGTCCATCGCAAAGAAATATTGGCGGAAAAATTCACCCAAAATCTGAAAGAGATAGCGAAACCGCCCCACCACCGGAAAATTCCGGCGCACCGCATCTTTGGTCTGCGTGATATCAATAACAAAGAAAATGGCGGCGACCAGCGCGGCAACGCCAACCGCAAAAATAAATAATGTCGCGAGCAACTCCAGCCCCTGCGCAACCCAATCTGGTAACATGATCATGACCTATCCCCTTTCTCTCCCCGTCATCCCGGCGGCATGCCGAAGGCATTCGCACAGCCGGGACCCAGTAAAGACAGCAGCAAAGCTGCTGACATATGGATCCCCGATGTTTAAGCCATGCTGACGCATGGCCCCGGGGATGACAAGGTAAGTTAATATGCGTCCATACCCTACTCTATTCGGATAGGGCCGCCAAAGGTTTCTTTAAGAGAAAAAATAGAAGACGGATCCTTAGACAACAAGCTCGTTTGTTATCGATTCTGGCGGCTCTGAGCGTAGGCGTTTTCTAAAACCACGCAAATATTTTTTACGCTGAGCATGTTGTTCCTCAGTCAGCACGTAATTTTTTTCGGTCGAAGAAGTATCACTTTTGTAGTGCAGATCACCAATATTGTCATTTCGAGGAGCCCTTTAGCGACGAGAAATCGTTCCAGTCCAGGTTCAAAGATTCTACAAGTTCATTCTTCTTTGCGCGCCGCCACTTCTTGATTTCCTTTTCACGCATAATGGCCGCCTCAATATCCAAAAAATGCTCATAATAAACGAGTTTTTTTAGATTATATCTTTTGGAAAACCCTTCGACCTGTTTTGAGCGGTGTTCGCCCAGACGACGCTCCAAATTGTTGGTAACACCAAATACATGACACCGTTTGTCCAGTTGGTGATCATATAGACGTAATAATCGGCCATTCCCTCGCCTTTACGTGGGCAGATCTCTCACATACGTTCGAGATGACAGATACCTAAATCAGGCTGCTTTCGCCTGACCGGCTTGCTTCACAAAATCACCAAACGCCTCGACCTGCGCTTTAACACGCGGAGCGTGCTTGGCAATAAACGCCTCGTCCAGAGTCTCACCAGCCTGATAAGCCTCCAGAGCTTTCGTCCCGTCATAATCACAACCGGATAGACGCAGCGTCAGCGTTTCAGGGTCTTCACCGAATGCCGTACCCGGCAGAGAAGCCAACCCGTAAGTTTTCATTAGGTGATTTTGAAGTTCTTTCGATGTGGTAATGCCAATTTTGGCAAGACCGTCTCTAAAGCTTTCAAAATTCGGGTAGTTATAAAAGCTTCCCTGTACCGCTGGGTTTTCGATCCCGTGACCACGCAGCCCTTCGGCAATATAAATATTCATCAATTTATGAATGTCGGTACAAGCCTGGATATGATCTTCGATATCCTGATGACCTTTATAAGCTTCAATCACAGCTTGCTGCATCGGCGCCGGCACACAAGACCAGGTCTCACTGGCGATATTGTTGAGCAGCGTATTCAGTCCGTCAACAGCCTTGGGAATAAAGCCAATCCCGAAACGCCAGCCGCCCAGCGACAGATGCTTGGAAAGACCGGTCGTAATCGCCGTATGGCTCGGGGCATATTTGGAAATAGTTCTGTAATTACCATCAAAAGCGACAAAGCCGTATATCTCATCAGAGATAATCAGGATGTCTTCCTCGACACATACGGCCGCAACGTCCTTGAGGTTCTCTTCTGTCATCGTCAGACCGGTCGGATTGCTTGGGTAGTTCAGAATAATCTTGCTTGGGTTTTTCCCGTCAGCGCGCGCCTCTTTAATAACGCCACGCAGCGTATCAGGATCAATGAAGAACCCTTCGTCATCCAAACGTGTCGGCACTTTGATCACTTCGGTGTGCAACATTTTTGCCTGCGGCTTGTAACTCACCCAGCTCGGCACCGGCATCAGCAGATCACCTTCAACAGCCATCTGCAGAGAATACAAAATCAGCTTACTGCCTGGCGCGACGATCACATCGAACTTGTCGGTATCAAGGCCAATTTTATCTTTGTAATATTGCGCAATCACCTCGCGCAATTCCGGCAGACCACCCGTCGGCAGATATTCCTTACGGCCTACCGCAGCGCTCAATGCCTTTTTCAAACGCTCAGGGACAGGAAACGGTGACTCACCAAAGCCCATATGCAAAACCTGCTCTCCACGCTCACGCCTCTGCTTAACCATCTCATTGGCTTGTAATGTTGGGGAAAGTTCAAATTCTGTTGCTGTCTCTACTAGCTTAACCATAAAGGTCTCCTGTCAAATTCTTACGTTAATAATTTTATGTTATGGCGGCAAAATGCCAGATTTCTGCCATTTTCGCAACAAAAAACCGGCCAGTTACAATATCTGGGCCGGTTTTTTGCGCTGCAGTGCACTCTGGAGAAGTCCTCCTGTGCAAAGCCCTAGGCACTTGTCTGCAGCTCATCCTCACCTTCATTGTCATTGGACAAAAGGCGGGCCATTTTGGGAACTGTTTTATCGATCTCGCGCGGTATAAACATTGCGGCGCCAGATGCTGAAGCGTATGTATTCATAAAAATGTCTCCTGTTCAGCTCGTATTAATAATGAGTTGGTGAACGAAGATTACCCTATTTTCAGCAGACCTCGCAAATTTGGCTGAAATATTATTTTAATTCAAAGCGTTAATAGCTTCGGTGATTTGCGCGACAGAAGGCCGATTCTTATAATCTTCCTCGGCGATTCTTGCTTTAATCGTTTTATCGAGACCAACCACATAGACGACCGGATACGGCACGCCGTAATATCTGGTCATCGGTTTCATTTCTTCATTTAAAACACCAAAGGCCTTAATCGCCTCCGATTCCGGATCGGACAGCATCGTATAGGGGAACTTATATTTGTCAGAGAAAACCTTTAAAATCTTCGGATCATCATAGCTCAGCGTCACCACAGAATAACCGAGCCCCTCAATCAACCCGCCTTTTTCACCAAGATCAATGAGCTGCGATTTACAAAACGGGCACCAATCGGCCGAACGCACAAAAAACAGTACCGTGCCCTTTTCACCTGCCAGCGCCCCAAAGTTTTGCTCTTCCTTGTTTTGGTCAAGTAGTTGGAGACTGTGCGGAATAGCCTCACCCAAACCCACACCCGGAATATCTTCAAGTGCCCCTGCACTCACAGGCACCATCACAAGCAATACCAACAAACATAAAAAATTTCTCATCTTCATATCTCCTAATCTAGGGACCTAACAAAAAAGGCTACCCCTCAACAGCACAGCCTCCTTTAATGACAATATCTTTAAGCAAAGCACATTCGGTGCAATAAAATCAAAACCCTCGGTTGGGTTAAAAGCTCAAGAACCGGAGCGATAAAACTGTGATTAATGCGAATAATAAGACAAAACAAAATACAGCGCAAATAGTATCTATACTGGTATGTAAGCGTTCCCACGGCCTGATAAAGCTGGTAAAGTGGGAGATAGTGGTTTGAAAAAGCAAGGAATGCGGAAAACAGTATCATGGCTACAGACGTCTTTGACAGAAATGTCATCCATGCTGGCAAAGTCTTTATCAAGGCCGGGGAAGAACACGCCCGCGCCTATATGGTCCAGACCGGATTGGTGCGCTCTTTTGTTATGGATAGCGACATGAAAGTCGAAGTCGCTGAATACCAACCGGGCCGTATTATCGGTGAAACCTGCCTGATGGTTGATGAACCCATGAGCATGAGCTACGAAGCCGTCACAGACAGCACCGTCATCACCATTACCCGCCAGGATTTTCAGAAGAAGATTGCCCGCATTGATAAGAACATCATGACCATTCTTCATCATGTGATGGACAAGCTGAATTATCAGGATCTCTATGCCATAGACAAGGCCAAAACAAGAGCCGAAATCGATCCCGATGCTTTTAAAATGGTCGAGGCACTAACATCTGGGTTGGGAGATGAAAAGAAATTTCAGTATGAAAAGGCTATTCTTCCCCACGCCAACCAGATGATCAAAGCCATCAAGGAACTCAAAGAAAAAGATAAAGCCAAGGAGAAAGCGCCTGATGTCACGACTGACGACGCCGCCAACGTTATTGCCGAAACGGCGGAAGAAGAGGCTACAGGTTAAACTACGACGCTAACCGTAAGCCGGACTGTTCTGGCCGAATATGACTTGAAAGATTTGCTTTACGTCACTTCAGAATGTAGTTTTACGCGAGGCAACGCGAAACGAAGTGAAGCGTTGTTCGTAACTTAAAAAATAAGGACAAAATCATGACCATCAAAGATTCAGTTGTTTTGATCACCGGCGCCAATCGAGGTATTGGCAAAGCCTATGTTGAAGAGTTTTTAAAAGCCGGCGCGAAAAAGATTTATCTCGGCGTGCGCAACCCCGACAGCGTTGCCGATGTCGTTGCTGAAAATCCCAACACACTGATCCCACTCAAGCTTGATATCACGAATGCGGCTGATATTAAAAACGCCGCGAAAGAAGCCGGCGACGTAGACATTCTCATCAACAATGCCGGCATTTTGTTTTTTGATGACCTGGCAAACAAAGACGCCGTCGACAATGCACGCAAAACAATGGAGGTTAATTTCATAGGTCCGCTGGCCATGACTCAGGCCTTTGCGCCGATCCTCAAAAATAACGGCGGCGGCATTCTTATCATCGTGTCCTCAATTGTCGGCCATGTGTCGATGCCGGCGATTACAACGTATTGCGCGTCTAAACACGCCGTGCAGTCTTTGATCCTGAATGCGCGCGCGCAGCTGGCGGCGCAGGGCACGCGTGTCATTGGCGTTTATCCGGGACCGATTGATACCGACATGGCCAAAGATCTGGAGATGGATAAATTCCCGCCGGCGCAGGTGGCAACAGAGACGATCAAGGCGATTGAAAACGGCAAAGAAGATGTCTTCACCGATGCCTTTTCGAAGGTGACCTATGCGGCGTTCCGCAAAAATCCGAAAGCGGTTGAGGCACAAATGCGCGAGGCGGCTTAAGCGAAGCAACGCATCGCGTTGTTCGCATCATAAAAGCCTTGACAGTCCCGGCATTTTATAGGAATATATTCAGTATACGGTGGGAGAAATGCGCCCTGCACGTTTCCAGCCTCTTAATTTTGCTAAAAACAAAAAAGGGGGGAGGCCCCCTCCCCCTAAAAATCAGGAACAAACTAGCGAACGCGAATACGATAAATACAACAAGGGCTTACAGAACAGCTTTTCGGGCATGCCCCGCCCCAAATTTGTATAAAGTGCTTTGCTTTTGCTATACTCGGCCACCCACAAAACAAAGGACATATTGATGCCCACAGCAACGGAAACAACACTTACAGCCACTGAAAAATATAGAGTGCAAAAATTCAACGTGGACAGGGATGATAAAACCGCCAGTGCCATGATGAGTTTGTTTATCTTTACCAAGCATGGCTGTGATGCTGCTGCCTATGAATTGATGGAAGTTGCGCATGGACATTATCCGCGCGTTTCTGAATCAGTAATCGGCGCGCTTTTTCCCCTTGGTCTGGTCAGGCGGGACGGCACTGTATCAGAAGCGGTAAGTGACGCGGTTCAGGATGCCGTTGATGGCGGCTATCTGGTTATGCGCGGCCCTAAAGACCCAACGCCAGAACACGGTATGCCAGACCGGCACTACGAATAATATATTGAAAATCATAAACAGGTCTGAAAAGATTAAATTACTCGGAAGATCTGGCAGCGGCGAAGTAACGCACCGCGTTGTTCACAAACCAAACAAGCCTTTCCCGCCCCTTAAGACGCTAATGCCTGCCGCGGTTTTTGCATCCAGGCATTGCGTATAGCCTCGACGTGCCTGTGATCAGTACCGCAACAACCACCAAGGACATTCAGATTTGGTAGTTTCGTGCGCAGCGCCAGATATTCCTGTCCCATTTGCTGCGGATTGCCTTCATCCAGCTCCTCAGCATTATCCAACTCCTCATGGCTCATGCATGAGGAGTTCGCGCGAATTGCTTGAATGCGCTCAAGCCATTCCCCACCGTCCGTAAGCACATCTATAAAATGCGTCGGATGCGCGCAGTTAATCATGTAATAAATTGGTACAGAATTTGTTTCCGCATCAACCTGTTCAATTGCTTCCTTCAAAGGCTGACCACTGGGCAGTCGTCCATCGGTTTCCACAGTAAAGCCAATCGCTACAGGCATATCTGCATTTTGCGCAGCCCGTACAATGCCAATCGCTTCATCGACATAACAAATAGTAAAGGAGGTTACAAAATCAGTCGCCGTATCTTTAAGCGTATTAATCTGCACCTGATGGTATTTTTCGGCCGTCTCCACGCTCATAAAGCTGGATGGGTTATATCCGTCATCCTGCGGCCCGATGCACCCGCTAATTGGCATGGGGGATTTCTGCGTTTCATGCGCATCACGAAGTTCCTCCATAAAGATAATGGCCTGACGGTTGGCCTCATCAAGCTCTTCGGGGCTGTAGCCAATTTTGGCTGCCCAGTCCGGATTGGCGCGCCAAGTGGGCGGCTCCAGCACAAAACCAAGTCCGTTTTTTGTTGCAAGGGGAATATAGCGCTCCAAAACCTCGCGCATTTTCGCCCGCCCACTCTCTGTCTTAAGCAAAGGAAAAGATGCAAATTCCGGCAGATCAAAGCCTTCATGAAAAACAAGCGTGGTTTCAAACCCACCATCAGTCAAAAATAGATCGCCGGAAAGCTGGGGTAAATTATCGCGGTATTTTGCCATAGGAACCTCCTTTTCAAATAGCAGGAGAATTATAAAACATCATAAATAAGTTTGAAAGTTTAAGTGAGTTCAAAAGATCTGGCAGCGAACTACTCTCCCGCGCCTTAAGACGAAGTACCATCGTCGCTAAGAGGTTTCACGGCCGAGTTCGGGATGGGATCGGGTGTTTCACTCTCGCTATAACCACCAGATCATTTGAACTCACTTTATAATGATGAAAATTTCCAATGTCTTTTCTAATCTGAATCCAAACACTTTTTGCTGCGAACAAACCTGCGGTTTGCTTCGCTTGCGGCGGATTTACCGCTGCGCATGGTTGCAAGGGACTTTTTAGTTTGCGAACAAAACGATGTTTTGCTTCGCGTTCCTTTGCGGGTGAATTCAAGCCAATCGAGCAATTAGTACTGGTTAGCTTCACGCGTTACCGCGCTTCCACATCCAGCCTATCAACGTGGTGGTCTTCCACGGCTCTGATAGGGAGTCCTGGTATTGAAGGGGGCTTCCCGCTTAGATGCTTTCAGCGGTTATCCTGTCCGAACATAGCTACCCAGCGGTGCTCCTGGCGGAACAACTGGTACACCAGAGGTTCGTCCACCCCGGTCCTCTCGTACTAAGGGCAGCTCTTCTCAAGACTCCAACTCTCACGGCAGATAGGGACCGAACTGTCTCACGACGTTCTGAACCCAGCTCACGTACCTCTTTAAATGGCGAACAGCCATACCCTTGGGACCTGCTACAGCCCCAGGATGAGATGAGCCGACATCGAGGTGCCAAACAGCGCCGTCGCTGTGGACGCTTGGGCGCTATCAGCCTGTTATCCCTAGAGTACCTTTTATCCGTTGAGCGATGGCCCTTCCATACGGAAACCACCGGATCACTATGACCGTCTTTCGACACTGCTCGACCTGTCAGTCTCACAGTAAGGCAAGCTTATGCCATTGCACTCAAAGGACGATTTCCGACCGTCCTGAGCTTACCATCGCGCGCCTCCGTTACGCTTTAGGAGGCGACCGCCCCAGTCAAACTACCCACCACACAGGGTCCCGGACCCGGATAACGGGCCGCGGTTAGACAACACAAAAGCAAAGGGCGGTATTTCACTTGTTGACTCCACGGCATCTAGCGACGCCGCTTCAAAGTCTTCCGCCTATGCTACACGTTACAGTCATATTGCCACTGTGAAGTTGTAGTAAAGGTTCATAGGGTCTTTCCGTCTAACCGCGAGTACGAGGCATCTTAACCTCGAGTTCAATTTCACTGAGTCTACCCTGGAGACAGTGGGGAAGTCGTTACGCCATTCGTGCAGGTCGGAACTTACCCGACAAGGAATTTCGCTACCTTAGGACCGTTATAGTTACGGCCGCCGTTTACCGGGGCTTCATTTCGTTGCTTGCACAACTCCATTTAACCTTCCGGCACCGGGCAGGCGTCAGACCCTATACGTCGTCTTACGACTTCGCAGAGCCCTGTGTTTTTGATAAACAGTCGCCACCCCCTGGTCTGTGCCACCCACCAAAAGTTGCCTTCTGATGGGTCATCCTTCTTCCGAAGTTACGGATGCAATTTGCCGAGTTCCTTCAGGATAGTTCTCTCAAGCGCCTTGGTATACTCTACCATCCCACCTGTGTCGGTTTAGGGTACGGTCTAATGTGGAAGCTATTTCCTGGGACCACTTCACGGCACCTTCAATCCAATAAGAAGGTACAATTTACGTGATCCGTCACATTTCCACTGGCCCACGAATATTAACGTGGTTCCCATCGACTACGGCTTTCGCCCTCGCCTTAGGGGCCGGCTTACCCTGCGCTGATTAGCATTGCGCAGGAACCCTTGGGATTTCGGCGTGAGTGTTTCTCACACTCATCTCGTTACTCATGTCAGCATTCTTACTTCTGATACCTCCAGCTACCCTCACGGGCAACCTTCACAGGCTTACAGAATACTCCGCTACCAGACAGTTCCGAAGAACTGAATCCTAAGCTTCGGTGGATAACTTGAGCCCCGGTACATCTTCGGCGCCTGAAGTCTTATTTAGACCAGTGAGCTATTACGCTTTCTTTAAAGGATGGCTGCTTCTAAGCCAACCTCCTGGTTGTCTTGGACTTCTGACTTCCTTTTCCACTTAGTTATCACTTGGGGACCTTAGCTGTAGGTCTGGGCTGTTTCCCTTTCGACTGCGGACCTTATCACCCACAGTCTGTCTGCCAGATATTACTCTTCGGTATTCGGAGTTTGGTAAGGTTTGGTAAGGATCGCTCCCCCCTAGCCCTTCCAGTGCTCTACCCCCGAAGGTATTCATCTAACGCACTACCTAAATAGTTTTCGCGGAGAACCAGCTATTACCCGGTTTGATTGGCCTTTCACCCCTAGACACAGATCATCTCGTCATTTTTCAACATGAGTGAGTTCGGTCCTCCAGTTGGTGTTACCCAACCTTCAACCTGTCCATATCTAGATCACCGGGTTTCGGGTCTAATCCGCCATACTTTGTCGCCCATTTAAGACTCGCTTTCGCTACGCCTACACCTAACGGCTTAAGCTTGCATGACAGACTAACTCGCTGACCCATTATACAAAAGGTACGCGGTCAGGCCATAAAGGCCCTCCCACTGCTTGTAGGCATCCGGTTTCAGGTCTATTTCACTCCCCTTATCGGGGTTCTTTTCACCTTTCCCTCACGGTACTAGTTCACTATCGGTCAATCAGGAGTACTTAGCCTTAGAGGATGGTCCCCCTACGTTCAGACAAAATTTCACGTGTTCCGTCCTACTCGAGGACATCTCTGCTTTTTACCCGTACAGGACTATCACCTACTTTGGTGCGACTTTCCATTCGCTTCCGGTTATTACAAAGATGCCACTGGGCTGGTCCGCGTTCGCTCGCCACTACTAACGGAGTCTCGGTTGATTTCCTTTCCTCCGGCTACTAAGATGTTTCAATTCGCCGGGTTTGCTTCATTAACCTATGTATTCAGTTAATGATACCGCCTAAGCGGTGGGTTTCCCCATTCGGAGATCCTCGGATTAACGGTTGTTGACACCTACCCGAGGCTTATCGCAGCCTGCCACGTCCTTCATCGCCTCTGATTGCCAAGGCATTCACCAGATGCCCTTCTTAACGCTTGAATTCAAGCCACGCGCAGGGATAAATCCGCTGCGTGTGTTTTGACTCAGATTAGTTAGACATTGGAGATTCATAAACATACAACCCGTATCGCAAGCGACACAAATCATATGTCCTATGATATCTTTTCATCATTATTATTGCTTTTTTAGAATGATGCAGCACTTGGGAGTGCCCCATCAGCAATAATAAATCAAACCTATTTACGATGTTTAAGAACCGAGAAAATGAATTTCTCGTTTAAATCTTCCGAAGAAGATTTAGAAGAAAAAACCAAAAAATCAAATTCCTTGGGGAATTTGGTGGACCCTAACGGGATCGAACCGTTGACCTCCTGCTTGCAAAGCAGGCGCTCTCCCAGCTGAGCTAAGGGCCCTTTATGTTTAAGAACGCGGCATTAGCCGCGGCGTTCAGTCGAACGCTCTTGTCACCAAGAGGCCGCGACTGCGACCCGCCAACCGTTTGGCGCTCTTTATCTAAAACCATCTTCGCATAACGCAGATGGTGGGCCCGGGAAGACTTGAACTTCCGACCTCACGCTTATCAAGCGTGCGCTCTAACCAACTGAGCTACGAGCCCGCGCAAAGCAAAACAACGTTTTGTTTGCAAAAATTAAAAGATTACGGGCGAGTATTTTTTAGAATACGAACAAATGCTGCGCATTTGCTTCGCGCCAACTGAGCTACGAGCCCGTAATAAACTAACTACGGACCGCCAGGAAAAACTCAAGATCCGGTCGATCCAAATCCAGAAAGAAGAGATAGGCGGGCAACAGTGCCTTAAAGCACCAAACACATCCTTAGAAAGGAGGTGATCCAGCCGCAGGTTCCCCTACGGCTACCTTGTTACGACTTAGTCCCAGTCGCTGATCCTACCGTGGTCCGCTGCCTCCTAAAAGGTTAGCGCACGGCCGTCGGGTAGAACCAACTCCCATGACTTGACGGGCGGTGTGTACAAGACCCGGGAACGTATTCACCGTGACATGCTGATGCACGATTACTAGCGATTCCAACTTCATGCTCTCGAGTTGCAGAGAACAATCCGAACTGAGACAGTTTTTAGAGATTAGCTCGGCCTCGCGACCTGGCTGCTCACTGTCACTGCCATTGTAGCACGTTTGTAGCCCCACACGTAAGGGCCATGATGACTTGACGTCGTCCCCGCCTTCCTCCGGCTTATCACCGGCAGTCTCGCCAGAGTGCCCAGCATAACCTGATGGCAACAGACGATAAGGGTTGCGCTCGTTGCGGGACTTAACCCAACATCTCACGACACGAGCTGACGACAGCCATGCAGCACCTATTCACTCCCCGGCCGAACCGAAAGCGATCATCTCTGAAAGCCCCAAGAGGATAGTTAAGTGTGGGTAAGGTTCTTCGCGTTGCTTCGAATTAAACAACATGCTCCACCGCTTGTGCGGGTCCCCGTCAATTCCTTTGAGTTTTAGTCTTGCGACCGTACTCCCCAGGCGGTGTGCTTATCGGTTTCCCTGCGTCACCGAGACCTTAAGGCCCCGACAACTAGCACACATCGTTTACGGCGTGGACTACCAGGGTATCTAATCCTGTTTGCTCCCCACGCTTTCGTACATGAGCGTCAATACCGGTCCAGTTGGGCGCCTACGCCACTGGTATTCCTCCTAATATCTGCGAATTTCACCTCTACACTAGGAATTCTCCCAACCTCTCCCGGATTCTAGCTATGGAGTTTCAAAAGCAGTTCCAGGGTTGAGCCCTGGGATTTCACTTCTGACTTTCATAACCGCCTGCGCACGCTTTAAGCCCAGTGATTCCGAACAACGCTTGCCCCATTCGTATTACCGCGGCTGCTGGCACGAATTTAGCCGGGGCTTCTTCTATCGCTACCGTCATTATCTTCACGATTGAAAGAGCTTTACAACCCTAAGGCCTTCTTCACTCACGCGGCATGGCTGGATCAGGGTTTCCCCCATTGTCCAATATTCCTCACTGCTGCCTCCCGTAGGAGTCTGGACCGTGTCTCAGTTCCAGTGTGGCTGATCATCCTCTCAGACCAGCTACTGATCGTAGACTTGGTGAGCCGTTACCTCACCAACAATCTAATCAGACGCGGGCTAATCCCTGGGCGATAAATCTTTGGACCGAAGTCATTATGCGGTATTAGCGTCCGTTTCCAGACGTTGTTCCGTACCCTGGGGTATATTCCCACGCGTTCCGCACCCGTGCGCCACTCACCCGAAGGTTCGTTCGACTTGCATGTGTTAGGCCTGCCGCCAGCGTTCGTTCTGAGCCAGGATCAAACTCTTAAGTTTAATCCCATCATATCTCAAGAAATCTTAAGTTCTTTAAAATACAAAGTATTTTAGTTAGAACATGCTTGCGTTTTGAGACATTACGTATCTTGCGACACATAACGTCTGCGTATACTGCGTTAGCTGAAATACACATGCAAACATGTTCTTATTTGTGCGTTCAATGCACCCGATCAAAAAAAGGCAAAAGCCTCCTCAAGATCACTAAGCACTGCTGCCTGCGTATCTCTTCTTTCCGTTTCACGATGTCCAAGAACCATACTCAATCCGCAAAAAGCGAACCGAGAAAGAAGAAGTGAAAATCCTCACCTCTTATTACTCGCTTCCCAATACTTTGTAATGATGGCCGCACTATAGCCTGATTAACAAAGGGTCGTCAAATTTGTCCAAATCTTCTTTGCCCAAATCTTCTTTGCTCTGAGGCCCGAACCCCTCACAAAAAACAAGGCGCAGAAGCTGTCCGCGCCATGTGTTCGAGGTGTATACACTGCTTTTTCAGGCTTTGTCAAACAAGTTTTTGCAGTTTTTTGGGGTTTTTTTAAAGTAATTTACCGGGGCTCGACAGGCACAACCGCAACGCAATCACCATTCTTGTCAGCAATAACCATTTGCCCATCATTTTCAGATGCTTGGCTCATGACTTTTTTGAACTCCTGCGTTGGTTTGCACGATGTACTTATGGGCTGGTTATTTTTGTTATCACTAAGGATGTCCTTAATTTCCGCCCTCTGCAAAGAACCGTCTATGCTTATTACTAGTGTATTAGCTAGAATTCCAGCCAATAAAAAATTCGTCCAAGACATCTCTTCACTGAGGCTCATATTTCCACCCCTTAAATATTCTTCATTGAAATTAGCCTCACCCTATACCATAATAAAAATTATGTCAATAAAAAACGAGGGTCCCTTCCCTTGCCACCCCTCCTGCTTTCCCCCATGATGGATAGGTCTTTGATTTACCCGCAGATTTTGAAGCTAGGCCATCACCAACACGGTATGCATCACTTTTTATAAAACACAATTTAATTTGACATATTATCTTCTCTTCTGTATAAAGCCTAAAGTATATTGCTCGACAACAAGGATATAACAACCATGGCTTACGCATACAGAAACGAAGACGGAACCATAACAGCAAACACCACAGACGTTTATGGCGCGGGAAGCACGCTCGATCCGGAATATGGCGTTCCGCTGGATGACACAAGACAGGCACTTGCCGAGCGCATTGTCCAGAAAGCCTTTCCCGGCAGACCCTATATAATCACTGGCGGCCTTTGGGACTATCAAAATCCAGCAAATGAAAAAGACGGCGAAACACACCCGTTTAAAGAATTACCAATTGGTGATTACCGCATTAAATTCACAGACGACCAGGAGCCTTCCGACATTGTGATGCGCACAACAAAACATATGAGCGAAATGGCCGTACAAATTGAACACGCCACTCATGGTGCCTATAAAGCGCAGGGCTTAAACGTTCAATCTATCATCGCTCCCGAAGCCGCCGACAGCTTGATGCTCGAAGATAAGCTAGATGGCAATGTCAAAATCCATTTTGTGGAATTTGTTAGAACTACCGATTCCCCGGATAAAAGCACTCCTGAACTTTACCGTGACAGCTATCTACCCGCACTGGGCGTTCTACTAGCCAGAACCGACAAGGCAAATCAGGCACTGGACGAGGATATAATAGAAGGAGCCAAAGAATCCTCTCGACAAACAACAATCACCAGCTGGGAAAACGGGCTCGAACTATCCGAACAGTTTAAAGGTGATGCAACTTTTGAACAAACATTCAATGAACTAAGACAACACGGCGCTGCTGCTCTGCAAAACACAGAATACAGCATGGTCATCCTTGCCGCCGTGCCCAAAAATATCCCCTCAACACCTGAAAATGAATTGATCGTGCTTTCACAAATGAACGCGCCGCGGAGCTATCTCCCTAAACTTACGGACAACATTGCCTATCACCTGGCAATGGCCGGTACACGTCATATCCTGATCAACCCCGTTGGCGTCGAAAGCCCGAAGGAATTGGCAAAATTCATGGAAAAATTACTGGAAGGCTACAACCAGGAAATAAACACAGACATCAAGGTACCGGAATTAACAAAAGCCATACGCACACATATTGCACTGGAAACATTCACAACGCTTGATCATGGGCGATCTAACGACCCCGCCTATCTCCAAAACGTAGATGCCCATATAGAGGAAATTACCAATCGTGAACTGGAACGATACAGAATTCTGAACGAAATCGATACGTTTTACCAAAACCCGCCACCACCTAACCCTGTCTATGAAAGATAGCGCTATATTCTAAACTCCATCACTAAAAGCTAACTCGCCTACAGGCTGGCATAAGCAACGCCCTTGCCTCCCCCCTTTCTTTGCAGCATGATAGGTAGGTCTTTGATTTATTACGGATTCTGGAGATAAACCATCACAATCTCAGCCATTTTATTGCATTTAACTGGCGCGGTCTGCCTTTTGCTCTGGGGCACACGGATGGTCCGCACCGGTTTCAGCCGCGCCTATGGTGCCCGGTTGCAAAAAATCATCGCCAGCGGCACACGCAACCGCTTTAGCGCCTTTGCCGCCGGGGCCGGCGTCACCATCATTTTGCAAAGCGCCACGGCCACGGCGTTGATCCTCAATTCCTTTGTCAGCAAAAAGATGATTGGCACCAGCGCGGCACTGGCCGTCATGATCGGCGCGGATATCAGCACGACCATGGTCGCACAGGTTCTAAGCCTCGATCTGTCCTGGCTGTCGCCCGCCATCTTATCCGTGGGCATTATCTTTCATATGAGCAATGAGCGCGGCGGCCGCAAGCGCCACCTCGCCCGCGTGCTCATCGGTCTTGGCCTAATGCTGCTGGCGCTGAGCCTCATCCGTGAAGCCGCAGAGCCTTTGCAAAATTCGGAAGCTCTACCGCTTATTCTTGCACCGCTGAATAACGAGCCGTTCCTTGCCATTCTTGTCGCAACGATGATCAGCCTGCTGCTCCATTCCTCGCTGGCCAGCGTTTTGCTGTTTGCTTCTTTTGCTGCTGGCGGCATTATTCCGGTGCAGCTTGGCCTGTACCTTATATTGGGCTCGAATATCGGCAGTATCTTTGTGCCCTATTTTGCATCCCATAAAGGTAATCCGGCGACGCGACGCATTCCAACAGGCAATCTGCTGATGCGCTTTGTGACCATCGCCGTCATCCTGCCGTTTATGGCGATCATCCCCGGCCATCTTGAACAGATCAGCCCGGACCCCTTACGCATGTTAGTGAATTTTCACACTGCATTTAATATTCTGCTCGCGCTGATCTTTATACCGCTGCTCACACCTTTTGCATGGCTGTGCGAAAAACTTGTGCCGGATACAGATAAAAAAGACGACCCGTCTGCGCCGCAATATCTCGATGAAAACGCCTTGGGCACACCGGTAATCGCCCTGGCCAGTGCCGCACGCGAAACCCTGCGCATGGCAGAAATCGTTGAAAAAATGATCAGCAAAACGATCAAGGCTTTTGAGGCCAATGACGAAAAACTGGCTGCCAACATCAGAAAACAGGAAGAAACCGTCGACACCCTCTATAGTGCCATCAAGCTTTACATGACCAAATTATCACAGGAATCTCTCGACCCGAAAGAGGCTGATCGTTACGTGCAGATTTTGACCTTCTCAACCAATCTCGAACATGTCGGCGACATCATTGATAAAAACCTGATGGACTCCGCACTAAAGAAAGCTAAGAAGCAGGAGAAGTTTTCCAAGAAAGGTTTTGAAGAAATTAAATCGGTTCACGATCAGGTGTTAAAAAACATCCGCATGGCACAAACGATTTTCCTCTCGGAGGATCCCAAGCTTGCCCGCCAGTTAGTCAAAGAAAAGAAAAGCATGCGCGAAGCGGAGATTGAAAGCTCGGTGCTGCATTTCGAAAGGCTGCGCCAGAAAACACCGGAAACCATGGCGACGTCTTCGCTACATCTCGACGTCATCCGCGATTACCGCCGCATCAATTCATACATTACGTCGGTGGCTTATGCGATCATCGAAAACGCTGAAAAATATAAAGATCAGCGGAGCGAATAAAGTCATATCAGACCTAAATCCCGTAATTCCGCTTCCATCTCTGCCGGGGGCAAATCCTCATTGGCCTGCAATATCCCTATATCCGGCGGCACGTTCGTAGTCTCCAGATACCGCCAGCCCTGAAAGGCCTTACGTGGCACGGAAACCGTGCGGATAATCTTCGGGGCGACCATAATCAGGCAATAACGACCGTCCTGTTTATCCTCCATCACCTCCAACCCAACGATTTCCTGCCGACAGAGAATATGATTTTTGATAACACGGTAAAGCGAGCCGCCATCCATGGTCTCACCTTCCCGCCGCGGCTTGTGACGCGTACGCACCGGAATCGCCCGACCACCCTCATAATCAATGGCATATTTCTGCTGATTTTCAGCAAAATGCGTAAGATCGTGGACGCCAACAACGAGTTTAATCAAATGAACGGTCATAAACCCTATATAAGACAATTCTCTGCTTTTACAAAACCCAATAAAAACAGATAAAACTTGGGGTTTAATTCGGATCAACCATTTCAACCCTGCATACCTGCTTATATAATAAATTGCAGATTGCTAATTCAGCAAAGTGGTTTCCATGGTCAGGTTCCTGACGATTTTTCTTTTGTGTTCTGTTTTGATTTCTACGCCCGCCAGCGCAGAATCCCCTTTTCCTGTTGTCTCACCCTGGATGGATGAAGAGGAAGAAGATTTTAAAACGCCGGACCGGGAATTAGAACAAAGAAAAACAAAAGACAGAAGAAAGCCGCGCCAGCAGCGCAAAGAAAGTTTTTCTGAATCAAGACCGCCTCCACGATCTGCGCAAGCCGTTATCAAACAAAAACCTTCCGCCCTTGAAGATATGTACTCGACCCGTATCGTCGATGAGCTTAACCAGTTCGGCTACGACCTCTTCGGCGTACCAACGCCGGAGACGCAAACTAAACTTGATAATGTTGCGTCCGTTCCCTCCGGTGCGGTGCAGGATGATTTTATTCTCAACACCAATGACGAGTTAGAAGTTGTCTTCAGCGGCCAGCGCACCGACCGCGGCACCTACAAAGTCAACGATCAGGGCTTACTGCTTATCAATGATTTTCCACCCATTCCTGCTGCCGGGCGTGCCATTGGACAAGTCCGCATTTCCATCGAAAATGCTGCACAAAATCTACACAATACGCAGGCTTATATTTCGCTGGCATCCGTTCGTCAGATTGGCGTTCTGGTGGTTGGTCATGTCAAAAAACCAGGTCGCCAGACCCTCACCGTTTTTCACACCGTTCTCGACGCCCTGATGGAATCCGGCGGCGTTGGCAAGACCGGATCGCTGCGCCAGATCAAACTCGTGCGCAACGGGCGCGGAACAATTGTTGATCTTTACGGCTTGCTGATGCATGGCAGTACCAATATGGATTTACGCTTGCGCGATGGCGACCGCATCATCATCCCGCCGATTGGTCCCACCGTAGCACTCGCCGGTCATATCAAACGCCCCGGCATTTATGAGATTCTTCCCGCCATCAAAGGTATGCGACACCAGCCAAAACAATCGAGTGAAAGGCTTTCGCTGAATGAAATGCTTGATCTGGGCGGCGGCGTTTTGTCCCCTGGTCAAAACAGATTTATGCGCCTTGATGTCACCCCACATGGCCGCGAAGTTGTCGATCAAATTCATGAGCCGTTTAAATCGCAATTCGGTGACGGCTCGGTCCTAATCGTGGCCAAGGGCCAGGAAAAACGCGCCAGCACCGTTGAACTGGTTGGTCACACCCGCCGCCCGGGAATTCATGCCTTGCTTGAAGTACCCACACTTTCCGCGCTTCTTGATGACGAACAAGTCCTCGGCCCCAAGGCCTACCCCCTCATTGGCGTCATTGAACGCTGGGATGAAAAACAAATGACCACCAAGCTGGTGGACTTCCCATTGCTGCTGGTATTAAAAGGCGATTATGACCGCAAACTCGAAGACGGCGATGTCGTTCATCTTTTTTCACGGCAGCAAATCTCTTCCCTGAAAGATAACAATCCCAAACTGCGTAAAGTATCGATGGGCTCCGCTGAGGATGCTGACGATACGATTGTAGACGATCCGGTGATCGCTTCCTTCCTGAAGGAACGCGCAAGCTTTGTGCGCGGCGCCGTGCGCAATCCCGGCGCTTACCCGGTCGCCGACGGCATCACACTCGACAGTGTTCTGGCCGTGGCTGGTGGACTGGCATTAGAAGCCAATACCGGCAATATCGAGGTGACATCAGCCTTACAGGGCGAAGGACATCAGGTTGAGGGCCGGTCAGGCACCCGGCGTATCCGCGTCAATTTCCGTGAAACCAATCCTCAGAATGTGTCGATCGGAGCTGGCGATGCTGTGCGCGTAAATCAGAAATTCAAAAAGGTCGAAGACAAAAGCGTCCTTGTCATTGGCGAAGTTTCCCATCCCGGCCGCTACGATCTTGTGCCCGGTGATAAAATGTCCGACCTCATCCGCCGCGCCGGTGGTATGTCGCGTCAAGCCTATCCTGATGGTGCCGTCTTTAGTCGCGAAAGCGAACGCAAAGCCGAAGAGTCACGTTTCCGCGCCGCCGCCCGTGACATGGAACGCGCCATTGCTGTCGCCGTTGAAAAAGATGAAGATGGCCCCGACACCACGCAAATTGCCATGGCCCGCGATCTGGCCGCTGAACTACGCGAAGTGCAGGCTGTAGGCCGCATTACCGTTGAATCTGATCCGGCGGTTTTGTCCGTACAACCCGAGCTGGATATGCTTTTGGAATCCGGCGATCGTCTCTACATTCCCAAACGCCCTTTGACGGTCAAGGTGAATGGCGAGGTTTTATCTCCCGCCAGTTTACAATTCCGCAGTGAAAAAGATCCGGGCGATTATATTGATCAGGCTGGTGGCTTTACCTTCCATGCTGACAAAGACCGTACCTTTGTATTGTATCCCGATGGCAGCGCCCAACCTTTGCAGGTCAGCGCGTGGAATCACAAGGCGTCCTTTATTCCGCCCGGCAGCACAATCGTCGTGCCGCGCGATCCGAAGCCGTTTGACTTTATTACCACAGCAAAAGACATCAGCCAGATTTTATCCAATCTGGCGATTACCGCGATATTCCTCGATGATGTTCGGGATGATGATTAAGATTAAGGAGCAGCAGTAACCAGATTGGGCGCAGAACCGCCGGGTTGAAGCTCTAGAGTAACATCCATGCCAAGCGTAGCAGCTTGTGGTTTCTGCATGTCACTCCATATTTCCTGGCCTTTTTCTGTTGTTGCCAGACCCGGCAAGCTTGAAATATCTGTGTAATAGGTATGACCATTTCCTTTTATTTCTACAAACGCCCCATTGGGCACGTCGTCATGGTTCGCCAGCTCTCCGGTATTGACCGCAGGATCTACTGCGGTAAACAATGTTACGGTTGGACTGTCACCAACATTTTTCGTGACCTCGGCACTCGTAACATAGCCCCGCTGTATCATATGCCCATCATCGGGGTCCCTTTCGAAGGCGCCCATCTCGCCATGCGTGTCCGTCGGCGTTAAATCGAACAACTCGCTTTGCGTTAGCTCTATCTCTTGATTAACACCATAAACATTAGGCCCAGCCTTAACTTCAGCAGCAACATTAACTTCAGTCTCAAGGGCCTTAAAATCGACATCAACATCGAATCCGTTGACAATCTCCACCGCATTTTTTGCAAAGACAGAGGCTTTATTGTCTAACCCCGCCTCGTCTTTAACCGCATACACCTGACCGGCTACATACTCTTTAAATCTAGTTTCTTGCTCAGGGCCCTCAAAATTAAGGACACCATCGGCTTCCAGATCGATCAGCGCATCGCCTATGTTCATAGCAAGTCTATCAGCAATAACGTCTTGGGCAGTCATACCCTCAGGGATAACTTCACCAGGCTCCAAACCAGACTTTTCGAATGCCTCTTTAAACATCTCTTTGAAATTTGCTGTGGCAATCTTATCCATCTTCTGCTGCTGAGCGACTTCTTCCGGGGTCTTCGGTGTCTCGGGAACAGGCTTATCAAGAAAACCCAGGAACTTGTACATGAAATCACCCAAACCTGAATTTGGATACTTCTCGTCCAGAATTTTTTTTATGTTCTGCGAATTCAGAGCAGATTTGACATCATCCTTAGTCTTAATATTCTGAATGTCTCGTTGCTTTTCCTGCAGCAGATTCGCCACAGTATTATCCTTAGGTTTGGAATTTTGTTGTGGCTTATCAGCCATATCACTACCCTCTTACCGTATTAGCTCTTTGTTTTTGCGGACTTTTTAATACTCTAGCCGCTTTGCTCGTAACTGATATTATGACATAATCGTTAATATTTTACCAATTTGAGCGCCTTTGGAAAATGTCTAAAAAACTACTTTTCTCAATAATAACAGTCACTTGTAATAATATTGCCGGCTTAAAACGCACGGCCAAATCTATAGAAATACAGGAATTTCAGGATTATGAGTGGATTGTCATCGACGGCGCCTCAAATGACGGTAGCAGCGAGTGGCTCAAGCTATCAAAAGCGAACTGGACATCAGAAGAAGATGACGGCATTTATCACGCCATGAACAAGGGCATGAAGCGCGGCAGCGGACAATATCTTTTATTCCTCAATGCCGGTGACATTCTGGCGGGAAAGAACGTGCTTGAACATTTAGCCCAGGAAATTGCCAACGAACCCATAGAACCTGATTTTGTGTATGGTGACTCTCTTGAAAGCAACAAGAACAACAAACCGATACGCAAACCTGCACGTTCACATGAACAAGTCGTGTCGGGTATGTTCACCCATCATCAGGCAATGCTGTACAAGCGTGAGGCACTTGCGAATTTACGCTACAGTCCACTTTACGACATCGCTGCCGATTATGATTTCACAATGCGCTTTCTAAAGCAGGCAAAGAATATTCTGTACTGCAAATACCCCGTCTGCGTGTTTGAACCGGGCGGTGTGTCACAGAGGAAGGCGCTTCAAGGCCGGGCCGAACAATTCCAGATCCGCAAAAACCTCGGCACTAAAGATTCCGTGAATGCCGCTGTTTTTGTAGCCCAGACCATTGCCTGGAATTTTCGCAAGATTTTTCCATCACTGTATTGGAAAGCTAAGAGCGGGAAGAAATCATCCGGTAGTAAATCAAACGACTGAGCGCAAAATCAAAACCCGCGCGACCGTCAAAAATACCGCCTTTGAAAAGATAGCTATGGAGAAAGGCTATGGTCGGCCGGAACGGGATCGCGCGGAACAATCCCTTGATCAAAGAACGAGTGGTTGATACCTCACCGGGCCATGCTCTTTTTTTGTTCATCGCCACTTCCCAATCAGCATAGCGCTCATGACGCCTAAGCCAGCTCTCCTTATCCTCATAAGCGTAATGCAATAAAGCGCTCTTAAGCTGTCCGATTGGCTCCCCCTTACAGACATCCCGTAACACTGGCTGGTAATGGCCTTCAATCTCCCCCATACCGGGCATATCCAGATCATCAATCACCGGAAAACAAACCTTGCGCCGGTCAAGCAGACAGAGCTTGTTATTACGCAGTCCATAGCGCAGCATTTTATTCTGCCAGTGATAACGACCCTGCACGAAATACCCGGCGCAGGGCGGCTCGCCTTCAAACAAAGACGCTATCTCGTCCGTCAACTCTTGCGTTACCACCTCATCGGCATCGACGAAAAACACCCAGTTATTTTTAAGAGAAAGATGATCAAGGCACCATTGCCGCTTTTTCGGATAGCGTCCGTCCCATGAAAAATTTTCAACGCGCGCGCCGCATTCTGCAGAAATTTTCTGCGTTGCATCTATGCTATTTGAATCAACAACAATGATCTCATTAAATGCGGACAAAGCCTCCAGACAGCGCCTTATGTTGCGCTGCTCGTTTTTGGTAACAACGATTGCACTGACCGGAATTGCTCTTCCGCCCTCATTCCGAGACATGATGGGTCTTGCCATGGGAGGTCTTAATGGTGTTTTCGTTGCTGAGATTTTGTGGCTTAATCCAGCTTGGATGGCGTACGCTTACGGTTGCCACGCGCGGCTTGCGTTTCGCCGCCAACTCCTCGCGAATACTAAAAATAACAAACCCCATTAATGCCCCTGCTATAGCAAAAACACTAAAGAGAAAGAACGGGTCAGGCCAATACGGCTTGACACTACTTGATGCAGGCTCTACGACCGCCGCTGCATAAGGCTGTTCAATCGATACCAGCATGCGCAACCGTTCTTGCTCGAGTAGTAATGTCGTCAAAGCGCGCCGATGCTCAGGGTTCGATGTCGTAGCAACCGCATTTTTTAGATAACGAATACGGTCTTCTGTTTCCTCGCGAATGGTTTTGCGGATCAGGGCATCACTCAGCACATGCAGCCGCTCAATAAAATAAGAAGCGAATTTACGATTGGGGTGCAAATAAACCATCCGGCGCAAAGTCGTATTGCCTACCGGCTCCAGAGCAACTTTATCAGCGACATACTCAGCAAGGGATTCCGGACTTAACTCTTCTTCCGATACTTTTGAAAAAGCAAACGCCCTATCCATACGCAAGCCTTTTTCTACATTGGGATCATCAAGCAACAACGCCGCCACTGAAGGCCCGTTATACATGCTTTCAAAGCGTAGGAAGTCTGACGAATTAGCAACACCAACGCGCTGCACCAGATAGCGAAGCGCAAAGAGACTATCATCCGCCAGTAGAGACGATACTTCTGCGCCATTCATTGGGCTGGCCGGAGAAACAATAATGCTGGCGCGATAATAAGGCGTAGACAACGCAACCAAAGCAGCGGCAGCTACCAACCCGACAGCCACCATCAAAACAATATAAATCCGCGCCCGCCAGATATCACGGACAACATCCACCAGTGTTTTTTCTTCGCTGCTCATTAGCTCCCCGTCCTTTTGAAATCTTCTTCAACCACGTTCCAGGCGCGCTCCATCCAGGCTCTAATTGATTGCTTCGGCATAAAGACTTTCCCGGCATTGGCCGCCCCACCCTGCGCAGCAAACCAGTCTTCACCGCTTGTCCTATAGTGAACGATAGCCCTTGCCAGATCATCTGAATTGCCTTGCGGTATAATTATACCGGCCCCAAAGTCATGAATCATTTGCGCCGCTTCGCAATCTTCCGGTCCAACAAAAATGCAAGGCCGCTTGACCGCCATCGCCGCATAAATCTTACTGGGCACGACATACCCGGCGGCGGCTTCTTTCATAGAAACCAGGTGAATATCACCACTTTCCATCAGAGCCCGCAAATTACCGGCGGGCTGATAAGGCAAAAGACGAATGTTATCAAGCCGCCGTGCCGAACGCTCCTTCGCCACCGCATCAAAGCGCGGGCCATCACCAACAAAAATAAATTCAATCTCCGGGTATTCGACATTCAGTTTTTCTGCCGCATCAAGAATAGTTTCAACCGGGTGAGCCTGCCCGATATTTCCGGCATAAAGAACTTTAAATTTTTGTCCTTCTTTCAAAAGCTCCTGATAGGGCTTTGCACCCTCCACCATTTCCACAGCATCATGGCCGTTTACAGATTTTGTATTGTTGTTCACGGGGCGCACCAATTCAAAATCCGGCCAATTGGGAATCATGGTGATATGTGCGGGGTCAATGCCGTCATCAGTTAATCGATGAGCCATACAACGCCCAATAACAACAACCCGATCACAGGATTTTATTGCCCGGCGCGAAAGCGATTTAAACCACCCCAAAACAAAGTCCGGCACTTTAAAGCCCAGCGCCGGCAAAACATCCGGATATAAATCCTGGCACCAATGCATATGATGGCTCTTTTTAAACCGCGCAACTATATTACCGACAAGAACCAGCATTGGCGGGTCTGTCATTGTCACCACAAGATGACGCTTTGATAAACGCAGTGCCGTCCACAGCATCTTGAGCCAAATCCAGCTATAGCCAAAAAGACCGGAGGGTTTCTCAGGCCCCTTGATGCGGATAATCCGAACAGAGCCATCACGTTCCCTGGCCTTCTTTGGCCCGGTTGTAATAATGGTGACATGCCAACCTTCACGTGCAAAGCGGCGCGCCAGATCCCGCAAAATACGGCCTGTCGCCCCGCGCCCAGGCGGATACACACGATTCAGAAATAATATAGATGGTCTACGCATGTCTTTTAGGGTCCTCCCACCCTTCTAGATACAGCTTATATGTCGGAATCAAAAGCAAGATTAACCCAAAATCCAGCGATTTAAAACTTGCATAAAGAAAGATATCGATGAGAACGGGTGCTGCCAGCGCCAAAGCAAGAACAGGATGCCTGAATAGCAGCCGCCCCGAGAGATTTACCAGAGAAAAAAGATACAAACTGGCAAGAACAAGCCCCACCAGACCGGTTTTAAGCAGCATGGATGTCAGCAGGCTATGGGTAAAATTAACCGACAAACCACCGACTGCCGGCGAATGAAAACTACCGCCCCACCCTAATCCAAACAGCAAATATCCGGGATTTCCCGATACAGCGTCCCAAACCGCCAAGGCCTCCTGAGTTCTCATATTCAAACCAACCAGAGAGGTTTTGCGGCTCAGAATGTCAGCTACCTCGGCCAAAGCCGGAAATACAGCCCAAAAGACGAGTGACAAAACGATCAAAAGCTTAACCGCCTTGGCAGGCTTCTTCCATACAGCTACGAGCGATAACAAGACGACGTATAAAAGAACGGCGCCCATGGTGGCGCGCTGCGACGATGCTGCCATGGCCAACAAAGGAATAAGCCCTAACACAAACAATCCTGCCGCAGCGCTCATACCCTGCGAATGCGATGCCTTCATGATTTTCTGACCGCTTAAGCCCAGCAATATAAGGGCTGCAAATAAAACAGTTGGCGCATTGGCAAAATAAAACAGCTCTTCCGAAGCCGGGAACAATCCTGCGTTCAAAAGGCTAAACGGATAAAAAGGCAACAAAGAGCGAAGCGCAAAAACAAAGCCCAGTATAATCACAGCAACAAGGAGGTAAGAGGCATGGCGCGGGCGCGCCTCAAAATGATCTATTAGAAAAACCGGCAGTAACAAAAACAGGAAAGGCAAAACATCGCGTAAAATCTGCCCGGCATCAGATCCTTGAATTGCTGCCATCAGCAAAGGCACACTTAAACCATAAAGCAGTAAAATTTTCCCCCATGATTGCCAGAGCCGACCATGTGTAAAAAGAGAAATATTAACCGCATGCCTGGCACCAGAAACCCCAACAACCATCAATAGAAGAGAGCCTGTCAGTAATTCAGGCCAGCCGGGATTATCAGGCGTAGGCGACCCACGCAGTGCATAAACACCCAATGCCGCCAGCAGACACCCGAAACGAAACGCCTTGCCGTCCGTACGTATTAATGACGGCATAAAACCGGCACGTCCTATAGATAAAGAGGATGATTCCATTCCCCCTACATAGCACGCAGGGAAACAAGGCTGAAAGATATTTTATTATGATTAATCGTTAATACGTCGCCAGCTAAGGCGTGTCATCAGTCATATGCATTAAAAATGCGCTTTGGCTTTGCGCCGCTCGACCTGTTCTTCCTCACAAAAACCTGCCTTTTTTTCTTCACGATTGCTGTCTTGTTATTACCCAACGATGTTTTGCTACTACGCGATTGTTGAAAAGCCCTCGCCCTTGATGCCACCTTCCCTGTGCGCTCCTCTGCTTTACGCCGTTTTTCTTTGCGCACGGCCCTGTTACGCTCCACCTTTTGCAGGGTTAGCGCCGAGTTTTTTTGCATGGTCTCAAAGTCTCCCTGACGGCTGGCAACAACCATCATTATGAGATCTTCCTGCGTCGGTGTTTTATTACCGCGCATATCCATATTAGGCATTACAAGCTTTGTACCGGTCTTGGCTGCACCTCTATAGATACTAATCCGCGAATCGTCCCTGAAAGAATTTTTGCCGATATAAACTCCCTTTTTAGCTTTGGAAGATTTCCGTGCTGTCTTACTGGATTTTTTTCCTGGCCTAATAAAGATAGAAGGCCGTTTATTCTCCACCGAATCCTTGTTTTTATTTGCCCCTATAAAAACACCGGACTGCGCATAGGCCAAAGGGGCCACAAAAAGAGCCAAAACCAACGAAATTGCGATTAAACGCCTTATTTTACCTATATCTTTCACTAAAAGCCCCATCCCCCTTATTCTAGCAGAATTACAGTGCACAACTCAAAAACTACATCTTTCTAATCCTTAACACTTATTAACTGTTTATTAACCTTTTCGGTGCATTATTTAGAGGATTTCCGTAAAAAGATCGGACAAACGGTCAGCAACAAGGAGAGTGTGATGCAAGTGAATGTGCAGAAATTTTTGGAAGATGCAGGCGTAAAAGAGCCTTTTTATCCCGGTAAGAGGATTATTCTTCCCTGTGCACAAACTGGCGAATTTAAAAGCCACTGTGTGGTTCTGGACTGGCGTATTCCGGAAAAGATACGTCTGGAAATCAAACCCGGCCTTACTGGTAAAGACCTTGAGCCAAAGAAGCTCAAGAAATATCCAGTGAGCCTTCAGATGCCCACCTATGTTGAAATTGAAGTGATCAATGACAACGAGGAAGCTGAAGAAGGCGAAGAGGAAAAAGGCAAGTCCAAAAGCGGCAAAAGTGGCTCAGGCGGCAAAAAACCAGCTGCAAATAAAATGGTAGCGGCATTTGGTGACGTCGTTGACGGAAAAATTCCAGCCTTGGGTAAAATCGTGGAAATGGTTGTTATGGGTTCCGAAATAGCCGCCGAAGCTTTCGGTGATGTGCTCAAAAAACTGACAAAACAAATCAGCCACGCTAAAATTTCTACAACCGAATTACTGGCCCAGGCCGGCAAAATGATTACAAAAGTCATGCCACCAAGCTTCATGGCCCCCAAAGGCGATGAAACGGTCAAATACAAATACGATCAGGAAAAAAATGCTGATATCGGCTTTAAGATGACGTTGGGGTAAATATTCAAAAATAGTAGCCGGTAAGTCGCCAATAGCTTTAGGGCCATTGGCGATTTTTTGTTATGCTCGACAAATGACTGGAAAAAACAACGGATCAGGAAACGGGCACGATAAGGATGAGGATGACAATGTCGTCCGCATGCCAACGCTGGCCGAACGTGACCGCATTAGAAAACAAAAAGACAAGCAGGAAAAGAGTTGGCGCAAGCAATACAAAAAAGACAATACAGGACAAGACGTACCGTTTTTTAATGCTGGTAAGATACCGCCGCTAACCCGCATCATCATTACTCTTTTGGTGATTGTTCACCTCCCGCTATATCTCTTCGTTGATCCGATTGCGCGACACGAATTGTTTTTTACTTTTGGTTTTGTCCCTGCCGTTTTTACCGGCGCGGAGCCATGGAGCTGGCTGGCCCTCGTGACCCCCTTCACGCATCTTTTTATCCATGGCGGCTGGATGCATTTAGTTTTTAATGCGGCCATGATGCTGGTGATGGGCATGTTCATGGAAACCACTTTTGGTGCCAAGCGCATGCTGATTTTCTTTTTTGTCAGCGGTATCTCTGGCGCCTTGTTTTACCTGCTCCTCAATCCGTTCCTGGCCGCGCCGGTTATCGGCGCCTCGGGCAGCATTAGCGGGTTGTTCGGCGTTACATTCCTGCTTTTATACGAACGCGGTATGATGGGGCCCATTGGAAAGCGCGGCCCGTTGCCATTGATATTCTTATGGATGGCGCTGATTACCGGTATGGGGATGCTCGGTGGTGATGTCGCGTGGCAAGCCCATTTAGGCGGCTTCCTTGGTGGTCTTGGGCTGTTCTACGCAATGCGCAAAGGCATCGTCAGACTTTAGGCGCTTCCAGCATAACGTCTTCTTCACTTCCATCCGCAGCCAAAAAAGCACTGGCACTGCCGGCATCAGGACAAGCCCATTCAACCGTATTAAAACCCTGCGCTGAAACCGGCGCCCATTCCAAATAAATACGACCTGTTTCACTGCACACCCATTGCCGATCCAGTTGCGCATCTTCCGCTTTATCAGTCCACCCCATAATTGCTTCTTCGTTTTGGGTTGAGCGCTCTTCCAAAGACACCAGCATCGTATAAACACGGCGCGAAGGCTCAACCTCCTCTGCCGCCTTCAAATGCGCACGTGCTTCGCCCCATAACCCGTCATCCATCGCCGCCTGCGCGACTGCTATGTGGCCTTCACCACTGGCTGGTTTTAGGGCCAATAATTTTTCAAACCATTTTAGCCGCGCCATCGGATCATCCGTTTTATTCTTCTTTTTGCTAATCTTAGGTGCCGCCAGATCCCACACCTCAGCCAGTTCCGGATGCGGCGCAGCCTTCCAGGCTTTCTCAATTGCGGACACAGCTTTCAAACGGTGGCGTTTTTGAATATGCATTTTGGCCAAACGCGTCACCGTCGGCGCAAAGGATGGATCATAGCCATGTGCCTTTTTTAATTTTTTAAAGGCCGCCGTACGATCATCTTGTTCTAAATCCTTATCGGCCTCAGCGAGCAACATGGCTATACGATCACTATTGGCTTTTTCAGTTTTAACGGCACCGGCCCGCTCGGCACGATATAAAGTTTTGCGCGCTGCCTCCCAATCCTGCAACCTGATTTCAAGATCATACACCACACGCAAGATCCATGGCTGCTTTGGATGCAGGCGCAATGCCTCGCGCCCCAGCTCCAGTGCTTTGGGGTAATTTTCCATGTCCAGCGCCGCTTGCAGCAGCCCCCTTACACCCAAAAATGCTGCGTTCTTGTCCTGCAGCAAAAGGGCAAAAGTTTCGCGTGCCTCCTCCTCCTTGCCACTCATACGCTCAGCCTGCGCCTGGAGTAGCAAAGGCAGGCCCGTATCCTCAGGAAGAAACCGGGTTGCTCTTTGTGCCTGGTAAACTGCGCTTTTGGAATCCCCTGCTGCTACGGCCGTTAATCCCAAAGTCAAAGCTTTGTAGCCTTTCTCACGGCACAGATATTCACGGTAGCGTTTTAGACTTTTGGGGAAGTCAGCAACACCTTTAATAACGCCGAAAACAGCGATTGCCAGCATAACCGCAAAAAGGAAGACAAGAAGGAAGACGCCCATATGGAGGGTAAATTTATATTCCATCCATTCAATGGCGACACTGCCCGGTCGGTCAGCCACCCAAACGGCAAGCCCCACAAGCAAGGCGACCTTGATCATAAAAATGATGGCCCTGATCATGATGTCCTCCGGATCATAATGTTTATTATGGCAGAATCCGCTAGCGTGGTTTCAGAATATTAATGCCAGTTTCTTCATTTTGAATAAGTCTGCCGCTTCCCGGCAAAATATCTTTTCCTGCAGCCAATGCCTTATCACCAAAGGCACGCAGGTTAATGGTCTGCGTTGCCATCTGCTTGGCGTTTTTTGCCAGCAGGCTCGCCTGCGCCTTGTTAAGAAAAGGAGCCACAACTTCAGCCGCCGGGCCTTCAAGCGTTTGTATCTGTGAGATAGCGTCTTCAATATTGCCGGCCTCCAGCAGGTTTTGCGCACGCACGACTGTCGCTTGTGTATCCGTACCGGTAACCAGCTCACCATCTTTTTCAACCTGTAAAAGGTCATTAAAGCGGGCTTTGGCTTTTTCCTGCACAGAGATGTCCTCGCCTTTCAAAGATGACACAACAACATCGCCTGCCAATCCTCTAAATTCTGCCGACAAGCCCTCCGGGGTTAAAACACCGTCCTGCGCATGCGGCGCCAGACGCTCTAAAGAAGACTTCAGCTCTAGATTGTCTTCGCCGACAAGGTTCATCAAAAGCTGTAGATCATCTTCAAAAGACTCATTATCACGATTGAGAGAGCCACGAAGTTTCGACAGGCCCAATAGCATGGCCGCTGCTTTTAATTCCTGCTGTGGTACGCCTTCAAATGTCTGCCCAAGAGCGGGACTTTGTTCCCGCGCCTGCTGGAGAGCGCCATCAAAATTTTCCAGATTGCCATCCAGACCACCGACCAATGCGTTCAACTCCGACAGGCTCTGACCAAGCTGCTGCTGACCAGGAATGCTTTGCCGCCAGGCTTGCGCCCGCTGCAGCATCGCTACCATCTGCGGTGAGCCACCGGCCAGATCGGCAACATGGGTCTCCAGTCTTATCACCCTTTCTTGTAGTGATCCGGCATCTTCAGCCAGCACATCATCAGAAATCGTCTTGGCAGCATCAACAGCAAGAGAAACACTTTCCTGCGCCTCCTTAGCCTGTTCCTGCAGCGATTCCATACGCTGTTCAAAACCTTCCGGGATCATATTACGGAGGAAAGACTGTTCTTCCTTAACGGCTTCCACTTCGGTTTCAATCTGCCCCACTTTCTCGACTTTCGGCCATAAAAGCGCGGCCAGCGCCCCAATGGCCAACACAACAAGAAGGGCATTAATGAGCGTTGAACGTGTCACGGCTTTTTTCTCCGAAGCGGCAAATTCTTTCTCTATATTATTTTGCAGCGGAAATGGCGGTTTCCCGCCGCCGCCCTTACTTCCCTTAACTTCCGCAGCCTTAGTAGACTCTTCCGCCCGCGCCTCAGGCACAACCCGCGCCTGCTTGGCCGCTTCATTTTCATTGGCCGCATCCGCTCTTTCAAGCACGCCGTCCAGATTGACATTATGGTCTTTGGCCGCCTGCAACAGGGCATCAAGACGGGTTCCCGGAATGACATTGCGTTTTTTCCACCCCTGAACCGTCGTTACCGGCACAGACATCTTGGTGGCCATCGGACGGATTCCGCCGAATTTTTCAATGACGTCTTCTGCGTTGCTGATTGCGTTTTGACTTGTTTTGCTCATGATCTCGATCTCCTCACAACGTTCGGGGGCGAGTGCACATACATCCTTGATAAGGCTCAGCATTCCCTGCCTGTCAGGCTGGCTGGCTGTGTACGTACCCGCCCATGAAATAATCCGTACGCACTCTAGCACGCCGCTACTTATACACAAGGCCTTTATATGCGATAACGCCCCGGTCAGTTGGTTCTCCTTCGCCAGGACAAGAAAATTTTCAGCCGTACGTCTGGAGAAAAATGTCACGGCATCAATCTCACCATTTTGAATCTTATCGATACAAATTTTACTTAACGCTTTAACTTTTTCGGCGCGATAAACCACCAACGTGTCAGCATTCACCCCTCCATTTTTGAGCATCTCGTCAATTGGTCGCGCGACATGTTGCCCACGAACATGCAGAAACAGGATTTTATTGCCGTCGTCACCGGACCCGTTATCCGGACCCGCACTATCCTTATCTGGGCCCACATTACTTTGTACCTTTATCGTATTATTCTTCTCTGTGAGCGTATTATTCTTTTCTGTAATCATGGCGCCGCCCTCTTCCGTGATAACATTACGCGCCCCCTTTAGAAGAATATCCACCAACTCCTCCCCACCCCCTTTTGCATTATGTAAATAATTATAGCCGTGTTTTTTTGCTTCTTCATAGGTGTTATGACCCACACAATAAGTTTCGATATTACGTTCCGAAGAGGCCGCGGCAAAAATTCTCACCGCGTTGGCGCTGGTAAAAATCAGCCCCTCATACCCGGATAAATCCGGCACCTCAAAATCGCGCGCCAGAACTTGAAGCATTGGTTCTGTAAAAGTTTGAAACCCCTCAGATTCCAGCTCGGCAGCATACCCATCCGCGTCTTCAACAGGCCTGGTTATGAGAATTAAATTTTGTCCGTCCATGAGCTCTATATCACCCCTTCCGGCAGACGGGATTTTAACGATTCACCCAATTTTTTTCCAAGCTGAATAGCCTCTTCTGACGTCGAAGCCTCTCCGCAAATTTCATCTGACCAAAATTTATTTCCGTCTTCAGAAGCCAACATAACCTGCAAAAATACTTTATTATTTTCTAATATGGCGTGCGCCCCCACCGGTGTGTGGCAGGAACCCCCTATCTCTTGGATAAATGATCGCTCTGCATTTACACAAATATTTGTATTTAAACAGTTTATTTGGCTAAATTTGGCTATCAATTGTTCGTTTTTGGCCTTTAATTCTAGGCCGATTGCGCCTTGTCCGGCGGCCGGAATCATGTCTTTTTTGTCCAAAATTTGTGTGATCTCACCGGCCAGTCCGAGTCGCTTCAAACCGGCCACCGCAAGCACAGTTGCATCGACATCAGCCGATTTTAGCTTTTCTAGTCTGGTCCCAACATTGCCGCGAAAGGGCACGATCTTGAGGCTCCGTTTTCGGGCCAACAGGAAGGCTTTTCGCCGTGGGCTGGTGGTACCGACAACCGCGTCTTCTGGTAAATCATCGAGAGTCGCCCCTGTACGTGTAATGAGGGCATCTCTCGGGTCTTCGCGGGGTAACATACAGGGTATAATGAGCCCCTCCGGCAGGGTCGAATCCATGTCCTTCATCGAGTGCACAGCGACGTCGATTTCATCGGCCAGAAGCGCCTCCTCAATCTCCTTGGCGAACAGCGCTTTGCCACCCTCATGATCCGGCAGGGCCACCTCGCCATCCGCCGGGTTCCAGTCCCCAGAGGTCTTAATAATGACCGTCTCGGTTTCAACTTCCGGCCCCAAGGCGGCCTTAACCATCTCCACCTGCTTCAGCGCCAGCGGCGAGCCCCGCGATCCTATTTTGATTTTTTTTGAATTTGTCATGGTCAATTTGTAAACCACATCCACTCAACTGTCATCCCTGCCTGTTTTTACTAACATTCCATAAACTTCTTTACATATTTTTATAGTATTGCTATACACTTCCCTATGTTTTTTACCAAAGAAGAAATTAAAGCCCGCTGGGCGAAGAAAAGGGCGCCGACGAGACGAAAAGCTGCGCAAAAAGCAGGCTTTGCCCTCGCTTTAGAAATTGCCAATAATGCCCTTTTTGATGTTAAAACTCGCGATGGAGAAGCTTATATCCTTCATCCTTTGGCAGTTGCTTTTAATAATACAAATTCAATTTCCAAACACACTATTGGTGTTCTCCATGATGTCGTCGAAGATAGTGATTGGACACTAGAAGACTTACGTGAAGTCGGTTTTAGTGACCGCATAATCCAAGGTGTCGATGCTGTTACAAAGCGCTCGGGCGAGCTTTATTTTGATTTTATTGAGCGTTGTGGGCAAGCCGAGGAAGACGGCATTGATATTAAGTTGAAAGACCTTGATCATAACTCAAAAGCCAATAGAAACCCCAGCGCCATGCCTACCGCAAAACAATCCCTAAAGCAGCGGATCTATAATGTCTCTTATTACTATCTTGTTGGTATCAAAACAGAAACTATCAACCCTGGAACACCTATGCTTGATTTTCTACTTTCTCATCAAGCTTATGCGGCAGACCCTATAAGTAGTAACGAGCTATTAGAAAAGGGCTCTTCAGATGCAAGACGTTTACCAACTCCGGAAAGTCCGCACATCACTACCAACTAAGTGTCAATCGTTACAAAATCTCTACATCCTCCCAATCTCCGCGTTTAAAACCTTTGACAAGTTAGGATATATTTCCTATAATGTCGGCATGAAAAACGGATCGAGTAAGCCACAAAAACACCCCACCCTGTTCCCCCGCAGGGGGAACTCTTCAGTTTTAGATTATGTAAAATTAATAAGGAGAATAACAACCAACGAACTGAAGAAAAATTCCTCTAACCCTTTGAAACAAAAGAAAGCAGGAGGGGCCCCCTCCCTCAAATTTACAAACAAACTGAAGGACATTAATTAATGAAATAAAATCAAAAGTCTACAGGGTGTTCACAGCTGAGATGACAAGCGCGTGTTGATACGTTAAAACCTTCCCATGAATACTGGCATCAACATCCTCGGCATAGAAACAAGCTGTGACGAAACATCGGCCTCTGTGGTCAATGACAAGCGCGAGATTCTGTCCAATCTCGTCCTCAGCCAACTAAAAGAACATGAAGCCTTTGGCGGCGTTGTTCCAGAGATTGCCGCCCGCGCCCATATGGAGCATCTCGATACGCTGATCAAGGCCGCCCTGAAAGACGCCGACCTCTCTTTCGATGAACTCGATGGCGTTGCGGCGACCTGCGGCCCTGGCCTCATCGGCGGGGTGATGGTTGGTATGATGGCTGGTAAGGCAATTGCCGCTGCCAAGGACATTCCCTTCATTGCCGTTAATCATCTCGAGGGCCATGCCCTCACCCCACGCCTGACGGACAGCATCGAATTTCCCTATTTGCTGCTGCTGATTTCCGGTGGCCACACGCAAATTCTGGTGACTGAAGATGTCGGCCAGTACAAACGCTGGGGCACAACGCTCGATGATGCCGCTGGTGAGTGTTTCGACAAATCGGCCAAGCTGATGGGGCTGCCTTATCCCGGCGGGCCCAATCTTGAGAAAATGGCCGCGCAATGCAAAGACCCCGAAAAAGCCCTAAAGCGCTTCTCACTCCCCCTCCCCATGAAAGGTCGTAAGGGCTGTGATTTTTCCTTTTCAGGCCTTAAAACAGCCATACGTACACATGTGGAAAAACTGCCCGAGGGTGATTTACAGCAAGAAGACATCGCTGATCTGGCTTATGCGTTTCAGGTTACAATGGCACAAACCCTCTCAAATCGCTGCGAAAGCGCTATGCGGGATTTCCTCAAGCAATACACAGCCAAAACCCCAACTTTAGTGGTTTCCGGCGGTGTTTCTGCCAATAGCGCTATAAGACAGGCCCTAACCGCCATCACCGCACGCCATGATATGAACTTATACGCGCCGCCACTGGAATTATGCTCGGATAACGCCGCGATGATCGCCTGGGCCGGGCTGGAACGGCTACAAAAAGGGCTACAGGACAATTTTGATTTTAAAGCTCGTCCACGCTGGCCCCTTGACCCGGACGCTGCGCCACGGCAAGGTGCCGGGGTTAAGGCATAAAAGGGATATGTGAATGCAGAGCATTGGTGTTATCGGCGCAGGCGCATGGGGAACGGCTCTGGCGCAAGTTCTTTCAAAAAATGGTCGCGACGTCACCATCTGGGCGCGTGAACCTGAGACTGTTTCTGCCATCAATGACAAACACGAAAATCCGGTTTTTCTTCCAGACATTCCTTTATCCGAAACACTCAAGGCCACCGATAGTCTGAGCGAAGTTTCCAAGAACGACATTCTTCTGATCGTTACACCGGCACAACATGTCCGGACGACACTGAAAAATATTAAAGGCGATATTGCTGATGGCAAGCCGGTGGTTATCTGTTCCAAAGGGATTGAGCTTGATAGCGGGCTCTTGTTGTCACAGGTTGCTGAAGACGTCGTACCCAATGCTACCACCGCCATCATGACCGGGCCCACTTTCGCCCATGAAGTGGCAAAGGGCCTTCCCGCCGCCGTCACTATCGCAACAGCGGACAAAGATGTTGCACGCGAGCTACAGGAAGCGCTCGGTGTGAAGCATTTCCGCCCCTATATCACTGACGACGTTATCGGCACGCAGCTTGGCGGCGCAATTAAAAACGTCATCGCCATTGCCTGCGGTATTGTTTACGGGCTAAAGCTTGGAGAAAATGCGCGCGCAGCATTGCTCACACGTGGCGTTGCTGAAATTGCCCGACTCGGCGTTGCGATGGATGCAAAAAAGGAAACACTGCTCGGCATGTGTGGTATTGGTGATCTGATGCTGACCTGCTCATCTATGCAATCGCGCAATTTTTCACTGGGCGCGGCGCTGGGCGAAGGCAAAACGCTCGAGGAAATTCTGGGGCCACGCAAGGAAGTCACAGAGGGCGTTCATACCGCCAAAGCCACGCTGGCACTGGCAAAGAAGCATGCCGTTGACATGCCCATCACCGAAGGCGTTAATAGATGTCTCAACGAAGGTGTCAGCATTGAAGAAGCGATTGAAGAAATGCTGAACAGACCCTTTGGTTATGAAATGACAGGGAAATAAAAAAGGAGAGTTATTATGCATTGCCCCATTACAGGCATTAATATTCCACGCTACCTTGCCGCCGCTCTGGCCGGCTTTGTTTTTATCTTTGCTTTTGATTTTCTTGTACACGGCAATCTTTTGATGGATTTGTACGAACAAACCAGTGAACTCTGGCGTGCGCCAGAAGACATGGTAATGCCATGGATGATGGGCACGCAAATCCTAATCGCCCTCATCACCGCCTTCATATATGCATGCGGTTGCTGCGATAAAGAAGGCAAAGGCATAAAATGCGGCATTGGTTTTGGTATCAAAATCGGCCTGTTGATGGCTGTCCTGATGGCCGCCTCCTATGCCTGGATGCCAATCCCACTGGCACTTGCACTTGGTTGGGCTGGCGCAGGACTGGGAACCGGCCTTGGGCTGGGGATTATCTTTTCATTGGTTTACAAAAAGTAGAGCATGGCTTACTGGCTGGTAAAATCCGAACCGTTCAAATATTCATGGGATGAGATGGTGAACGACGGCACCACTTATTGGGATGGTGTGCGTAATTACCAAGCCTCCAATAATATGAAGGCGATGAAAAAAGGCGATGAGTGTTTTTTCTATCACTCCAATGAAGGCAAAGAAATTGTCGGCATAGTGAAAGTGGTCAAAGAATATTACCCCGACCATACCGATGAAAAAGGCCGTTTTGGGATGGTGGATGTAAAGACTGTAAAGCCCTTGAAAAAGTCCGTTACCTTAAAAGAGATAAAAGAAACGAAATCTCTAGAAACTATGGCGCTGGTGCGCCAGTCACGCCTGTCCGTTTGCCCTGTTGCAGACAAGGAATGGAAAACGATTTGTAAAATGGGTGGCATTTAAGCGGCAGGCGCAAAAACTTGTTTTTCTTCAGCGCAATCTTCAACTTTTTTGGGCTGCAGAAGGTAAGCAGCAACCAGGCCTGCCTCTTGCACAATATCTGCAAAACGAACTGTTTTTGTCTTTTCTGCTAACCCATCAAAAAAGTCTGACAACTTATATCCGGTTGCAGGATAGTTCGGATCCACATAAGGGTAACCACCCTTGTCATGCAAAAAACCGATAACTTCCTGCCCGTCATTAAGATAAAAACGTGCACCCTTAGGGATTTCCGCCGGGCGACCATCAGCCTTGTAATAAGACTCAAAGGGTAATTTCGTGTTATCTAACAACGCACCATTAAGATTGGTATGGATCATCGTAGCTTGGCGCAAATCGGCACCCGTAAAATCAGCGCCAGTAAAGTCTCCCTGACTTAAGTTTGCAAAGACTAAATTCGTCTCCTGCATATCGATGCCTTGCATTTGAGCTTCAAAGAAATTAACGCTTTTAAAATTAGCACCACGCAAACCAAACCCCTTTAGCTCGCTGCCGTACATCTTAAGCTCATTTATTTTAACAATATGTTCAGGAGACACCTGTGGATACATGTCCTGGGTTTTTTTTAGGGTATTTTCCAGCTCAGCTCTGAATTCATTACGACGTGCATTTAGAACATTTTCCTGCAGGCTCTTTTCTGCTTTTGTTTTTTTTGCTTCTCGAATTTTTTGACGTCTTTTTTCTAGTACGTTTCTGTTTTTCATCTTTCTCCACACTTTCCTGTCATAACAAAATATAATGCAGTATATTTACATAATTAATACCTTTGGGTCAAATTTCATGGATGAATTTTATGCTGCGCTGCATAAAAAACCTCCTATATATTTGCTTTTACAGGGATTTATGCTAAAACCCAGCTCAGATGAATATGTATAGGGTAATGCTCAGGGAAAAAATATGACCGAAACATTTGCGCCACCGCAGGACATCCTGAACCACGTCACGATTACCGAAGCCCAGTATGAAGAGCTCTATAAACGCTCTGTCGAAGACCCTGAAAAATTCTGGGCCGAGATGGGAGAGCGCATCGACTGGTTCAAAAAACCAACCAAAATTAAAAATACCAGCTTCAAAGACGACGTCTCTATCAAGTGGTACGAAGATGGCACATTGAATGCCTGTTACAACTGTGTTGACCGCCATGTCGAAGACAAAGCGAAATGCACAGCCCTGATTTGGGAAGGGGACGAACCCGGTCAGGACAAACGCATTACCTATGGCGAGCTTAAAGATGAAGTGTGCCGCCTTGCGAACCTGTTAAAAGAACGCGGCGTAAAAAAAGGCGACCGCGTCACCATCTATATGCCGATGGTACCCGAAGCCGTTTACTCGATGCTGGCCTGTGCGCGGATCGGTGCAGTACACTCCGTGGTTTTCGCCGGGTTTTCACCAGATTCACTCAAAGACCGTATCCTTGATTGTGGCTCTACTGTTGTTATCACAGCCGATGAGGGCCTGCGCGGCGGCAAAAAAGTTCCACTTAAGGCCAATACTGATAAGGCGCTGGAAAGCTGCCCGAATGTGCATACGGTTCTGGTGCTGCGTCATACGGGTGGCGACATCGACTGGCATGAAGAACGTGATATCGAAGGCGCGGCTGTGAATGACCAATCAACCGATTGCCCATGCGAAGAAATGAACGCCGAAGACCCTCTGTTTATTCTCTACACTTCTGGCTCAACCGGAAAACCAAAGGGCGTACTACACACCACCGGCGGCTATATGGTTTATACGTCGCTCACCCATGAATATGTGTTCGATTATAAACCCGGCGAAGTTTACTGGTGCACAGCTGATGTCGGCTGGGTTACAGGACATTCCTATATTGTCTACGGACCGCTTGCCAATGGCGCGATCAGCCTTGTTTACGAAGGCGTTCCCAATTACCCCGACTGGTCACGGTTTTGGCAAGTTGTCGACAAACATAATGTCAGCATTTTCTATACAGCCCCCACCGCCATCCGCGCAATTTTACGCGAAGGTGATGATTTTGTAAAAAAGACCAAGCGTAAATCCTTACGCATTCTCGGCACCGTTGGTGAGCCGATCAATCACGAGGCCTGGATGTGGTATCACGATGTGGTCGGCGAAGGACGCTGCCCGGTGATCGACACATGGTGGCAAACAGAAACTGGCGGACATATGATTACACCCCTGCCCTGCCATACGCTTAAGCCCGGGTCAGCTAGCAAACCGTTTTTTGGTATTCAACCAATTATCGTTGATGGCGAAGGGAAAAAACTTGATGGTGCATGCGAGGGAAATCTTTGTATCGCGGATTCATGGCCTGGTCAGATGCGCACCCTGTTTGGCGACCATGAGCGTTTTGCGCAAACCTATTTTTCAACGTTTAATGGGCTGTATTTTACCGGTGACGGGGCGCGGCGTGACAAGGATGGCTATTACTGGATAACGGGCCGTGTTGATGACGTGATCAATGTCTCCGGTCATCGTCTTGGCACCGCTGAAATTGAAAGTGCCATTAACGAACACGAAGAAGTCGCCGAAAGCGCCGTTGTTGGCTACCCACACGACGTTAAAGGCCAGGGTATTTACGCCTACATCATCCTGAATGAGGGCGCACAGCCAAATGAAGAGCTAAAAAAAGAAGTCATCGAAACCGTGCGCCGGATCATTGGTCCGATTGCCACACCTGATGTTATTCAGATTACGCACGGCCTACCCAAGACGCGCTCCGGAAAAATTATGCGCCGCATCCTGCGCAAAATTGCCGCCAATGAATTTGAAAATCTTGGTGATACATCCACCCTCGCCGACCCGGCTGTCGTGGATGATCTGATTGAGAACCGGCAAAAAGCCTAATTCGCCACCAACCCATACCGTATCGCCCGCTTGCGCGCCTCTTCGATAATCCGGTCATGCGCCACTTTATCTCCCATCTGCATCTTTACCTGCGCCAACGCCGTCAGGAAATTAACATCCGGCTGGCCCTTCACTGCCGGCCAGCGCGTCCCGTCCTCCAGCACAGCCAACGCCTTATCCAACTCACCCTGTTTGCTGTAAAGATTGGCCAGCGCCACGCGCGTGTCAACCGCTAAAGGGTTCGCCTTTATGACCCGTGCGAACAAAACAGCGGCTTTATCCGTACCACCTTGTACAAACACACCATCAACAATCATATAAAGCCGCGCTCGCAAATCCCAGATCCGTGTATGAGCGGGGTTACGCTTTTCCGCTTCATCAAGAAAATATATTGCCTCCTCATAGGTCTGGCTCGCCTTTTCAGGATTCATTTTTCTGATCCCGCCCCACAAATCATCAATACGAAAACGCGCTTCATATTCAAAGTAGCGCTCGTAGCTATCCGGTGCCCAGAACTTTACCTGCTCCATTTTTGCACGCGCTATTTCTTTTTCACCCGTATAGGTCTTGGCCGTTACTTCATTCATAATGTGAATAGCCGCAGCCGAACGCACACACCAGCCACCTATAACAATCACAACAAGAGAGACAGCCACCGACGACGTCAAAAACGTTGCGCGTGAAGGCACAAAAGAAACACGCTCATATCCATCGTCCAGAGCTTTTTCCGTTTTGATATACCAGTACGCCAACAACGTCGCCAAAGGCACCAATATCCCCGGCATATAAAGATGAAACGTCAGATGCGTATGCAGACTTAAAGCCAACATACCGCAAAACGTACCCATAATTTGCAGCTTCAAACGCTCATTACTCGCGGCACGAGCCGCCGTAATTGTCCTCAGCAACACACAAATCAAAATGCCGTAAAACAACACATAGGTCAGAACCCCTGTTTCGGCCCAGAGTTGCAATGGATCCATATGTGCAAAAAAACCATCACTAAGATCAGAGTGGTCGCGATAACCCGGGTAGTAATAAAAAAACGTCCCCAATCCGGTACCAAGCCAGAAATTATCCTTCACCATCTCCCATGTCGATCCCCAGAGCAACAACCGATCAACAACACTGTGCAGCTCCATGAAATTGCCCAATCCCATCAAATTTCCATGCAAAACACCATTGCCGTAAACATTAATCAAAGTCGGCACAAGACCAACCATTACCACGACAAGCGTAAACTTTTTCCAGGCAGTCTTCCCCGCTCCCCACAACACAAAAGGAAGAAGCACACAAGCGCTCATGGCACAGGCAACAAAAGCCCCCCGGCTTTGCGTTACAATAAGTGCAGAATAAAAAACAAGCAGCGCAAGACCGGATAAAATAGTGGACTTTCTTTCTTTCGATGCAAAAAACATCGCCAGCGCCGGCAACAACGCCATCTCAAACAGCCCCGCCAGATTATTGGGGTTGAGCATTGGATGATGAATGCGCGGACCATAAGTTTCAAACAGAAAGAAAAACTGAATCAAGGCCCAAAGCGCAAACGCACCAATCATAATCCCGACAGCCATTGCATGCACGCGCAGAGATTTTTGTGGCTCCGGCGCCAAAATAAGAACCAGAAATAAGGCCGGCAAAACACTAATAAGGATCGTAAAAAAAGTACTTAGATTGGGAACACTTGACCAGAAATGGCCAAGGAACAACCAGAGCCAGAACAACCCAACAAAGGCGACCGTTGACGTTTTCGGAACACCCCAGCCATCTTTAAAATTCGGATAAAGCGTTATCGCGGCAAATAAAAGAAGGCTAATAACCGCCGGGGCAAAAAGGATGCTGTCCGTACCGATAAAAAAAACGCTTAAACCAAAACCACCCAGTAAAAGCGGTGCGGACATTACCCATGGCAGGGATAAATATCTTTTGAATGGCAATACTACACCATTCCAATGGCGGACTTATAAAGCTCCAGAATCGCATCTTCTTCCTGACGCTTTTCCGGCTCCATTTTGCGCAGCTTAACAATTCGGCGGATGGTTTTAACATCAAACCCAACACCCTTGGCTTCGGCATAAACTTCCTTGATATCATCCGCTAATGCCGTTTTTTCTTCCTCAAGGCCTTCAACCCGTTGTAAAAACGACACCAGACGCTTACCCGCAACGCCACCGGTATCCTGCGCGCCTGAACCCTTTTCCTCCTCGCCTTCCTCGGAAGACGCGGGAAAGCTTGCCACATTTTCTGACATCTCAAACTCCTTATAATGATTCGTAATGGACAAATTGTAATGAAATATCAGACAAGGATAAGTCTTTTTTGAAAGTTTTTATTTCTTATCCAGCTTTTGTATCTTGCCGCTCCAACTCTCAATCAAAATCTTGTGCTCGTTATCAGCATCCTTTGAACGCCCCACCTGTATTGTAACACGCACCATTTGATTGACCGGGGTCACCTGTTTTTTATAATTTTCCATCTCACGGTCCATATAGCTAGCCATAAGTGTTGTCTCATAAAGCCAACGGTAGCGATTCTCAACAGAGCCCTCATTCAAAAGCAGGGGCGCATGTTGGACAAAGCTGCGAATATGATATTTCTCTGACTCCAGAACTTTGATAATGCCGCTTTCCTGCAGAAATGCCAGATATTCCTTATGTCCGGGCTCATCAAAATAGGAGGTTGTTCCCTTTAGCTCTTCTTGAAAATTTCCGCTTTCAAAAGTCATACCCTCGGACACAGCCTGCATCAGCCATTCTCCGATTTCACGGTTGCCACGATGGGCAACATTCAGAGGTAACCCCTCTTTTGTCTTAGTTTCTTCACTCAAAGACGGATCTTCATAAGCAAAAGGAGCTATGAGCGTGTCCTCCGGTTTTGGTCCATTGTCTTTTTTTCCAAAAATACCGGGCAGAAGCGCCTCAAGAAAGCCCTTCTTGGCATAAGCTGGCTCTGAACCCAGAGCAAATACAGCCAATACGACAGTAAGAATAATAATTTTTTTCTTCATAACAACTCCTGCAACCTCCCTACATTGCATCACATTTTCTATAGCCCTGTCCATAAAAGCCTTCAAAAGTAAAAAATATTATATTCCTGCAAAGAAGCTCTTTTTGCTGGACATTTGTATGGCCAAAGCCAAGTTTACACATCATGGAAGACAATCTGGATAAAAATTCAGTACGCGGCCGGATAAGGCGCTACAGCAAAGTCTCTGGCACAATGGCAGGGCTGGCGACCAAACTTGCCGGCGAGAGATATCTTGGCCTTAAGATAGAGCGGGAAGACCATGCCCTGCAGCTTATGCAATCGCTGGGCAACCTCAAAGGGCCGCTGATGAAGGTCGGGCAAATCCTAGCCACCATCCCCGAAGCCCTGCCCCCCGAATACGCCAGAGCCTTTCAGGAACTGCAGGCCAATGCTCCGTCTATGGGCTGGCCATTTGTCCGGCGCCGCATGAAGGCTGAACTGGGACCAGACTGGGAAACAAAATTTGTATCTTTTGAAAAAGAGGCTGCCGCCGCAGCCAGCCTTGGTCAAGTCCACAAAGCCACATCACTTGACGGACAAACGCTCGCGTGCAAGCTGCAATATCCAGACATGCAATCAGCGATCGATACCGACCTCAACCAACTGAAGATTATTTTTTCCCTTTACGAGCGCTACGACCAAGCGATTAAGACCGGCCAAATTCATGAGGAGCTAGCAGCGCGCCTATCAGAGGAACTCGATTACCGGCTGGAAGCCAGACATTGCAAGCTCTATACATCGATACTGGCAAACGAGCCCGGCGTGCATGTCCCTGAGATTATTGAGGAGCTTTCAACCGACAGACTTCTTACCAGCACATGGCTTGAAGGCGAAAAGATTCTTAATTTTATTGATGGGCATTCGGAACAGCGTAATGAACTGGCGATGAATATGTTCCGCGCTTGGTACGTGCCGCTTTATCATTACGGGATCATTCACGGCGATCCACATCTAGGCAATTACACTGTACGTCCCGACAATACCATTAACCTCCTGGATTTCGGATGTGTACGTGTCTTCAAACCATCCTTTATTGGCGGCGTTATTGATCTCTACAACGCTCTGATGACAGACAACACCGACCTGGCCGTTCACGCCTATGAGACCTGGGGGTTTAAAAACCTGAGCCAGGAACAGATTGAAACACTCAATATCTGGGCAAATTTCCTCTACAGCCCGGTGATGGAGGATAGAATCCGCCCTATCGGCGAAGTTTCCGGCGGCGTTTACGGCCGCGAAACCGCTGAAAAAGTTCACAAAAAACTACGAGAGCTCAATAAAACCGTGGGCGGAATATCAGTGCCGCGTGAATTTGTTTTCATGGATCGGGCCGCTTTGGGGCTTGGATCTGTGTTTTTACACCTCAAAGCCGAAATAAACTGGTACCAGGTTTTTAATGAACTAATCGATGATTTTAATCTTAATACCTTGCAAGCAAGACAGCAAAAAGCCCTTGCGCAATTTGATATCCCACTCGCCGCCTGATTCTCCTCCAAACGGATAAATTTACCTTCTGAATAATTGGCTAAAATTAGCTAATACACTGATAAATTTATATTTATTATAGATATTGCAGGTGCTAAAAACCCAACACGTCACAAGACACCAAAACATACCGATTCGGCAAAACACGGAAGTCCGACCAAAATATATGGGAAAACAAGGCTCCCGCGACTCGAGAGTTATGAAATAAATCGCTGCTATCCCCAGAATCAAAGCCACAGAATCTACAAAGCGATAACAATTTATAAAGAACTTTAAGTAATAATTAGGTATGTGGGAAATTTAGACACGTGTTTCGAGGCTTGGGGGCCCAATCACTATATGTACTATGAACGCGCTACATTCAGCACTGCGTATTGGCGATCCATGGGATGTGACATGCGCGTGGCTATTGGCGACTCCCCCTCTCATCCCCCGCAAATTTCCTGCATTTCCACATATAAAATCACGCGTAACGCATACGGGCGGGGGCTGTCTATATGATAAAGCGCATTAACCCAAAACAATTGTCGCGACGAAAAACCAGACGTTCAGAAAGCGGTAACATCTTTTTCACGCTGTTTGGTGCCGTCGCAATTGTCGGCGTTCTCGGCGCCGGAATCATGGCAACCATGCGTGGGCCCCTAACCACAATGGTCAATGTCAACAACCGCACCCAGGCTGAAGCCCAGATGCAAATCGCCTCCAAACTGGCAATGCTGGAAGCCTCAAACCAGGCGCTCAGTGGCGACTGTGATGCAGATGGCTTTGTTGAACCTGTGGAATACGCTATCAACATACTCGGGCTAACCGGTGGTGGAACACTCCCAGCGGGAACCGGCGCGAACCAGGTTGACCCCTGGGGTACTGATTACGGTTATTGTGCTTGGGACGCTGGTACGGATATCTCCAAATGTACGGGTGCAAAACCAAATCTTCTCGAGGGAAATGATCCCGCGGACAACGCAGAGGATTACACTGTCATTGCCGTTATCTCTGCTGGGCCCGACAGAGTATTCCAAACAACCTGTGCAGATCAGGATGCCACAGGCCTAACCAAAGGCGGTGATGACGTTGTCATGGATTACAATTACACCGAAGCCGCAGCCAATGTCGACGGACTCTGGAATATCAAAAGCGGCGACCCCGACACGGCCGAGATCGACAAGGAAATCGAAGTTACACAGGAAGCCCGCTTCGAAGGCGGTATTAACATGACCGCCAGTACCGCGGCCCTGCAACTCGGTGCAGCGTCTATGCTCTTTCCCACAGACGGAGACCTTGCCCTTTGTAATGGCGCCAATCATATGCTCCTACGGGTCGACACAACAACAAACCCGGTCAGCCTTCAAATTTGCGACAACGTCAACGGTGGCTGGAAGTCAGTCTCAGCCGGGGCCGGCACAATCTGGCAACTCGGCGCCTCAGGTGACGACATTTACTATAACTCCGGTGCCAATCCCCAAGTTGGCATCGGCAACATAAACCCCACAGAAGCGCTCGACGTTACCGGCACCATACAACTATCCGGTGACCTTAGCTTTGCCAGTTCCGGCTCCCAAATTGACTGGAATGGTTCAACCGCCACAATCTCCCAAGCCTCAAACGAAGTTGAAATCAATGGTGGTGGCGGCGGCGTTGAAGTCACCGTTGGCACAAACACCCTTGATGTTGCTGGCGACACAGTTATCACCGGCACGACAAACGGTGTCACCGTTATCGACGCCCTGACCGTTGAAGACAATCTCGGCGCTGATATTCTGGTGGTTCAAAATGACGGCAATGTCGGTATCAATGTTACAGACCCGACAGAAAAACTTGATATCAGCGGCTCAATCACCATTACCGATGATTACATGCTTGATGGCGCGAATTTCCTCACCGACAATGATTCCGGCCTGACTGTTTTGCTGGGTAAAAGCGCAGGCTCCCTTACTACTGGCGATTACAACACCATTCTCGGCGGCGACGCAGCAGGGACATTAGTCGGCGGTGAAAGAAATATTGTGATTGGCTCCGGGCCCGCAGCACCCGACGTTCCGCTGGCAGGCACCAATGATTATCTGAATATTGGCAACACAATTTACGGCAATCTCGCCAGTGATTTTGTCGGGATTGGTGTCGTCGCCCCTGATGATGCGCTGGATGTTTTGGGCAATGCAGATATCAGCGGCCTGGTCGACGCCGGCACAACAATTACAGCCGGAACAGGCATCACCTCAACCACCGGCGATATCGTTTCCACAGCCGGCAGTGTTCAGGCAAAAACCACAGTTCTCGTCGATGGCGACCAACTTGGGCCCCCACTCAATTGTGACCCGGATGAAAAACTGGAATGGAATAACGGCGTGGGCTGGTCCTGTGAGGCTGACCTTGGGGCCGGTGGCGGCGGTGGCGGTGCGCAAAACCTCGAAGATGTTTTAACCGAAGGCAATGACGCGCAAAGCAATGACGCATTTGACTTTGATGATTTGGGCGCAGAACGGTATTGCGATGAAACCCTGACCGACTGTTTCACGGTTGCAGACATTCTCGGTGGCGCAGGCGGTCTTTGGACCAAAGGCGGCGCCGACGACATTTTTTACAACTCCGGCGGCACACCGCGGGTCGGGATTGGCGATGCGACACCAAGCCAGCTTCTTTCCGTGGCCAATGGCGATCTGTTCACCGTCAACACCAGCGGTCAGGTCAGCATAGTAAGCAATGCAGGAACTGAACTCTTCTTTAGCGAAGGCGGTGGCAACACAGGGAATATTAGCGCGGATGATGGTCTTGCCATTCTCGCTGGAACCGATGGGACTGGCGATATAAATTTTGGTAGCGACAATACCACTGGCCAACTGGTTCTCAATTCCGGCAATGTTGGCATCGGTGACACCACGCCCGATAGCGGCACGGGCGGGCAACTTAGCCTCGATGTCGAAGGCAATGCTGGTGCCATTCAATATTGTGATGAGGCCGGCAATAACTGTTTTACCCCGGCTTCCGTTTCTGGCGGCAGCGCACCGGGCAATAACCGCGAGGTATTTTTCAACTCGAACGGCATCTTCCACGCCGAACCAAGCTTTACCTACAGCTCAACCAACCGCCTTGTCTTTGGCAATGGTGAAACCATTATCATCGGTGGCGGCAACGAAACCATGACTGGCGACAAAAACTTGTTTGTCGGCTGGAACACCGGCACAGCCAACACCATCGGCGCGCGCAACACCTTCCTTGGTTCGGCGACTGGTACGAACAACACCAGCGGCGACCTCAATACTTTCGTTGGTCAAAACGCCGGTTGGTCCAACACCATCGGCAACAGCAACACAGCGCTTGGCGAAGATGCGGGCCTTTACAACAGGTCCGGCTCCAACAATATTTCAATTGGTGATGATGCGGGCAAAGGCGCAAGCACAGCCAGCGATGTTTCAAACAACATTGTCATCGGAACTGATGCCGCTCAAAATATCCTCACCGGGGGTGACCGCAACACAATCCTGGGCACCAGCGCCGGCCTCACTTTAACAACTGGGGCGGATAATATTTTAATCGGTAATCAGGCCGACGTGCCCGGCGGCGCAAGCAGCGATTACCTCAATGTCGGCGACACACTGTTCGGTGATCTTGATACCGGCGTCGACCCACGCGTCGGCACATATAAATATTGCGATGAAACATTGACCACCTGTTTCACTGCCGCAGACGTTACCGGCGGTACACTCGGCGCGCCGGGCAATGACCGTGAGATAATCTTTAATTCAAATGGGCTCCTCTGGACCGACACTAATTTTGCGTTTACGTCCGCTGGGCGGATGGGAATCGGCACAGCGGCACCACAGGCCGTTTTGGAAGTCGCCGGCACAGATGCAATTTTATTCCCGCGCGGCGACGGTACCAATCGTCCGCTCGTGCCCGTCAACGGCATGATGCGCTACAACACCGTTACAAACAAATACGAAGCCTTCCAAAACGGTATTTGGAATGACATCGTTACCACTGGCGGCGGCGGCATTTCCTTCCTCGACCTTAATGACACGCCGGCCAATTACACGAGTAGCTCGCTTTACCTCACGCGCGTCAATGCGGCGGGTAATGCACTTGAGTTTGTCTCCGCCAATAGCTACGACCAGAATATTGAAGATGTCCTGACCGTCGGCAATGATGCCAACACGTTAACGGCGCTCAATCTCGGCGGTGTCGCGGTTGGTTCGGCCACCTTAAGCGCCGGAGCACAGACACTGGAAGTTGACGTGACCGGCGACGTCGGCGCGACAAACTACTGTGACGATCTTGGCAATGACTGTTTCACCGCCGCCGATGTTGTCGGCGGCGCTCTCGGCGCGCCGGGCAATGACACGGAAGTCATCTTTAATTCCGGCGGCGTATTATTTAGCAGCAGTAATTTTTATTACGACCACACGACCGGCGCTTTAAATATCGGCGCCAACGCTCTAGGCCTAACTACCCTCAATATTAATGCGGGGGGGCTCACTCCTGGTGTTTTTATAGGCGGATGGGGCGACGCCTCGATAGCGGGCGGCACGGTAGATATCTTTGACACCGGCTGGATAGCAGGGGGAAAACGCCTTTATGTGTTGGATGGGATACGGACAGATGGGGGAATTGATGTTCAATTTGGTGATTTAATCGTCGAGACCGGCAATGTCGGCATCGGCACAACCAACCCCAAAACCAATCTCGATGTTGCCGGCACGGAGGCCATAGATTTCCCTGCCGGAACAACAGCCGAGCGGCCCACAGGCGATAACGGCATGATCCGTTATAATTCTGACAACAACAAATTCGAAGGGTTCGAAAACGGCATATGGACAAACTTTGCCACAGGCGGCAGCGCCCCGGCGCCGGGCAATGACCGCGAGATGGTGTTTAATTCCGGTGGCAATCTCGCTACCAATACGAATTTTGTATTTGATAGCGCCGGCCGCCTTGGTATAGGCACAGCCGCTCCGGGCGCCGAACTTGATATTGACACAAACCAGGACAGTGCAGCCGGCGTAAATATTAGCAATATCAATGCCGGCAACAATGCTTTTGCGGGCTACTTTGCCGCCTCCGATAGCGTTAACTTCGATTTTCTGGCGGCCAGCTCAACATTTGCCGGCAACATCTATGGCTACCCGACCGCCAATACGGCGCGCATAGATGTCGGCGGTGCTGATCGTTTTATTATCGGCATTGGCGGTGCCAACCCGCTTCAGTTCCGTACAGATTCTTCCGTGCGCATGACAATTGACGGGACCGGCAATGTCGGTATCGGCACCGACGCGCCCGAGGCGGCGCTCGATGTTGCGGGAACAGATTCCATTCTCTTCCCGCGCGGCTCAACCGGCAACCGTCCCGGCGCGCCCGTTAACGGCATGATGCGCTACAACTCGACCAATGACCGTTTCGAGGCTTATCAGGGCGGGTCATGGCTTGATATTTTGACCGACTCGGCGCTGGCCGCCGCACCGGATCGCGGGGTGCAGTTTAATTCCGGCGGCGCGATGGCGGCGGAAGCGAACTTTACCTACGACAGCGCAGGCCGTCTCGGTCTTGGCACCGGCGCACCCGCCTCAGAGCTACACCTTCATAAGGCGACCAGCCCTGTTGCTCAATACATCACAAGCGATGCCATTGGCGCGGATGTACAACTCTGGTTTGCGCAAGATCATGACGGCACACCGAACTGGGCCGGTATCGGCCAAGATACGGATGGAAGCCTTCGCCTCACGGGTCAGGGCACACTTGGTACCCCAGATATGGTGATCACCGATGATGGTGACCTTATCGTTGGCTCGCACCAGATTGATGACACGACGACAGGCACCGAAGATTCCCGCATGTATTTCGATGTGTCGAATTCCGCCTTCCGCGTGGGCCGAGCTTTTGGCAATCAATGGGATTTCGCCAGCTCAGGCCTCTACAGCGCCGCCTTTGGTGTCAACACCACCGCCAGCGGCAATGCAAGCATGGCGATGGGAGACAACACCACCGCCATCGGCGGCGCCAGCACGGCGATGGGAAGCGAAACCACCGCCAGCGGGGCTTACAGCACAGCGATGGGGCGAAAGGTCACCGTCGGTGATGGCACACTATTCAGCGGTTTTGGTGATGGCTCGATCGCGATGGGCCTCATCGACAATGTCGTAACAATCACGACACCTTCACAAGTCACCGGCATTCAATCGCTCGGTGTCTTTATGGGGGATCAGGATGGGTTGGTGGTTTCCGCGAATAACCAGATGAGTCTGCTCGGCGGCCGTTTGATGATCGACCCGAATGTCCCGGCGACAGAGCTCATAACCTCCACCGGCGTGCAGCAGCTTGAACTCGATGTTGAGGGTGAAATCGGCGCGATTCAATATTGCGACGAACAAGGTAATGACTGTTTCACGGCCGCCTCTGTCGCTGGCGGTGGTGCACCCGCCCCTGGCGCTGACCGCGAAGTGGTGTTTAACTCCAACGGCGTCATGCATGCCGAACCAAGCTTCACCTACACCGCCGGTAATCGTCTGGTGTTTAGTAGTGGCAACAATGTCTTTGTGACAGGCGGCAATGACGCGGTATCTGGCACCGGCAACACGGCGCTTGGCTTTAATACACTCACCCTTCTGGGCGCGGGCAGCAACAACATTGCCGTTGGAATAAATGCCCTGAATGCCAATATTTCTTCCGACGGTAACGTGGCTATAGGCCTAGACGCGCTGGATGATCATATCACGAATAACTCCAACACAGCGGTCGGTACATCGTCATTATCGGATGACATTTCAGGAAGCCACAATACGGGGCTTGGCGGGTTCTCACTGGCCAACAACGAAACCGGTAGCAATAACGTCGCACTGGGTTATTCTGCCGGATTGGGTGTAGACGGTGCCACCGATGTCACGGACAATGTTTTTGTTGGTGATTCAGCGGCGCTTAATATTCTTACCGGCGCAGACAATAATGTGATTATCGGACAAGGCGCAGCCGCAACACTGACCACCGGCGCAGACAACCTTATCCTTGGCAATCTGGCCGATGTCCCCGCCGCGGCGACGAGTAATTACCTCAATATTGGCGGTGTGCTGACCGGCGACATGACCACCGCGACGCTGACGTTCAACGGCACCGGCGCGGTTGATATGCCCGCCGGGACAACGGCGCAACGGCCCACGGGCGATAACGGCATGCTGCGTTACAATAGCGACAACAACCGCTTCGAAGGATTCCAGGCTGGAACATGGCAGGACATTTTAACCGGCGCTTCCATCGCCGCTGCCCCCGACCGCGGCGTGCAGTTTAATTCCGGTGGTGCGATGGCGGCGGAGGCAAACTTTACTTATACATCCGTCGGTCGTTTGGGCCTTGGCACAGCGGCACCACAAGGATTGCTTCATTTAGAAGCAGGTCAGCCAGCAATATTATATTTTGATACCACCTCCGCCATCAGCGCCACCAACCCGGTCTGGCGAACACGCTCTTATGATGATGCCGGCATCAATGTCGGTTATCAGATTGAAACGACAACTGATTATGCGACCTATACAAGCCGACTCGTTGTAAAGCCGGATGGCGACCTCATCGTTGGCTCTTATCAGATCGACGACACAACAACAGGGACCGAAGATTCCCGCATGTATTTTGATGTGTCAAATTCTGCTTTCCGCGCAGGAAGCGTAACCGGCAATCAATGGGATTTTGCCAGCGCAGGTCAGTACAGCGCTGCATTTGGGCTAGACACCACCGCCAGCGGGGATGCCGGCACGGCGATGGGGTTAGGCACAACCGCCAGCGGCAATGAGAGCACGGCGATGGGAAATACCACCATCGCCAGCGGCCTCACCAGCACGGCGATGGGCAACCTAAGCATCGCCAGCGGCGATCTCAGTTTCGCGGCGGGAAATACCACCACCGCCAGTGGCCTCACCAGCACGGCGATGGGGGAGGCTACCACAGCCAGCGGGACAAGAAGCACGGCGATGGGTTTTTCTACCATCGCCAGCGGAGAGCAGAGCATCGCGATGGGTCACGATGCAACTGCCGGGGACGGTATAGCTGGCAGTGGTTTTGGCGATAATTCCATGGCCCTGGGTCTGGGTAATGCCTCCACGGCCGCCTTCCCGCAAGTCACGGGCGTTTCCTCTTTCGGTATTTTCATGGGCGATCAACAAACGGTTGACATCACGGCAAGCAATCTTCTCGCCCTGATGGGTGGACGGATGGTACTGGACCCTGATGCAACAAGTGCGACCAACACCAATGTTTCCACCGGGGTGCAGCAACTCGAACTCGACGTCGAGGGTGATATCGGCGCGATCAATTTCTGTGACGAAGATGGTAATAACTGTTTCACGGCGGCATCCGTTGCCGGCGGTGGCGCGCCCGCACCGGGGGCTGACCGTGAAGTGGTGTTTAACTCCAACGGCGTTCTGCATGCCGAGCCGAGCTTCACCTACACCGCCGGCAACCGCCTGGTGTTCAGCAGCAATGACAATGTTTTCGTGACCGGCGGTGTTGAGACTACGCCCGGAACTGATAATGTTGCCTTTGGTGTAAACGCCCTGTCCTCACTAGACAGCACCTGCGGTGGCGCCTTTGATTGTGATATCAACACCGCCATCGGTCATCGCGCAGGGGAAAACACCACAATCGGTTTCTGGAATACATTTATTGGCGGATTTGCGGGTCAGGAAAATATAGACGGCAACGATAACGTCTTTGTTGGCCTAAGCTCTGGTCAGGAACAAACGTCAGCCAATGACAATACCTATATCGGAGCTTTCACCGGCCAATACAACAGAACCGGCGCACAAAATGTGATGATGGGCTATAGTGCCGGTGAAGGTACAGCAACCTCCAGCGACATATCAGATAACGTCTTTATAGGTTATAAGGCTGCCGAAAATATTCTGACTGGTGCCGACCGCAATACGATACTGGGCACAAGCGCCGGGCAAACTCTGACCACCGGCGCGGATAATATTATCATCGGCGCAGGCGCCGATGTCCCGACCGCGGGCACCAGCGACCACCTCAATATCGGCGATACGATCTACGGCGATCTGGCAACCGGCAATGTCGGTATCGGCACGGCAACGCCAAGCAATATACTCACGATTGCCGGCGCTGGCCAGGATTCACGTCTCTATTCCTATCATACTTCATCATCAGCTGGAGCGGACTATGAAACCGCCCGTTCGGCCAGCGGTACAATTGGCACCGATACCGCTGTGCGTGCCGATGACAAGCTTGGCGGTTTCCGCGCCCGCGCCTATGACGGCACGGCATATGAAGCTGCGGCTGGTATATATATGTATGTTGATACGGGCGCGACGGTGGCGGATGAAGATATACCAACCCATATGCGCTTTACAACACGAAATGCGACGGATTTGGGGGAAACTGAACGTATGCGGCTGACATCAGATGGTGATCTTCTGTTTTACGGCACCGGCGCGGTTGACATGCCCGCCGGAACCACCGCGCAGCGACCCACGGGTGATAACGGTATGCTGCGTTATAATTCCGACAACAACCGCTTCGAAGGATTCCAGGCCGGAACATGGCAAGACATCTTAACCTCCGGCGGTCTCGCCGCTGCCCCCGACCGCGGCGTGCAGTTTAATTCCGGTGGCGCACTGGCGGCGGATGCGAATTTCACCTTTACCAGCACCGGAGAACTTCTGGTCGGCTTTAACGACGTCAATGAAGTCGTTGCTTCTTACACAACCCCGACAGCAGCTGTTGTCGATGACTTTGGTCTTATATCAGTGGGCAATACCGCGGCCAGTAAATCCGATCTTGATTTCTTCCGCGCCCGCGGTGCGATTGGCGCGAAATTAAAAGTCGAACCGGATGACCAACTGGGCCAGATACGCTTTGGCGCTTGGGATGGTAATGACTGGGAGGATACAGCACGAATTATGGCACTTGTGCCGACGGGGCTGGTAACCGGCAATAACGATCTCCCAACGGCCCTTGCTTTCCGCACCACGCCGGATGGTTCCCCTAACACCACAGAGCGCATGCGCATTGATCATAATGGTAATGTCGGGATCGGCACGACGACGCCGAGTAATATCCTGACTATCGCCACCACCAACGGCGATTCAGTCTTTAACACCTCCTATTCGACGTCAAACATTGCCGGATCGGATTTTGATACGGCGCGCTCTGTCAGCGGTACGATCGGTGTTGATACGGTCGTACGCGCCAATGATAAACTTGGCGGTTTCCGTGCTTTGGGTTATGACGGCACAGCATATGAATTGGCGGCGGGTATTGAGATATACACCGACGTCGGCGCCACGGTGGCCGATGAGGATATACCTACCCATATGCGCTTCTTAACGCGCAACGCTACAGACACTTCGTTTGTTGAGCGTATGCGCCTGACCTCGGACGGACAACTGGCAATCGGCGACACAGTGGCCAGCCTCGGCGTCCAGCAACTCGAGCTCGACGTGACTGGCGATATCGGCGCTACAAATTACTGTGATGCCGACGGCAATAACTGTTTCACCGCGGCGGGCGTCGCAGGCGGCGCGACGGCAGCCGGAGCCGACACACAGATTCAGATCAATTCCGGCGGCGTGCTTTACGCCAGCGCCGGCCTTGTTTACACCAGCACCGGCCATCTCGGGATCGGCACCAGCGCCCCCGCCGGGCCTTTGCATATCGGGGTTCTTTCCAACAGCACCTTGAATGACGCGCTTGTCTTTGGTGACACCGCAGGAAGCACAGCCTTTAAATTTACCGTGAACCCGACCTGGCAGAACGAAATAGCGCTCGAAGGACCTTATGGTGGAGATCTGTTCTATGCATTAAATGGGGGCGCTGATACTGCGCAGATAAATCTTGACGCCGGGCGAACACCGGCGGGCGGCGCAGATGATCAAAGGATCACCCTTATGGCCGCCGATTATGTCAGGATTGGCCACTACACACCGACTTCTGCGACACCGGCCAGTTTGCAGTTTTGGGATATTGATGGTGGTGCGGTTGCCGGAAAGATAGATTCTTATTATACGTCCGGTGACAATGCTTCCATGGAATTCAATGTGTCCACGACCGGCCCCGTGATGACGGATAATCTGCTGGTACTCAATAATAACGGCAATGTCGGGATCGGCACGGATACGCCCAAAACCAATCTGGATATTGCGGGAACCGGAGCCGTTGATATTCCCGCGGGAACGACAGCAGAGCGCCCAACCGGCGACAATGGCATGCTGCGCTATAATTCCGACACCAATAAATTCGAGGGCTTCCAGGGTGGCATCTGGACCGACATCATCACCGCCGGTGGTTCCGCCGCCGCCCCCGACCGCGGCGTGCAGTTTAATTCCGGTGGTGCGTTCACGGCGGATGCGGGCTTTACCTTCACCTCACAAAACCGCCTCATCGTCGATAGCGGTAACAGCAATGTTTATCTCAGCGCCGTTAACCCGGGTGCGACGGGCGCAGACAACGTAACCCTGGGCCTTAACGCCGGCCTGTCACTCACCTCCGCCGACGAAAACGTCTTTATCGGGACAAATGCAGGCTTGAGCAACACAAGCGGCTTCGAAAACGTCTTTATCGGGCACGCCGCCGGCGATGCCAATGTGGGGGGCGATAACAATACCTATATCGGGCACAACGCCGGCTCATCAACTGATTCAAGTCAAAATACCTTTATCGGGGAAAACGCTGGCGCGGGTGGCACCGGAATAACGGACAGTGTATTTATTGGCATGAACGCCGGAGCAGCCAGTGATGCCGATCGAAGTGTTTATATTGGCCGCAGTGCCGGAGGGGGCGCTGATGGAGACGACAATATTATGATTGGTTACAGCGCAGGACAAGCAAGCGGTAATGGAGAAAATAATATTTTAATAGGCTATGATATAGAATTGCCGACAAACACGACCGATAATCACATTAATATCGGCGATGTCTTTATGGCTGATCGTAATGCCGGTGGCTTTGCTTATGTGAGTGGTACTGGCGCGCTCGACATCCCCGCCGGAACAACGCTTGAGCGTCCGACCGGCGATAACGGCATGCTGCGTTATAATTCTGACACCAACAAATTCGAAGGGTATCAGGGTGGTGTCTGGACCGACATCATCACCGCCGGTGGCACCCCCGCTACACCCGACCGTGGGGTGCAGTTTAATTCCGGTGGTGCGTTCACCGCCGATGCGGGCTTCACTTATGATACTACTGGCCGCCTCTTTGTCGGCCTGACAGACTTCAGTGACTTTGACACAGGTTATTCCGGTGCGCAAATAGCTGTTAACACCGATATCAGCCTCGTTTCTGCAAGCAACGCGGCCTCAGGAAAATCTGATATAGATTTCCTACGCGCACGCGGCACGATAGACACGAAGTTAAAAGTTGAGCCCGATGATCGTCTAGGCACGCTGCGATTTAGCGCCTGGGATGGTGATCAGTGGAATCCCGCTGCCTACGTCTATGCAGAAGTGCCGACAGGATTGGTGACAGGTGATAACGATATGCCATCAGCCCTCATATTCTCGACAACACCCGATGGCTCCAACGCCACTGTCGACCGCATGTACATCAATCATGACGGCAATATTGGTATCGGCACGACGACGCCTGCGGATGAAGTACATGTTTATGATAGCGTTGGTGACGCCACCCTTATCCTTGAAGCAGTTGAAACGCAGTCTTCTCATATAGAACTGCTGACAAAAGGCGATGCCGCGACATTTTTGGGTAATGCCGCAACCAAAGGCTGGTGGATGGGTGCCCGCGGTGAAACTCATGCCACCGTCGCCGAGCGCGATGATTTCATGATCTATAGCTGGGATGGCTCCACCTGGGACAACCGTTTTGTGATTGAACAGGACACCGGCAATGTCGGGATCGGCACGACGACGCCAACAGAGCCGCTTCATATTGCGGGCGATCTTGACGATGACGGGTTGGCGATCGAGTCTTTCAACGGCACCACAGTCGAAGGCAGCATTCTAAAATTCAGACGATCAAGAGGTGAGACCGAGGGCGGCAAAACAATTGTCGCGGCAGAAGATGAAGTGGCCGACCTGGCTTTCTATGGCTATGACGGCGCGGCGTACAGGCGGATGGGGTATATCTTAGGTGTTATCGACGGTACGCCGGGGGCCAGCGATATGCCGGGACGGCTTGACTTTGCAACGACAGCCGATGGTGCCGCACTTTCGACAATTAACATGACCATCAAAAATGACGGCAATATCCTCATGCGCGGCACCGGCGCGGTGGACATCCCGGCCGGTACAGATGGCGAGCGGCCAAGCGTACCCGATAACGGTATGATTCGTTACAACTCGACCAGCAATAAGTTCGAAGGCTATGAAGCCGGCGCTTGGGCGAACCTCATCGGCGGCGGCGTGGGCGGCCTATGGACGGCCGGGTCCGGCGATGACATTTATTACAACTCCGGCTCACCGCAAGTCGGGATCGGCACCACAGCACCCAGCCATATCTTTACGATCGCCAGTGACAGCGGCGAAGATTTCGCCCATTATTCCTACTCAACAAGCGCCGGGGCCGGGCCGGACTATGAAATGCGCCGCTCGGTCAGTGGCACAACCGGCGTTGATACCGCCGTGCGGGCCGATGACAAGCTTGGCGGGTTCCGGGCACGCGGCTGGGACGGCACGCAATATGAAACCGGCGCGGAAATCGAGATGTATGTCGATACCGGCGCAACGGTCGCCGATGAGGATATGCCGACCTATATGCGCTTTGCGACAAGGTCGGATACAGATACCAACCCGGTCGAGCGCATGCGCATCCTGTCTGACGGTAAAATCGGGATCGGCACGAGCGCGCCGATCAACGCTTTGACGGTTATCAGCACGTCCAACGAGGATGTCGGCCATTACGGTATTAGCAATTCGGCCGTTGCAGGGGCGCATTTTGACATTGGCCGGGCGCGCGGCACCAGCGAAGCCACCAAAGCCATTGTGCAGGCCGGTGACAATCTCGGCGGATTCAGGGCGAGCGCGTGGGACGGCACCCAGTATGAAAGAGCGATTGAGCTTGACGCCTATATCGATGACGGCGCCACGCCGGGCGATGAAAATGTGCCCTCCTATCTGGTTATTGCCACGCGCAGCGCCGCCGACACCAACCCGGTCGAACGCATGCGGATCACATCTGACGGTTATCTCGGGATCGGCACCGACGCTCCGACCGAGATGCTCTATGTCTCCGGCGGAAATCTCTACGTCAATAACGGCAATATTCAGTATACGGGCATCCTGACCGATTATTCCGATGTGCGCCTGAAGAAAGACATCACGCCGCTCGATGCCGACACAATTATTGGCCGTCTTGCGCAGATAGATGCCTACTCCTTCCGCATGAAAGCCGACCCGGATGGCCAGCTTGAGCTCGGCGTCATCGCGCAGGAAGTTGAAAAAGCCTTCCCAGAGCTGGTGTTCACCGCCGATGACGAGATGGGCACCAAGTCCGTCAACTATATCGGCTTTATCGCACCGTTGATCGAAGCAACGAATGAGCTCAAAAAAGACAACGAAGACTTGCGCACTGAGATGAAAGAAGAGCGCAAGGAAATCATGGCCGCAATCAGCGCATTGCGCGAGAGCAACGAGGATCTGGCCAAAGAAGTGCATGCTCTCAAAGCGCATACCGGTTACGGTGTCAACAAAGCATCGATGGGCGACACAGCCTTTATTGCGGTGGTCAGCGCCTTTGGCACCGTCATCATGGTCCTGGGTATGGGAAGCGTTTGGATACGGAGAAAAAAGATAATGGCAAAAAAAATGGCGAGGCAAAAATAAAATGACCCACAGCAAGATGAAAAGAACCAGACATCTTATCGCTCTTTTGGTAGCGGCGTTTATATTCAGCGCCCTGCCCGGCAAAGCTTATGCCGATTGCGCGACGCCGACCGCACCCGTAGGCTCTTTGCAGTACTTCGTCGGCGATGACATGTTTAAATATTGCGACAGCAACGACAACTGGATCGACTGGGGCAGCGGCGGCGCGGCCACACCAGCGGGCAGCGATCGTCAGATACAGTTTAACTCCGGCGGCACGACCCTCGGGGCGGATGCAAATTTTGTTTACAACTCCGCGGGTCAGTTGGGCATTGGTACCTCGACCCCCTTTGGTGGCTCCGCGATTAATATTGTCTCTGACAACACATCCGGACAATACGATCTCATACTTCAATCCTATGATGTCGGCAGCACCGCCAAACTTGATATTGACTTTATGCACGCGAGGGGCACGCCCGGATCGCCAGCCGCTATGGTGGACAACGACTGGTTGGGCACAATCCGCTGGAGTGCTTATGGCAGCGGGGCTTTCCGGTCAAGGGCCCAAATCTCGGCACAGATAAACGGCACGGTTTCCGGCACCACAATACCCACAGATTTATCCTTCGCCGCAGGAGACACAGGCGCCGTTGATCGGATGTGGGTTCGCTCCGACGGCACAGTCGCCATCGGTACCAATGCCTCCGGCGGCGAGCTTCACGTATCCGATGGAGCGGATGGCGACGGCGATTCTTATATTTTTGTTTCCAGCACGGCCGCCAATGAATCGGCTATATGGTTTCAAAACAATAGCGGCGGCACCGGAAGATGGGGCGCGGTCGGCGTTTACGGCACGGATGATGCGTTGCGTTTTACCGGCGGCAACAGCTCCCTCGATGACACCGACACACATATGATTATTGAGAATGCCGGTGATGTGGGGATTGGCACCATATCGCCCAATTCACGTCTTGACGTGGCCACTGCCGCGGCAAGCGACCCGACATTCCGCCTGAGCGATGGTGATGTCACGCTCCCTGATTATTCCGGTTCCGCCTCGCTTGGCGATGTCTCAGCCAGTACCGCAGTGGCACAGATCAAAACCCAACACGCCTCAGATGGCGGCGCCATACTTTTTGGCTATACAGGCTCCGGCGTCAATGATGGCGAACCGTTAAAACTGGTTGGGACGCATGGCGGCACGGCACCAACCTCACCCGCTGTCCTGATTGACGGACAAAAACACAGTGGCACCAACAACAGAACATTGCTTGCCGATGCCGAGACGGTTCTGGATATCAGAAACATTGGCATACCCCTGATGCGTATACTGGGTGATGGCAATATCTTCATGTATGGCACCGGCGCAGTTGATATTCCAGCGGGTACAACGGGTGAGCGGCCCACGGTCGCCGATAACGGCATGCTGCGCTACAACTCCGACACCAACAAATTCGAAGGCTTTGAGGCCGGCTCCTGGGCGAATCTGGTCGGCGGTGGCGCGGGCGGTCTCTGGACGGCCGGCACCGGTGACGACATTTATTACAATTCCGGCTCACCGCAAGTTGGCATCGGGACGACAGCGCCGACTGCCAATCTGCATCTTTATGATACGGGTAACGACGCAAATTATAGTATGCTGCTTTTGGAAGGGGATGGCGAACCGGCTTTTGATATAAACACTTCGAGTGCCAGCAGCGGTCTTAATCCTCTTATTCGTACAACCCGCTCACGCGGCGCGCGAGGCGCCAAAACAATCGTTAGCAATGGCGACACATTATTTGAATTTGTGGCAAAGGGGTATGATGGCGCTGCGGATATCCATGGCGCTTATATTTCTACGCTCGTTGATGGCGCACCCGGCGCGAACGATATGCCGACCCGCATCGAATTTCATACACAGGCGGCGGGCGGCGGGGCATCTCTGGAAGGCACAACGCCGGAACTGGTGATCAAAAACGACGGTAAAATCGGCATGGGCACCGCAACGCCTGCTGAAGATCTCCATATCTATGACAGTGCCGGTCGCGCCGGACTTATTATTGAATCAGAAAATGCGAATAACGCCGTATCGAATTTACAGCTCTTCACAAAAGGAGATGGTGCAAAAACATTGGGCGATGCTGCAAACCAAGGTTGGTATCTCGGGGCGTATGATGACACTTACGCCACAGCCGCACAGCAAAATGATTTGGCGTTCTGGAGCTGGGATGGCACAACCTGGGCCAACCGCATGACGATGCAACAAGATACCGGCTATATCGGGATCGGCACGAATGACCCAACGAATATCCTGACGATTGTCGGCGACAACCTGGACCCGGTTATAGCTTCTTATTCCGCCGTAACTGGATCCGGAGCGCAATGGCAATCATACAGAGCGCGCGGCTCAGAAACCGCAAAGGTCCCTGTTCAGGCGAATGATAGTCTTGGTGGATTCCGCGCCGGAGCCTGGGACGGGTCACAATTTGAAATCGCTGGAGGACTCGAGATGTATATCGATGCCGGCGCAACAGTGGCAGATGAAGTCATCCCAACTAATATGCAGTTTCAAACCCGCGACGCCACGGATACTTCTGCACAAGATCGCATGCAGATCTCTTCTGATGGTATCGTCAGCTTCCTTAGCACCGGCGCATTTGTGGCCAATATTGGTACGACGGCACAACGGCCAACGGCCTCTAGTAACGGTATGATGCGCTACAACACCACGACAGCCAAATTCGAAGGCTACGAAAACGGTTCCTGGACAAACATAGTTGGAGGTGGCGCGGGTGGCCTCTGGACCGACGGAGCCGGCGACATCATCTATTATAATTCCGGCACACCTTTGGTTGGTATTGGCACGGCAACGCCAACCGATTATCTACATGTTGCCGGAGAGCTGGTGGATGAAGGTATTGCGATTGAATCGTTCAATGATACAGACGCCAATGGCGGCAATGTGACCTTCAGAAGAACCAGAGGCACAGAAGGCAGCAAGGTCATTGTCAATGATGGCGATGAGGTTGGTCATATCATGTTTCGTGCCTTTCGGTCCGGCTCCAACTACGACCAGATAGCGGCCATTGTTGCTATAGTGGATGGTGATCCAACCGGCGGCCTGATACCGGGCAGATTGACTTTCGGCACAAGGCTTGATAACGGCAGTTTTTTTGAAAGAATGGTAATTAAAAATGACGGTAAAATCGGCATGGGCACGTCGGATCCGGATACCATCCTGCATATCTATGAGGCTGGCGCGGGAACGGCAGACTTTCACATTGAAACCGGCGGTTCCGGGATTTCCCAGATATCGTTTGAAGAAAACAGCCAGACCGAGAATTTCAACATCCATTATGACGGTGCCGAAAACCAGTTTGAATTCGAGGGCATGTCTCTGCCGAATATCATGACCATGGCGCGCGACAGGGGCTCCATTGCCATCGGCGGGACGACCGATACGATGGCGGCGGACGAGCCCAACATTCCCAACGGCTCCCTGACCATTGAAAACGGCGCACTTTGCGTTGATGGCGGTGACACAAGCTGCGACGACGAAGCCCGCACCGCCGGGTTTATCTACGGCACAGGTATGGTTCTGAAAGACGGCAAGCTGGACATCATCAGTGATGACGGTCTTGATGATATTGACGTTATCTCCTATGGCGCCAACCAGGCCAATATTGACATGAATAGGGGCCGGGGCGATGCGGCCGGACCCTTGATTATTCAAGATGATGATGCCGCGGGCGGCATGCGTTTTGTTGGCTACGATGGCGACAGCTTTGAGCACGGCGCCTGGATCACCGGCACGGTCGACGGCACGCCGGGCGATGATAATATGCCGATGCGTATCGAGTTTTTAACACGGCCCGATGGCAACACCGACAACCCGGTTGAGCGCATGCGCATTGACAGTGACGGCATTGTCAGCTTTACCAGCACCGGCGCGTTTTTGATGAATAATGGAACAACGGGAGAGCGCCCAACGGCCTCCAACAATGGCATGATGCGCTACAACACGACAACAGCCAAATTCGAAGGGTATCAGGCCGGCAGCTGGCAGGATCTGATCACAGCCGGCGGCACACCGGCCGGGGCCAACACGCAAATCCAGTTTAATTCCTCCGGATCTTTTGGCGCCAGCGCCAATTTCGTCTGGGATCAAATCAATGGCCATGTCGGCATCAACGAACCGGCGCCCGCTGCAGATCTTGTTGTGGTAGATAGTGCAAGCGACACAGGCACCGATGCCCATATTTTTGTTAATAATGACGGCGCCAATCAATCCGCCATATGGTTTAGCAATAATCAGGACGGCACACCGCGCTGGGCTGGTATCGGTGTGTACGGCACGGACGACGCGCTGCGCTTTACCGGCGCTAATAATGATCTAACTGATGCTGAAACCCATATGATTATAGGCCAGACCGGTCTTGTCGGAATTGGGACTGTATCACCCGCCGATGCTCTTCACATTGCCGGTGATCTTGATGATGAGGGATTCACGATTGAATCGTTCTATGACACTGATCCTGATGGAGGAAACATAAGATTCCTCCGCTCCCACGGAACCGAAGGCAGCGAAACAATTGTCAGTAATAATGACGAAACCGGCCATATCTGGTTCAAGGGGCATGACGGCAGCGCTCATCAAAACATGGCCAGTATTGTTGCTTCTGTTGACGGCGCACCCGGTGCCGGTGACATGCCCGGCCGTCTTGAATTCTGGACAACACCGGTTGGCACCAGCATTGAAGTTGAACGCATGCGCATTGACAATGCGGGTAATGTCGGGATCGGCACAGAATCGCCAACCGGGCGTTTACATGTGGCTGAGCCAGGATCTTCAACGGCAACACCTATACTCGAACGCTCTGGACAGACCACAGATGGCTTCTGGACCGCTGCCAGATTACTATCCACCAAAACCAGCAATATGGGTGACGGTTTTGGAACGAGTTTAGCCTTTAACATTCAAGATGACACATCTGGTATTGTACAAATCGCTTCCGTAGGAGGCGAACGTGACGGAGCGGACAACTCCGGAGCGGTTGTATTTGAAACCTGGAATGCCGGTTCTGGAAGCGAAAAAATGCGCATCAAACCGGATGGTAATGTCGGGATCGGCACGGATGCACCGGATTCAGCTCTTGATATCGCCAGTGACGGTCAAACTGTATTCACTATAAATAGCGCCGGCGCTTCAAGTGGTGCGAATTCAGAAGTTTTTGGAAGGCGCTCACGCGGCACACAGGATTCACGAATAACTGTCCAGGACGGAGACGGGTTGCTGGATATGGTTGCACTGGGCTGGGATGGTAATTCCTGGGAGGTCGCAGCCTTTATAGGCACAGAAGTAGACGGCGGTGCGGGAGATGGTGATATGCCCGGGAAAATTATTTTCAATACCACACCGGATGGCAGCACAACCTGGCAGGAACGTATGCGGATCGACAATGCTGGCTATGTTGGTATTAACATGACCGATGCAGATGTTGAACTGGATGTGACGGGTGACATTGAATATACGGGCACTATCACCGATGTCTCTGACCGTCGCTTGAAAGATAACATCACACCGCTTGGTTCTATGCTAGACAAAGTCAGTGAAGTGAAAACCTATTCCTTCACCATGAAAGAGGACGAAGACAAAAAAGTTGAATACGGCGTCCTGGCGCAGGAAATAGAACAAATCTTCCCAGAGCTGGTCAAAACCGCCGAAGATGAAATCGGCACCAAATCGGTCAATTATGTCGGCCTGATCGCGCCGATGATCGAGGCGACCAAAGAGCTCAAGGCCGAAAACGAAGCGCTCAAAGCCGAGCTCGACAGCGTGAAAACAAAGCTCGCCGATGTTGACGATCTGCGCCATGACGTGAAGGCCCTCAAGGCCCATACAGGCTACGGCATTAACAAGGCCGCCATCGGCATCTGGGTGCTGGTCGGCATGGGCTTTATGGGCCTGCTGTTTTTGGTTACTGGAAATCTGATACGAACCCGTCGCCGGGAGGAATAATGCACAAGGCCTCCTTTTCCCCCTTAGCTGTCATCCTGAGCGCCAGCGAAGGATCTCGTAAATTAAAAAGATTCTTCGCTTCGCTCAGAATGACAGAGGGTTGTGGTTTCTTTTTCCTGATAACTATCATGTGCTTCCTGATGTCCATTTCGAACGCCCATGCCGACTGCTCTGCCCCGGTCGGCGTTGCCGGTGAGATGGAATACGACACAACTGATGAGCGCTATGAATATTGTGACGGCACCAACTGGATCAGCACCAAAGACACAATTGTAGATAATCTCGTTGGTCACTGGAAGCTCGATGAAACCACCGGCTCCACGATGACCGACTCTTCACCATCGGGCAATGACGGTACATGGTATGATAACGCCAACACTGATGTCGGGGAAGAAACAACCGCCGCAGTCATCGACGATGGCATCACTTTCGATGGTGTGGATGACCGTATCAATGTCGGCGATGTCAGTGAGCTGGACATGGGCACAGGCAGCTTTACCGTATGCGGCTGGATGAGGACATCCTCTGCAGCAACTAGTCAAACCCCTTTTCAAAAGCGATTTGATATTGGCGGCAGTAGCGCCGGATGGCTGGTTTATGTTTCTAGTTCAACCGGAAAACTTCGCATCGGGAGCTTTTCAGACGGCACAAATTGGGTCCTCCATACCGATCTTACATCAGTGGCTATAGACGATGAACAATGGCGTCATGTTGCCGTGGTTTTTGATCGGACCAATGACATTGCTTATACCTATCTTGATGGCGTTAAGGGGTCTAATGTTGATATCAGCAGCGTCACGGGCTCTATAAGCAACAGCTATAGTTTCAGAATTGGGCAAAGCAATCTGGCAGGCCCAACTGATGATGCTACATGGGGTGGCGAGATAGACGATGTCCGCGTTTATGACACGGTCATAACGGCGTCTCAAATTGGAGAGCTTTATAAGTCGGGCGCCGATGATGCCCTGGTCAGCCACTGGAAACTGGATGAAACATCGGGCACAACAGCCGTAGATTCAGACGGCAACAATGATGGCAGCTACGTCAACACTCCCACGCAAAAAACGACAGGTGTCTTTAAAAACGCGCTGGAATTTGATGGAACAAATGAGCGTGTTAATATCGGCGACCCCGGCGATGGCAGCCTCGATTTCGGCTCCAATTCCTTTAGCTATGGCGTATGGGTGAACCCAAGCGGCTCGGCCGGAAGTTATGATATGCCATGGCATAAAGGTGGGGCAGCGGCCGGGCAACGTGGCTATGACATCGAATTGGGCAGCGGCGGCTGGCGGGCAAATATATCGGACGGCACAACGGCTGAGGCAGCAACTTTCAGTGCATCACCCATTCTAAATCAGTGGAGTCATGTCTTTGTCGTCGTCGACCGTGGCACCCGCGACACAATGTACACCTATTTTAACGGCGCGCAAGTCGGTAGCCATGGTTTTCCAGGAGGGTTTGGGTCTTTATCAAATTCCACATCAGCCAATATCGGTGCAACCGGTAGCGGCAGCTATCCTTTCCTCGAACAGATAGACGATATGCGCATCTATAACCGCGCCTTGTCCGATGCAGAAGTCGAGGATATTTATAATACCGGCATAACAGATGGACTCGTTGGCTGGTGGAAACTGGATGAAACCACTGGGGCAACAATGTTGGATTCTTCCGGCACCGGCAATGACGGCACATGGAGCGACAGTAGCGGCAACTCCGTAGCCGAAGAAACCATCACTGCGGCTATCGACGATGGTATTGATTTTGACGGCATAAATGATGAGATTAGCATTACAGATTCCAGCCTCTGGGATTTCGCTGGAAATAGTAGAACGATTTCCGTCTGGTTCAAGAGCTCGGGCACAAGCGAGGATATACTGGAGCATTTTGTTGGCGGGTCCCCCGGCGAAGGGTGGAACTTGATCTTAGATGCTTCTGGCGATATAGCGTTCGCCCATCGCAGTACCGGTAACGCCATAACTTTGATCGTGGATGGCGGCCCATCCGAGAATGACGACGAATGGCATCATGTTGCCGTAACCCTTAATGCAACGAGTTCAATCATGTATCTTGATGGAGTCGTGCATGATACGGATACGCATGACAACCTCATTGATCGGAATCAGGCATTAATGGTTGGCTCTAGCGGTGCGAGCACCCGTTATTTTAGTGGGGTCATCGACGATATCAGAATTTACGACCGCGAACTAAGCGCGTCAGAAATTGCCCTTCTCTACCAAATTGGTGTCGGTTCTAAAGGCTGCGATAAACAGGGGGAGATGTCCTATAATTTTGCCGCGCATGTTTATAAATATTGCGATGGTCTACAAGAGGTCTTCCTGGGACCCTCCCCCGGCACTGGAGGCTCAGGCTGCTCTACACCAACGGGCGCAGCGGGCACTATGCTCTACAACGGCACATCAAACAAAATGCAATATTGCGACGGCAATGCCTGGATTGATATTGATTAACCTGAAAAGCTTTAACGAAGCTATGGTGCGCCCGTTCGAACATAGTTCGAACTCCCTTTTTAATAAGAGGGCGACCATTCCTAAAAGGAATGGTGCGCCCGTTCGAACATAGTTCGAACTCCCTTTTTAATAAGAGGGCGACCATTCCTAAAAGGAAT
>BQJE01000007.1 GCA_021604545.1 Micavibrio sp.
CGGTAGCATGGTCACGATCAATCCCGCCGGTAATTTTGATCTTGTCACTGACTACGATATTACGGTTCCGTCTGGCGTTATAGAAGATCTGGCAGCAAATTCCTTTGCAGGTATTGCAAGCGGTGATCTGAACTTCACGACGGCCAACGGTACCGTACCGATGTTCGTTAGCGTCACGCCGCCAGCAAATGGCACCTATGCAGCCGGCCAGAATATCGACTGGACGCTGAATTATAATCAGGCTGTGACGGTTACTGGCGGCCCGCCGACAATTGGCCTAACTCTAAATACGGGGGCTGTAGTAGCCACCTTCGCAGGTGGATCCGGTACCGCGAACCTGCTGTTCCGTTATACGGTTGCGGGCGCAGACCTGGATACTGATGGCGTTGTTCTCGCAAATACAATCACGCCAGCCGGGGCGACCTTGCTCGACACAATCTCTATGACGCAGAGCGCAGCGACAGACTTCACAGCCTTTAACCCGGCAACGCCGCTTGTTCTAATTGACCAAGCGCCGACACTGGCTAGCAGCACGCCTGTTGACAATGCGATCGGCCAGTCTATCGGTGTCGATGTTACATTGACCTTCAACGAGAATATCCAGGCCGGCGTTGGTAATATCGTCTTTACCGATACGGATGATGGTTCCGGTGACTTCACCATTCCAGTTGGTGATGCGCGCGTTGGTATCGCTGGCGCCGTCGTTACGATTGACCTGTCGGCGCAGATTCTGGAATTTAATACTAATTACGAAATCACCACGGCGGCAGGCGTGTTTGAGGATACGGGTGTCCTGAACTTGCCGCATGCTGGGCTAGCCTCAGGCGATGTGAACTGGCAGACCGTTGTCGATCCGACGGCCGGGTTTCCCGCCGTCACAGTTTCTATGGCGCCCGGTGGAATAAGTACAAGCCATGAAAACGCACAGAATATTGGATCATGGCAAACAACCATTGATGTCGGCGCCACGCCTGATGGTGTGATTTTTGAATCCGGCGCAACCGGACAGGGAATTGCAGCGAGCTTCGGCGGCGGTAATCTAGTCTTTGCCGCTGGTGACGGCGCCTCAACATCAACGGGAACAGATTCTATATTTGGTTCAATTACGATTGCTTCCATAGCGAATGGACTGCACCATTTTGTCTTTGTTGCAGATCCAGTTGCGGCTTCGGAGATTGGATTATACGTTGATGGCATTCGCGTAATTAATCAATCTATTGCCGGTGGCATGCAAGGGGGCGAGTGGGCCGGGACCAATGGTGCGGGATATGGGTTAGTAAATAGTGCCATTCGCGCAGGTGTGGATACTAGCGCACTGACCGGCGCGACATTAACCAATAACCTCAGCTTCTATACGAATGTTGCTCCAGCTGATTTCTAATTCTTCTGCTGCAGTGCTAGCCTAAGAATATTTTAGCCAGGCTTTATAACCACCAACCATATTTCTGATATTTAGATATCCTTGTACTTTGAGAATTTTCTAGCTTGTTGCTCACGTCCCCACCCAGTACGATTTTTGGCGGGGTTTCTAAATTATTTTATCTTCCGATGGAAATACCATTTTTCTCTATTTTTTAGGTATTATGATCTGCTAAAAGCCTCAGAGTGGCTTTTATGCTCTAATAGTCTTGCAAAACCTATTATAGGCCATTATTGATATGGCATCTTTGTCGCATAGTGTGGGCGGTTAGCTCAGCGGTAGAGCACTTGCTCGACACGCAAGGGGTCACAGGTTCAATCCCTGTACCGCCCACCATTTTGCCTAGCAGATTGGGGTGTAGCCAAGCGGTAAGGCACCGGTTTTTGGTATCGGCATGCGCAGGTTCGAATCCTGCCACCCCAGCCATTCTTTATAACTAGACCCCTTCGGGAACTCCTTGAGGTACTCATGTAAGTCATACTGCAGAGTTCCACCAGATAACTCCAAGTTCGAAAACATGAGTGACGCCAAGGAGCATTTTAAGGGGGTTTTCGAACTTTTGAATATTTCAGGCGCTTTTGAGGCTAAAGTCAATATAGCTGTGATTGCTGTTTTGAACTCTTCATAGACCCACCTTAAACATGCTTTTGCCCGGCAAAAAGGCCCTTTTCATCCCAAATATGCTCTCAATGTTCCTTTAATTCTTTGAATTTTATAAAAACCCGCCAAATGCCCATGGCACAGGGCTTGCAAAGGTTTTTCATGAGAGGCATTTTAAGTCGCATGATTGAGCAGACGAGTACCGGTAGTACATTATGATCGATAATATAATTTTAAGCGGTGCGCAGAAGAGCGTGCTGACTTCCACTCAGCGCATAGGGAGAAGTGTTGACAAAATTCAGCAAGCCCTAGCTTCGGGAAAAGATGTACATACTGCGCTAGATAATCCACAAAGTTTCTTTGCTGCAAAAGAATTGAGCTTCCGTGCAAGTGATTTAAATAAATTGCTTGATGGTATTGGACAATCAGTACGTACATTGCAAGAAACCGATCATGGTGTAGCTGCCATTATAGATTTACTCGATCTTGCCGAAGCCAACGCGCAAGAATCTTTAACAGCTGGCTTTAGCTCATCCTTGGGCGAGGGAGAAACTGTTCTTGGTGATAGCTCCCAGGGGCTAACCTTTGCTCGTGGTGACGATACGATTCGAATACCGGGCTTGCCCTTGGACGGCACGTCTGGCTCTCAGGCAACAGTTGAGTTTTGGATGGAATGGGATGGCACAGACAATGTTATGCCATTCTCCTTTTTCGCATATGATTTGTGGTTTAGGGGCGGCAACTTCGGATTTAATACATTTACCAATGACATATACGGCATCAGCTCTGCAGGCTTAGCCAACACACCTGTACATGTTGCGGCTGTTTTTACAGATAGTGATGTGGCAAGCAACCAATTGTATATCAACGGCGTTGAGCAATCAATCTCACAAGTGCGTGGCAGCTTTACCAATGCTCGTGCTCAACTGATACCTAATGCACAAATATCGGGAACAGATCGTTCGCCGAATGTTTACGGTTTCTCGGGAGAGATTGATGAAGTTCGCATATGGGATGGAGCTCTTACGGCAGAAGACATTCAAAGCAACATAAATCTGTCCATTGCCGGTCCTCAAGATAACTTACTTGCGTCTTATACCTTTGACAATATTTCAGATGGCGCAGGGGGGATCATTGATGAAACAGGAAATGGTCACGATGCTACGCTGTCTGGGATGACAGTCGCTGGCAATGCTATTAGCTTTGACTTCCCAGATCTCGGTTTTCCTATCCAGAATTTACCAAGTGCTAATAATACTTTATATAGCGAACAGCACGCAGAGATACTCAATCAAATTGACAAAATTGTCGAGGACGCAAATTACAGGGGTATAAACTTGCTCAATACAGAGAATTTGGTGGTTAGTTTTAATGAAGACCGTACAAACACACTTACAATTGAAGGTATAGATGCAAGCGCATTAGGGCTGGGACTAACCGAAGCTAGTTTTACAAGCCGAACAGAATTGTTGAGCACACTCGGAGATATAAAGACAGCAAGAGATACGATGAGAAGCTTCTCGCGTAGCGTACAAAATGATTTAGGCATTATACAAACAAGACAGGACTTCACAAAACGTAGTATCAATATTCTTGAAAGTGGAGCAGATGATTTGACACTTGCCGACATGAATGAAAAAGGTGCGGAGTTGCTAGCAACTCAAGCACGTCAAAGTCTTTCAGCTGTAGCACTCTCGTTGGCAAGTGAGTCATCCAGAAGCGTGCTCAGCTTATTTTGATCTGACAAGGGTGGTGTATGATTTCAAAGTCTTTGGATTTAAGTACGATAAGGTACGATACGTAAATAAGTTCCGGGGGAGCTAGTATCACAAATGCTTCGTATAGTTTTACGGAGAAGGCTTTTCGACGGGCTGCATCCCCAGCCATTGAGCCCATCGCGAACTTTTCTCCGGCCCTGAGAATTGTTGTCGAAAGACTAACCACACAGCCACTTGGCATGCTGCATAAAATACAATATATTATAGAAAATATCATAGTGGTAAATTTAGGATAGAAAACTGAGCATCCGTGCTACAGTAATCCCAAGTATAAGTTTTTCCCGAACAAGGAGCTCTAGAATGATTACAGCCTATTGTGTGAAATGTAAGAAAAAAGGGGTTGAGTTGAATGACCCAGCCATGCACAAAACCAAAAAAGGTGGCTTTATGGCCAAAGGTTCCTGCCCTATTTGCAGTACGACCTGTTGTGCCATGATGTCAAAAGACAACGCTGAAAAAGCCATCTCAGACGGCGTTAAAAAAGCATACTAGAAAGCTGCCCTAACAGGTGGTTATGTTTGCTAAAGAATGGTTTTCTTGTTAGCGACATGAAGAGGTGTTTATCGCCGGGCTAAGCGTGCGGTCGCTTCTCCATTTTGGAATGGCAGGAGCGTTGCTTAAGTTTTCTTTTTGATCCCCGCAATAAAATTTTCAATCAGGTAGCCTGTCATATCGGGTGGGCTCTCCTGATCGTCAATCGCAGGAATTTTCCCGGTTTCCTCAAGAAGGCAAATGCCGTGAACCGCGGCCCAGAGGGCGCGCGCTGCCATCTTACGTTTGGGCAGTTGGCGCGCCGTGTAAAAGGGTTCTAAAAGACCTTCCAAGGACTCAAACAGACGCGCTATTTTTTCCTGATACCATGCGGGTGCTTTCTGGCCTTCGGGTAAAGCATGTGTAAACAGCATCAGCCAGTGTGCTCTGTATTCTCTTGCAAATTCACGGTAGAGCTGCGCCATTCTCTTCATATTTTGAACCGGTGATTTCTTGGGCGAATAGCAATCCGATTTGGAAAGGACATCGTGCAGTTTATCCAGAGTCATGCCGTTTATTTCCACACAAAGATCGTCCATAGATTTGAAGATATTATAGATTGTGCCGGGCGCGTAGCCGATGTCTTTGGCAATGCGACGCGCCGTTAGACCTATGAATCCGTCTTTCTCAACGATATCCCAGGAGGCTTTCAGAATCATTTCCTTTAATTCGTCACGGCTGTGGTCACTGCGGCGGGCCATATTTTTTCCTTTATTTTCCTTATATTACAGGGGGTTTTGGCAATATTCAATATTTTTATTGCACATCGTTCAAAATTGTGAAAAGATAGTAATTGAACAGTGTTCAATATTTATATAGAGGCTCAAATTGTGCTATACAGAAGAAGCACTAAGGGAGAGGGAAAAATGGCTAAGCAGGAACAGAACATAAGTATTTTTACCGCGATGTCCGGAACCGGGCGGCGCTTGAGACGATGGGAAAAAGAAAAACTTCTTAGCCATGATCAGTTGCTGGCTATTCTTGATTTCGAAAAGCACAATCAGGGCAAACGCTTTTTTCGCTCTCTAATAAGTCTGGCGCTTTTTGCAATTGCTGTGGGGATATTGTCGATTGTTGCGGCAAACTGGGCGCATATTCCGGGCAGTGCCAAAATTGGTCTTCACTTTATTTTGAATATTGCGGCAGCTGTGACGATATGGAGGGCGGCGGGAGCCAATAATAAAATATGGCGTGAAGGCGCGACGCTTCTATTCTTTGCATTGAGCATGACGCTGATCGCCTTGATTGGGCAGGTCTTTCAGCTTGATGGGAATTACGCAGGCGCGCTGTCGCTTTGGCTGGTGATTTCGAGCCCGGCTGTGTTTATGTACGGCAAGACGGCGATCAATGCCGTGCCGTGGGTTGCGGGGCTGTTGGCGACAATTGCCTGCGTTCTTTTCGAGGCTGTGCAGTTTTTTGACGAGGATCTAACCAGTTTTCTGCTGTGTTTGGGGGCCGGACTTTATGTGCCGTTGCTGCTTATGGTGGCAGGGGTGAGCAGACGAATTCGTGAGCATCGCGTGGACTGGTCCTACACATTTTTCCGCACCAGTATGTTTGTCCTGGCTATTCAAGGCACATTGGGGAGTTTTCTCTGGTATGTGGGCGTCGGGGGAGAGCTCGACGATGTTCTTGAGACGGCGGGCTCGATAGGGCTTGGTTATGGTCTGATGTTTGGTGTGATCGCTTTGGCGCCGATCGGTGTTTATATCTTTGAAAGTTTCAAGCGGCGGCAGGGTCAAAAAATTATGGATCGCTCTGCCATTATTTTTGTGATCGGCTCCATTGTATCGGCAACGCTGCCACTTGTCTTGATGGCCGGTGAAATTGACTTTATAGCCGCCGTGCATTTTGTCGCCTATTGGTGCTTTGCAGGTTGGATCGGTAACCGGATGGGCTTTAATCAGCTGGTGTCTGCTTCCATCACTCTGGTGACACTGCGTATTATGGTTGTCTATTGCGAGTTGTTCGGTGGTCTGATGCTGACAGGTTTTGGTTTGATCTTTAGCGGTATTTTGATGCTGGTCATTTTGAAAGTGGCGGTCACATTAAAAAAGAAAATTACGGCGTAAAAAACGGGAGGAAGAAATGACAAACAATAAGAAATCTATCATTGGTGTTTTGGTTTTGGTTCTGCCCATTTTAGTTCTGGCAGGGATGACAGGAAAGGTTGCGATCAGGCAGCAAGTTGGTGAACAGATCTGGCGGGTGAAAATTACAGGTTATGATCCGCGCGATTTGCTTTACGGGCATTATTTACGCTTTCGCTATGACTGGAATATAGGCGCGAACCCGCACACGTCATCCGCTAGCCCCAAAAACCAAACATGTTTATGTCTCAATCAATCGGGCGATGGTTACAGTAACCCCGAAGTTTACCAAACACATTGTAAGGCCCCTGAAAACAAGAGTTGCCAGTCAGTCATGAAGGTCTATCGTCATGGCAACCGTTATTCTCTGAACAGAAATGAAGTGTCAGAAAAATATTTTATTCCTGAAGAAAATTCCGAGGAAATTGATCGCCTGTTCCGGTCGGGTGACGGGGAATTCAGTGTGGAACTGATGGCGCACAAGGATCATTCGGTGTCGGTACGAAAGCTTTATATCAATGATGTTCCTCTCGATGAATATCTTCGCGATATGCTAAAAACCTCAGAGGGTGAGTAATGGCCAATAGTCAATTTGCATTATTAAAAGAAAAACGATTCCTGCCGCTTTTTATCACGCAGTTTCTGGGCGCGTTTCATGACAATTTATTCAAGAATGCGTTGGTGGTGTTGCTGCTTTACAGTATGGCGATCAATTCGGCGCTGGACCCGAAGCTGCTGACGACGCTGGCAGCGGGGATTTTCATTCTTCCGTTTGTACTGTTTTCGGCGCTGGGTGGGCAACTAGCCGACAAGTACCGCAAGAATAAAGTCATCCGCGTTATCAAGGCGGTGGAGATTGCGATTGCCGGATTGGGCACGGTGGCGCTGCTGAGTGGCTCGATCCATCTCTGCTATGTGACGCTTTTTGCCTTGGGTACACAATCGGCTTTTTTCGGGCCCAGTAAATATTCTATCCTGCCGCAACATCTTGAAAAGAATCAATTGATCGGCGGCAACGCATTGTTGGCAACTGGTACGTTTCTGGCCATTCTTGTCGGCACAATGGTCGGCGTTACGGTTGTTACGCTTCCGTCGGGTACGTTGATGATTTGTGGTGGGCTTGTGCTGTGTTCTCTCCTTGGTTATTTCTCCAGCCGCTTCATTCCCGAAGCGCCGCCAAAGGCGCCGGATTTAAAACTCAATTTCAATCCCGTCACGGAAACCTGGAGCATTTTGCGCTATACGTTTACGCAGAAGCGCGCCGTTATCCGTTCTATCATGGGTATCGCGTGGTTCTATTTCATGGGCGGTATGTTTATGGCCCAGTTCCCGAACTTTACCGAAGAAACACTGGGGGCCAATGAACATGTTCTGGCGCTTTTTCTTGTGATTTTTTCTCTCGGTATCGGCATTGGAGGATTGCTGAACAACCGCTTGTTGCGTGGCCGTGTTGAAGCGGTTTATGTGCCGCTGGCGGTGCTCGGCATCACACTGTTTTCTTTTGATCTTACCTGGGTCAGTAGTGGCAGGATTCTGCCCGGCGAGCTTATATCTCTTGCTGTCTTTATCAATGAGCCAGCCAACTGGCGCATCCTGTTTGATATTATGATGATTGCGGTTTGTGGCGGATTGTTTGTTGTACCGCTCAACGCCATTGTGCAGCAGGATACGCCCGAAGACCATCGCGCGAGGGTTCTGGCTGGCAGTGCCATTATGGATGCTCTCTTTATTGTTGCTTCTTCTGTCATTTCTGCCGTGTTGATTATGAGGGGCTGGGGCGTGACGGAATTGTTTTTTGCTTTTGCGATCGCCAATGCTTTTGTTGCGGTTTACATCTGTCGTTTGTTGCCGGATTATCTACTTAAAAGTTTTATGCAGGCATTGTTCAAGTTTTTCTATCATGCTGAAGTTCGCGGGTTTGAAAATATCGAGAAGGCCGGTAAGCGCGCCGTTGTTGTGAGCAACCATGTCTCTTTTCTTGATGCGGCTTTGCTCGCGGCCTTCCTGCCCGGGCGGCCGATGTTTGCCATCAATAGTTACGTGGCTGAGAAGTGGTGGATCAAGCCATTTTTGAGGTTTGTTGACGCGTTTCCTCTTGATCCAACCAACCCATTTTCACTAAAGGGGCTTATTCGCAAAGTTGAAGAGGACCGGCACGTTGTGATCTTCCCTGAGGGGCGTTTGACCGAAACCGGGGCGCTGATGAAAATATATGATGGGCCGGGTATGGTTGCGGATAAGTCTGAGGCCATGATTTTGCCGGTGCGGCTTGATGGTGTGCAGCATACATCTTTTTCGCGTCTTAAGGGGAAAGTGCCTTTCCGCAAATTTCCCAAAATAACGATTACAGTTCTGGAACCGCGCAAGTTCAAGATTGATGATGATATTAAAGGTCGTTCGCGCCGCGCCGCTGCCGGGCGTCAGCTTTATGATTTGATGGAAGAAATGATGTTTCTGACCGGTGACCGGGAGCAAACACTGTATCAGGCAATGCTGCGCGCGCGATATGTGAATGGTGACGATGCGGTAATTGCTGAGGATGTTGAACGCAAGCCGCTGAAATTTAAAAAACTGATACAGGGCTCACTGGTGCTGGGACGTAAATTCGCGAAGATAACGGATAAGAGCGAAAATGTCGGTGTATTGTTGCCGAATTCTATCGGCGCCGTTGTTACATTCTTTGCGCTGCAGGCTTTTGGTCGCGTGCCCGCGATGTTGAACTTTTCTGTTGGTGCAGCTTCGCTGGTGTCAGCTTCTCAGACGGCCAAAGTCAAAACAGTTCTTACGTCACGGCGTTTTATAGAGCTAGGTCGTCTGGATGACGTGATTGAAGAAATCGCTAAGCATGCGGAAATTGTTTATCTGGAAGATATAAAAGGCGAGATTGGACTCGGTGACAAGTTTTATGGGCTGCTGGCTTCGGCAGATCGCGTGCATAAGAGACAAAAAGTTAATCCACATGATCCGTCGCTTATTTTGTTTACCTCAGGATCTGAAGGAATGCCCAAAGGTGTGGTGCTAAGCCATGGGAATATCATGAGCAATATTGTGCAGCTTTCCAGCCGCGTTGATTTCAATCGCCAGGATGTCGTGTTTAACTGCTTGCCGATGTTTCATTCTTTCGGGTTAACGGGCGGGACGTTGCTACCTATTTTATCAGGCGTGAAGACATTTTTGTATCCCAGCCCACTGCATTACCGGATTGTACCGGAGCTGGTGTATTCATCCAATGCGACGATTATGTTTGGAACCGATACGTTTTTAAACGGTTATGCACGTATGGCTGATCCGTATGATTTTTTCCGCATGCGGTATATTTTTGCGGGCGCAGAAAAAGTAAAAGAGGAAACGCGCCAGCTTTATATGGATCGTTTTGGCGTGCGCGTTCTCGAAGGCTATGGTGCGACCGAAACAGCGCCAGCTCTCACGCTGAATTCCCCTATGCATATGCAAGCCGGGTCCGTCGGGCGTTTGCTGCCGGGCATTAAATACAGGCTGGAGGACGTGCCGGGTGTTAATGTTGGTGGGCGTTTGTTTGTAAAGGGGCCGAATGTCATGCTCGGTTATTACCGCGCCGATAGTCCCGGCGTGTTAGAGCCCCCTGTTGATGGCTGGTATGATACGGGTGATATCGTTGATATTGATGAGCAGGGCTATGTGAAGATTTTAGGCCGCGCCAAACGCTTTGCTAAAATCGCTGGCGAAATGGTTTCGCTGACAAGTGTTGAAGTTATGGTGCAGGCTGTTTATTCGGATGCTGAGCATGCTGTGGTTTCAATTCCTGATGCGCGTAAGGGTGAGCAGCTTGTGCTTGTGACAACACAGGGGAAAGCGAAAAGGGAAGATCTGTCGTCCTACGCATCCAAAAACGGGATAAGTGAGTTATCTGTTCCCAAGACCATTCTTCAAATTGACAAGATGCTGGTGCTGGGGACTGGAAAGACAGATTACGTTAGCGTACAATCTTATGTAGAAAAAAAACTGGAAAAAGCCGCGTGAGTGAATCTATATGAGTGAAAAAGACGAAAAAGTTATTGCTTCGGTTGATCTGAAGACCATGAAGTATACTGAGGAAAAGCCATCAGACTTTTTATCGAGTGGGAAGCGTTTGTTCGTCATTTCTGTCTTGATAGAAATCCTTTTGGGGTTGGGCCATGTATGGGTGACTTGGTTTCCTGAGCTGGGGCATCACAAAAAGATGATTCGGTTTTTTCATTTTGACCGCGAAGGCAATTTACCGAGCTGGTTTTCATCAACGCAGTTTCTAGTGCTGGCCGCTATTTTTGGTGGCCTATATTTCCTCCAGCGTTATCAACACACCGGGAAGTTATGGATTGTTTGCGCCGCTGCAGCTGTTTTTCTTTCGCTGGATGAGGCGGCGGCTTTTCATGAACTTTTAGGAACTTATCTTGGTGTTGTTTCCAGAGGGGCATCAGAGGGGACATGGATTCATAGCCTGCAATATTTCCCATCATACTATTGGATGATGATTTATGTGCCTCTGGCTCTGCCTTTATCGGCTGTAATTTTAAGGATTCTATATAAAGAGCTACAGGGTGAATTCCGTATGGTGTTGGCTGGCGGTATTATTTTTGTTCTTGGCGCTGTTGCGCTGGATTTTCTGGAGGGGTATTACGGTACGCCTGATCATAAAGGCATCTATATTAGAGGTGAGAGCGGCATTGCTTGGGTTGATACGGCTCTCATAGAGGAGTTTATGGAAATGTTTGGCGTTAGCCTTGTGATATACGCCTTTATAAGACATTATGAAAAAATGAGAGCTGTGAGCAACTCGGCGACTTAATATTGCAATTATGGCCGCGGACGTTAACATTAGGGTAGATATACAAAATAATTATAGAGGGTATTGCATGCAGCCACTTGATTTTGACGTCACCAACGCGGTTGGTAATGACAGCGCCATACAAGTTAAAGAAATCGCCGAACATTGTAAGACCTATAAGGGCTCTGATGCTAAGCGGAGCATTTTTCAGCTTGCCACAACGCTGGCGCTTTTTATAGGGACCTGCGGGCTCATGCTTTATAGTTTGAATATCTCATATTGGATAACCGCTCTTTTGGTATTGCCGGCAGCGGGGCTGCTCATACGAATTTTCATTTTTCAGCATGATTGTGGCCATGGGTCGTTTTTTAATTCTAAAGCTGCTAATGACTGGACGGGCCGCCTGCTAGGGGTTTTGACGGTTACGCCGTATGATTTTTGGCGTCGCGCTCATAACAAACATCATGCCACGTCCGGTGATCTTGACCGGCGGAGTATTGGCGGTATTGATACAATAACTGTGCGTGAATATCAGGCTTTGTCAAAACCCCATCAATTAGCCTACCGGATTTACCGCAACCCGTTTGTTCTCTTGATTCTGGGGACACCTTTTTATGTTATGATTTTGCAGCGCTTTCCCTTTAATCAGGCCACGAATTTCTACGAAAATTACCAGACAGTTTCCGTGTCCTCCATTTGGAAAAGTATTATGCTGACCAACGCAGCTATCGTGGTTTGTTATGGCTCTGTAGCTTTCTTTGTAGGGCTTGGGCCGCTTCTGGCTATCTATCTCCCGACCCTGATGGTGACGGCCTGGATTGGTGGGTGGCTCTTTTATATCCAGCACCAGTTTGAAGACACATACTGGGAAGAAAATAAGAACTGGAATATACAGGAAGCCGCTCTTCTGGGCAGCTCTTATTATGCACTGCCCAAAATTGTACAATGGTTTACAGGCAATATTGGTCTGCACCACATTCATCATTTGTGCAGCAGAATTCCAAATTATAAACTTCAGGAATGTATGGATGCGCGACCCGAGCTTGAAAGCATCAACAAGCTGACATTTCTTGATAGTTTGAAATGTGTTTCCTTTAAGTTATGGGATGAGCAAAAAGGGAAGCTGGTGAGCTTCAGACATATAGAGCCCAAGGGCGCTTTATAAAATTTCCTGAAATTCCTTGAGACAGACAAAGCCATCAGCGGTGGCAATCACGATATGGCGGCTCATCCGCAGAGCGATGGTGCCGGGTTTGAGTTCGTGTTTTTCTTTCCAGGCAGTGAAATCGTAGACAGCCCAATTGAGATCATCAAAACGGGCCAGTGAGCCGTAACGACCAAAAGCACGGCCAGTTTTATCGATTTCCTCGACCGTTTTATTCCAATCAAGCAGACGCATGGTATCATCAGGTGGTGGAAAATATGTGGCTTGGCCTTCATCCTGCGGCTCGGCATTTTTCCACATATCGGGCAGGTCTTCCATGACCATGGATAAAACATCCGGCGCGCGCATCGCGATGCGCGCCGAAAGAGATTCCACATCTTCGCGTTCGTTTAAAGGGAGTTCTTCCTGATACAGAATATCGCCCTTGTCGAATTCCTGTGTCATCTTGTGAACAGTGATGCCCGAGGATTCGTGGGTCTGTGTAATGATGTAAGGTGTCGGCATCAGGCCGCGACATTTGGGCAGTAGAGAAGGATGAAAATTAATGCCGCAAGATTTTTTGGTGTCGATCGGCGGAATTTTATATGGATATCCCGCAGCTAAAAAACACCCGGCACCTGCTTCTGTGTATTCCGCGATATGGTCAGGCGTCACCTGATCAAGAATGACAGGAACATCGTTATGCGCGCCCCAAGCCTGCATGCGTGTATTGAAATTAAATATGTTGTCGCATTCAAAACTCATCAGCGCGAGCGGCTCATGGCCATCATCGACAAGGCGTTCAACGCTGTCCATCATAAAGTCATAACCAAAAAATACGAATTTCATAGTTATTACTATCGGCAAGATTGAGGACAAGCACAAGAGTGTAAGTTATAATACGTCTATGTATAAGCCGGGCGACACTATTATTGTGAATGATAAAATGCAAACGGACTATTCCTATTTGCTGGAAGCGCCGTTAGGAAAGGGCTTTGCTGATGGGTTTGAGCCGTATTTTTCACCAAAGGAAATGCTGGCGCATGGGGTTTTTGAAGGAAAATACTGCAATGATTGCCTGGATGAATTACCGCAAGACTGGTTTGAAGGGGCCAAGACTAGTGAGCTGGCGGATCCTTCTTTAAATTGCTTTGGTATAAAAAGTCGCCAGTCGTTACAAATCTGGAGAAAGAAAGAGTGGATTATAGAGCCGGATCCGCGCGGTTGGTTCCAGTGGTATTGCCGTTATTATCTCGGGCGGCGCATTCCAGAGATTGATAAAATCCAGATTAAACGATGGCGTGGCTTTCGCCGCCATGCCGGCCAGATACGTGCCAATTGCGAGCCGAGAAATATAGATTGTCGCCCACGGCAAAGACAGGCTTTGCTGCAGTGGTCTTATGATCCGTTTATTTAGGGATTAAGCTTTTTGGTCGAGGATGCGGAAGAGTTCTTTGTCCAGATCGCTGGCGGCCTGAATGGTTTTCAGATTGGCTTTGTAAGTAATCTCGGCCAGATTGATATTGACGATTTCTTCGGCTAAATTCACATTCGGTACGCCAACCACGCCATTTTCATCGGCAAAAGGCGAATCTGGTGAAAAAACTGGTACGAACGGTGTGTCCTTAGGGATAATTTGCGTGACCACTCCTGCGCCTTCGCCATTACCCACGGTTTGTGCTGAAGAGGTTGTCGTCACTGCGCTGTAGGGCGCTTGCCCGCCTTCTTCGAGAGAGCCAATCGTTTGTAAATTAGCGATATTAGCTGCACTGGCATTCAGCCTTTGTGTGCTGGATGTCAGACCGCTTAATGCTATGGATATGGCACTTGTCATACTTTTAGGGTACCATGAAAAGGGTTAAAATCGTATTGAAAACAGCCTGTTTTAAGCGTTTTCAAGCAAGTTTTGGAACAAAAAAGGGGCGGAAAATATGCGTTTTTTAAGTGTTTGGATCGTTTTTATAGCTTTGGGCATCGTTATGATGCTCTCGGCTTGTAGCATGGATCACGACGATGTTCGGCCATATTTGAACGATTCCAAAATCCCGCATAATACGCAGTGGGACAATGATGACTGGAAGCCGGAAGACTGGATTGCCAGCAAAGGCAGCGCCAAACGGGTGATAGATGGATTTTACGCCGCCAATATTATCACCGATCAATATGTTGACGATGACATTCCAATTCTTGAAGTTGGACAGGGTTTTATGGAGCTTTCGGAGCTGGAAAAACGCCGCGTTGTCATGTTCGTTGATCATGCTTTTCAGGTGACGAGTGCCGCGCCGGATGGGATGTTTCTAATCCATCACCAAAAATCAGATGAGCCGCTCGGGATTTATACGAAGAACGGATTACAGCTTCAATAGTTATTCCGTATGAATTCTTCCATCCGGTTGGAAGGCCATAAAGGCGAAAGCGAACGTGACGTCGTGAGCTTCGTCGTTTAGAGAGCCGTCTGTATTTTCTTCTGCACTGAGACAAAGCCGATATCACGACCGGTGGCAATGCTGGACTTATCAAGCGCTGAATTCATGCCGCCTTGCCAGGTGATAATGAGGTCACCATTTTCAACTTTTCCTTTTTCACGGATATCGGACAGAGGCCAGGCGCTTTTTCCGACGGCAACAACATAGGCTAGCGGCGGCACCGGGCCATCATAATTTCCGTTATAAAGAAACGGTTTCTTTAAACTATCATAACCGGCATACGGGTTGGCGCCGTAAGAACGTGTGCTGGTGTTGCGCGGGATTAAAACCTGTCCGTCAGGGTGCGTGGCTTTGAATTTAGAAAAAGGTATCACGCGGGAGGGAACCATTTTCAGTTGTTTTCCGTTCATCTCGCCGACAATTCCCTTTCCAAGGAATTGTTGCCACCAGCTTTCTGTTTGGCGGTCATACATCACCATGTCGGAATAGCGCAGCTTGCCAGAGACACCAAAGTCCAGAACTTTTCCATCCAGTCGGCGGTCAAAAACAATCGAGGCATTGCAAAGCGGACAATAGGTGACGGTAATTGGCATGTCACCGATCGCGTCATTGGCAATTTCATGCCACATGAGAACGCGCAAAGGATAGGCTTTGGCAATCCCATTATATGTGAGCGTAATCACAGGTTCCTGATCGCCGATGTCTTTAATTTCGGAAGCTGGAGCGAACCCCGGATCGTCAATCGCTGGAATGCCGTCTTTGGGCGGGCCGCCGGACAGGATGTCATTAAAATCCACAGAAGATTTGGTAAAATCGGTTCGCGGCCATTCATGCTTCCAGCGCGCAGGACCAGCGTGGCTTTGAGTGGTGCTAAACATAAAAATTGCAAATAAAGTCAGAAAAAGGCGCATCTTCTTACCTGTCTTTTGTGTTAATAAGATATTCGTTGTGATTCAACGAATCGTTACCAGTGCGAAAGGAATATCGATGGTTACAGGTCTTTATGCTGCAGTTTTTGCCTTGATGCAGGTTTGGCTGACCTTGCAGGTGGCGCTGCGGCGCAAACAACACAGCATCACATACGGGCACGGCGACAATGACGATCTTGCGCGCCATATTCACGTATCTGGTAATTTTGCCGAGACGGTTCCGATGGCACTGTTCCTGATGCTGGTGCTGGAAGGTGGCGGGCTTGGTTATTGGGTTATTCATGCGCTTGGTGTTGCCATGTTGATATCGCGTATTCTGCATGCTGTTGGGGTTCTGAGGGGGAGTGGAACCTTTGGCATCTACAAGCGCCTGTCGGTTTGGATGACGCTGGGCGTATATGTTGTGGCGGCAATTTTGTGCGTCATGATGTTTCTTCCTTTTTATTTTGGCTTGCCTGTTCAATACGGCTAGAGCTCTTTAATTTTTGTTCCCGGTAAATGATGAACAGATTGCTACTGATGATGATCGCGCCACCAAGGAATACCGGCCAGCCGGGAACATAGTTCCAGATCAAAATATCAAAACCTGTTGCCCAGATGAGTCCTGTGTAATTCAGCGGTGCAATAATGGCGATGGGGCCTTTTTGAAAGGCACTGGTGAGATAATATTGTGCAACCCCACCGGAAATTCCGAGTCCTAAGAATAGAAGCCATTCATCCGGCTGTGGCATGCGGGCGATGAACGGTAAAAACAGGCCCGGGATCAGAAAACCACCGAGAAAAAAGTAGAATGTAACGGTGAGTGGGGATTCTGTTTTTAAAATTCGTAAGAATAAATGAATCCATGCGTGCATAAAGGCCGCCGCGAAGGCAATCATAATACCAATAATTTTGGTTTCACCGCTGGGTGCAGCCATTAGGATAACGCCGAAAAAACCAATGAGGATCGCGGCCCAGCGATAGATCCCGACATGTTCTTTTAGAAAAAAGAAAGATAGCGCCGGCGCAAGAAGTGTTGCCGTAAAAAAAATGACAGTGGCATCGGATAACGGCAAATATTGCCATGCTGCAAACGTCAGCAGCAATCCGATCGTGCCGACAATAACCCGGCCAAACATCATCAGGGGTTTGGCTGTTTTTAGAATATGAGTTTTGCGCGTCGCCGCGATATAGATTGCCAGCGGAATGAACGCGATAATGTTGCGGTAAAAGACAACTTCAGCCACATGATGCGTTTCGGATAAAAGCTTGGAGCAGACACTCATGATGGCGAGCAGGAAAAATGCCAGCAAGCCATGAATGACACCGAGGATTACCTGGTCCTGATGGGGGTGGGGTGTTTTTTCGGTCATTTTACGCGTGTTAGCCTTTTGATGTAGAAGAGGAAATCGAGTTGGTCAGTTCGTTCCTCATTTTTTTAGGTAGGGGGTCCCCCTCCTTTAATTCGTTGATGATTTTATAGCATGATTTGCCAGGGCGGGCGGGTGTGTTTTTGGTGGTGGATTTCATGTGGATATTATAGGAAAAAAATCATATTGTGTCAAGGGTTTAGGAGCGGCAAAATACAACATTGACATAATTTTACTTTACGTATAGAAAACAGTATCTTAAATTGGAAGATATTCAATGGATACAGAAAGAACAGATTTTCCGGCACTTTTTGATGAATTTGTCCAGGCACATGGACAATATCAAAATATATTGCAGGACTTTAGGCACAAACATGCTGATCTAAATAAGAAATGGTTGGATATTTTGGGCCCTACCATGGCTATCCAGACATTGTTTGGTGTCATGGATAAAATTCTGGTGCAAAAGGGTATAGAGGAAGCCGCAAAGGCACTGGAAGAAATTTTTACTCATGCAAGTACCATAAAAGATAATATCGGCCCCTATCGTTTGGACGTAGCAAGCTCGTGCGGTAGTATTTTAATGCAAACTAAAAAACTGAAAGAACTTTCTATTCAGATAAAGAATATTTCCCAAAGGGTAAATGAACAAACCGCTTCAAAGATACACAATCTTCTATCTGATTCTGAGAAAGATCTGAACAGCGTCAATAAAGAACAAAACTTACACGAAAGACAAACAGAAGGTCTGGATATTGTTGAACAGAAGGCCCTGGAACTTCTAGATAAAAAAACGGGTCCTATTGTGTTTGATGGTTTTAAGGCTGCAAAAGAAATATTAGATATATTAAGGCAATCCGCGCCAGAGATCGCTCGCCCTATCGTGGAAAAAATGGTCTTCCCATCTCGTTAGTTCTTATCTTTATCAACCAGCTTGTTCTTGGCAATCCAGGGCATCATAGCGCGCAGGTTTTTGCCGACTTCCTCGATTGGGTGTTCGGCCTCTGCGGCGCGCATTTCCTTGAGGCGGTTCAGGCCTTCTTTGTTGCCACCCATAAAGGTTTCAACAAATTTTCCGGATTGGATGTCGGCAAGAATGCGGCGCATTTCATCTTTGGTTTCTTCGGTGATGACACGCGGGCCGGAAACATAATCGCCAAACTCGGCAGTGTTGGAAATTGAATAGCGCATATTGGCCATGCCGGCCTCGTATATAAGATCGACGATCAGCTTGGTTTCGTGCAAACATTCGAAATACGCCATTTCCGGCGGATAACCCGCTTCGGTCAGAACTTCGTAGCCCGCTTTGATGAGGGAGGTAATGCCGCCGCAAAGAACGGCCTGTTCACCGAACAGATCGGTTTCGCATTCGTCCTTGAACGTTGTCTCGATAATACCCGAGCGGCCGCCGCCAACAGCAGAGGCATAAGACAATGCAATATCTTTGGCGTTGCCGGTGGCGTCTTGCGCCATGGCGATCAGGCAGGGAACGCCGCCGCCCTTTTGATATTCGCCGCGCACAGTGTGGCCGGGGCCTTTTGGTGCGATCATAATAATATCAACGCCTTCGGGTGGCTTGATCAGGCCAAAATGAATATTGAGGCCATGGGCAAAAGCCAAAGCTGTCCCTTTGCGTAAATTGGGTTCGATCTCTTCTTTGTACAGATCGGCTTGCGTTTCATCGGGGACCAAAAGCATAAGCACGTCAGCCCAGGCAGCGGCTTCGGCCGGGCTCATCACTTCCAGGCCGGCATTTTCAGCTTTTTGCTTCGAAGAGGAGCCTTCGCGCAGGGCGACTTTGATTTCCTTGACGCCGCTTTCTTTCAGGTTGTTGGCATGAGCGTGGCCTTGTGAGCCATAGCCGACAATCACGACCTTTTTGTTTTTAATCAGATCCTGATCGCAATCCTTATCGTAATAGATATTCATGCTCGTCTTGTTTTCGGGCACATCCTGTGCGGCTACTGCTGCGTTTGTCATTGTTTTGGTCCTTTTTAGCTTAAAATCATCGCTTAAATCGGGGTGAGATTACGCATAAAACGGCCAAATGTATAGCGTTTTGTTTGATTTTAGTATCCAGAATATCGGCCAGCCCAAGCGGAAATAACATGGCCAGCGTATTCAGCGTCTTCTTTTTTGCGCAAAAGGTGATCGGCGTCATCAAGCGAGACAAAGCTTTTCGAGTGCTTGGCGTGGCGGAAAATATGCTCGGCGTTTTCGATGCCTACTGTTGAGTCCAGCGGCGCGTGCATCACCAGCAAGGGGCGTTTTAAATTGGCAATGGCCTCATCCATGCTTTGCGCTTCGATGTCCTCAATGAATTGCTTTTGAATGCGGAAGGGGCGGCCGGCAAGCTTTACTTCCGCCTCACCTTTTTCAAGGATTTCTTCGCGGTCTTCGGCAAAGTGATGGGCGACATGAGCGCTATCAGCCGGGGCGGCAAGGGTTGCAACAGCTTTAATGCTTGTGATTTGGCTGGTGGCCATCAGCACAGCCGCACCGCCAAGCGAATGACCGATGAGGATAGAGGGGGCTTGCAGATGCGCATCCATATATTCAGCGGCTTTGACAAGGTCCTGCACATTGGAAGTGAAATTGGTATTGGCGAAATCGCCTTCGCTGGCGCCGAGGCCGGTAAAATCGAAACGCAACACGGCAATACCGTCTTCGGTGAGCGCTTTGGCAATGCGCCCGGCGGCATAGATATCTTTGCTGCAGGTAAAGCAATGGGCGAAGAGAGCGTAGGTTTTGGGGTCGCCTTCCGGTGTATCCAGTCGCGCTGCTAACTTATGACCCTGTGAGCCTTCGAATTCGATCTTGTCCATGATGGTGTATTCGTCGGGTCGTGACCAACGGTTACCGGTTCATGGCCTGTTCGACAATTTCGGTAAGTTTCAGGTGATCTTTGAAGTTGCCCTTGATTTTGCCACCTTCATTGCCATAGACCTGATCATTGACTTTAAGCTGGTAAATCGTCGCTCTGTGATTGGCATTGAAGACGCCGAAGCTTTCTGCAAAAACGCATTCATATTGCTTCTCAACATCCAGCCAGTCATCGGATTCAACAGCCTTTATGATGACGTTTCTATAGCCACTACCGAATTCGCTGGAATCTTTAAAGAACGTGTCTTTGATTTCCTTGATCTTGAAGCCTTCATCGAGAAAGATTTCAACCCCGGCGGCACAGCCGCGGGCGATACGGGTATCGGCCTGTTCGCGGGTAACACAGCCGGTTAAGACGAGTAGAGAGAGGACCAAAAGTAGGGATGTATGTTTCATGTCTATTCTCCTATAGCTGTTTCGCCCCGGGTCAGAGCTGCAACGCCGGTGCGGCTGGCATCAACAAGACCGAGTGGGTGCATGAGATCAATAAAGGCATTAATTTTCCCGGTTGTGCCGGTGACTTCAAAGATGAAAGATTCCAGCGTGGAATCAACAACGCGGGCGCGGAAGATATCAGCAATACGCAACGCCTCGATACGTTTATCGCCGCTGCCCGTCACTTTGATAAGGGCCAGCTCTCGGTCAACATAGGCACCAAAGGTGGTGAGGTCGCGCACGCTTTTGACTGGTACCAGACGGCCCAGTTGGTTTTTGATTTGTTCGATGACCATCGGCGTGCCGGAGCAGACAATGGTGATGCGTGAGAGATGTTCGGCATGATCGGTTTCGGCAACCGTCAGGCTTTCGATGTTATAACCGCGCCCGGAAAACAGCCCGATGACGCGCGCCAGCACGCCCGGCTCATTGTTTACCAGAATCGCGAGGGTGTGGGTTTCGATCGCCTGATCCTTGGGACCGGGCGCATAAACTGATTTGCTTTTTTTACGTCGTGGCGTAGCCATAGAAACGGTTTAGCAGAGTTTTCCCGGGATATGAAGAGTTAAACCAGCTTTTTATCAAACTTCTCGGCCTGGGGTGACAGGATCATTTCATTGTGGCCTTTGCCCGATGGGATCATCGGAAAGCAGTTTTCTTTCTGGTCAACGCAAACGTCAACAATGGTGACTTTGTCGGTGGCCAGCATTTGTTCGATCACATCATCAAGCTCATCCGGAGTTTCCGCGCGCAAACCGACACCACCATAGGCCTCGGCCAATTTAACGAAGTCCGGTAGGCTATCGGTATAGCTTTCGGAATAGCGCTCACCATGCAGCAGCTCCTGCCACTGGCGAACCATTCCCATCCATTGATTGTTGAGAATAAAGATTTTCACCGGCAAGCGGTATTGGACGGCCGTGGACATTTCCTGAATGTTCATCAGGATTGAAGCTTCGCCGGCAACGTCAATCACCAGCCCGTCCGGATGGGCTATTTGTGCGCCGATCGCGGCCGGCAGACCATAACCCATCGTGCCAAGTCCGCCCGAAGTCATCCAGCGATTGGGCTTGTTAAAGGGTAGAAACTGTGCCGCCCACATCTGATGCTGGCCTACCTCGGTGGTGATAAACTGGTCGCGTTTGTCTTTTTGGAGGGCTGCGCGCAGGCGCTCCAGCGCATATTGTGGCTTGATAATTTTCTTGCTGGGTTTGTAAGCCAGGCAATTAATGTCGCGCCATTCATTAATTTGCTTGTTCCATTTTTTGAGCGCTCTGGCTTGCGGCTTATGACCGTTTTTCTTCCAAAGTCTCAGCATTGCTTCCATTGCTTTGCCGGCATCTGCGACAATCGGAATGTCGATATGAACGTTTTTGTTGATCGAGCTGGGGTCAATATCGATATGAATTTTTTCTGAATTTGGAGAAAACAAATCGATACGGCCCGTAACACGGTCATCAAAACGCGCACCAATACAGATCATGACATCGCAATCATGCATCGCCCAGTTGGCCTCAAACGTGCCGTGCATACCGAGCATGCCGAGCCATTGATCGTTATTCGCCGGGAAAGCGCCAAGTCCCATCAGGGTTGATGTCACCGGAAAGCCGGTCTCCTTGGCCAACTCGCGCAGGGCTTTGCTGGCTTTTGGGCCGGCATTGATGATGCCGCCGCCAGTATAAAAGACAGGTTTTTTAGCATGCGCCATGAGCTCAACGGCGGCCTCGATCGCACCCATATCCGGGTTCACTTGCGGTTGGTAGCGCTTATGGCCGGTATTTTTGTCGCCCTTATATGTGCCCTCGGCGAACTGGATATCTTTGGGTATATCAATGACAACTGGTCCCGGACGGCCCGTGCGTGCCACGTGGAATGCCTCATGAATGGCTTCGGCCAGTTCGTTCTGATCCTTCACAAGAACATTGTGCTTTGTGCAGGGGCGGGTAATGCCTGTGGTGTCCGCTTCCTGAAACGCATCCGTTCCAATTAAGAAAGTCGGGACCTGGCCGGTGAGGCAGACAAGCGGTATGGAATCGAGCAGGGCATCCGTCAGGCCCGTCACCGCATTGGTGGCGCCGGGGCCGGAGGTCACCAGAACGCAGCCGACTTTTCCGGTTGAGCGGGCATAACCTTCTGCGGCGTGGACTGCGCCGCCTTCCTGGCGGACAAGGACATGTTTTATTTTATCCTGGTTTTTAAAAATTTCGTCATAAAGAGGCAATACCGCGCCGCCGGGATAGCCGAAAATAACTTCGACGCCCTGATCGATCAAAGCCTGAATAACAATTTCCGCGCCGGTCATTTTATCGGCTTGCGCTTTTTTGACTTTCTCGGGTGGCGCTTTTTTTGCCTTCTTTTTTGAATCTGCTGTGCTCATCTTCATGTCCGTGTCAATTTTGTTTGGTAAAAGTTAAAGCGCGATGGCTAACTCCGTTTTGCGGGACGTTAGCTCATACGCGCTTTAAAGGCCACTATTTTGTGGCGTGTTTCCTGTTCAGCCCAATAGAATCCGCATATCACAAATCGTAATTCTGTAAGGTCTATTCTTACAGTGTCGCATTATTATTACTTAATGTCAACAATATAGGTAATAAAGTTACCTAAAACGAAATAATATTATAATTTAATGTAATTAAATTACATTAAAGCTGGTTTCTAAACCATGTGACCTGGCGTTTGGCGTAGCGGCGGGTTTCGCCCTGGGACAGTGTGATGGCGTCTTCTTTGCTCATATTGCCGCGCTGGTATTCGCGCAGGTGATTGAAGCCGAGGGCTTTGACAAGTGGCACATGGGAATCTACTTCAGCGCCGTCAAGTTTTTTGCTGAAGTCCTCAACTTCTTCTAATGCGCCGATCTCCAGCATCTGTATGAACCTGTCGTTACAGCGGCGGTAAAGTTCCTCGCGCGCAGGACTTATAATTTCAAGATCAAAATTCCAATCTTCTGGTGGGGCGAGCCTGTCTAGCTCCTGCCATTCAGCCAGAGATTTTTCTGTGGCCTCGAGTACTTCCCATGCACGCACCAGCCGTGCTGTATTGGAGGGGTGCAAACGCTCGGCCATCACAGGGTCATGTTTTTGTAATTCTTCATGAAAAGCCGGGTTGCCGAGTTGTTTTTGTTTCTCAATGGCCGCCTGTTTGATGTCATCGGGAATATCGGGAATAGGAGACAGCCCCTGCATGAGGGCCTTGATATACAGCCCGGTGCCGCCGGTGATAATCGGGTTTTGGCCAGCTGCTAGGGTTTCCTCGATCAGCGGCTTGACGATTTCACACCAATGACCTGCGGAACAAATATCATTGGGGTGCAGTGTACCGTAAAGTTTATGCGGGGCCTGTCCCTTGTCTTCTTCGGATGGCTTGGCAGTGAGGATTGGTAGTCCATCATAAAGCTGTATCGAGTCACAATTGATGATGACGCCGTTTTCGGCCTGCGCCAGTTCTATGGCGCGCGCTGATTTGCCGCTGGCCGTTGGCCCGGCGATGATGTGGATAATACTTGACATAATAGTATAGTCATTGTTATTGTGCCTGCGTCATACATAGCATAAATGGGCTAAAAACAATGAAAATTGCCATTATTGGTGCAGGGCAGCAAGGGACATCACAAGGTTTGGCTTTTGCCCGTCTTGATGGGGTAGAGCAGGTCGTATTCTATGATATCAATCCTGATAATAAGGATCAGGTATTTGAAAAAGCAAAGGAATATGGTGTTGATGCCTCAAAGCTGACCTTTACAGCCTCTCAGGCGGATGCTGTTAGACATGCGGATGTCATCGGTATCAATACGCCGATGAGCAGCTTTAAGGATGTTGTCGCCAGAATGGCGCCAATCGTTAAGGATGGCGTTATAATTTACGACAACGGCTCCGGTAAGGTTCGGGCAATGGCAGAAATACAAGAAGGCCTTGGTGATAGTTCGGGCCGGGTTAATTATTTTGGGGCACATTTCTTTGTTGGACGGGCGGGTACAAGCCCGGTTTTTGCCGATATAAATATGTATCAGGGACAAACAGCAACGATTATGGGTCAAGACGGCCCGGCAAAGGACAAATTAATTTCTTTGTTTAAAGATATTGGGATCAAGAATGTCCGTACAGACCTTAGTCCTGAAGATCACGATGAATCCCTTGGTTTGTTTTCCCATCATAATACTTTTGCAGTTACAGCTTTAATGCTGGCTTTTCCTCAGGTGCAAATCAACGGCAAGCCGATACAGATTGGGCGCTTTTTATCTTCCACCCGCGTTGCTGCTCACGGTAAAGACGGAGCAACATTCTGGGGTCCAATAGCCAACGACAATGCAAACGCAATCGTGGAGGCCGCAAAAATTTTTTCAGGAAAGCTTGAGGATGTCAAAACAGCCTTACGCCAGAATAGCGTAACCCACTTAAAGGAATTGTTAGGTCGTGGTTTTAATTATGCAAGTGGAATTACACCGGACCGTCAGTTTGAGGGGCTTGAGGGCGACCTGCATGATTTTGAAACCTTAGCTATCCCGAGTGAAAGCGAAGGTGAATACGCCGCTTCACACCTGGCTGTGCCAATTGTTTTTGCAACCGCGTCAGCCTTGACAGCTGCAGAATATGAGGAGCGTGGCGGTCAGCCTTTTACAAGTATTGGTAATAGTAGTTTTCACGATTCTCTTCGTCCGGTACGCGACAACTTCGAAAAGGCAGCTGATTTTATTTGGCAAAACAAAGTCAATGTTCGGGCTGCGCTTGAAAAGTTTCAGCGCCATCATAGCGAAATTAAGGACGCGATTGCGGATAGACGCATAGATGACATTATCTCTTGCATCGAAGAGTCCCATCGTCTTCGGACGCAGCTTCCTGATGCTCCAAAAGCTCCGCGTGCCGAATTTGCGATAGGCTAGTTACTAGCTACTCACCTTTTTTCAGACGCAAAGCGACAAAGCGGACATCGCCTTCGCGGTTAATGAGCAAAAGAACCGAGCTGCGGCCATTCTTTTCAGCTTTGGCAATGATATCTTTGGCTTTTTCCGGTTCGGTGACCGGTTGCTGGTTGATCTCGACAATCACATCACCTTCGATCAGGCCTTTTTTGGCAGCTTCGGAAAGATGTTTGACTGATGTGATAACAACGCCGCTGACATCTTTGGGAATATCATATTCCTGACGTAAGAATTCGTTCATGGCACTAAGCTTGACGCCGGCGCTTTCAATCTCAACGCCTTTGCCGGTGGCGCTAGGCCCGGTTACCAGCAAGCCTTCCTCTTCTGCCTTTTCAAGCTCGCCGATTTTAACTTTGGTTTTCTTTTCCTTGCCATCACGCCAGTAAAATACTTCGGCATCTGAATCAATTGGAGTTTCAGCAACAGAGCGTGGCAATGTGCGCATTTCGTCGATTTCCTTACCGTTAAAACGCGTGATGATGTCGCCGGCTTCGATGCCGGCTTTTTCAGCCGGGCCATCTTCGGTGACGCTAGCGATTAACGCACCTTTGGTTTCCTTTAGGCCGAGGCTTTCGGCAATTTCATCGGTCACGCTTTGGATGCGCACACCAAGCCAGCCGCGCCGTGTACGGCCATACTGGATAATCTGGTCAATCACCGGCTTGGCAAGATTGGAGGGAATGGCAAAGCCAATGCCAACCGAACCGCCGGAAGGGCTAAAGATCGCGGTGTTGATGCCGATAACTTTGCCGTCGAGATTAAACATGGGGCCGCCAGAATTGCCGCGATTGATCGAGGCATCTGTTTGGATGTAATCATCATAAGGACCGGAATCAATATCACGCTGGCGCGCCGAAACGATGCCTGCAGTGACGGTGCCGCCAAGCCCGAACGGATTGCCGATGGCAACAATCCAGTCGCCAACGCGTAAGGTTTCACTGGGGCCAAATTGTACGGCGGTCAGTTTTTTCTCTGTTACGATTTTTAGAACGGCCAGATCTGTTTTTTCATCCCGGCCGATAATTTCCGCCGGGATGGATTCATCATCGCTCAGAATGACACGCACTTCGTCGGCATCACGGATGACATGATTGTTGGTGATCACAAGGCCCTTTTCGGCATCAATGATAAAACCGGAGCCAAGAGAAGCGGCCGGTGTCATCGGCATGCCGCCGCCGCGGCGCTCCATAAATTCTTCGAAGAAATCTTCAAATGGTGAGCCTTCAGGGAATTGCGGTAGCTCGGGGAAGTCCTCGGGCGCTTCCATTTTCTGGGTCGAGGAAATATTGACTACAGCCGGGAGAAGTTGTTCAACCAGATCGGCAAAGCTGCCTGTCTGTGCGCTTAGGGCAGGGGTTTTTGCTGTTGTTGTGATAGGAGTAAAAACAAGGCAAAAAACCAAAATCAGTGATGCTGTTAATATGCGCATGTCTAAAAATCCTCTTTAAATTTCTTCTTTAAGTTATTGAGCGGTAAACTACCAAGCCTGCAGCAGCCATACAAGGCCAAAACCTGTGGCCGCCATGACAAAACCAAACATCCGCAGTTTTTCCGGCGGCATTTGAATAGCCATGGCCATCATTTTGCGGACACTGTCCGGAAACAGGGCATATATAAGCCCCTCAATAACAAAAACAAGGGCGAAAGCGGTGAGGATATAGAGCGTAAAAGAGCTCATGGCTTTGTATTTACGGCTGGAAGTGACGGAAAAACTCACTGTCTGGGGACAGGATCAGCCGCGTTTCCGGATTGGCCATTGTCTTTTTATAAGCCTCCATTGAGCGAATGAAGGAATAAAACTCCTTATCCTTGTTAAAGGCATCGGCGTAGACTTTGATCGCCGTTTTGTCGCCTTCCCCACGCAGCATTTGGGCATCGCGCTGGGCTTCGGCGATAAGAACCGTGCGTTCTTTTTCAGCCGTGGAGCGAATTTTAAGGGCTTGTTCTTCCCCTTTGGCGCGGGTTTCGGTGGCACGCTCTTTTAGTTCGGATTTCATGCGCTGCACGGTCGAGGTGCGCAAATCGGCAGTAAGATCGGCGCGAACAATTCGCACGTCAACGATTTCGATACCCAGGGAATCTTTCTGGATATTTCTATTCACACTCGCGCGGATGTCAGCCATTACTTGTGTTCTTTTGCTTGAGAGCAAATCGGGTAGGGTGGTTTTACCCAGAACGGTTTTGGTTTCAGCAGAAAGAATATTTCCAATGCGCGAATTGGCGCGGTTCTTATCTCCTAATGTTTTCAAAAATTGTAGCGGGTCGGTGATTTTATAACGAGCAAAAGTGTCGACGATGATCGGCTCCCCGCTGACATTTTTAATCGAGGGGCCGTCTTCTAAAGTTTCCTCTGCTTCCGCTTCGGCCTCAGCTTTAGCTTTTTCAGCCTCTATTTTTCGCGGTGTTGTCCGGCCTCCGAGCGCCCCGTAAGCGCTGGAAATCACCATTTGCTCGGGCTGTGGATCAACGGACAAAACCCGGCGGTCGAAATAACGCACATCCTGAATGAACGGAATTTTGGTATGTAGACCAGGTCCGCGCGGCTCGCCCTTGGGCTGTCCCAGTTGCAGGACGATGGCTTGCTCGGTTTGCTCAACCGTAAAGAAGGCCTGTGAGGCAAGGATAAGCCCGACGGCCACAACGGCAAGAATGGAAAGGAGTGCTTTGTTCATTATTGTCCTGCCTTATTTTTTGGTCCGGCTTGTAATTCATTGAGCGGCAGATAAGGCACCACGCCTTGATTGCCGTCGCCGCCGAGAATGATTTTCTGCGCATTGCCAAGAACGTCTTCCATGGTTTCGATGAAAATACGTTCTCTGGTCACGTCCTTGCCACTTAGGTAAGCTTCGTAAACCGAGTTAAAGCGGTCAGCATCCCCACTGGCCTTGGCGACCTGCGATTGTTTGTAGGCTTGGGCCTGTTGCATCATTTTGATCGCCTGCCCGCGTGCTTTCGGAATAATGTCGTTGCGGTATTGCTTGGCACGGTTCTGGACATCTTCGGCATCCTGTTTGGCGGATTGCACATCCTGGAAAGCACCTTGTACATCGGGATGAACTTCCGCTTTTTCGACCAGAATCTGCGTGATGTTAACGCCGGAATGATACTCATCAAGATTTTGCTGGATGATCGCTTTGGTGCGATCAGCCACGACAGAGCGTCCGGAGGTGATGATCTGGAACATATCAGTTTGCCCAACCACTTCACGGATCGCACTTTCTGCAACTTTTTTAACCGTGTTTTCCTGACCTTCAATCTCAAAGATGAATTGTTCGGCGGATTTAATGTTCCACTGGATAACGAGATAAAGATCAACGATATTACGGTCCGATGTCAGCATAAGACTTTCTTCGGGGATGTCCTGTTTCTGGCTGGTGCCGGTTCGGGACGTGCGCTCGACAAAACCGATATTCATACGGCGAATGGCATTAACATTAACCTTGGTAACTTTTTCTATTGGCGCAGGTAGGTGGTAGCCAAGCCCTTCGACGGTTTGTTCACGTGACAAGGCACCAAAACGCTGGATAACGGCATGTTCCCCGGGTGTAACAATATAAAAGCCGCTGGCGAGCCACAGAGCAATAACCGCCAGAAAAATAAGGCCAATTACTTTGCCGCTGCCGAAATTGCCGGGCATGATATCGCGGAAATTTTCCTGTGCCTTGCGGAGCATTTCGTCGAGGTCCGGTGGTTCCTGTCCGCCGCCACCCCATGGGCCACGATTGCCACCGTCATCGTTGCCGGGTGCTCCCCAGGGGTTTTTCTTTGGTTTATCGTCCCGGCCCATTGGTTTTGTGTTCTTTTCTTTCGTCTTTGCAGTTGATTCTGAAAGGAGATATAACAATATTCATTTTGCAAGGGAAAGCAAGGATATCTAGTCACTTCCTTTTACTTTTGCAGTGCGTTGCTGCGCTCCTAAAGCAGGTGTTGTCTACTCGTCGTCGCTTGCGCCTGCTGCAAAAGCAAAATCAAGCGATTAGATATTGAAAGGTTACGTAATGTTGGCATTAACTAAGGATAAAATTCTGGAAACGCTGGGCGGGGTGGTTGATCCCGATGGTGGCGATATTGTTAGCCGCCATATGGTGTCGGGTGTGCAGGTGAATACGGGCGGTGAGGTGCTGTTCATGATCGAGGTTGATCCGCAGCGCGGGCCTAAATTGGAGCCGCTCCGTCAGGAAGCCGAGCGCGTTGTACGTGCGTTGCCCGGCGTAACAAAAGTGACGGCCGTTTTAACGGCGCAGAAAAAAGCGCCTGCGGCTCAGAAAGAAATGCCTGTTAATGATCCGCATGGCATGGAAAAGAACCCGAAGCTTAGTTTACCGGTCCGCCATATTATTGCCGTGGCCTCTGGCAAAGGTGGGGTTGGGAAGTCAACTGTAGCAGCGAATTTAGCGATTTCACTGGCCAATAATAGCCGAAAAGAAAAACTGAAAATTGGGCTGCTGGATGCCGATATTTATGGTCCATCCGTGCCAAAGCTTTTAGGCGTCGAAGGCCAAAAGCCGGAGGAGGTCGATGGAAAATTGATTCCGCTTACAGTTAATAACGTACGCATTATGTCCATCGGTTTTATGATTGAAAATGAAGCACCGCTGGTCTGGCGCGGGCCGATGGTGCAGACGGCAATTTACCAGATGTTACGAGATGTGTCATGGGGAACGCAGGAAGATCCGCTGGACGTGCTGGTGGTTGATATGCCGCCTGGTACAGGTGATGCGCAGTTAACGCTGGCGCAGAAAGTGCCAGTTACCGGCGCGGTTATTGTTTCAACGCCGCAGGATATTGCGCTCATTGATGCGCGCAAGGCAGTGGCGATGTTTGAAAAGGTTGATGTGAAAGTGCTCGGGATTATCGAGAATATGAGCACGTATCAATGCACCAATTGCGGCCATGAGGAGCATATCTTTGGTCATGGCGGCGCGAAAGCAGAGGCCGAGAAGCTAGGTGTGCCGTTTTTGGGTGAGATCCCGCTACGGGCTGATATCCGCGCTAAATCAGATGCAGGCGAGCCTTTTGGGATGGATGAGGCGATTGCCGAGAAGGTTATTTCCGCTCTAGCGTGAAGAAGGTATAGGCTGGTTCACCTTCTGAAGAGCCTTCATGTTTGTCTGCTGAGGCTATGTTCCATTCCCCCCAATCAAACTCCGGGAAGTAGGTGTCACCTTCATATTGCTGATGAACCAATGTGAGATAGAGACGGTCGATTATAGATAAGGTTTGTTTGTATATCTCTCCACCGCCAATGATAAAGACTTCGTCTTGCCCATCCCGTTGCGCAAGCTCTTTCCCTTTCTCAATTGCTTCTTCCAGCGATGTTGCTCCAATAGCCTCAGGATGATCATAACCGTCACGGCTGATGACAATATGCGTACGCCCTTTCAAAACACCAGGTAGGGATTCAAACGTTTTGCGGCCCATAATCATCGGATGGTCCATGGTGGTTTTCTTAAAGAACTGAAAATCCTCGGGGATATGCCAAGGAATTTGGTCGGCATTGCCGATTACTCGGTTTTGCGCCATGGCGGCGATGGAAGCCAATGTAACGTGAGGTTTAATTTCACTCATAACTTCTATATAAGACATGGTCATGGAAAAAGACAGCCACATTAAACTGGTTCTGAAAAAGATGAAAGTTGATCTGCGGATTGGCTTGCTCTCGGGTGAGAAGGGTGCAGCGCAGCCGGTTGTGGTGAATGCAGAGCTTTATTCGAAGGCCAGTGATTATCTAAAAGACATTAAGGCTGATAACATTATTGATTACGCGCCGATGTTTGAAACGGTCCGAGGCTGGCAGGAGCGGGAACATACGGAGTTGATTGAAAGCTATATCAATGAGTTTCTGGATGTGAGCTTTAAAGATCCGCGCGTTGAGGCGTGCCGGGTGTCTATTTTGAAGGCTGAGATTTGCGAAGAGGCTGAAGGGGTGGGTGTTGAGGTGTTTATGAAGCGGGAAGACTGGGAGAAAGCCTAAACCGCCACTTTGCCCTTGATATGCGGGTGGGATTCATAGCCGACCAGTTCAAAATCCTCGAATTTGAAATCAAAGATATTGGTGACATGTGGGTTGAGGTGCATCTCTGGCAGCTTCATTGGTTCGCGGGAAAGCTGTAATTCTGTTTGTTCAAGGTGGTTGGCATAAAGATGCGCATCACCCAATGTATGGATGAATTCACCGGGCTGCAAACCTGTGACTTGTGCCACCATCATGGTCAGTAGGGCGTAAGAGGCGATGTTAAACGGCACGCCCAAGAATATATCGGCGCTGCGCTGGTACATCTGGCACGACAATTTGCCATCGGCGACATAGAACTGGAAGAAACAATGGCAGGGTGGCAGCGCCATCTTGCCGATCTCACCGACATTCCACGAACAGACAATCATGCGGCGATCATCGGGGTTAGATTTAATGCGCTCAATCACGTTGGAGATTTGATCGATGTCGTGCCCGTCAGCAGCGGGCCAGCTGCGCCATTGATGGCCGTAGACAGGTCCGAGATTGCCGTCATCATCGGCCCATTCATCCCAGATGCGTACACCGTTTTCTTTGAGGTATTTGATGTTGGTGTCACCGGAGAGGAACCAGAGCAGTTCATGGATGATGGATTTTAGATGGCATTTCTTGGTGGTGACCATGGGAAAGCCTTCGGCCAGATCAAAGCGCATTTGATGGCCAAACACGCTGAGCGTGCCCGTGCCGGTGCGGTCTTCTTTTTTGGTCCCAAAGTCACGCACGTGGCGCATGAGATCTAAATATTGCTTCATAGGTTACTCCTTCGTCTCGGGATTATAAGGTGATTCCACCCTCATAAGGGAAATAGATATTCTGATGTGAAAGCAAAATCCGGGGACAAGCCTTTGCAGTTTATATAGTTCCTTTCTTGGGTTTTGCCCTTGCAAAATATTACAAGCCTGATTTTGCAAGGTATTTTCATTATTCTTGCTTTTTCTGGTAGGGCAATATATAAGTTACGGAAAATTTTTTGAGGATTTAATTATGAGTTTAAAAAAGCAACATGGTGTTAGTGTCAGCGGGACACAGACAAATCCAGAGCCCGATATAGTGTGTATGGAAAACGCTCTTTATGGGGCAGAGGGCCTGAATAAAGAGCTTTACAAATTTTTGGGATATGCACGGAAAAAAGGTAAGAGCGTTGTCATTGCTTCCGAGATTATAAAAGGTACGGGGGATGCAAGAGACACTGACGCCAGAGAGCTGCAAAAAATGCTGCATGGGATGATCAGAGAGGGAAAATGCAGGCCGCGCGATTTTACCAAGGAACTTTATGGACTGGGTGAGATCAAAGCAGCAGAAGGCCCCATTTTTATTGGGAAAAATGCGCCTTCACATCTTCCCTTTCAATGCAGCAAGTATTTTTACATGGATGATCCGACCTTTGAGACCCTGCTGAAGGCCGGCTTCAGGGGGTGGAATCAATTGTTGAAACCGGAAGTGACCGACCGGCACCTGAGTTTGATACTGGAGCCGTCCCGGCACGAAAGATAAATGCGACACCCCGTAACGGCGTCAATGAAGAGTAACTTATAGCCATGGATCCGAGCCAGATTATCCCGGACTTTTTAATGCACAAGGTAACCTATAATGTTTTCAATGTTATGCGTGCGGTGCTTGTTGATTGTGAAGCCTTTAAGTGTGAGGGGGTTGAAGATTTCCTGCGTGTGATGGCGGAATACGAACCAGGAATCACCGTTTTTTCAATGCATCCGGAAAGTTATTTAAGCAGCGCGCATAACCCGCTTGCTGTGATGGCGCAAAGACGGGGTGATATAAAAAACGGCACTTTATTGGAACATCAGTGTTATTCTATTGACGGTGTGGGGCAAAAAAGTCTGGAAGCGTTATCTCAGTTCCCGGCCCTTTATATCGGGCACACACGCTGGCAGGGGCAGGAGCCGCTTAAACAGGTGGGCCCGGAAAATTCCTTTTTTTCCAAAGGGGAAGAGTTTTGGAGGCTGGGGTTTAGAATTGGTCAAGACCTTGTAAATTCTCATAAAACCATCAACACGATTACGCCCAATCCCGACTTTCTTTGAAATTTAAGGATTTTACTCTATAATTAGAGGTGCCGGCTTGTCCGGCTATGACGCTAAACGTTTGACGGAATAAGCGTTGTGGACCCGGGGGCAGTACCCGGCGGCTCCACCATTTAAGATCTGGAACCGAAGTGTTCTTAGAGTATGGGGCCGAAACAGGATCGACACACGTAGTAAAGGTTATAACTTGCGTTCGGCATTGTATCCGCCGTTATCGGGCTATTTTGATAGTTGCAAATGACAACTCTCAGTTCGTAGCATCCAATGACAACTCTGTTGTTGATGGAGAAGGTCGCATCGCTGCCTAATTGGGCAGTAGCGACAGCTACAAATTAATTCCTCGCCCTTAACCCGGTGAGGTGGGGCCTGCGGCGAGCCTCGCAACAGAATCGCCGCATTTTTTTATAAAATATACCTAGCGAGGCCCGCCCCTTCTTTTTTAGAGGCGAACAACGCTACGCGTTGCTTCGCGGGCACCTCGCAACAGAAGCTACCCATTTCTCTTCTCATATATGTTTAGACCTCTTGTAGTTTTTCTTTTGTGGGGGCATGCTGCCATCAGCATCACCGTGAAGGAGAAGACCTATGAGAATTTTTAAAACATTATTTGTAGCCGCGTTGTTTGTTCTGGTTACCACGCCAGTGTTTGCTGTGTCCTGCAAGGATGTGCAGACCACCAGCGAGATGTGTTTGCATGATCCGTATTGTGAACCGAAACTGGATAGTGGTTCTGTGGTGCGGCCGACCTATGATAATGGCCGGGCATTTTGCAATGAAGAAACCCATACGTTAGTGAAAGTAAGCTCGGTTGATAATGCCTGTGAGACGGCTAAGGATTTACGGCAGCCTTTGAATTGCGCGCAGAGTTGTGCGCCCGGCAATATGAGCGAAAACGCCACGACTGATGCGAAATGTTGCAGCATTGTATCTGAACGGACTTGTTCGGCAGCTGCGGCTGGTAGCGAATAAAGACAGAAATAAAGGCGAGGCGCTTCATGCTTTTTCAGGCTGTACTCTGGTTTTTTGCGCTGGTGTCCAGCCTGATGTTTTTTTCGGCATTTGAAGCACATCTATTTGCGCTTAGTGTTTTTCTGATCAGTCTGTGTTTGACGGTATCTGTCGCACGCGCCCTTCAGACGGACGGATTATCAGTGCCGCGCTCGCCTTTGGTGGACGTCGGTTTCGCGTTCTGGGTTTTGGCCTTTATCAGTGTTGTTCTCTCTGAGGCGCGGTTCGAAAGTTTTTTGTATTTCTGGCTTTTTAGTGCATTGCCGCTGTCATTTTTGGTGTTTTTGCTGCCCCCTGCACCGGAAAAGTTTTTGAAAGCAGGCGCAATCTGTTTTGGTATCTTCATTTCTTTTTTGGCTATATCCAGCCTTGTGCAGTTTGTCTTCCTAAGAGAAATGCTTGTGCATGACATGGTGTTCTGGCCGCTGTCCAACCCGAATGCATTGGCGGCGTTGTTGTCACTGGGATTGTTCGGTGCGCTGGGGTGGCTGTTGGTGGCTGAAAAGAAACTGCATTCCAATGGGGCCCTGGTTCTATGTTTTTTATTGGTTGCAGCGTTGTTTGTGAGTGGTAGTAAGGCTGCGTTTTTTGCGCTTGTTCTTGTGTTGCCTATTTTTGTATTTTTGAATTTAGCCCATGTTAAAAAGCATTGGCACTGTATGGCATGGCTTGGTGGTGGTGTGGCTTTGCTTTTTGTAGTGGCAGTCTTAAGTGGCGCAGCCATGCCCGAAAAGCTTGTGTCTATGGGCAGCGAACTGGGCATGAAATCGCTGCATCTGCGCTTTGTCATCTGGGCTGGCGCATGGGAGATGATCAGGGATCATTTCTGGACCGGTACTGGTATCGGTACATTCTTTCTTTATTACCCGGAATATCGCGGTAAAGATTTTATATCCGCCGGACTGATGGCACATAATGATCCGCTGCAGTTCTGGGCGGAAATGGGTGTTGTAGCACCATTATTGTTTTACGGTTTTATAGTGTTGGCAGTGACGCGCACGGTTAAGACTTTGAAGGTTTTAAAGTCGGATGATCCGCAGCGCGTGATGATTGTCACGCCATTTTGTGCTTTTGCGGCTTTGATTGTACATAGCCATGTCAGTTTCCCCTTTTATGTTTTGTCGATCCTGTTAAGCGCCGGGTTCTTTCTCGCGTTGTGGTTTTGGGCAACCGAGAAAAATCTGGAGGAGGGGGGGTATGTTATCGTGCTGCCGCAAAGCTGGCGGTCTCAGACGATATGGGCGGCCTGCTTTTTGCCATTTGTTTTGTTGATGAGCGTTTTTGTGGCGGCGGCAGGAAGCGAAATTTTGCTGCAGCGGGCGCAGATGGCATCCATGAAAGGCGATATGCAGGGTTTTGCCAGTGATGTGAATGCGGCATCAAAGCTTTCGCAGCGTATGAATGCAAAAGCTTTTATTTTAGCGGTATCGGTGCCGATGGGCATTCTTGAGTCTGAGCAATCAAGTCTGAGCGCGTCGCAAAAGGACGATTTATATAAACAGGCCTCGGCTTTGCTGGATAAAGCGCAGGATTTAAACCCACGTCTGGCTGATAGTTTTTACCAGGAGGCGCTTTTGGCGAAGCTGGTGCAAAAGGACGCAGAGATCGAAAATCTATTGTTAGAGGCTTTGCGTGTTAATCCACTTCATGTTGCTGCACGGCGAAAGCTTGCCTCTTATTATCAAATGGCAGGGCGCAAAGAAGAAGCGTTGAACGTCTTAAGGGAAGGCCTTGACTGGCCTTACAGACAGGAGGCGGCGATTGGTTTTTACCAGCAGGCGGCGGGCACCTTTCTTGAAAACGGAGACATGGTAGAGCATAAAAAGGCTATGAAGAAAATGGGTGTGTATGTTCATCAAAGACGGCAGGGGCAGGAATGAACGAGGCCGCAATTTCATTTCAAACCCCTGTTATCCTGATGGGCTTTTGCTATCTAAGTGGCATGGCGATGTTTCTGGCTGCTCTGTTCTGGCAGTGGCGCGTTTACAGGGGTGATATGGATATTGGTACCCTTAGGGTGACGGTTGGCTTTTGGCTGCTGCGAATTCTTACAGCGATAACACTGGCATCGCTTGCTTATATGATGTTTACAAAACCAGATAGTCCTATGGTTCTTGTGCCTGAAATTTCCCTGCTGTTCTTTATTTCGGCTCTTTATATGATGGCGCGCGCGGACAAAAATCTGGTCGGTGTCTTAAAAGATCTGCCATTTGAATTGTTGAAAACCGTCGGAGTCACCTTTGCGTGTTTGATTGGTTGGGCGGTATCTTTGGCTTTAGGGTGGAGCGTTTTTGAAGTCGTCGGAAAATTGCCGGGCAACGTCGATGGTATCGCCGTTGTGGTTATCGGCCTTTTGTGGAATGCGCCGCTATTGCTGCTGTATCTGGGCATACAAGCGAAATCAAAAACAGGTGAAGTTTTTTTACCGGAAGGATTAAAATTCTACAAACTGTTATGGCCGGTGCTGGCGGCTTACATATTGCTTGTGTTGCCGGAGTTTATCGAACTGGTGGCCAATGCACCGAAAATTCGTGACATGATGCAGGCGGGCCCGCCTTTGCAGCGTGTCTGAAAGCTTTTCCACAGTATAGTGAGATCAAAACAAGGTGGTGCTGGATTTGTGACATTGATCTATGTCAATGATATTAGGTGGATGTCCCACTTGATTTACATACCTTTTATCTGCCAAACATAATACATGACTGACGACGACGATATTCTGCGCTATGACAAAATGGTTGAAGGCGCCCTACGGGGTGTCGTGCGTCAGGCTGTCGAGGAAGTCATGGAACATGGCTTACCCGGTGATCATCATTTCTACATTACATTCCTGACCGATTATCCCGGCGTTAAAATCCCCGACTATTTGCGCGACCGCTATCCCGGAGAAATGACGATTGTTTTGCAATACCAGTTTTCTGATCTGGGTGTTGATGATGAAAATCTGAACGTGACATTGTCATTTAATAATGTGCCGGAGCGTCTGGTTGTGCCGCTGAGTGCGATTAGTATCTTCGCCGATCCGTCCGTGAATTTTGCTCTTCAGTTTCAGCCTCTGGGTGAAGAGCTGGATGAAAGCGATTTTGTTCTCGATGAGGACGATGATAGCCCGGATGATGACGGTAGCGGCGGCGGCAAGAAAAAGGCCAGTGAGAAAACCGGAGAGGTTGTCTCTCTCGATAAATTCCGAAAAAAATAGGAGCCCCATTGTTTTGGCGTGCTGATATAGGACCGGATGCAGAGTCTTTTAAGGTTTTGCTCAAGCGCGGTGAGTTTGTCGATGAAGCGCGCGACGGCAGGGTTGTTCCCTTTAAAATTTATTATCCGACGGATCACAGTTTAGACAAAATGCCTGTGGTTTTGTGGAGCCACGGTTTTGGCGGTAATCGTGATGGCGCATCGTTTATTTCGCGTTTTGTGGCGGCGTATGGCTATGCGTTGCTTCATATGACGCATGAAGGGACGGATAGTTCGCTGTGGGAGGGCAAGCCGGGCCATCCCTGGGATATTCTTAAGAAAGTGAAAGTGCCGCGTGAAGTCACGCTGAACCGAATGTTTGATGTGTCGTTTGTGCTGGATCAACTGCCGGGCTGGGCTGAAGAGAATCCGGATATTGGTGTGCATATGGATTTAGGCAATGTCGGCATGTCGGGGCATTCTTTCGGGGCGCTGACGACGCAGGTGATGGCCGGGCAGTTGGTTCCCAATGTGAACGATGAACTGACGTCCTATAAGGAAGAGCGTATTAGAGCCGGTATTCTTTATAGTCCGATCCCCATTAGGCATTTGAGCGATGCTCCAGACGAGCAGGTATATGGATCGATTGATATTCCGCTATTTCACATGACAGGGACAGAAGATGATTCACCGATTGAGGGTTTTGATTATACCCGCCGGCTGATTGTGCACGAGCATTCTGGCCATGAAAACAAGCATCTGATGGTTTTAAAAGATGGTGATCACATGGTTTATAACGGCACGCGCGGTAAGTTAGGTAAGAACCCGAACCGCGAAAAGCACGAGGACATTATCAAGATCTCAAGCCTGGCATTTTGGGATGCTTATTTGAAGGGTGATGCTGCGGCAAAAGAATGGCTGGATGGAGAAGGTATGAAGGCCTATATAGATCAGCATGGATAATGCCATTGAAATCACAGGCCTTAATAAAACCTACCCCGGATCGAGCAAGGAGCCAGAAAAGCAGGCTTTGATAGATGTTGACCTTACAATACCCAAGGGCTCCATCTTCGGGTTGCTGGGGCCGAACGGGGCGGGTAAGTCGACAATCATCAATATTATGGCTGGTTTGACAGTAAAAAGCGCAGGTAGCGTAAAAATATGGAATCTTGATATTGATAAAAACCCGCGTAATGCCAAAACTGCGATTGGCGTGGTGCCACAGGAAGTGAATGTCGACTGGTTTTTTACGCCGAGGCAGACTCTGGATTTGCAGGCCGGGATGTATGGTGTGCCGAAAGCCGAGCGGCGCACCATGGAAATTCTGGAGACCGTTGGGCTGGCCGATAAGGCGGGGGCTTATTCGCGGGCTCTGTCCGGTGGCATGAAGCGGCGTCTGATGATTGCCAAGGCGATGGTGCATAATCCGCCTATCCTGGTGCTGGATGAGCCAACCGCTGGTGTTGATGTCGATTTGCGTCGTCAGCTTTGGGATAATGTGCGGGCTTTGAATGCGCGTGGTGTGACGATATTGCTAACCACGCATTATCTGGAGGAGGCGGAGGAGCTATGTGACCGGATTGCCATTATCAATCATGGCAAGGTGATTGTGTCCGAGGATAAGGAAAAATTACTAAGCCGGATCGATAACAAAATCATCCGGTTTCGCCTCGATCAGGAGGTTGGTGATATCCCCGGGAGCCTGGAGGCTTTGTGTGGTAAAAGGGATGGGCCACGGAGCCTGGTGTTTTACTACAGCCCCGGCGAACAATCCGTAGGAGAGATTATCGAAAAAATCCAGGAATCGGGCTATGGGATTAGCGATATTTCAACCGAAGATAGTGATTTGGAAGACGTGTTTCTCCAATTGACCAGAGCTGCATAAGGGCCATTAATATTGGTTTTTTGGCAGTTTACGGCACATTAGGCGGCTCTGATTTGTCTTTTCCGCACAATTATGCTCTTATAGCGCCAATTCAAAAAATTAAATAAATGTGTGATGTTGAAAGGGGAGGTTAGAAATGACCCAAATACGTGATGTTATGTCGAGGGATTTTAAATGGGTCCCGCCAGAGACAACCCTGCGGGATGCTGCCCGCATAATGCGTGACAATGATGTCGGTTTTTTGCCCATAGGTGAAAATGATCGTATGGTTGGTATTATTACCGACCGTGATATTACAGTACGCGCCGTTGCAGAAGGATTTCATCCGCAATCAGATACGGTTCGTTCCGTTATGACGCCTGGTCCTTTTTACTGTTACGAGGATCAGAATGTCGCTGAAATATGCGACAATATGTCGTTTATAAAAGTGCGCCGCTTGCCGGTGGTGAGTAGAGATAAGCGTCTTGTTGGCGTGGTTTCTCTGGGTGATTTGGCACAAATCTGTCAAAAAGCGCAGACTGGTGATGCGTTACGACAGATAACAAATCACGGACAAGCCAGTCAGATTAAAGCAGAAGGCAAGGCAGATCAGGCCAAAGCTGCATAATTTATAGCTAAGCCAAAGTGAGTATTTTTGTCCTAGGTTGACATGCTAAATGTGTCCGGTGATTTACTGCCGGGCACATTTTTTTACTGCCTTTTTCTTTTTTCAGCTATATGTTAGCTGGTCTCCCCTTTGGGGATAATCTCGGCTAACATGTAGAGCATGTAAGCTTCATTAAAAGCGCCCGTAGCTCAGTTGGATAGAGTGTTGGTTTCCGAAACCAAAGGTCGCAGGTTCGAATCCTGCCGGGCGCACCATTCCTTTTAGGAATGGTCGCCCTCTTATTAAAAAGGGAGTTCGAACTATGTTCGAACGGGCGCACCATTCCTTTTAGGAATGGTCGCCCTCTTATTAAAAAGGGAGTTCGAACTATGTTCGAACG
>BQJE01000008.1 GCA_021604545.1 Micavibrio sp.
ATGCCGGGCGATAACATCAACAATATCGAAGTGACACTCATCGCACCAATCGCGATGACCGAAGGCCTCAGATTTGCGATCCGCGAAGGCGGCCGCACTGTTGGTGCCGGTGTTGTTTCCAAGATTATTGAGTAGGGTTAAGGAAGATGGATGGTTAAGTTATCTCCTTTAAATGGATCGGATTCGGTGGGTCCGAAAAATGTTGATGTAAAGATCTTTAACAATAGTGCATATCAATACCAAGGGTCGAAGAGCGTCGTAGAAGATGATGGCAGCAATGTCGCAGTATATTTAGTTCTCGGTGCTGTAGCTTTTCATGAATTGGGTATTCTTTAATTTGTTTGGTTGAGTATATATAAGAATTTTTTAAAAAAGACCTGCTAGAAGCAGGGCTTTTTTTTCCTTCTTCAAATTATGCTGTGCTAAACTGAATAGATGACGCGGTATTTATATCTCATTTTTCTGATTGGTGTTGTTTTGGCTCCAGGTATTGGTGTGGCGCAGGAGGGTAGAAGCTCTACGCCCAATTATCAGCATGACAGCCGTAGCTATATCCACAATCCGAAATATCAGGGCATGGTCAGACGCGCTTTGAAATATCAGCCGGAAGATTTTCGTTTTGGTAAGTTTCGTATGCATTACAAAAATACAACCTGGTATGATCCGGTTGCTGATAAGTTGCGCGAGGAGATGCTTGCCCATGCTTTTACTATATTGTACAGCGAGGATTCCGTTGCCATTCGTGACGCGAAAGAAAAATATAAACAGATTGTGAGCGATCATATGGCCAATGTCGGCGTGGTGATTGAGGCACTGGCTCTGGCGCGCGAAGATAAGCGTTTTGGTGATACGGAATTTTTTCGCTGGATGAGCAGCGGTTTAATGCAGGTGGTTTTAAAATCTGGGGATGGGCGGTCATTAAGAGGTGCGTATAATGTGAATACCCTTGATGAGGAAACATTGCTAATTCATCATCTTAATTTGAAATTGATTAAAACAGATGCAAGACATAGCAGCAGGATCTATTACAACATGCATTTGGTTAGGGATCTGATTAGCGGTGAGGAATTCACGCTGTTTGTCGATGTAACACACCCCTTTGCGAAGATAGAAGAAGACGCAAAGGAGCCGAATTACGCAATTAAAATTTTGCGGCAGTAGTTTTCTTAAGTGATGAAGTTTTATTGTAGGGACAGCCTGTATCTATGCTAATTTCTGGTAAAATGAAAAGTAGAGTTTAATAATGACTCGAATGGTTTGTTGCACTACCCGTGAGGCTTGACTTTCTTACGGATTATTACAGTATCAAGGCATTGATGCATTTGAAGAACGGCGATAGAAGCGGTTGAAATATGAAGCCAGCAAAACAGGAGTTTGTTTTTATGTTAGGTAAGTGCAGGAGCGTTACACTTCTTTTGAGTGTTTTTCTACTGTCTTTTGTGGCTGGTCTTGTTTCATGGTCATCAGATGCTTACGCCATCAAGGTAAGTTTAAAGCGCATTGTTTTTGAAAATTCGAAGCGATCCGAAATACTGACGATTATTAATAACACTGAACAAGAGCAAACCTATCGTTTGGGTTGGCGCAAATATCGCATGGACGAAAAAAAAGGGCTTCGTGCTATTGCTGAAGGTGAGCCGTCAAATGATATTTTATGGGCGGATAAAATGGTACGCTTTGCGCCACGCCGCGTAACAATTCCTGCGGGAGGATCGGAGCAGGTTAGATTGCTTTTTCGAAGCCCTGCAGATTTTCGGGAGGTCGAATACCGTTCTCACCTATCGATTGTTAGTGAAATCAGGTCGGAGGAATTGGATAAAGACCAGCAAGGGCAGCAATCTGTGCGTCTGGCAGTGCAGCCTGCTATTTCATTACCGGTTTTTGTAAGAAACGGAAATCTAGCTGTCACAGCAAGTATTGAAGATGCGAGCTTGACTAAAGGTGAGGATAATAACCTTACCTTTTCTTTTGTTCTAACGAGAGAGGGGGCGCGCAGTATATACGGAGATATGGATTTTGTTTGTTCGGCTGGAGACAAGGATATTGTTTTACATCGGGTCCGAGGCATATCCGTTTATACGGAAATAAACAAGCGTTATATGAGCTTTGATATTCCTCTGGATACTCCTGAAAAACAGGGGTGCAATAATGTGACGGTACGCTACCGAGCAGATCCTGAGGATCCCCAGCAAAAAGGTGCAACTTTAGCGCAAGGTTCCGCGCAGTTTTAACCTATTTTTTTACGCAAATGCGTCGTCGCAAATAATTCCATTGGCTCGGGATTTGTTCTGATTTACTTATAAAAGTATACAGTTTGCGGGTCAGTTGTGCATGCCAATAACACTGCCAATCTTGCTTATAATAAGTATTATTCCAGCTAAAAACGGTGAGGGCTACTGCCTAATTCTCGATGCCTATTAATACACTAGGCTAATACAAGGCTTGCCATTATTGTCTATAAAACGTAAGAATAAGCACGCCTGAACAGGCTTTTAGGGGTATAGCTCAGTTGGTAGAGCGACGGTCTCCAAAACCGTAGGTCCCGGGTTCAAGTCCTGGTGCCCCTGCCATTCAGTCTTCTAGTTCATCGGTGTCAGAAAATACTTCCTCAGTAAATTTTCTACTTACTCTCTATTGCAATTCTTAATTTTGCACTCATAACCGATATTCCTTTTTTAAGCTCTTCTAGCAATAGCGAAATGAGAATGCTAATTGCTAGTAAAACTAAAAATATTAGGATCGGGTTTTTAAATGAATAAATAAAGTCTTCCCAATAGTAATAATAAATAAATGTATGAAAAAGGAATATGTTGAAAAGATGTTTTCCAAGAAAGCCAAGGGTTTTGTCAATTGCCTTAAATGACGCGGTTAGCTCAAAAATAAACAAGCATATTAAACTACCGAACAACCAATCAATTTGCGTTGGTATATACTCTTTAAGTGCCACCACAAAGGCAATTGCTGTGGTGAGTATAATATAGCGAAAAACCCCATATGTTCCTAAATAAGTACTAATAGGTGTTACATAGTTTCGTTGTGATAAATATATTCCTAAAGTAAAGGGGAGTAGCCACAAGTTTATGATGGGAAAAATGGATAGGTTGGGCAAAAGGATAATGAGGAAAAAAACTAACATTCCAGCACCATACTTTTGAGTTAGATCGTATATAAAAGGAAATAATACAATCAGAGGTATAATGACACTCATATACCACCACGTCGCATTATACCCATACTCACTGTAGGCAAACCTGTGTAGTCCCGTCATCTGAATCATAAATTTGATATAGGCATGGCCTTCGAAGGCATCCTCAAGACTTCTGCCCATAAACAATATTCCTATGGAGACGAATATAAGCGCTATGAGCCAGTAATTTGAATATAGCGCGCTAAGTCTTTTTTTATAAAATGAAAAAAGGTTTAATTTCTTTGACTTCATAGATTCTGAAAGGCCATATCCACTTAGAAAAATAAAAATTGGCACGCATACTTTTGAAAGTAAGGCAGTGTTGTAAGTCAGAAAGCCGAATTCCGGATGCTCATAAAACAAGTGATGCCAGAGTAGAAGAATTAACGCCATACCCTTGCAGGAGTTCGTGGAATTTATATCAAATTTATTCTCTTTTATTTGTCTCGCCACTTTCAAGACCTACTTAGTCGCTCAATGAATACTAAATTAGAAAAAAACGTTGTAACTAGATATTCTGAAAGTTCTCATAAGGCAATAGTTAAGGTGTCATGCAATCGACTAAATTGTTGAAATATAGAAATAAAGCTGATAGACGAGCTGCAGGCAGATTCTTCAACCGAGGCTGAAAGAAAAAGAGAATTATTTATGAAAATACTTATTACGGGGGGTGCGGGTTTTATTGGCTCCGCTGTCATACGTTTTCTAATAGAGAATACTCAGGATACTGTGGTAAATCTTGATAAGCTGACCTATGCGGGAAACTTAGAATCTCTTGAGACTTCTATAAATAGTGATCGCTATATATTCGAACATAAAGATATATGTGATCGTCAGGCGCTGGAAAATGCTTTTTCTGATCATCAGCCTGATGCTGTCATGCATTTAGCTGCTGAATCCCATGTCGATCGCTCAATTGACGGGCCATCTGAATTTATTGAAACCAATATTGTCGGTACATATACATTGCTGGAAACGGCCCGGTCATACTGGCAAAATCTGGACGATGCGCGTAAGTCATCTTTCAGGTTTCATCATGTTTCGACGGATGAGGTTTATGGAGATTTAGGCGAGACAGAGAATGCAGATCCTTTTACTGAAACCACGGCCTATGCGCCTAGCTCACCATATTCAGCAAGTAAAGCCAGCTCCGATCATCTGGTGAGAGCATGGCAGCGTACCTATGGCCTTCCTGTTGTCATTACAAATTGTTCTAACAATTACGGCCCGTATCAGTTCCCTGAAAAGCTGATACCCCACATGATTTTAAATGCGCTGCAGGGCAAAGAGCTGCCAGTTTATGGTGATGGGCAGCAGATCAGGGATTGGCTTTATGTTGAAGATCATGCGGAGGCTTTATACAAAGTTATGACGGAAGGAAAAATTGGTGAGACTTATAATATCGGTGGATGCAATGAAAAAAAGAACCTCGATATTGTTGAAACGCTTTGTAATCTTCTGGAAGAATTTGTGCCTGAAAAAAAATCTTCAAATATTTCCAGCTACAAAGACCTGATAACTTTTGTTAAAGATAGGCCCGGCCATGACACACGTTATGCCATAGACAATAGAAAAATCGAAAAAGAGCTTAACTGGAAACCAAAACATACTTTTGAAACTGGCTTGCGTAAAACCGTGCAGTGGTACCTTGATAATGAAACCTGGTGGCAACGTGTTCTCAGCGGGGCTTATCAGTTAGAGCGCATAGGAGATCAAAAGAATGCCGTATAAAGGAATTATTCTTGCTGGTGGTTCGGGTACACGTTTGCATCCTATCACGCATGGCGTGTCGAAACAGCTCTTGCCCGTCTACGACAAGCCGATGATTTATTATCCGCTTTCCGTGCTGATGCTGGCCGGGATTCAGGACATCCTTATTATTACGACTCCCGATGATCAGGAAAGTTTCCAGCGCTTATTGGGTGATGGCGCGCAGTTCGGTCTTAATCTTGAATACGCGGCCCAGCCAAATCCCGAGGGTTTGGCGCAAGCTTTTATCATAGGCGATACATTTATCGGAAATGATCCTGTTTGTTTGGTATTGGGCGATAACATCTTTTTCGGACCGGGCTTGTCCCCGAAGCTGAATGAAGCAACGCAGCGTAAGTCTGGGGCAACTATATTTGGCTACCAGGTTCAGGACCCGAAACATTTTGGTGTTGTTGAGTTTGACAAACAAATGAATGTTCTTTCTATAGAAGAAAAACCGGAAAATCCAAAATCCGACTATGCTGTCACGGGGCTATATTTCTATGATAATGATGTGGTCGATATAGCAAAGCAGGTTGAGCCATCGGCGAGAGGCGAGTTGGAAATTACCAGCGTTAATCAAGCCTATATGCACCGTAAAGATCTTCACATAGAGCTACTGGGCCGTGGTTATGCATGGTTGGACACAGGGACGTATGAGAGCCTTTTGGACGCGAGCATGTTTATACATACCATCGAGAAGCGCCAGGGCTTTAAAATTGCGTGTCTGGAAGAGATTGCATTTTCTAATGGCTGGATTGGTAGTGAGGACCTGGAAACGGCAGCCCATGCGATGAGCAAAAATAAATATGGTAGTTATCTCCTAAGTCTACTTGATAGCTAGCCTTCATAGAATTTTATCACCGTATCAATAACGCTAGAAACGTTTTCTTCAGACATCCCATGCCATATCGGCAGGCGCAGAAGTCTATTGCTTTCCTGCGTAGTGTAAGAGTCTTCACCATGAAAACGCCCTAACTTTTTTCCTGCTGCAGAGGAATGTAAGGGGACATAGTGAAAAGCAGATGCAATCTCATTTTCCACAAGTTCTTTTATAAGTGACTGCCTTTCTTCTATGTCTTTTGCTTTAATATAAAACATATGAGCATTATGCTGGCAGTGATCAGGAATGAACTGAAGATCTATGCGTTCTTCTTTAACCAACTCTCTGAATCCTTCACGATATAAAGCCCAGGTTTTAAGGCGATCTTCATTGATGCGAGTAGAATTTTCCAGTTGCCCCCAGAGATAAGCGGCTTGCAATTCTCCTGGCAGGTAGCTGCTACCTATATCAACCCATGAGTATTTATCTACCATGCCACGAAGAAACTGACTTCGGTTCGTTCCTTTTTCCCGGATAATATCTGCGCGCTCTGCTATATCGGCATCTTTCGTAATAAACAATCCGCCTTCACCGCCGCTGGTATAGTTTTTGGTATCATGAAAGCTATATGTTCCCATCTGACCGATGCTTCCCAAAGGAACATTCTTATATGAGCACATCATGGCTTGAGCTGCATCCTCAATGACAAAAAGAGAATGGCGCCTTGCAATCTCCATTATCTCATCCATCTCACAGGCAACGCCTGCATAATGGACGGGCACAATTGCTTTTGTTTTTGGAGTGACGGCATCTTCAATGAGTTTTTCATCTATATTCATTGTGTCAGGACGAATATCTACGAAAACAATCGTTGCGCCTCTTAAAACAAAGGCATTGGCCGTGCTGACAAAGGTGTAGCTCGGCATAATGACTTCATCACCTGGCTGGATATTCATCAGCAACGCTGACATTTCCAGAGCGTGTGTACAGGAAGGGGTCAGTAAAGCTTTCCGGCAGGGCAGGGCATCTGTAAACCATGCCTCGCAACGTTTGGTAAACATGCCGTCTCCCGACATTTTTTTACCATGCATGGCTTCAAGAACGTATTGATCTTCATCTCCCGTATAAGGAGGGGTATTAAAAGGTATCATGATATAAAAGTCTTCATATACTTGGTGGCCTCAGGGCCGGTGTTGAAAATAAGATCAAGCACGGTTACTGCATGTTCGAAGGGTGGAAATAACTGCTCATGCTCTGGGTAACCGCTGTAATCCATCCATTCCACGTCAATGTTTTCCGCGGCGAAAAGAGATTCGTCTAGGTAATCCTTGGCGGCTGGCCCGCTCACATAAACATCAGCATTCAAAGATTTGCAAATGCTGATCAGGCGTTCATTTCTATCGTCTGGAAGTTTAAAGTCACTGGACCAGTGTAGATTGGTATTGATGTTTAAAATTTTATTTATGGCCACAATAAAAGTGTAATTGATCTTGCTCAGGTATTCCTCATCCATATTCAGGTAAATCTCCTCAAAATCTTGAAAAAATTCTTTAAAGTACGGAGCTTTGGCGTAGGATTGCTGGATAGTTCTCCAGTGTTTTTTCTCCCAGCCATTCTTTGCAGTGACAGTTTCCTTTATTTTTGTTTCCAATTTATTATTTTGAATTGGAATTGTTAGCCAGTGCCCACCGTTTTGTGTCTTGATTATATTTCTGTTTCTCCAGTCGTTTTTTGTATATTGAACGTCATCATATAAAACGAAGTCATCAACTAAATTTATAAGGTCGAAATATCCCTTCCAAGGGATATAATTTGACTGGGAAATAGCAACTCGTTTCATTTTTCTCTCCTTATTATTACCGCAGTAACTCTATATTTTTTTCAGCTTTGTGCTCGAAATTGCGGCACGCTCAGTTTCAGGACTTATATAGAGGCCTTCTGGATATACATCCGATAAAATTATGGCACCGGCTCCGATGACGCTTTTTGCTCCGACTTTGACGTGATCTCTTATAGTTGAATTTGCGCCTATGAAGCAGAATTCTCCAATTTCAGTGCATCCAGCAATTATTGCCTGCGGGGCAATAAAGCAATAATCATGGATGGTTGAATGATGAGCTATATGGCTATTGCTCCATAGGGTGACACCATCTCCAATTGTCACATAAGGTTCGACAGTGCACCCAGCCATAATAAAACAGTTTTCGCCTATTTTGTTATCATTAAGGAGGATGGCTTTTGAGCTCAGGTAGCTTGCTATTTCATACCCCTCATTTTTTGCCCAAAGATGTTTTTCTTTACGTAGCGCATTGAGTCCAGTGTAGCCGGTTGCAATAAACATCGTGTATTCATCCGGGGGATAAGAATGTGCAATATCTTCATATGGGACAACAGGTAAGCCGCATAATTCCGGCTTATCAATATATGCCTTATCAACTGTGAAAGCTGATATTTCATAAGGAGAGTCGCTTTTAAAATAGTAATAGGCTAGCTCTGCGAGTTCACCTATTCCAAAAATTATCAATTTTTTATTCATGCCCTTTTCCCGAGTTATATGCCTTCAGCTGTCAAAAATAGTATTTAGTTGTTTGATGAGCTGCTTTTTTGAAAAATAATCTTTCACTCTCTCTATGTTGGTATTGGCGATGTTTTCGCTTAGTGGCTTCATGTCCAGATGTTCAATATCAAATACCTTAATGCCTTTTTCCTGGAAGAAAGACCATGGCGTAATGTCGTTGCGCATATATACCTTTTTTCCCATTCCTAATAAAGCAATGATAGTTCCCATGGCCTGTTGGTTTTTATTTGCAAAAACACCTATATCTACTTCTGATAGTATTTTTTTGTATTCGGCAAGTGGTAAAAACTCCGTAAGAGGAATAAATTTCTTTCCAAAATTTTTACTTCCTTTGTTTTTGATGTTCTCAATATAGCTACCATCTCCATATGACAGAGGAATATAGATTTTTAAATCATAGTCCTTATATGTACTCAATTTATCGAACGCCTGATAATGATTGTTTGAAGGAAATCCGGAGTTTCCTATAAGAAGAGTGGTTTCATTGTTTTTCTTGAGAGGAAAATTCTGATCTTCAAATACATTGCTGAGATACATAATACATTCATGATACTCTCCCTTAGCCCCATACCATTTTTTTGCCAGGTCATAATCTCCCTTAATGTAGGTAATAAAATGTCCCAGACGTTTTATTATAAACTTTTTAGCAATACCCTTAAAAAAAGCGCGCATTTTATTTTGGGAGGCATGAGATTCATAAAGGTCAGATCCCCATATGACCCAGTAGGATTTTTTAAGAAGCCATGGCATGCTTATAAGTATTAGATAGAGATTCATTGATATAAGGCCATGTAGAATTATTTTATCTGCAGCGTGAAGATCATATATCATTCTTAGAAAAATAGGGGCTCTATTGGCAATACAGACATTATCATTTTGTATTTTGTATTTATCAGCATCCTTAAAGTTTCCGGTAAAGTAATATTTATGCTCGTGTGAGTGTTCTTCTTCCGACAGAAATTTTACAAAAGGAGGTAAAAATTTTTCAAATATACAGACGTGTATTATTTTCTTCATGCTTTATCCTGTAAGCGACCGTTTATATTGGAAGTAAATCCCGACTATGAACTCGTGCACCTATCTAGGAAGTGCTGTTAAGGTCTGCTACTAGTAGACCATGCTTTTGCCCAGGCTCTTATTGAAAAGTACTAGACGTCTTATACATAAACTGCATAAAGAAAAGTGTAAATTGCACATTCTATATAAGAAATAAAGGACTAAATGTGTAAGATATTAAGAATTACCGTATTGCAATTCTGTGTATTTTGCATATATTTAATTACCTCTAAAAATTTTCATAATATATAAGAGGGTTAACTATAAAATTTAAGGTCTATTTTATGAATTCTAGCAGCGGTAAAAATTTTATCTCACGTTTTTATGAAAGGAATCTTTTTGAAAGGATTGTCCTATATTTATTCATGGCGGACTTTCTGGTCAAAATCATATTTGAGCTCGCATTAGGAGAGTCAGATATTAAACAATCTCAAAATATCCAATGGGCTTTTTATTTTCTTCTGGCTTTGGATTATCTCATCTCCGTTCCCAAAGTTATCAATATCAGGGTTACTGTTAACCCAATGTCAATCTTAGCATTTGTGTTTTTTATTATGGTTGCGCACGGGCTGTTCGTAGGGCTTATGAATCATAACAGTCCTTTTGTTATCTTAAACGATACTGTGCCCCCTTTGATGATCGCTCTTAATATCCTGAGAATGCAATCAAGCTATGAAAATAAAAAACCTGTTGATATGAGGTTTCTACTAAATACCTGTACATTTATGGCTCTTTGCGCGGTATCTATAGGTTTTATAGCATCTCCGTTTGGGGTGCTGTCTAAGCCATTATTTGGAAGCGGCGTTATCTATTTTCCTATTCTTATGTCTTCTTTATTTGTGCTGCGGCCATTTCCAAAATGGGTGCTATTTGCTGCAACGTTTATGCTAGGCGTATCACTTGGTGATTTTAACCGGACAACAATGCTTTTTCTTCTTATCATTTCAAGTGGGTATTTAGCTATAAACTTTGTCCGAAACCCGGTTAAAGGCGGCACAATTCTTTTGGTAGCGGCTATTGTTGTTGTCGCGTCTGTAAGTTTTTTACCCGACGATTCCAAAACATACAGAAGGATTACTTCTTTATCAGAAATAGATTTGACTGAAAGAACAGGATCAATAGGGGAAAGACAGGCAGAGTGGGATGCTATTCAGATTAAGCTTGCGGAAAAAGGTAAGACTATTGAGTGGTTTGGTTTAGGGTTCGGTGGCGTCTACAATGTGCAATTTACGCATCAATACCTAGTTGACTATGGCCATGCTCACTATGCTTGGGCCTGGTTTAATCTACGATTTGGCAAAAGTGGGTATATTTATATGGTGATGCTCATGGCTGCACTTCTTTATAACATGGTGCGCGGCGGGTTTTTATCAAACAGAACTGGAATATTCGTATCCTTTTTGTGCTTACAGGGGTTCATCTATTGTTTTACCCACGTCAACTCGGTGTTTTTGCTATCGGGTTTGCATTTTTTCCATGTCCCAAATTCCAAAAAAGAAGACCCGGAACTAACACATACAGCCCCACCATAAATTTTTTACCTGCTAAACCATGAAGAAATTTTGTTGAGCATGAAATTGGCAGTGGCCTCCTCTGAGCAAGTGTCTTTCCACCATTGCAGGGATCTTTCATGCAAATCTTGTAATTGTTCTTTATCCTTTAATATATCCATCGTAGCATTCTTCATGTTCGACCAGTTTTTCAATCGAATAATAGGTGCCTCGGCGTAAAAATAGGCTTTTGGGAAGGCTTCCCCTATAGGAATACATCCATACCTTATGGCTTCGTAAAACCGGAACGTCTCCAGGTTGGCGCCTCGGGGTATAGGACATATCTTGGTGTTCATCATGTTTTTAAGATAAGAAGTATTATCACTATCAATACTTTCTTGAAAATTTCCTGTCATTGTCATTTTGATATTAATATCGGGGTGCTTTTCGTTGATATCTAAAAGAGATTTTGTCATACGACTTCGCGCCAATTCTTTTGGACGCCTTATTATACCTTTGCTGGCAATATGCTGGACACTACCTGCAAAAAAGAAATCGCTTGTTCGCTCTTCTATAGGAATGAAGGGAATATCTTCATAGGCATAGCACCCTAAAGGTATATCGTAAATCGGGGCAATATCTTTTCCCAGAAAAGAAGATCTAAGAGTTTGTAAACGGCCTGTCCCATCCTTGGCGATTGCTTTTCCTTGCCCTAAAAAATTGGCATAGATATCATAAAAATCTCCATACTTATATGCCTCAAAATTAACAGGAAACTTGCCGCATGTACGGAATACCATACCAACTTTATCCCGATATTGAGGTTCACGTGCCCACTCATCTTGCAGGATGCAGGCAATGACATTTGGTCCGTAAGAGGGAAGCTCATGTACTGTCCATGCGGTAACATAGATAGTTAAACCCCGGTCTTTAATAAAAGGCTCTAGTATATTTAAAGCTCTGCCAAAGTATTTATAATCTACATTGTCCAGGCATTTAGGATCCTTGGGGTCAAACTCAAAATAATCTACTTGCTGGTCATTTCTAAAAAAAATGTATTTATTCTCTGCCGTAAACCCCTGTTCTTCAATTTCTTTGTTAAATCTGGTAACGGGGTTTCCTCTTTCATCTGTTTTAAGCCTTATATTTTCAATTAATGGTTTGATATGGATGTTCTGAATAACGAGCCGCAGTAAAGAAACCATGATCAGAGACAGCCCTACACCCCATAGCCCCAGTATGGGGATGAGAATCAAATTAAATAAAACTGCCCCTGCAAGCGTGCTAAGTCCTGCTATTAAAGCGAGTCCATCCTTGTGCTGACTGTAAAAAATCAGTTGCTGTACTTCGGTCCTGGCGATCAAGACAAATCCGACAAGAATAATCCAGAGAATTGGAAACCATTCCATTGCCTGTGGCCTGTCAATATATGGGATAAGAATATACATACCTAGTCCCGCTGCTAAGGCCATTGCGATGGAAGCCAGCAGGGTGTTCTTTAAGCATGATTGATAAATAGATGAGTAGGCCGGCTCTCGGTTTTTATAGGCCCTTACCATTTTAGGGCGTGCAATTTGGATAATTCCTGTATTAAGAAGGTTGCTAAGCGCGCTGTTTAGCTGCCAGAAAAAAACATAAATTCCAGTCAGCTCTAACCCCAAAAAGAGAGTTATTAGATAGCGATCAAGGTACTGTGTTGCCGTATTGGCAAACCCATTCATATATAAAGTTCTGGATTGCCGAAATTCTTGTATAACCCATTCTTTAAGTGAAACGACACTAAACTTTTTGGCTCCCCACGGCCAGTTGTAAGAAAACCATATAAATCCTAAAAAGCAGCAAACTGAGCCACAAATCCAGCCTATTAATAAAAATTCTACCGTACGAAGGGATGGAAAGAAAAACGCCAGCGCCATGAAAATAATTGCCCAGAGTGCTGTGCGTAGAAAATGTAAAAAATTGGCTAAAAAGGGACGAGAGAGATTAAGTAGAAGTTGATAGAGGTCATGGTTTACATGTTCAAAAAAAATCAGAATAGAAACAGCCAAAATCATAAAAAAATTGCCGGTAACCAAACCTATTAGGATTGCAGCAGTCAACAGAAAGGCATACAAAATAATTATATATCGTCCGTAATAAGTCAGGGCCTGCGTTATCTCTGCGATGGTTTGAGTGACAGCTTCGCGGTTTAAAGTATATATGATTCCTAAACCTAAAAATCCTGGTGCCATGATGCTGGCCGCTGTGATGAGTCCATAAAGTCCGAGCGATTCAAAACCCATGAAGCGTGCAATGAATAAGGTCAGAGCAAATTTTACGACAAGCGATATCCCCCTCAGGTTCATGATGGCAATGGAGTGCACAGCTTGCGTATAAAAAAAGTTATGAAGTTTCATTAAATCTCTATTATTCAGCTCATAGTACTATTTAAAATGCTAAGGCTAGCGGAGAACAGCAGTGTCAGAAAATTTACTGTTGTAAAAATAACCACAGATTTTCTCCTTATAAAGGGCAAAGGCCCAGCATCGCCAAAGATACACATTTTCGTAATTATGTCTACTTGAATTTGTGGTCTATAATCTTCTGTCAGTATTGACCTTTGTTTGTTGCTGACATTTGAATGCAAATACCCAATTCTCTTGACCTGCTGCAGATTTTTTTTAACACTCTGGCCATAATTCTAAAAATACGAACAGGATAGGGTGCATTGAGATATAAGCCCCTTTTTTAAGCCTGCTTATGGGCCTGAGGATTTTTCTACTGACTATGTGGCGGCTTTGCAGAGCAGGGATCTATTTTAACAACTTTATAGAGGACTAATAATTATGAGACTTGAAGAATTTCTTGATCAGAATACGCAGACGAAATCCTTTACCAAAGGAGAGCGCATTGTTGCCAAGGGAGAACAAGCGGAAGCGGCGTATATAATTAAAGAAGGTAAAGCGAAAGTTTACCAGGACGAAGACAATGACCAGCCGATGATGGCGCTGCTTGGTCCTGGTGAGATTTTTGGCGAAATGGCTATTTTGCGCTTTAATCACTACACGCTCTCAGTCAAAGCTGAAGAAGATGTGGTTGCTTACGTCATTACTCCGGATATGCTTAATGAACAGATGCAAGCTGCCCACCCTCTTGTAAAGAAGGTTATTGATACGATTCTTGATCGGATGAAAGAGGTGAATGAAGTACTGATCGATATCGACCAGGCTGGTTCTATCTAGGTCCATGATATTGGTTTTTGGGATAACTACAAAATTACACTTATATATAGTCACGTTTTTTTGCTACATATAATATATGCTTAAAACAACCCCGCTCCATGATGCCCATAAGGGTTTAAGCGCCAAGATGGGCGCTTTTGCTGGTTATGATATGCCGCTTTATTATAAAGAAGGCGTGATAGCTGAACACGAATGGGTGCGTAGTCATACAGGACTATTCGATGTTTCACATATGGGGCAGGTTATTATCGAAGGACCTGGCGCAGCGGAGTTTCTTGAGCGTCTGACACCATCTTCCTTTCAAAAGAAAAAACACGGCCGCGCACAATATACGGTTTTAACCAATGAGCAGGGCGGCATTATTGACGATCTTATTATAACGCGTTTGTCCGAGGATAAGTTTTTTGCCGTTATTAATGCTGGCTGCAAAGAAAAGGACATTGAGTGGATCCAAAAAAACCTGCCGGATGATTTGAAATTTACCCATATGTATGATTACGCGTTGCTGGCTTTACAGGGTGCCTGGGCCGAGCGTATTTTGCATGAGACGTTTCAAATCAACGCCCATGATCTGCCTTATATGCATCTAATGGAAGCTGAAGCGCTTTACGGCTCAAAGATATTTGTCTCCCGCCTTGGCTATACTGGGGAAGATGGATTTGAGCTGAGCATTCCGGTCAGTAAGGCCGTTGATGCCTGGGATGCTCTCATGGACCACCCGGAAGTAAAGCCCGTCGGCCTTGCTGCGCGTGATTCGCTTCGGCTTGAGATGGGCTACCCCTTATACGGACATGATATCGATTCGGAAACATCGCCGGTGGAAGCCGATCTTTCTTGGATAATTGGCAAGACCAATACCGGTTTTATGGGGGCAGAGCGTGTTTTAAGAGAAAAAGAACAAGGCACGGCCCGTAAGCGGGTTGGAGTCAAGCTTTTGGACAGGGGGATTGCCCGTGAAGGGGCGGAAATCAGGGGTTCTGACGATAAGAAAATTGGGGGATTAACCAGCGGAGGCTTCTCTCCTGTCTTGAAAGAATCGATTGGGCAGGGCTACATTGAAAGTTCACTAGCGAATATGGGCGAAAAGATTTTTGTGAATGTCAGGGGACGGAATATCCCTGCGGAAGTGACGGCGATGCCGTTCGTTCCGGCCAAAACAAAGTCGATGAAAAAGCGCGCTGCGTAAAGGAGCAATTATGGCTGAGCTAAAATACACCGAAGATCATGAATGGGTTGCCGTTGACGGCGATGTCGTATCGATCGGCATAACGGGTTACGCGCAGGAAGCTCTGGGCGATCTGGTGTTTGTTGAATTGCCGGAAGTCGGTAAAAAAGTCGGCAAGGGTGATGATTTCGCCGTGGTAGAGTCGGTGAAGACAGCCGCTGAAGTTTATTCGCCTGTTGCTGGTGAGGTGGTTGAGGTCAATGTCGCTATGGCTGATGACTTAGAGCTTATTAAAAAACCCGCCAATGAAAATGGCTGGATCGCCAGGATCAAGATTGAAGACCCATCAGAGTTAGAGGGTTTGATGGATGAATCCAAATATAAAGAATTTACTGACGGTCTGGATTAATGCGTTATCTCCCGCAAACCAAACAAAGCCGCGCTGAGATGTTGCAGGCTGTTGGTGCGTCCAACGTCGATGATCTGTTCAAAGATGTTCCCAAAGACGCTTTCATCGATGGTCTGGCCAATCTACCTCTGAAGCAGGGTGAGCTGGAAGTCGAGCGCGCATTGGGCGCTTACGCCAATCAAAACATGGCCGCGCCGGAAGGGCCGTTTTTTCTGGGCGCCGGAACTTATTACCATCACATTCCGGCATCCGTTGATACCATTATACAGCGCAGCGAATATCTGACAGCTTATACGCCATACCAGCCGGAAATTGCGCAGGGCACGCTGCAAATGATTTTCGAGTTTCAGACTTTTATCGCCCAGCTCACTGGACAGGAAGTTGCGAACGCCTCGCTTTATGATGGAGCAACGGCGACAGCCGAAGCGGCGTTGATGGCGATGCGCGTGACAAAGCGCAATAAAGTCGTGATTGGCAATGCGCTGCACCCGCATTATCGCGGCACGCTGAAATCCTATATGGGCAATCTGGGTTCGGCGCTGGAAGATGGAAAACCCGATGGCAACACGGCTTGCGTGATTGTTCAATCGCCCGATTTCTACGGCAAGCCGGAGAAATACGAAGAATGGCGCAGGCTTTGTAATGAAAGCGGCGCGCTTTTGGTTGTTGTGGTGAACGAGATTGTCTCGCTCGGTTTGCTGCCAGCGCCCGTTGATGCCGATATTGTTTGCGGCGAAGCACAGAGCATTGGCTTGCCGATGAGCTTTGGCGGTCCGCATCTTGGCTTTTTCGCTTGCCAGGAAAAATATTTGCGCCAAATGCCCGGAAGGCTTTGCGGGATGACAGAAGATGTCGATGGCAAGCGCGGTTTTGTGCTGACGCTCAGCACGCGTGAGCAGCATATCCGCCGTGAAAAGGCGACATCCAATATATGCACCAATCAGGGACTTTGCGCACTGGCGTTTACCGCGCATATGAGCTTGCTCGGCGAGGATGGTTTTAAGCGGCTGGCAAAGCTGAACCATGAAATGGCCTGTAAGCTGGCCGATAGCGTTTCAAAAGTGAAAAATGTGAAGATACTTTCTGAAACTTTTTTTAATGAGTTTGTAGTGGAGCTTTCAAAATCTTCTGCTGAAGTGGTTGAATCGTTGATCACTAGAGGCATCATCGCTGGATACGCGCTTGATGATAACCAGCTTTTGCTTTCCGCGACCGAGATGACGACCGATGTTGATATTGAGTTGCTTTGCGATGCCTTGAGCGAGGTATTGGCATGAGCGCAGAAGCCAAAATCACCGGAAGTCTTACAGTGCAAATACCCGAAGAGGCCAATCGCGGATTGCAATACGAAGAAAACCTTCTTTGGGAAAAGGAGCGTTGCGATCATCCCGGTGTTGATTTTCCGGAGCCGCAAAACACAGCACTTCGCACCGGAACCGGAGCGCGCGGACCGATTGGGTTGCCGCAGGTTTCCGAGCCGCAAGCGCTTCGCCATTTCGTGAAGATGAGCACCTGGAATTACTCGATCGATCACGGCTTGTTCCCGCTCGGCTCCTGCACGATGAAACACAATCCGCGACTGAACGAGAAGCTCGCGCGGCTTCCCGGCTTTGCGCAGATCCATCCGATGCAGCCCGAAAGCACGGTGCAAGGCGCGCTGAAACTCATGTATGAGCTGCAAGACTGGCTGGCTGAGCTTACCGGTTTGCCGGGTGTTTGCCTTGCGCCGGCCGCCGGAGCGCATGGCGAGCTGGCCGGTGTGATGACGATTAAACGTGCGCATGAACAGCTTGGCAACAAGGGTCGCACCGTCATGCTCATTCCCGATTCTGCGCACGGCACCAATCCGGCGACGGCGGCGATGTGCGGCTACAGCGTCAAAACCATCTCCACAAAAGACACCGGACGATTGACGGTCAAAGCCTTTATGGAAGCGCTCGGCGATGGCAAGGACATTGCCGGTATGATGGTTACCAATCCCAATACCTGTGGACTTTTTGAATCCGAAATGCAGGAAATTGCCTACACGCTGAAAAAGGCCGGGGGGTATTTTTATTGCGACGGTGCGAATTTTAATGCGCTCGTCGGTAAAATCCGGCCCGGTGCATTTGGCGTTGATGTCATGCATATCAATTTGCACAAAACCTTTTCAACGCCCCATGGCGGCGGCGGTCCGGGTTCGGGTCCGATTTGTACGACCGAAGAGCTTGCGCCGTATGTTCCGGTGCCGACGGTGGTCAAGGATGGCGAAACCTATGGTCTTGAATGGGAAGATACGCGGCCTGAAACACTGGGGCGGCTCAAAGGCTTTCAGGGCCAGTTCGGTATGCATGTTCGGGCGCTTGCCTATATGATGAGCCATGGCGCGGACGGCCTCAAACAAGTTGCCGAAGATGCGGTGCTCAGTGCGAATTATATTATGGCCCGCCTTTCCGATGATTTCCACGTGCCGTTTGAAGGGCCGTGCATGCATGAATGTTTGCTGTCGGATAAAAACCAAAAGGATGCAGGCGTCACCACGCTCGATTTTGCCAAGGCGCTTTGCGAAAATGGTTTCCATCCGATGACAGTGTATTTCCCGCTGGTGGTTTCGGGGGCGATGTTGATCGAGCCGACCGAAACCGAAAGTAAGGAAGCAATTGATCGTTTCATATCCGTGATGAAAGATTTTGCGGCGGATGTTCGAAATGGCGACACGGAAAAATTCCACGACTTTCCTGAATCGACACCGCGCAGAAGACTTGATGAAGTTAAGGCTGCGCGCAATCCGATTTTGCGCTGGGGCGCATTCTTCGATAAATAGGCTGCAAACCAAACGTTTCTCCGCTTCCGGTTCTCATGTACCTCATGTACATTTGCGCTTCCGGTTCTCGAAACGTTTGGTTTTCGCCGTATTTCTCTTTGAATGCAGAAGAAATCGGAAACTTCTCTATAAGATTTTGTTTTCATTTCATTATTCGAGTTACCGAGTTTGTTCCTCATTTTTAGGAGGAGGGGGTGTGGCGAAGCAACGCAAAGCGTTGTTCGCATATTTAGAAGCAAACAAACCTGCGGTTTGCTTTGCGCCCTTCAGTTTGTTCGTGGTTTTTAAGGGGATAGGGGTTGCTATGTCCTTGATTTTGCATGATCCTGCCCGGAATTCTTTCAGTTCGTTCCGCCTTCGCTCCTGCGGAGCTACGGCGCGACAAGTGGTTATGTTTTTTAACCACAGATGAACACCCGCCTTCGCTGCTACGCAGCTTCGGACGGGCAGGCGGACACACACAGATAAGGAGCGTTGAAAATCTGTGTCCATCTGTGTTGATCCGTGGTTCTTTTGCCTTGGTTTCCATGCCGACATTATAGGAAATATATCCTAGCTTGTCAAGGTTTAAACGCAACGCACGCTACGAACGCAACGATGACACGGATAAAAAAATATTGTCTTTCCAGTGAAAGCGGGAATCTTTTATAGAATCTATCTCTTCTTAGTGAATTTCTTAAAGATACTTACTGTTTGTGTTTCTATATCTGATAATTCTTGTTCTTTACCGAGGGAAAATTTTTGGTTAAAAATTTTTGATGTTTGGGTTAAACAAAAAATTCCGTAGGTCAATGTGATGGGTCTTAAAGTGTAGTCTTCAATGAAGCTTAGCTCATCACCAGTTATTTTCACGAACTGGGAAATTCCTGCAGGGCTCCAGTGCTGCCATTTCGAAAATCTATCATAGACGCTGTATACGTCATTCCAATAGTCAGCCTCTTTCGAAAGTTCTTTTACAAATTTTTTCATAGGGATTTTGTGAGTCCCATAATCATCATATTTAGGCTCTCGTTTTTTTTGTTTAATATCCTTTTTTGCTCTTTTCTTTAACAGGTGCTGTAATTTATTGACCCTTTGTCTTATGTGGACTTTTTGTTTCTCACTTACAGGAAAGTTACCGCTTTCCTTGTCTTCTAACATTTTCAGATCTTCAATATCCCCCTGTTCCATCCAGCGAGATACAAACTTAGAATCATCTTCTGCATGAGAAAGTATAGCCATACCTTCAATCATGCATCTGCATATGAGCTCTAAGTCATGACTTTTGTTTAACTCAAGAAGATTTATTAGGTGGTATCTCTGTTTGTAGTAAAAAGAGGCCGTCATATAAGAGAACAAATTATCTCTCTTAAAGTTTATATTGTTGGAAGAGTGAAATAAGTTTATGAGTGTTTCAGCAAGTTGGTTGATTTCTTTTTCAGCTTGCTTATCCATTCTATCTTCCATATTTAGCGTTGTGGTCGCTATAGATCCCGGCCTGCGCCGGGATGACGGGAAGAGGTGGTTTTATTTTGGACCGTTAAGAAAATCGAGCCCAATACCCAGCTTGGTGGCGCGCATCGGTGTTGTGGCGATACGCTGATTATAGGGATCATCGCCGACGACTTCTCTAAATATGCTTTGTAGTAATTCACCCATAGACTTATCTTACCCGCCCTTTTGATAGCGGTCGAGGACTTTTTGCAGATCATCGAGCAGCGGTGTGACTTCGTCGCGGAAGCCATCGCGCTTGCTTTCATCGATGCCGAGATCAACGCGGTCGACAATGCCGGTCACGCGGTCCTGAAATTGCGCGAGGTTCTTGTAATGATGAATTTGTCCTTCGGTGGCTTCGCGCAGGCGCGTGACCAGTAAATCAATCAAAGCGCGAATGGCTTTGTCATGAATGCTGTCAATTTTGCCTTTAATTTCATCACGGGAAATAACGGTGGTGGAAACATCATCCAGTGCGCGAACGGTGGCGGTGCGCGGGCCTTCCTCGATCAGCGCCATTTCACCAAAAATATCGCCGGGGCCAAGCTCTGTTACTTTGAGCTCAACGCCATCTTCCATGATGCTGATCTCGACATGGCCTTCTTCTATATAATAAGCGCGGAAAGCCTGGTCGCCCTGGTTGATAATGGTTTTGCCTTTGAGGAAGAGCTCGCGGTTGAGGACTCGCAGGCGCTCACCATCTTGGCGGTTGCTTCGCGGATCAAGTGCGTTTGTTTGTTCTTCTTTAGAACTCAATTTCCTTCTCCCCTGCCGTATATTATACCCCAAATCTGGTTAAAAGATCATATATAAAGGTAGGAATAATTTTTCTGGCCTTTTGCGTTCTTCTGGTGTAAAACTCCCTCTATTCCCTAACAATATGGTTCTTTTCGCGCAATATGCGTTTACGGACCCTTGTTCGGAGAACGGGCGTTTATAAGAGCTAAGGAATTGAAAGACATGGCAAAAACAGGACCAGCAGAGTATATCCGTCAGGTACGCTCGGAAATGAAAAAAGTGACCTGGCCGACGCGCAAGGAAACCACGGTGAGCGTGATTGCGGTGTTCATTATGGTGACGTTTGCGTCGATATTTTTATATTTTGCGGATCAGGTTATTGCAATGTTGGTGCGCTTAATCATGGGTTTTGAGGTTTAAAATAATGGAAACAGCAAAGGAAAAGACAATGTCGTTGCGCTGGTATGTATTGCACGTTTATTCAGGTTTCGAAACCAAAGTGTCCGAAGCCATTCAGGATAAGGCCAAAAAGCTGGGCCTTGAGGAGTATGTTGGTGAAATTCTGGTGCCGACCGAAGAAGTGGTGCAGGTCAAACGCGGTCAACGCGTAAACACCGAACGTAAGTTCTTCCCGGGCTATGTGCTGGCGAAACTCGATATGAATGACGATGTCTGGCATTTGATCAAAGATACGCCAAAGGTCAGTGGATTTCTTGGGGCCGGCGGCAACAAGCCGGTGCCGATTTCCGAAGCCGAAGCACAGCGTATCCTGCAACAGGTGCAGGAAGGCATTGAGCGTCCGCGTCCGTCCGTGATTTACGATATCGGCGAAGAAGTTAAAGTTAATGACGGTCCGTTTGCTTCGTTTAACGGTACGGTCGAGGAAATCGATGAGGAAAAAGGTCGTCTCAAGGTTTCCGTGTCGATTTTTGGCCGCTCTACGCCAGTGGAGCTGGAATACGGACAGGTTGAAAAAGCTTAATCATTGACATAATTGTTATTGCTGTGCTAGGGTTTGCTTTTTTATATGACCCGAGGAGTAACTTATGGCCGATGATGAAATCGAAATGCGCTTACGAGAGCGGTTAAATAAAAACGCCGCCGAGTCACAGCGTGAAGCCGCCGAGAGAGCTGAGCAGGATAAAATATGGCGCGATGTTATTCCAAAACTTAATGAAATTGAATGGCCGTTGCTCAGGGAACTGAAAGGTAGATTTCAGCCTTATTTAGATAGATATGGATTAGAATGTTCAGTACTTAAGAGAAAAGATATTCCCAGAGCAACGGCAGCACAAAATTTAAGAGAATTATGGCAAGATACTAAGCATAAAAAGAAATATGATTTTAGCAATGATGCTTATACTTTTTGGTGTTTCATGGATAAACCGGAGCTGGTTTTTTATCACGGCAATACAGGTAAAAGAACCTGTGTTTTTGCGATGTCTCCTTGGAGTCGCTATTCAGATATTCCAGAAAATCCAGACCTGAGCAGTATCTCATATAGTAGTTATGTGGAAAGTTTAGAAAAAGTAAGAAAGGAAGGCTTTGAAGATTCTTACTACCAGTTAGGAAAGCGTTGGGGGGAAAGGCATAGGCCTAATTCAGAGTTTATGAATCAAGATCAGGCGCTTGAATATCTAAAAGAGCGCCTTGTTGATTATCTTGAGTATAAGAAAAGTAAAAGCTTTCCGGGGCTTTCTTTAGGCTAAAAAAACTTGACGAATACTGCGGGATTGTATAGTTTCCGCGCAGATATGTGGGAGGCTAGCCGTAGCCGGACCACAAACTCTGAAACAGGAGAAAGAAAATGGCAAAGAAGATCTCGGGTTATATTAACCTGACTATTCCCGGCGGCGCAGCGAACCCCGCTCCACCAGTCGGCCCGGCGCTTGGACAGCACGGCGTCAATATCATGGAATTCTGTAAGGCGTTTAACGCCAAAACCGATGACCAAAAGGGCATTCCAATCCCTGTGGTGATTACGGTTTATGCGGATCGGTCGTTTGATTTTATTACCAAAACGCCACCGGCGAGCTATTACATCAAGAAAGCAGCCAAGCTGAAGAAGGGCTCCGGTACGCCGAGCCGCGAAACAATTGGCCATATCAAGAAGTCGCAGGTCAAAGAGATTGCCGAAGCGAAGATGGTTGATCTTAACGCCAATGACATTGATGCAGCGATGAAAATTATTGAAGGCACCGCACGCTCTATGGGCGTCGAAGTGTTGGAGGGCTAGGATCATGACAAAACAAAGCAAAAACATGAAAGCTGCAACCGAAAAGCTGGATCGCAACAAGTTCTATGGACTTGATGAGGCAGTTAAGATTTTGAAAGACGCTGCCAAGGCACGCAAATTCGATGAAACTTTCGAAATTGCGATGAATCTGGGTATTGATCCGGTTCATGCAGACCAACAAGTGCGTGGCATGATTTCTTTGCCTCATGGTACAGGCGCGAGCGTAAAAGTCGCTGTGTTTGCCAAGGATGCCAAAGCCAAGGAAGCCAAAGATGCGGGCGCTGATATTGTTGGCGCTGAAGATCTGGCCGAACAAATCAAGGCCGGTAACATGGATTTCGATCGCTGTATTGCCACGCCGGATATGATGGCGCTGGTTGGGCAGCTTGGTAAGGTTCTGGGTCCTAAGGGCCTGATGCCGAACCCGAAATTGGGAACTGTTACGCCAGATGTGGCCAAAGCGGTGAAGGATGCCAAAGGCGGAGCGATTGAGTTCCGCGCCGAAAAAGCCGGGATTATCCATGCCGGTGTTGGTAAGGCTTCTTTTAATGAGAAAGATCTGGCCGAGAATATCCGTGCGTTTTATGAAGCGATTCAAAAAGCGCGGCCAACAGGCGCCAAAGGCACTTATATCAAGAAGGTTTCTCTGACCTCGACGATGGGGCCGGGAATCAAGATTGATATGGAGAGCTTGGCGGCTTAGGGGTTCTTTAACGCGAAGACACGAAGGAGTAACTTGAAATGCTAGAATTAAAAAAAGAGCACAGCATATCCACAGACCATGGGGAACCTTCAAACCCTCAAGAAGCTTTCAAAGATATTGAAATACAATTTAATGCTTTGACTGAGACGCAACGTAATTTTTTGGCTGAGATACAGATTCGTTCTTTGAGGGAGGCAGACCTTAATTCTTTGAGTGAGGCAGACCTTAATTCTTTGGCTAAGATGCAGCTTAATTCTTTGAGTGAGGCAGACCTTAATTTTCTGTTGGTTGGCTGTAATATTGCCGAAGCAGAGTCAGGGGGGAAACCTGACGTACCTTCACAGTAAAAATTGCTTGACGGCACTGGGGTTTTGGCCTAGAAAGGCCGCAATATTGAATATCTGTCCGAGACTACAGGGGCCAGAAGAGGCTTAATAAACCTGTATAGATAGAAAAAGAGGCGCCCGATTAAGGAGGGCGTAGCTTTTATCTCGGACGGGATGGATCTTTTGATAAGGTTCATCCTTTTTTGTTACCCCTGTCATCCCCGCGGCGAGCGTAAGCGAGCTAAAACAGCGGGGATCCAGGAAAGACAGCAGCAAAGCTGCTGACATATGGATCCCGTTCGTGCTAATCCTTCGCTTTGCTCAGGATGCCAACGGGATGACGAAAAGAGAAAATAAGGAGAAGCGCCATGGGCATGAGCCGGGCACAAAAAGAAACCGAAGTGAAAGACCTGCAGGATCGTTTTGAAAATGATGAGATTGTGGTGGTCACGCATTATTCCGGCCTGACGGTTAAGGAATTGGGTACGCTACGTAGCGATTTACGTGCTGAAGGCGCGCGCTTTAAAGTGACCAAGAACTCACTGGCGCAGCGTGCGATTCAGGGCACAAAATTTGAGCAGATCGCCAATATGTTTGCCGGTCCAACCGGGATGGCAAGCTCGCAGGACCCGGTAGCGGCAGCGAAAGCGGCGCATAATTTTGCTAAGAAGCACGACAAGCTGGTTATTCTTGGCGGCGCTTTGGGCGAAAAAATTCTTGATGCTGATGAGGTTAAGCAGCTGGCTATGTTGCCATCGCTTGATGAGGTTCGCTCGAAACTTGTTGGTCTGCTGGTGGCGGCACCAACGAAACTGGCAGTGCTGATGCAGACGCCAGCGCGCGAAATCGTTGGTGTTACAGCTGCTTACGGGGCGAAAGAAGAATAAGGTTTTTGGTTTTTATTGGTTTAATTTTAGCTGTTTAAAAAGGAGAAAATGTGATGGCTGCTGATCTGGAGAAAATTGTTGAGGAACTCTCAAAACTGAGCGTTCTTGAAGCTGCGGAATTGTCCAAGCTTCTGGAAGAAAAATGGGGCGTAACGGCTGCTGCCGCTGCACCTGTTGCAGTTGCTGCCGCTGGCGGCGCTGCAGGCGGCGAAGCTGCTGAAGAGAAGACTGAATTCGACATTGTTCTTGTTGAAGCTGGTGGTAACAAAATCCCGGTTATCAAGGAAGTTCGCGCGATTACAGGTCTTGGCCTGAAAGAAGCCAAGGACATGGTTGAAGCCGGTGGCAAGACGCTGAAAGAAGCCGTCAAGAAAGAAGAAGCCGAAGAAATTAAGAAAAAGCTTGAAGACGTCGGCGCTAAAGTCGAACTGAAGTAATAAAAGCTTTACTTTAAAGGCATTCCCGCAAAATGGCATAAGCCTGGCGGGAGTGCTTTTCCTGTTTCAAAGATGTTGACTTTGTTTCTTTGATAGGCCATAAAGCGATCAAGTTTTCGGGAAAAACGTGAAAGTCCAGTTTTATATAAAGTCCGCGCAAGCGGAAAAGCAATATTAATCAACCACTTCAACCTTCTGGAAAGAAGGATGGGCGTGGTTTGTTCGCTTTGGTGCAGGGCGAATCACAGGGATCAAAAGAGAAGGTAGACAAATCATGAGTGCAGCAAGCGCAACCAAAAGAGTAAAGCAAATCCCACCAGCCAATAGTATCGAGAGTTTTACAGGTAGAAAGCGCGTTAGACGCAGCTTTGGCAAGATCGAAGAAGTTGCCCAGATGCCGAATTTGATTGAAGTGCAGCATAACTCCTATGAGCAGTTTCTTCAGCAGTATATTGCAGCAGGTGACCGTGATATGCGGGGGCTGGAAGAAGTTTTTTCCTCTGTCTTTCCGATTAAAGATTTTTCCGATCGTGCGGAAATCGATTTTGTTAGATATGAGCTTGAAGTGCCGAAATATGATGTTGAGGAATGTCAGCAGCGCGGTATGACTTATGCGGCGCCTTTGCGTGTTACGTTGCGCCTATCCGTGTTTGATATCGATGAAGATAGCGGTCTGCGCTCGATCCGCGACATTAAAGAGCAAGACGTTTATATGGTTGATATGCCGCTGATGACCGGAAACGGGACATTTGTGGTTAACGGCACTGAGCGCGTGATTGTGTCCCAAATGCACCGCTCTCCGGGTGTTTTCTTCGACCATGATAATGGCAAGACTCATGCGTCCGGCAAATATTTGTTCTCGGCCCGGGTTATTCCTTATCGCGGTTCCTGGCTTGATTTTGAATTCGATGCCAAAGACCATATGTATGTACGGATCGATCGCCGCCGGAAATTGCCGGTAACGACGTTGCTGCGGGCGCTCGATGGTGCGGAGACGGCTGCATACCGTGCCAAATGTCAGGAAAACGATGAAGACGTTGACCCTTTGATGGTTCAGGGTATGTCGAATGAAGAAATTCTCGCGACCTTCTATGACACGCTTGTTTACAGCAAGGATAAAAAAGGCTGGAAGACACCATTTAACGCTGAATCTTTGCGCGGTATTAAAATCGCATATGACCTTATTAATGCCAAAACAGGTAAAGTTGCCGCCGAAGAAGGTACAAAAATTACACCGCGCAAAGCCAAACAGCTTGAAGAAGCTGGTTTGAAGGAAATCCTGGTACAGGATGAGCAACTGGTTTCAAAATATCTGGCGAGCGACATTTTTGATCCTGCAACCGGACAGGTTTTGTTCGAAGCCGGACATGAAGTGACGGAAGAAGATCTGGCAACTTTTGAGGAGATGAAAGTCGCCGATCTGAACATTCTGGCCATTGATCATCTGAATGTCGGCCCTTATGTGCGCAATACATTGCTTTTGGATAAATGTGATACACGCGAAGAAGCGCTGATTGATATTTATCGTGTGATGCGTCCAGGTGAGCCGCCGACAGTTGATTCCGCTGATGGGTTGTTCAACTCCTTGTTCTTCGATCCCGAGCGTTATGATCTATCGCCTGTTGGTCGTGTGAAAATGAATGCGCGCCTTGATTTGAAGGCGGCCGACCAGTTCCGCGTGTTGGAGAAAGCCGATATTCTGGCAATCCTTACATATCTTCACGGCCTGAAAGATGGTCAGGGCGAGGTTGATGACATCGATAACCTTGGCAATCGTCGCGTTCGCTCTGTTGGTGAGCTGATGGAAAACCAGATCCGCATCGGTTTGCTGCGCATGGAGCGCGCAATTCGCGAACGTATGTCTTCGGTCGAGATAGACACTTATATGCCGCATGATTTGATTAATTCCAAACCTGCGCAGGCTTCTGTGCGTGAGTTTTTTGGCTCAAGCCAGCTGTCACAGTTTATGGATCAGACCAACCCGCTGTCTGAAATTACGCATAAGCGTCGTTTGTCTGCGCTTGGTCCTGGTGGCTTGACGCGTGAGCGTGCCGGGTTTGAAGTGCGCGATGTGCACCCGACGCATTATGGTCGGATTTGCCCAATTGAAACGCCTGAGGGGCCGAATATTGGTCTGATTAACTCGCTGGCGACTTTTGCCCGTGTTAATCAATACGGCTTTATCGAGAGTCCTTATAGACGCGTTGCGAGCGGTAAGGTCACCGATGAGGTGGTCTATATGTCGGCGATGGTTGAGGCTAAATACACAATTGCGCAGGCAAACTCCGAGCTGAGTGACAAGGGTGCGTTTACTGATGATTTCGTCTCCTGTCGTCAGGGTGGTGAAAACCTTATGGCGCAACCTGATCAGATTGAATTTATGGACGTGTCACCAAAACAGATTGTGTCTGTTGCCGCGTCATTGATCCCGTTCCTCGAAAACGATGATGCCAACCGCGCTTTGATGGGCTCGAACATGATGCGTCAGGCTGTGCCGCTATTGCGCTCTGATGCGCCATTGGTGGGCACGGGTATGGAATCAACAGTTGCCAGGGATTCCGGCGCTGCCGTTTCCGCGCGTAGAGCTGGTGTTGTCACGAAAGTGGATGCGATGCGTGTGGTTGTTCAGGCCACAGAAGAGCTGCATTCCGACGAGCCGATTGTTGACATTTACAAGCTGTATAAATTCCAGCGCTCTAACCAGAGCACGTGCATTAACCAAAAGCCTTTGGTTAAAGTTGGTGACAAGGTGAGAGCCGGTGACATTATTGCCGATGGCCCATCGACACAATTTGGTGAGTTGGCGCTGGGACGTAATATCCTGGTCGCGTTCATGCCGTGGAATGGTTACAACTTTGAAGATTCAATCCTCATTAACGAGCGTATCGTGCGCGATGACGTTTATACCTCGATCCATCTTGAGGAATTCGAAGTGATGGCGCGTGACACCAAGCTGGGCACGGAAGAGATTACCCGTGATATCCCGAATGTTGGTGAAGAAGCGCTGAAACACCTGGATGAGGCCGGTATTGTCCATATCGGTGCCGAAGTTGGCCCTGGCGATATTCTCGTTGGTAAGGTGACACCAAAGGGCGAGTCGCCCATGACACCTGAAGAGAAATTGCTGCGTGCGATCTTTGGTGAAAAAGCCGCTGATGTAAAAGATACGTCTTTGCGCCTGCCGCCGGGTGCCGTGGGCACAATTGTCGAGGTGCGCGTGTTTAACCGCCGCGGCGTTGATAAAGATGCCCGTGCCCTGTCGATTGAACAACAAGAGATCGAACGTCTTGCAAAAGACCGTGACGATGAGCGCCGTATTATTGAGGACGGATTCTATGGTCGTCTGCGTGATCTTCTGACTGGCAATGTTGTTGTCTCTGCTCCGAAAGAAGCCAAGCTTAAGAAAGGCACAAAATTAGCGGTTGCAGATATTGATGCCCTTGAAAAACGTGGTTTGTGGCGTCAGATCAATGTCGAGAATGAAAAACGCATGGCAGAAATTGAAGCCATGTCAAAAACATTCGATGCTGCTGTTGATGACCTTAAAGAGCGTTTTGAAAACAAGGTTGAAAAACTTCAGCGCGGTGATGAATTGCTGCCTGGTGTGATGAAGATGGTCAAAGTCTTTGTGGCCGTGAAACGTAAAATGGCACCGGGCGATAAAATGGCCGGACGTCATGGAAACAAAGGTGTGGTCTCCAAGATTATGCCGCAGGAAGACATGCCTTATACCGAAGATGGCCAGCCGGTTGATATTGTGCTGAACCCTCTGGGCGTTCCATCACGGATGAATGTTGGTCAGATTCTCGAGACGCATCTGGGTTGGGCGAGTGCTTCGCTGGGTCGTCAGATTGGCGAGATGATTGATGGCTGTGCCGATAAGAAAAAGCTTTCTGATGGCGATGTCAAAAGTCTCAACGTCAAACTGAAGGAAGTTTATGGCGAGCGTGAGTTTAAAGACAAGGTTGCCAAGCTCAACAACGTGGAACTTCTTGAGATGTGTAGCAATTTGCGCGGTGGTGTGCCTATGGCAACGCCGGTCTTTGATGGTGCGGATGAAGTGGATATTTCCGAGCTGCTTGAAAAGGCCGGTCTGGATACATCCGGGCAGGTGCGTTTGATTGACGGGCGCACGGGCGAGTATTTCCACCGCCCGGTTACAGTTGGGTACATGTACATGCTGAAACTGCATCACCTTGTTGATGACAAGATCCATGCGCGTTCTATCGGGCCGTATTCTCTTGTGACGCAGCAACCGCTGGGTGGTAAAGCCCAGTTCGGTGGCCAGCGCTTCGGAGAGATGGAAGTATGGGCGCTGCAGGCTTATGGCGCAGCGTATACGCTTCAGGAAATGCTGACGGTGAAATCGGATGATGTGGCCGGGCGCTCGAAAGTTTATGAGAGCATCGTGCGCGGCGAAGACAATTTCGAGATCGGTATTCCGGAGAGCTTTAACGTTCTTGTGAAAGAACTGAAAGCGCTGGGTCTGAATGTTGATATGAAACAAAGTTCAGGGAAGTAAAAGGGAGTAAATTATGGTTAGTACAACAACAGATAGTTCATGCATCGTTTCTGTGGTCAGTGGTGATGAAGAAAAAGTTAGAGAATTGTCTAAGAATTATAATTTAACTTCAGACCGAGGGACAAGTATGCCGGATATAGGAACCACATTTTTACTGCACGGTGCACCTGACAATGTTCAGAATTTTGCAAGAGAAATGCAGGGAGTTGGTGCTGTGTCCGTTTCTGTAGATGGTCAAGAGTTGCGTGCGGCTTTATAAGAGAATTTAAATGGATTCCAGCGAGAGTCTGAATGATAGAAAAGGGCAGATAAAATGAACGAATTAATGAACCTCTTTGGCCAACCTACTGGCCCACAAAGCTTTGACAGCATCCGGATTTCGATTGCATCCCCGGAACAGATCAAGTCATGGTCCTTTGGTGAGGTCAAAAAGCCGGAAACGATTAATTACCGGACGTTCAAACCAGAAAAAGATGGTCTGTTCTGTGCGCGTATCTTTGGCCCCGTAAAAGATTACGAATGTCTGTGCGGCAAGTACAAGCGCATGAAGTACAAAGGCATTATCTGTGAAAAATGTGGTGTTGAAGTCACGCTGACCAAAGTGCGCCGTGAGCGCATGGGCGTGATTGAACTGGCCTCTCCGGTTGCCCATATCTGGTTCCTGAAATCACTGCCGTCACGTATTGGCCTCATCATGGATATGACGCTCAAGGAGCTTGAGCGCGTTTTGTATTTTGAAAACTTCATCGTTATTGAGCCGGGTATGACTGATCTCAAGATGCACCAGCTCTTGAACGAAGAAGAATACATGGATGCTCAGGACGAATATGGCGAGGAAAATTTCCGCGCTGGTATTGGCGCCGAAGCGATGAAAGAAATTCTTTCTGCTCTCGACATGGAAGCGGAAAAGGAAAAGGTTGAAGAAGATCTGCGTGAAACCGGATCGGAAGCCAAGCGCAAGAAATACGTCAAGCGTTTGAAACTGTTGGAAGCGTTTATCGAGTCCGGCACGCGTCCTGAATGGATGATTTTGGAAGCTATTCCTGTGTTGCCGCCTGAGCTGCGCCCATTGGTTCCTCTGGATGGTGGACGTTTTGCGACGTCGGATCTGAACGATCTATATCGCCGGGTGATCAATCGTAACAACCGTTTGAAGCGCCTGATGGAACTGCGCGCACCGGACATTATTGTGCGGAATGAAAAGCGTATGTTGCAGGAATCTGTTGATGCGCTGTTTGATAATGGTCGTCGTGGCCGCGTGATTACCGGCGCGAATAAGCGTCCATTGAAGTCGCTGTCTGACATGCTTAAGGGTAAGCAGGGTCGTTTCCGTCAGAACCTGCTTGGAAAGCGTGTTGATTATTCCGGTCGTTCGGTGATTGTGGTTGGGCCTGAGCTCAAGCTGCATCAATGTGGTATTCCGAAGAAAATGGCGCTTGAGCTGTTCAAGCCGTTTATCTATCACAAGCTGGAAATTTACGGCATGGCGACAACGGTGAAAGCCGCCAAGCGCATGGTTGAAAAAGAACGTCCCGAGGTTTGGGATATTCTGGAAGAAGTTATCCGCGAACACCCCGTCATGTTGAACCGGGCGCCGACGCTCCACAGATTGGGCATCCAGGCGTTTGAGCCGACTTTGATTGAGGGGAAAGCGATTCAGCTGCACCCGCTGGTTTGTACGGCTTTTAATGCTGACTTTGATGGTGACCAGATGGCTGTTCATGTGCCGCTGGCGATCGAAGCGCAGCTTGAAGCACGCTGTTTGATGATGGCGACCAATAACATTCTGTCTCCTGCGAATGGTAAGCCGATTATTGTGCCGACGCAGGATATTATTTTGGGTCTTTATTATATGACGTTGCAGCTGGATGGTCAGCCGGGCGAAGGTATGATTTTCCGTGGCGCTGGCGAAATCCAACATGCGTTGGAAGAAGACGCGGTTTCCCTTCATGCCAAAATCAAATGCCGTTACCACACAGTTGATGAAAATGGTGATCCCAAAACCGAGATTGTTGAATCAACACCGGGTCGTATGATGCTCTCGGAGTTGTTCCCGCGTCATCCGAACGTGCCGTTCAGCCTGATCAATCAGTTGCAGACGAAAAAAGAAATTTCGAACGTGATTGACGTGGTTTATCGCCATTGTGGTCAGAAAGAAACGGTTATCTTTGCCGACCGCGTTATGAAGCTGGGCTTCCGTTATGCCTGTATCTCCGGGATTTCTTTTGGTAAGGACGATCTGATTATTCCTGATGCCAAGAAGACTATGGTTGGTGCGGCCAATGACAAGGTTGCCGAATTTGAGCAGCAATACCAGGATGGTCTGATCACCAAGGGTGAGAAATACAACAAGGTTGTCGATATCTGGTCGAAATGTACCGATGATGTTGCTGATGCGATGATGAGCCATATCTCAAACATCGATGAAGGCAATCTGAACTCGGTTTACATGATGGCTCATTCCGGTGCACGTGGTTCTGCTGCGCAGATCCGTCAGCTGGCGGGGATGCGTGGTTTGATGGCTAAGCCGTCCGGTGAGATTATTGAGACACCGATTATTTCCAACTTTAAGGAAGGTCTGTCGGTTCTGGAATACTTTAACTCTACGCACGGTGCGCGGAAAGGTCTGGCCGATACGGCGCTGAAAACAGCAAACTCTGGTTACCTGACACGCCGTCTGGTTGATGTTGCGCAGGATGCGATTATCACAGAATATGATTGCGGTACAAAAGACGGTGTCACATCACGTGCCGTTATGAATGGCGCGGATATCGTGGTCAATCTGGCTGAACGTATTTTGGGCCGCTCTGCCGCTGTTGATATCAAAGACCCGCTTTCGGGCAAGATGATTGTCAAAGCCGGTGTGATTATCGATGAGGTGACATCGGAGCAAGTTGAAACAGCCGGTATCGATGAGGTTCTGGTGCGCTCTGTTCTGACCTGTGAAGGTGAGAATAACGGAATTTGTGCGGCTTGTTATGGCCGTGATCTGGCGCGCGGAACGTCCGTCAATATCGGTGAAGCTGTCGGTGTAATGGCTGCCCAATCGATTGGTGAGCCTGGAACACAGCTGACGATGCGGACATTCCACATTGGTGGCGCGGCGCAGAAGGGCGCAGAGCGTTCCCATGTTGATGCCAATATTGATGCCACAATCGAAATCCGCCATCAGAATGTCGTGAAAAACTCCTCTGGCGTGAATATCGTCATGGGTCGTAACACGGAGATTATTCTGAAAGACAAAAAAGGCGCAGAAAAAGCAACGCACCGTGTTCCTTACGGCGCGCGTCTTTTGGTCGAAGATGGAGCCAGCATCAAAGCTGGTGACAAGATGGCCGAATGGGACCCATACACATTGCCGATCCTGACGGAAAAAGATGGTGTTGCGCATTACTTTGATCTAGTCGAGGGCGTTTCTGTCACCGATCAGGTTGATGAAGCAACAGGTATTGCATCCAAGAAGGTGATTGACTGGCATTCACAGCCAAAAGGCGGTGATTTGAAGCCGAGAATTTCCCTGCTCGATGCAAAAGGCAAAGTCATCAAACTGCCAAACGGTTTGCCTGCCAATTACTACATGTCAGTGGATGCTATCTTGACGGCGGAGAATGGACAGGAAGTGAAGGCTGGTGATATTATCGCCCGTATCCCGCGTGAAACATCGAAAACCCGTGATATTACTGGTGGTCTGCCACGTGTGGCGGAGCTGTTCGAGGCCCGCATGCCGAAAGACTTTGCGGTGATTTCTGAAATTGATGGCTATGTCGAATTTGGTAAGGATTACAAATCCAAGCGCCGAATTATCGTCAACCCATCCGATGCCGGAGATGGCGAATCGCGCGAATATCTGATCCCGAAAGGGCGTCATCTGGCCGTGCATGAAGGTGACTTTGTGCGCAAAGGGGACCCGCTTCTTGATGGTGCCATGGTGCCGCATGATATTCTTGATGTTTTGGGTGTTGAGGCTTTGTCCGATTACCTGACGCAGGAAGTCCAGGACGTTTACCGTCTGCAGGGTGTGAAAATCAATGACAAGCATATCGAGGTTATTGTTCGTCAGATGATGCAGAAAGTTGAAATTACCGAAGTTGGTGACAGTACCTACCTGGTTGGCGAACTTGAAGATCGTGAGCAATTTGACGAAATCGTCGTCAAGTTTAAAAACGATGGCCAGCGTCCGCCGGTCGGAAAGCCTGTTCTTCAGGGTATTACGAAGGCATCGCTGCAAACGCGTTCATTCATCTCTGCGGCTTCGTTCCAGGAAACAACGCGCGTTCTGACTGATGCGGCTGTGAATGGTAAAGTTGACCGTTTGCACGGGCTCAAGGAAAATGTGATTGTCGGACGTTTGATTCCGGCTGGTACTGGAGCTTATGTTAATAACGTTAAGCGCATAGCGGCTGAGCGTGATGACATTGCCCTGGCGGCCCAGCAGGCTGAAATGGCGGCTCTGGAAGACGAGGACGAGGATGGTGGCTTTATGACCCCGGAAGGTACGGAGCCTCCTGCGATTACCGCTGAAGAGTCCCCTGAAGAGGCCCCTCCCGAAGATGCCGGTCAGGAAGCAGCCGCGGGCTAAAAAATAGCTCTCTTAAGCGGATTACAAAAAGGGGCTTTGCGGCCCCTTTTTATTGCCCTTTTTTGAAAATAACTGCTTGACTTAAGAGCGCGTTAAGCCCTATAGTCCGCCCGAAACGAACGGATGGGCTGGCTGTAGTCCGCTTTTTACTTGGAAATTTACCTAGGAAAAAGGCGGGCTAGACGCAGCTCAGTGTTTTGTGTTTGTAGCTTTGCGGACGTCAATGCAAAGCGCAACCAACCCATCCTGACATTGGAATTTAACAAAAGGGCAAGAGATGCCAACGATTAACCAATTGATCCGTGCGCCGCGCAAGCGCGTTATTAAAGGTAAGAAAAACCGGGCGCTGAAAAGCAACCCGCAACGCCGTGGCGTGTGTACACGTGTTTATACGACCACACCAAAAAAACCGAACTCCGCCCTGCGGAAAGTTGCCAAGGTCCGTCTTACCACGGGCCTTGAGGTTATTTGCTACATCCCCGGTGAAGGTCACAATCTGCAAGAGCATGCTGTTGTGCTGGTGCGTGGCGGGCGTGTGAAAGATTTGCCCGGTGTGCGCTATACGATTATTCGCGGCACGCTCGATACCCAAGGGGTGAAAGACAGAAAACAATCGCGCTCTCGTTATGGTACCAAGCGACCCAAGTAAGAATTTAAGTAAGGAATAAGAAATGTCACGTAGACACAGAGCAGTAAAGCGTACAATCCTCCCCGATCCAAAATTCGGTGATCTGGTGCTGTCGAAATTCATCAACAATGTGATGGTTCATGGTAAGAAATCGACAGCCGAAAGCATTGTTTACGGTGCGATTGAAATCCTTGAGAAAAAAGGTGCCACCGAAAACAAAAAAGAAGACAGCAAGGAAGAGGGCGAAGGCGATTCCAGCGGCAGCGATGCTATTTCTGCCAAGAGCCTGGGTCTGCGTTTATTCCATGATGCGTTGAAAAATGCCCGTCCAAAACTGGAAGTGCGTTCCCGCCGCGTTGGTGGTGCGACCTATCAGGTGCCTGTCGAGGTTGCCGGTGGCCGCGCGATGGCTCTGGCCAGTCGCTGGCTTATTGATGCTGCGCGCAAACGCTCCGAAAACACAATGGTTGCACGTTTGGCTGGAGAGCTTCTGGATGCTGCCAATGATCGCGGCAATGCGGTTAAGAAACGCGATGACACTCATAAAATGGCCGATGCAAACAAAGCATTCGCGCATTATCGCTGGTAAGAGAGAATAACAAACAATGACACGCGAACATCCGATAGAGAGATACAGAAATTTTGGCATCATGGCCCACATTGATGCCGGCAAAACCACGGCTACGGAACGGATTCTGTTTTACTCCGGCAAGTCTCATAAAATTGGTGAGGTGCATGACGGCGCCGCAACGATGGACTGGATGGAGCAGGAACAAGAGCGCGGCATTACGATTACATCGGCTGCGACCACCACATTCTGGGAAGGGCCTAAAAACGGCACCGCGCCGGGCGAGACGTTTCGCCTCAACATTATCGATACACCCGGTCACGTTGATTTCACGATTGAAGTTGAGCGCTCACTTCGCGTCCTTGATGGTGCGATTGCTGTGTTCGATGCCAATGCCGGGGTTGAGCCGCAAACGGAAACTGTTTGGCGTCAAGCTGACAAATATTCTGTGCCGCGCATGTGTTTCGTGAACAAGATGGACAAGATCGGCGCTGATTTTTACAACACCGTTGATATGATTGTTGATCGCCTTGGCGCTGTGCCGCTGGTTATTCAGCTGCCGATTGGCGCAGAAAATAACTTTGCCGGTAATATTGATCTGGTGAAAATGAAAGCGATCGTCTGGGACGGCGAAGCGCTGGGCGCTTCATACGCGGAAGAAGACATTCCTGCTGATCTGGCGGACAAAGCGGCCGAATACCGTGAGAAGCTGATTGAGCTGGCTGTTGAGCAAGATGATACGGCGATGGAGGCTTATTTAGAGGGTAATGAGCCGGACGAAGCCACATTAAAGGCCTGCATTCGTAAGGGTACAGTTGCCGGTGCTTTTGTGCCTGTGCTTTGTGGCTCGGCGTTCAAGAACAAAGGTGTGCAGCCTCTGCTGGATGCTGTTGTTGATTTCCTGCCCCACCCACTTGATATTGGTGAGGTGAAAGGTAAGAAGATTGATAGTGATGAAGACGATTCCCGCCCACCTGAAGATGATGCTCCTTTCTCTGCCCTTGCTTTTAAAATTATGAACGATCCTTTTGTTGGCTCCCTGACATTTGCAAGAATTTATTCCGGGACGATTGAATCCGGCTCTTACGTGCAAAACTCCGTAAAAGACAAGCGCGAGCGTGTGGGTCGTATGTTGCTGATGCATTCCAACAACCGTGAAGAGATCAATGCTGCCCATGCTGGCGATATTGTAGCCTTCGTTGGCATGAAAGATACAACAACCGGTGATACTTTATGTGCGCAGGACAAGCCGATTGTGCTCGAGCGTATGGAATTCCCCGAACCGGTGATTGAGATTGCGGTTGAGCCGAAAACAAAGGCTGACCAGGAGAAAATGTCACAAGCGCTGCAACGCCTCGCAGCAGAAGATCCGTCTTTCCGCGTGTCTGTCGATCATGAAAGCGGCCAGACCATCATTAAAGGTATGGGCGAGCTGCATCTGGATATTCTGGTTGATCGCATGAAGCGTGAATTTAAGGTCGAGGCCAATATTGGCGCGCCGCAGGTTGCTTACCGTGAAACGATTACCAAAGTGGCCGAAGTTGATTACACCCACAAAAAACAAACTGGTGGCAGTGGTCAGTTTGCGCGCATGACGGTGATTTTTGAGCCGGGCGAGCCGGGCACAGGTTACGTCTTTGAAAGCAAAATTGTTGGCGGGAATATTCCAAAAGAATACATCCCCGGCGTTGAAAAAGGGATTGAACAAGCCAAGGAAACCGGGATTGTCGCGGGCTTCCCGGTGCTGGACTTCAAAGCCACTCTGGTTGACGGGTCTTACCATGATGTTGACTCGTCTGTGATGGCATTTGAGATTGCTGCGAAAGCAGCCTTCCGTGAAGGTGTTGCCAAAGCTGGCCCACAATTGCTGGAGCCGATGATGAAGGTTGAAGTGGTGACCCCGGAAGATTACATGGGCGATATTATTGGTGATCTGAACTCTCGCCGTGGCCAGGTGAATTCCATGGAAGATCGCGGCAATGCCAAAGTGATCACGGCGCTGGTGCCGCTGGCCAATATGTTTGGCTACATTAATACGCTGCGCTCGATGTCACAGGGCCGCGCAAATTATACGATGCAGTTCGACCATTATGAGCCGGTCCCTGCCGCTGTGGCACAGGAAGTCAAAGAAAGTTTAGGAGCTTAGGATGAAGGAACCTTATAAAGCTACGATGTCAATGACTGACTGGGTTAATACAGAAATTGGGGGTTTATTTCGGAAAACACAAAAAGGCGATCCGGAATTGTTGAATGTTGAAAGTAGAGGTAAGAATGTTGTTTTTAAGTTATCTTCCTTGCCCTCAGAAAGACAAAAAGAAGAGCTCTCAGGCCAAGGAATGTTTTTAGGTTAAAGTTTAGTTTATTAGAAGGAGAAGAGAAATGAGCAAGGAAAAATTTGAACGTAACAAGCCGCATTGTAACATTGGCACGATTGGTCATGTTGACCATGGCAAGACGACGTTGACGGCGGCGATTGCGCAGCAATATGGATCTGGCGAGAGCGTTGATGCGATTGACAAGGCGCCT
>BQJE01000009.1 GCA_021604545.1 Micavibrio sp.
TTTACTCCTGCCGCACGATTTGGAATAAATTGCGAATACGATGTGCCAGAAGAAGCTTTCATGGTTTTGGAATTAGAGCCAACCTATTTAACCGGAGCAAAAGGTAAGGTTAAATATCATTCTGCTTTTAGTAACGTATGACCGCTTTTGGCCGAACTCAGGCATTCATTTGCTGACAGCTTCCAGTGCTGATATAAATCAGTTGTCGACCCAAAGCGGACGTTGTAAATGCAGGTTAAGATCTCGTAGGGAGGTTCGAAGATGATAAAACAGAGTAACAAGAATATTCGTACTTTGCAGGCGGTGACGATTGTAATTTCGTTTCTGTTTATGGGGGCTTTAGTGCCAATCCATAGCCATGCTGGAGAGCCCGATCGCCCGTACAAAGCCACGACGGTTGATGAATGTATTCAGGAAAAAGAATGTGTTTGGTATGCGTTCTCTAACCAGCTTGGGTTACTAGACCATAGACACAGACCAAGAGCAGATAGAAAAATTCATAAATGGAAAGAGCCTCTGCGGATCTTGGTCACCGGAGATGGAAAAAAATACACGCCAGGCCTTGTTGAAGTAGTAAATCAGCTAAATATTTTTTTCCTCAGGGAATAAAAATGGATAACAACCCTAATCATCAGATAATTTTTTCAAATGATGTAGAAAAATCCTACGCAAGTGTTATGCCGAAGCTTAGTGGGGCTAGTGCAAGTAGTGGGCGGGTTAATAGTATGTTTGTTCAAGCTAAGGGGGTGTATGAATGTTTTTCAGAAACTTTGAGCAGGGACAAAAACCACGAGGTTTTCGCTGTTCTTTCGCTTGTAGACGTAAAAGGGCGTCACGCACAGTACTGCTCATTAATAGCTCTTTATAATAGCTTGGGCTTTGCAGGAAAGTCAGGCCATCAACCGTTCAGCATACTTTCAGATAAGACCGCCCAACTTACAAAGCTTGATAAATTTCTTTTGTATTTGCTTTATCGCCCGGAACTTGAAAGTGGCCAAAATATAAAACAAGTCGAAAGCATTTTTAACAAGGTTTATGAACCAGCCAAAATAGAATTCTTAAAACAAATCAAGGGAGATTAAAGTATGGACAGACTTTTTGTGGCTCGACCAAAACGCAAAACTAAAGAGGAAGTCAGAAATAAGAAAAGAGGTAGTGTCGCAAAGCTTGCCGGGGTTTGAATGTCCGCTTTTGGCCGATAGTCGACATTCGATGATGTGATAATCACCATTGTGGGGACCCCAAACGTGATGGTCGTCCTACGATCCGTGTGGGGATCATAGAACGACCAGCGACGCGAGGGACACTTTTTACTGTGGCGGGCCTAGCGCTTCCAACGAAAATCGGAAATAGCCTCTAATGCCTTTTCTTTCTGACAGGCACGATAATCTGAAACCGCGAGAGCATGACGGCTATTGTCAGAGATCGAGCTACTTGTTTGCCAGAGATCAAGGCGGGCTTTTCCGCGATTGGACTTAGCTATTTCTTTAGGGCCGAGGGCAAAACGGACACCAAAGACGACGCCGAGGGCCGCCGCTTTTCCAGCCGAGCGCTGGTTTCTATCCATGGCAGATACTGAGTTTGTTTGATGAATGGATTTGAGCAGGGGAAGGCACGAATCCGCCATAGCAGAGGAGGGGACTTCAGAGACCAGAGCAGAGCGCTCTGTGTTCTCAACTGATGACGCAGGATCTTGGGCCTCAAAGGCCTGAACGGATCCTGCGGTAAACGTAAGTACAATCGCAAATGCGAGTAACTTTTTAACTGGAAGTTTTTTATAAGCGGAGCGCACGTCTTTTTCTTTTTGCTGCTTCACACCTGTTTCAATCTGAATAGTCATTTATCCCACCTGGTATGCCTGTTTTCTTTTTTGAGACCTTCGAACCTATCCTTCTGGTTAGCGGTCTTTCTATACTTCATTTTGACCACAAAATAGTCCTTATGGCAAATACTTTCGTTTCGATTTTAGGGTGTTATTCGGGTAAAAGTTTTGAATATTTAGTTAGAATTTTAAGGATATTCTGAGCAAGTCGTTTGCATACAAACACCTAAGCCCTTGCAAAAACTCTCGATTCAGGCAAACATAACGCATTGATTTTTGCCACATGCAAAGGAGGCTAGTCCATGCGTATTGTTGATATGCCTGAGTTCAGGGACAAAAGTAAGGTCCTGAGTTTTGATCAAAATACAATTGTCGCCGATGCGGTCGATGCTATGGCCCAGAAAAATTACGGCGCCGTGCTGGTGACAAAAAGCGGCAAGCTGGCCGGGGTTTTTACCGAACGTGATTTGCTTCGCCGGGTTTCTGCCGGACGGATGGACATCAAAAAAATTAAGCTCAAGGAGGTCATGTCCACTGATATCAAAACCGCCAAAGAGAACGATAAAATTGCCGATTCTTTGCGTCGCATGAACCAGGGGCGTTTCCGCCATTTGCCAGTGCTGGACGATAAAGGCAATGTGACCGGCATGCTCAGCCAGGGAGATTTCGTGGCGCTCACGCTGACCGATGCGCTGCATCTCACGGGGATCACCGCGCGAGCAGAGGTCGAAAAAGGCAATTCAACGCCATTTTCAATGATCTTTGCGATGGTGATTTATACGCTGGGGCTGTTGTTTGTGATTTCCGCGATTGGCTTTTGGGGTACCGGCGGACCTTAAAAGCTTTATTAGTGGAAATTACTGATTCATGCCCGTGAAGAACTCGTCATTGGTCTTCGTATCTTTCATCTTACCCAGCAGGAATTCAACCGCATCGACGGTGCCCATTGGGTTAAGAATACGACGCAGCACCCACATTTTCTGTAGCGTTGCCTGATCGACCAGAAGCTCTTCTTTCCGTGTACCAGATTTTTGAATATCGATGGCCGGGAAGACGCGTTTATCTGCCAGTTTACGATCAAGTACGATTTCAGAGTTACCCGTACCTTTAAATTCTTCGAAGATAACCTCGTCCATACGGCTACCGGTATCAATCAGCGCCGTGGCGATAATGGTCAGGCTGCCGCCCTGTTCAATATTCCGCGCGGCGCCAAAGAAACGTTTCGGCCGTTGCAGGGCATTGGCATCCACACCACCGGTCAGAACCTTGCCGGAGCTCGGCACCACGGTGTTGTACGCACGGGCGAGACGGGTAATGGAATCAAGCAAAATCACCACATCGCGTTTGTGCTCGGTCAGGCGCTTGGCCTTTTCCATGACCATCTCGGCCACCTGTACGTGTCTTGAGGCCGGCTCATCAAAGGTCGAGGAAATCACCTCACCCTTTACGGAGCGCGCCATATCAGTCACCTCTTCGGGGCGCTCATCGATCAGTAGAACGATCAAGTACGCCTCTGGGTGGTTGGCAGCAATCGAGTGTGCAATTTCTTGCAACATCACGGTTTTACCCGTACGTGGCGGCGCGACAATCAAGGCACGCTGGCCAAAGCCAATCGGCGAAGTCAGTTCAATCACGCGCTGAACGGCGCCTTTTTTTGTCGGGTCGTCGAATTCGAGGTTGATTTTGCGATCCGGGTAAAGCGGCGTCAAATTGTCGAAATTAATGCGGTGGCGGATTTTTTCCGGCGGCTCGTTATTAATGGCACCAACGCGGAGAAGCGCAAAATAACGCTCCGAATCTTTGGGGGCGCGGATCTCGCCTTCGACGATATCGCCTGTACGTAAGCCAAAACGGCGAACCTGGCTAGGGGAGACATAAATATCATCCGGGCCGGGGAGGTAGTTCTCTTCAGGGCTGCGCAGAAAGCCAAAACCATCCTGCAGCACCTCAAGGACACCAACGCCTGAAATCGGTACGTTTTGCTCAGCCAGCCGCTTGAGAATAGCAAACATCATATCCTGCTTGCGCATGGAATTGCAGTTTTCGATCTCAAGCTCTTCAGCGAAAGCCAATAGCTCTGCGGGAGAGCGCATTTTCAATTGTGTTAGATTCATGAAATTTTCTTCATTGTCTTGTTTGAGGCGGGCAAAAACCTTGAATTACAGGCTTTTCCAATCCCAAGTCTAATCCTAAAGCCGGACCCTCCGGCAAAAAATTAAATACCCAAATTTTCATGGATTTCTTTATAAGACAGACCCTTTATAACCAGAGGGTCATGGGGTGTCAAGCACTTATACCATCTTATTATATCTGTAGTTCAAGTGCCAGATATTTTTCGTAACTAAAACGGTTCGGCCACGGCCATAATGACGATAACCACCATAATCCCGGCCGGGATTTCGTTCATAATGCGGTAGAATTTGGCTTCCCGTACGTTTTCATCGGCAGCAAAGATTTTCACCCATTTACCGTACGCATGGTGCAGGCCGGTCATCAGGATCACGCCGAGCAGCTTTACATGCATCCAAGGCTCCGACATGAGCGCCGGATTGGCCCAGAACATCAGCCCGCCAAACAGCCACGCCGCAATCATCGCCGGGTTCATGATGACTTTTAGAAGTCTTTTTTCCATGGTTTTAAAGGTTGCAGACTTGTTAGACCCGTTTTCAGCCTCCGTGTGATAGACAAATAGCCGCGGCAGATACAGCATCCCCGCCATCCAGGCGATAATGCTGATGATGTGAAGGGCACGGAGCCAATCGTAGTGTTGTGAGAGAATTTCCTGCATGGGTCCTTTTACCGCGCAAAGCCCTGCGAAGTCCATAGGACGAAACAGGAAAGAGCACGAAGGGGGTTTTTGAATGGTGTTGACATAACCTTTTGCCTGTGCTTTATATTCATATTACATAGGATCAAGGAGTTCGTTATGTGGCTAACTATAGGAAATATAATCGTCGGCGGTGTTGCTGCCACAGCGGGAAATCAAATAGGCAAAGCATTTGGCTATGCCGCAGCAAACATTACAGGAAATGATCCTGAAAGCGGCGCTACACTGGGACAGCTTTTTGGTACAGTAACAGGCTGGTTTGGCGGCACATATTATATATATCGAGACATAGTAAGGGATGGTCCTGATTATAACAAATTGCCGGCGATAGCTGAAATGTCCGTTGTCAATCTACTGGTTCTAACTTTAGGAACATCCGCTGCCATGGATAAAGGTCTAATTAAAAAGCCTGATTTCCTAACATCCGATGAACCAACGCCAATTGAGCGGCAATTAAAAGACCTCTGCACACAAAATGCCTATGATAAATCTGTTCTGCAACATGTTAATTGTGATGGCGTGCTCGGTATCAGGCAGTACAACAACGGTTAAATTTTTTAGGGCAAAGATTGTCGTTTTCGGCGTGGGTGCCTGTTTTATCTAAATTCTGCCGCACCAATTCAGCCAGCCCATCAATAAAATCTTCATGCGTACCGACTGTTTGCGCGCGGTAATAGCCCTGTATGCCTAGTTTTTCAGCCATGTATTTGTATTCGATATCGAGCTCGACCAGCGTTTCGACATGTTCCTGGGTGAAGGCATGGGGGTAGACGACAACGGCTTTGTTGTCACGCGCAGCTTTTTCCAGCGCTTCATCGAGTGACGGGGCAATCCATTTTAAACGACCAACACGAGACTGGTAACAAATTTGCCAGTCTATATTCTTGTTGTCATTCTGAGGAAGCGAAGCGACTGAAGAATCTCCCGGTTTCGTGGCATGAGATCCTTCACTATCGTTCAGGATGACAGAAAGGCGGTGCGCAATTTTTTCTGCTGCCTGTTCGCACTGCCATTGATAGGGGTCGCCATCTTTAATAATTTTTTCTGGCAAGCCATGGGCGGAAAATAAAATGCGTGGATTTTTGTGGCCATCTTTTTGTGCTTTTTGGTAGAGCGTTTTTATGTTCTCAGCAGACGCCTTTATGAAGCCGTTATTGAGCGGGTAACAGCAAAGGCCACTGGTTGGAACATCAATACCAACTTGGCTTGCAGCCTGATCCCAGGCTTCAAAGGAAGAGCATGTGGTGGTGGTTGAAAACTGCGGATAAAGCGGTAGTAAAATAATTTTTTTTGGCGCGTATTTTTTTACTTTTTGTACCACTTCTTTTGCCATCGGATGCCAGTAGCGCATGCAGGTAAAAACTTTAAAATCACTTCCTAATTTTTTTTCTAATACCTCCGCTTGCGCGTTTGTGTTTTCAAGAAGCGGTGATTTGAAACCGAGTTCCTTGTAGCTATCATTTGCTTCACCCCGCGAACGGGATGTGCTTATTTTTTTGGCGAGAAGATAACGAAAGGGTAGTGGCAAGCGGATAATGTTTTTATCCATGAAGAAATTAAACAGGAATGGTTTAATGGATTCTTTCTTATTCGGCCCGCCGAGATTGAACAAAATGACGGCTGTCTTGGTCATGATCTGAGCAATCCGATCAACTCTTCGACATGCTCTACAGGCGTGTCCTTGTGAATGCCATGGCCGAGATTAAAGACAAATGGCCCACCAGATAAATCGCCAATTACGCGTTCCACAGCCAGTTTCAGAGCATCTCCCCCTGTCAGAAGCGCAATCGGATCAAGATTGCCCTGCACCGGCATGAGGGGCTGTAGAACCCGCGCTGCCCATTTCGTCGATACCTGACTGTCGAGGCCCAGCGCCGTAACACCCGTATTTTCTGCGTAAGGAACGTAGCCATATCCGGCCCCTTTGGGAAAGCCAATGATCGGAATGGTGGGGTGGGAATCCTTGACCAAATCAACAATTTGCCGCGTTGGTTCAATCACCCATTTTCTAAATTCATCGCTATCAAGTGCGCCGGACCAGCTATCAAAAATTTGTAACGCTTCCGCCCCGGCCTCGACTTGTTTAATGAGGTAATGCGCCGTTGATTCAATCAGCAAATTTATCATCGAAGAAAATAATTCCGGCTGACCGTAGGCCATTTTTTTAACATTGATAAAATCTCTGCTACTGCCACCTTCTACCATGTAGGTTGCCACCGTCCATGGCGCGCCAGCAAAACCGATCAGCGCCGTTTTGTCATCAAGTTCTCCTGAAACTTTCGAAAGGGCTTCGTAAACCGGGGAGAGCTTGGCTTCCAGCTGAGATATTCCCAGTTTTGAAAGAGCTTGTGCGTCGCGGATAGGCTCGAGTTTTGGCCCTTCACCCTCGACGAAATCGAGAGCTTGTCCCAGCGCATAGGGGATCACGAGGATGTCAGAAAAAATTATGGCCGCATCCATGCCAAAACGTCGAATAGGTTGTAGCGTAATTTCGCACGCAGCATCCGGGTTAAACGCCATGTCGAGAAAACCTTTTTTGCTGGCACGCAATTCACGATATTCCGGCAAGTACCGTCCGGCCTGACGCATAAACCAAAATGGTATATGATCGGCTTTCTGCCCGTTCAAAACTTCGATAAACGGCTTTGCTGTTGTCAGCGTTTTGGTTGCGGGTTGATTCATTTTTCCTCCTTTTGTCTTTCGAGACGAGAATAGCCTTTCTTTCAAATATAAATATATATTTAAAAAGAGGTTGTAGATAGTAGTAGGGGCTGTGCGTCACGGGGATAAATTTTATGCGGAGATTCGTACACAGAGCCATGAGATCATGAATGAAAGCATCTCTCGCGATTCGCGTAGATTCGTCCCAAGGATCGGAAAAACCCATTATAGATTTTCGCTGGCGTGAATAACGACCCTTAAAGAAAAATCCTTTTTTGGGGGTATTTTCATCCCTTATTTTATACCGAAGACATTCATGATTCTTTCACAGAGCTATCACATGTGATAATCATGAAGGGTTGGGTCAATGAGAGGTTATAAAAGAATCATATATGTTTGCTGAAGCCTTTACAAAATTAGAACTTGCTGACGCCGCCACTGTGTTGGATCAGGTGAATCCGTTGCTGGAAGGCACGCCGTTCGATCCGGTGGAAACCACGGTGATGACCCACGATATCTCGTTTTATCCGGGCTATCAGTTTCTTGATATTGGCGATTATTCAGTCAGCCCGCCGATGCGCCGTTTTGTGGTTTATAAGCCGGATGACATTGTGGTGCTCGATTGGACCAATGAGCCGATCTATGCGATCAACAAAAAATTGCCCATTGTTATCACGGATGAAAACGTTACCGATTACGTGCGTTTTTTCTTCACCTATATAAGAGGTCGTCACGGGCGCTTTATTGTCACAGAAAATGTCGATGATATTAACTGGAAGGAAGACCCGCCGCCTGCTGCGCGTAAAGCGATTGGCAAGATGCTGGAGCCGGTGAACATCAAGAAAAAAGCTGATAACGGTGTGTATTGCCTGGAAGCGCGGGTGATGTTTAAGGATTCGCTGTTTAAGACAGCTGTCTATGTGAAGCCGGATGGCACGGTTACACTGACCGATGAAGAATTGCTGATTGAGGATATGCCAGTCCTTGATGATGTCTTCGGGCAATAGAGCTTCCGTCAGAGCTCCAAAGGTTAACGAAACCTCACCAAACACCGCTTATATGTTAAAGCACTGTTAAAAAAAGCAGATTGTTTTCTATAAAGCCCGGTTTTTCTGCATTTTGGCAAGAAAGCGTTAATACCTTCCCCCGCATAATGAACAAATACCGTCATTCAAAAGATTCGGTATGCCCGAAAAAGAATTAGGGACTTTTCGGGAGAGTTTTTAGGGGCACATATAAAGTGATTAGGGTTCATGAGCGATATATTTGAAAAAACTTTTGGGATTACCGAGCAAGACCGTCCGGCTTGCCGTGTTGCTTATACACTGAATAATTCTCAGCCCGTTGCCTGTACAATTATCGGTGATCAGCCGCTTTTCTATATGGATTTCGAACACAGCTATGAAGACGAAGAAGATTTTTTCGATGCTACAGATATTGGAATTCTTGAAAGTGAATTGCGCTCGCTCGAAGAAGAAATTGCTGCCTATGATAAATTTTCGCTTGGCGCCGGGCCGTCGACAGAAGAGCGTGTTGAAAACTTCTTTTCAAATGTCGATTCAATTACAGGCCAGTCTGAAGAAAAACCACAAGATTTGTTGGAGCAGTTAACAGCCACTCTTTCACAAAGCCGTATGCTTGAAGCTCATCTTGATTTTGCAGCCGATCATAATGTTAAAATATCTCTTTGTGCGCAGGTCGAAAAAGCGTTTTACGATCGGCGCGCCGGGATGATCCTTGTAAATCCAAATATTGATTTTGCTGAGATGACTTTGTTATGTGCGCGCGAATTACGTCGTCACTGGCAACATCGTCAGGGCGCGCTTATTCATCCGCTGACATTCCAGCCGGATAACGCTGTGCTTGTTAACCGTGCGCAAATTGCCGATCTTACGGTTGCGATGGTGCGTGGCGCATGGGAATTACAATTATCGGGTCATAAAGACGCCTGGGATCGTGTTGAGAATTCGCCAATGGGTGATGTTGCGCGCGCGTTTGCCAGAGAAGCCTTTCTTGATTTCCGTACAATTAATAATGGTCTGGCCAGCGCCGCCGCTTTTGAAAGCTGGTTCCTGTCCGAGCGTTGTCGCCAGCAGGATAAAACGTTGATCCAGCAGATGTTGGCTGATTATCAGGGTTATGTCTTTGATACGGAAATAGCCGGGCAAGTTGTTGCGCCTGATCTTATTTGCGCACTGGGTAGCATGCCTTACGGCAAAAATTACCTGTCGAGCCATGTCGATATCATCATAAATGATCCAATTTTTACCGATGTCCGTGACCGTTCAAACGCCAATTTCCTTTGGTTTATTAAGTTTGAGCGCTCTTTCAAGGAAACGGAACAGGAGTTGCAAACTAAAGGCGATCCTACCGGCCATGATTTCCTTCGTGGCTCAACCCCCCACCAGGATCAAAATCATGAGCAACAACAAAGCGCAGAAATCATTACGTTATTCGAAAGTCAGCCTCATCAAGGAGAGCGTCCCGTTGCCACAAAGCAAAAGGGAAGAAAATCCAGTGCTGATATCGTTTATCTCCGCCGATTCCCCGGCGATATACAATAGCAACAACGATAACGACAACAGAGAAGAGCCCGTGAAAATCGAGAGGCACCATAGCAGAGCCATGCCTAATGATTTACCACATAAATCATTCAGGTTTGCGTCTTCAGAGAATTATTGTGAAACGCCGCAGGCTGCGGAGGACAGGCCGTACTGGTATCTGTCTGATCTGTATGACGGACAATGTGGAACCGGTGATGTTTACGCTGATGTTTTTACACGCAGTCTCGACATCATTGCCACTTCTCCAAGCGGCCGCCTTATGTTGAAGGAGGCCATGGCGCAGGACTGGCAAATTGGTTTCGATGAATTTTCCGGCGATTTATCCGGTGAAGATTTCTATATCGATGTGCAGGAAAAACAAATTTTTCTCGATAATAATGCGTTGGCACCTGAATCTTTATTTGCCTCTCCTTATTTTTCCAACGCCGTTGTGCTTTGCACGATCCGGGCGTTGCGCCAGGTTTGGCAGGAAAAACGCCATGGTGGTTTTGATGAAGATTATGGGCCTGAATCTATTTTAATGCTTGAGCGCGTGCGCGTCGCTGATTGCCATGTCATGGCTGTTTTGGTGGCGTGGGAGCTGCGTGGTGAAGGGCATAATGGTTTGTGGCGTCATCTGATCGGCTCGGAAGCTGGCGATATGGCGATGGCGTTTTCAAAACATTTAGAGCGCGATCCGGGCTCGATGTTTGCCGGCGGCGCCTTGGCGTCCGCATTTTATCAATGGTATTTGTGTGAAGAGCGGATCAATGAATGCGATCACAACACGCTGGAATATATGGATATGGTGATGTCTGAGACATCCCAGCAAAATCCGTTCGGGCGCAAAACGATGGCAAGGCTGGATGTTGAAATTCTCTCCTGCCTGCCGGATAAAACGGCGTATCTTCAGGGCCAGGGCGATAATATTTTGCGTGATCCGCGTTATGCCGGTCTTACCGATCCGATCAACCAGACGCATTTGTTTCATATTATGCGTGATTTAGAGACCGTTATTGCTGGCGGCGTGCCGTTTCGTGATGCTGGGCTTGCTGCGAAGATGTTTCCGGAAGAGGATAAAGACATAACTACTAGAATTTAAAAAACCTTCAGTTGCTTTAGATCCTCGCAAATTCTAGGATAAAGCCTTAATTCATAGGCTTTAAACGATGACCAACACCCAAAAACAACAACCAAAGCAATTTTATCTGCATCTGATATCCGATGCTACCGGCACAACATTGCTGGGGCTCGCGCGTGCCTGTATTGCGCAGTTCGAGGGCATTGAGCCTGTACAAAAGTTTTGGCCGCTGATCCGTACACAAAAACAGCTCGAACGCGTTATCGCCCGGATTGAAACTATGCCCGGCCCGGTGATCATGACGCTGGTCGATAAGGACATGCGTGAGCGTTTAAGCGAGCGTTGTGAACAGCTCGGTGTGCCCTGCGTGGCTGTGCTGGACCCGATCATCAGGGGGCTGTCATCCTATCTTGGTGTGAATGCCCAGGGCGTGCCGGGTTTGCAGCATACGATGGATGATGCGTATTTCCAGCGTATAGCGGCGTTGGATTTTGCCATGCGCCATGATGATGGACAGAATTATCAGGGGCTCGAAGATGCCGATGTGATTTTGGTTGGTGTATCGCGAACGTCGAAAACGCCGACCTCGATTTACCTGGCGCGGCGTGGCATTAAAACTGCAAATATTCCATTGGTGCCCAATGTCGTGATCTCTGACTCAGTTTTTGAACACGAAAGACCACTTTATGTTGGCCTGACGGAATCAGCGCAGCGCCTGCTGCAAATCCGCCGTAATCGCCTGAAAGCCGGGGATGATGAGGGCGAGGCGCGCCGCCATATTCCTGATAATGAATATCTCGATGAAGACAAAATTGAGGAAGAGGTTAGAAAAGCGCGCCGCCTATTTTCCAAACATTGCTGGCCGGTTATTGATGTCACGAAACGCTCGGTCGAGGAAACGGCGGCTGAGGTGATGGCCTTGCTGCAAAGTCATAGAGAGAAACGTAATGCCGGAAAGTAAAGCAAACATAATTCTTGCTTCGCGCAGTATGGCGCGTCGGCGGATGTTAAACTCTGCCGGGTTGGAATTTAAATGTGTTGCCGCCGATCTTGATGAGGGCGCGATAACAGAAAAATTGCTCGAGAAAAAAACGCCCGTAGAAAAAATCGCAGCGACACTAGCGCGGGAAAAAGCGCTTCATATTGCGAAGGGATACCCCACTTCGCTTATTATTGGAGCGGATCAAACGCTTGATTTTGAGCACGGCGTGCTCTCGAAAGCTGATTCACTTATGGATGCCAGAGAAAAACTTAAAATTTTGCGTGGTAAAACGCACCGACTTGTTTCTGCTGTTTGTGTTGTGCGTGGCGGGGAAATTATGTGGGAAGCAACGGATAGCGCTGAGTTAACCATGATAGATTTCGATGATGATTATCTGGAAAGCTATATTGGGGCTGCAGGAGATGCTCTCACCCATAGCGTTGGTGCCTATGAAATAGAGAACGAGGGTGTGAAACTGTTTTCCGATATTAAGGGTGATACAGATACGATACTTGGCTTGCCGCTTTCAAAGCTTCTGGATTATCTGACGCAAGAGCTCGGAGTTGAATTAAACGGAGAGCCTGATGAGCATTAAAGCCTGTGTGATTGGCCACCCTGTCGTGCATAGCAAATCACCCCTCATTCATAATTACTGGATCAAGCAACATGATCTGGATGGAAATTATGAAGCCGTTGATATTTCATGCGAAGGTTTAGAAAATGGTATTCGTGATCTGGTGGAAAAAGATTATCGCGGTTTTAATGTCACCATTCCGCACAAAGAATCCATGATGAATTTATGTGATGAGATTGATGAAACGGCGCGGCAAATTGGCGCCGTCAATACGGTCGTGATTGATGATGGCCGGCTGAAGGGCAGCAATACCGACGCTTTCGGCTTTATCGAGAATATTCGGAATGAAGAGCCAGGTTTTAGTTTTGCAGCTGGTAGTGTTGTTGTTTTGGGTAGTGGCGGCGCGGCGAAAGCAGTCGTGCATGGATTGTTAGAGCATGGCGTGCCGGAAATTTTCCTGGTGAACCGTACAAAAGAAAAAGCATTGATACTTGCTGAGTCATGTTTGGCACCGGACAAGGTCAGCATAGTTGACTGGGAAGAGCGCAGTAAAATTCTTGAAGGGGCAGCGATGCTGGTGAATACTACCTCTTTAGGTATGGACGGCCAAGCCGCTCTGAGCCTTGATTTTGCGCTGTTGCCACGTGATGCGCTGGTCACCGATATTGTTTACGCGCCGCTTCATACAGAGCTGCTTAAGTCTGCAAAAAGTAATGGCCACAAAATTGTAACCGGTATCGGTATGCTTTTGCATCAGGCGCGGCCGGCTTTTAAATCATGGTATGGCATCATGCCGGAGGTCAGTGAAGAGTTGGAAAACATGGTGCGGTCGTGATTGTCATTGGTCTCACTGGTTCTATCGGTATGGGTAAATCAACCGCTGCCGCCATGCTACAACAATTGGGTGTTCCCGTGCATGAAGCGGACGCGGAAGTTCATGAATTGCTGGGATCGGAGGCGCAGGCAAGAGTGGCTGTGGCAGCGGCTTTTCCCTATTATGAGCATCCGGAAATCTATGATAAAAAGACTAAGGCAATTAAGCGCGCGGCACTTGGTAAAATTGTTTTTAGTGATGAAAAAAAACGTGAGGCGCTGGAAAATATTTTGCATCCATTTGTACATGATGCACAAAATAAATTCATTTTGAAATCAAAAAAAATGGGACAAGAAATTGTTGCGCTCGACATTCCACTTTTGTTTGAAACGGGGGGTGACGAATTTGTCGATGTAACAATAGTTGTATCCGCGCCATTTCATATACAAGAAAAACGCGTGATGGAACGGCCGGGGATGGATGAGAAAAAGTTTCATACAATTTTAGAACGACAAATGCCAGATAGTGAGAAATGCGAACGGGCTGATTATGTGCTGCCGACCGGGCTGGGCCGCGCTGAAACGATGAAGGATTTAAAGAAAATTTTACATGAGATAAGGAGCGCTGAATGATAGGGTCAGCAACGGTTTTCAGGCATTTAACCAATGAAGGGCTCGGCTCTTTTGACGGTATTTTGAGAGGTGCTGGTGTCTCGCTTCAGGTGATCGATGTGCCCAGTGAAGACATTAGTGGTATTGATCCGTTGGAGCCTGAATTGCTGATCGTTATGGGCGGGCCGGTCGGTGTTTATGATGCACCTAATTATCCTTTTTTAAATCAGGAAATAAAAATTCTTGAAAAAAGACTGGAGGCGGATAAGCCAACACTCTGTGTTTGTTTAGGGTCACAATTGATGGCAAAAGCGCTTGGCGCGAATGTTTATGTTGGGGAGCAAGGCAAGGAATATGGCTGGCATTCTTTGACGCTGACGGAGGTGGGCGAAAATTCCGCGGTGAAACATTTGGGTTCGTCCAAAACCAGTATGTTTCATTGTCATGGTGACACTTTTGATCTGCCGTATGGCACGATTTTGTTGGCCTCTACGGAAAAATATGAGAATCAAATTTATAGCTACGGCAAAAATGCACTGGCATTGCAGTGCCATCCAGAAGTGACAGTAAAACAGCTTCAAGAATGGTTTGTAATGTTTGTTGGTACTATTACCGGACCGAATGCTGTGGTTGATATCAAGAGTTTGCGCGAAGAGAGTGAAAAATTTGCGCCGGTTATGCTAGAACAGAATCGTAAGTTTTTAACTGAGTGGTTGGAGAACGTTGGTAATGCGTGAGATTGTTCTTGATACTGAAACCACCGGTATGGACCCCGAGCAGGGCCACCGGATTATAGAGATCGGCTGCGTTGAGCAGGAAAATCATTTGCCGTCCGGCAAAACGTTGCAGCTCTATATTAATCCTGAGCGCGACATTCCAGCCGAAGCCACGGCTGTGCATGGCATTACCGATGATTTCATTAAGGATAAGCCGGTGTTTTCGGAAGTGTTTGACCAGTTTTTGGAATTTGTTGATGGCGCGAAGCTGGTCATTCACAATGCTGAATTTGATATGAAGTTTATCAATTGGGAGCTAAAACAAGTTGGGCATCAGCCTATTCCGTGGACGCATGTGATTGATACGCTCACCATGGCACGGCAAAAATTCCCAGGCTCTCCTGCTAACCTTGATGCGTTATGCCGACGTTTTGGTATTGATAATACCGAGCGCAGCTATCACGGGGCGCTTTTGGATTCGGAGCTTTTATCGGAAGTGTATCTGGAGCTTTTGGGTGGACGGCAACATGGCTTGATTTTGGCAGAGGAAAAAAGTGAGAGTGAAAAGGCGGATGCCCAAAAAGCGCAGCGTAAATTTCGTGAGCCGCGGGAGCATAAAGCGAGCGCTGATGAATTGGTGACACACAAAGATATGGTTGAAAAGCTGGATGACGCGCTTTGGAAGAAGGTTAAAAAAACGGGGACGCATTAAATAATGCTTCCCCGGTCTTCACGGAATAAATAAAAACTACGTACTAGGCTTGTTTGGCCAGATCGTTTTTAAATCTCTCAACATAAAGCTGTTGGAAATTTACCGGCGAAAGAAGCAGTGGCGGGTAACCACCTTGTACAGCCAATTCACTTAAAATTTGACGTGCGAATGGAAAGGCCAGACGCGGCACTTCGATAAGCAACAGCGGGTGAATTTGTTCTTGTGGAACGCCTTGTCCAACAGAAACAGTTGTGCCGTATTGTACCTCAGCAATAAAAACAGACTTGTCATCGCGTTTGGCTTCAACGCTGATGCTGAGGAGAACCTCAAACATGTTCTCAAGACCCTCTTCGTTTAGTGTGCGGGCATCAAGGCCGAAATTCACATTCATTTTTGGTGCCGGTTGACCGGCGCGCAAAGCTTGTGGGGCGTTTGGATTTTCAAAAGAAGCATCACGTATATACTGACCGTGAATTACCAGCGGCAAATTGTCGATTTTCTGTTGTGGTGCAGTTTGCGTGGCGTTTGTCTGGTCAGGCGCGGAGGCGGCCTTTGGTTTGGCAGCTTTGGTATCTTTCGCCTTTTTTGGGCCAGGCTTTGCTGCTTTTGCAGGCTTCGCCTTCTTAGAATCTTTTTTCTCTGGCGTTTTTCCTTTGGCAGCCATCCTTTTCACGGCTTTCTTCATAACCTTTTTAGAGGCTGGCTTTTTCGGGGTGGCTTTGGTCGTCTTATTTGCTGCTTGGGTTTTGTTTTTTCTCTTAATCATGTCGTCCTCTCAAATTAAATTTACATTTTCATAACACACAGAAATTGGAAAGGCAAGCTTTTTTGGCGGCTTTCGCCCAGTTTCAGCGCTCATTGCCTAGTTCTCAGGGGGTTTGTCATCAATTTTTTCGTACTCAATATCTATCACATTAGGATCGTTTTGAGGGTGATTTTGCTGTCCTGATTGATAGGCAGTCCCCCCCATGGCCATGTGAATCTCTGTACGTTTCTTGATAAAGTCTCGCAACACAGCTCTGATAGGTGGAATCAGCAGTAAAAACCCAATAAAGTCAGTTACAAAGCCGGGAGTTATCAAAGTTGCCCCAGCGGCAATCAGGCAAACACCATCGAAAATCTCGTTTACAGGCATACGACCTTGTTGTGAGGCTTCCTGCATCGATGCAATCGTATTAAGCCCTTGATATTTAATGATATAACCGCCCAGTACTGCCGTAAAAAATGCCAGGAATAGCGTTTTCCACAGTCCAACCCATTCACCGACGCTCATGAAAACCATGATTTCGACCAGTGGAATCACGACAAATATAATAAAAAACGGCATTTTCAGTCATCCATCTATTCATTTGAGCTGCGTTATTCGTTCCTAGCGTATGTCTTATACGTGTCGGTCACTCATGCCTTGCCCAAAAGAAGATATGAATGACTGCTTTTATTGCCTTTATTAACTTGTGCCCTGTTATCTTGCGGGGTTTAATGTATTAAATGCATGGTGTAAAGAAAAACGGCGCTATTAGCCAATATATGTTAAAATTGAGATACAGCCTCAAAAACGTAAGGATCAATAAATGCCTGCAGATTTAATCGTTTATGCTCTGGTAGCTGCTGGCTTGGTTTTCTGGCTGCGCAGTATTCTTGGTACACGCCATGGCGATGAGCGTGAGCGTCCCAATCCCTATGTTCAGACAGAGCAGGCTGCTGATCCTACTACTGACAGCCCATATCTTGCGGATGAGAAGCCAATTACACCGGAAGAGAGAATTATGGAGCTGGCGGAGAATAAAACAGGCAGTCTTTCTGTTGAAAACAAGACGGCAGAAAACGGTTTGCTGGATATTTCCAAAGTCGACAAAAAATTTGATATCAGTCATTTCCTGACCGGTGCCCCGGATGCTTTTGCTTATATTGTAGAGGCCTTTGCACAAGGGGATAAGGAAACGCTGAAGAATCTTCTTACCGAAGGCGTTTATAAGGCTTTCGAAGGGGCGATCGATGAACGTGAGAAGCGTGGCGAAACGGCCATCACCGAAATTCATGCAATTAAAAAGGCCGAAGTCATCGAAGCGCGCCAAGAGGGTAAAACCGCCTTTATTACTTTGCGGTTTACCGCTGATGAAACCAGTGTTGTAAAAGATTCGGACGGCGAAATTCTCGAAGGCCATCCGGATAAGGTGACCCAGATGCGCGATGTCTGGACCTTTGGGCGTGAGGTGAATTCAAAAGATCCACGCTGGTTGGTTTATGAGACGCGCGACGATCTCGAGGATGACAATACGACCATTCCTAATAAAGAGATGGATTAGTTTAGATCTCTCTGTTTTTCTTTCTTAAAGTGATGTAAAACGCATTTATGCGCTATTTTTTACTGATATTCGTTTTTATGTTGTCCGCTTGTGCGGGGGCGCCGCAGACGACAGACGAAAAGCCGCCGCTGGTTTTGAAGCAGGCGCGCTTTGCTGATTTACCGGGCTGGCAAAAAGATAATATGAGCAGTGCGATGGCGGCGTTGCAAAAATCCTGTGTGCGCATTAAAAAATCTTCTCCTGATAAATCATTTGGATCGCTGGCTGAGGCTGGCAAGACAGTGCATTGGCAGGGCATGTGTGTTGATTTGCAGGCATTGAATGTTGAGGACGCGCAGGCTGTACGCGGTTTTATAGAGCGGCATTTTACGCCATATGAAGCGCGGGCTGGAAACGAACGTACCGGCTTGTTTACAGGCTATTACGAGGCCTCATTAAAAGGCTCGCGTACCCGTCATGGACCATATCAGGTGCCGCTTTACACGCGCCCGGGTGATCTGGTGATGGTGCAGCTTGGTGAGTTTCGCGAGGAATTAAAAGGCCAACGTATTGCCGGCCGTGTGATTGACGGCAAGCTCAAACCTTACGAAGATCGGCTGGCGATTGTTAGCGGTAGCTGGCCGCATAACGATAAAGTTTTGGTATGGGTTGACAGCCCGGTCGATGCGTTCTTTGTGCAGATACAAGGCTCAGGCGTTGTTGAGATGGATAATGGCGGGCCGCCGATGCGCATCGGTTATGCCGGGCAAAACGGTCATGTCTATTACGCGATCGGGCGGGAGTTGATTGCGCGCGGTTATCTTACCAAAGACAATGTATCGATGCAGGCGATACGGGGATGGCTAGAAGCTAACCCGGTTGAAGGTGCAGAAGTCATGAACACCAATAAGTCTTATGTGTTTTTTAAGGAACTGGATGGCGAAGGCCCGATTGGCGGTGAAGGTGTGGCGCTCACCGCCGGGCGCTCGTTGGCGGTGGACCGCTCGCTGATATCCTATGGTGTGCCGATCTGGGTCGATATTGAAGAGCCATTGCCGGGTGCTGGCAAGCTGCAGCGCCTCATGGTGGCGCAGGATACTGGCGGCGCTATTCGTGGTCCGGTGCGCGGCGATGTGTTCTGGGGCTATGGCGCGCGCGCCGAAGAGCTGGCCGGGCCGATGAAGTCACAGGGGCGGTATTGGTTGTTTTTACCTAAAGCTTTAAAATCTGTGGGCAATTCTGTGGATAGAATCCTGTGATTCGACTCAGCCGCGAATCTTGAGTCATAGAAATATTTGCTGAAGCTGTGGGTAGTTTTTTTTTAGCCTCGACATCGTGAAAGAATTCTACGAGAGTCGAAAGTGCCACCCGCATATTGCAGGTGGCACTTGAAAGTGAGAATGGAAATACATTCTCAATCTAAACACTTAAAATGTAGGCAGGTTCTCCTTTCAAGGCAATGAAATTCTTTTGTTCTGCTGATTTCCTGCAGAAGATTTTGATATGAAAGGAACTCTAACCATGAGTACCCTCACCAAAGTACGAATAGGAACTACCGCAAAAACAGGCGAAAAGTGTCCTGAAAGTGGAGTTTGGAAAGTTGTAGGAAATCCTTCTACAACAGCACCAATTGCCAAAGGCAACAGAATGCCTCCCTATGATAATAGGGCCGTTACATGGCAGTTAATCCAATATGCCTAGTTAAAGGGGGTCCTTCGGGACCCCTTTTTTCTAATAAGGCACAGAATATTGGCGGCTGAGATTTCTGTATTGCATTATGACCTACTCGAAAATAGGTCTTCTGAATCTTTCGAAGTCAAGCTGTATATCCCTCAAACTATCCGGAATGGGTGTAGGCAGGGTCAGATCAGGCGGCGCTGCGACAATACCCGGAATTGATACATTAAACGCATCGACAGTAGCTTGATCAAGCTCGCGTCGTCTGAGGGTTACCCTTTCAAGGATAAAACCTACATTACCGTATTTTAGTTTATCTTCTTCCGTCGGCGGTCTGTAATAGCATTGAATAGGTTCAAGTCTGTATTCTCCAAATGAATCTGTTTGCGTAAACCAGATGCGGATATTATCTCCAAAATCTTCAACAGTGCTTACACGTAAGGAATGTGGGTATCGTACATAAGTCTCAAGAAAGACTTTGCATACACCGTATGATATGCCGCCTTTAAAGGGGATCATCAGATACCCAACCCCAACGGAAAGAAAAATAGCTGTTCCGACGATAATTGCCCATTTGCGTATCTTTTTCTTTTCGAGTGCCCTTGCTTCTTTCAGGGCCTCAATCGTGCTCCCTTTTTTAGCGGGGTCAGACTTTTTCTTTTTTTCTTTCTTTTTAAACATATGGAATCCAAATTTATTGCTTCCGTCGATATTCTAGACAGCTAGTTTTGCGCGGGCAGGGGCTTCTTCTTTCTGAGCTGTTTTACTGAACTCTACGAGTTCTTCGACGATCTCTTCAATAACCCCGCTAATCATAGCTTGGCGTGAATCACCAGTATCGGCTTTGGCCAAAACACGACGTCTGATTTCACCGCGTGCGCTACCGCCCGGGTAATGAAAAGCCAGCATCTGCCTACCCCGGCTGGCGCCAAGACGGGCATATAATCTGTTCCTGATACCGACATCTTCTGCCGATGTTGACAGCGCCCATAACTCAATTGGGCCAAGCGTATTATACAAGTGCTGTTCGTAACGGCCTTCAGTTGTTCCCAAAACAAGAAGACATGGTGCGCCGATGGATTTCGGGCCTGTCAGCTTATAACGTATCACTTGCCGCGCTGTGTCAGACAGGCCAAAACGGTCCTTCACATCATCAACAGCCTTATCGGAGATGGCTGTCCCGAGTACCCATACGCCGGTGGCAAGGTCAACCATATCGTTATCAAAGTCGCCCAGAAGTTGGGATGTTAAAACGATTTGAACGCCACGTTTACGGCCTTCTCGTACGTCACGAATAACCTGTGCTCTTACAGAAGAGGATTTACTGGTTCTGTGAAATTCATCATAACAAAGTCTTTTGGGTGTTTCGCCAACTTCCTGCAACCGGAGTTCGTGATGTTCGCGGTATTTTTCAGGCACATATTGTATAGTATCCAGGCTCATCCACCAGTTCCGAACCAAAGCATGTCGTGCTAACATATACATGATGGCTGTTTGCCGGTCCGCTGTTTCATCGCCTTGTGGGGCGACGTCCATGAGGTCAAGAGAGCAAATGCGAGCATCTGAAATTTCAAACTGGGTCACAGAAGAAAGAATAGGATATTCGCGGATAGCTGATGTGACCATTCGTTCGAATGCGCCGATGACTGTTTCAGCACTAAAACCGATAGATGTTTCTTCGAGCAAAGTTCTGATCTGCGGGCGCCGCGAAGCTGTAATGGAATCGTTTAATGTCGGCGCCGCATGACGCTGAGCTATGTGCGCAACATGATTTTGTTCTAATTCAAACATCTTATCAACGACATCCCACCAGTAAGGATCTGTCGGCAGGTGGACATTAAATTTTTGCAGGGCCTCGTCAACTTCTGATTCCAGGCGTGGTAAATAGGGTCGCGCTTCGGCGTTGGCAGATTTATCATCACGCCAGCGAAACATCTCATCGACGACAAGTCCACAAAGTTGCTGCATGCCGTCATAAGGCTTGTCGTAGCCCGGCGGTGTACAAAGCAGGGTCATCAGCTCAACAAGATAGCTACGCTCATCAGGTAACGGGTAACGGCAACCGAGCTGTGTATCAAACGGGTTAATAGCATATTGGTGGGACATCTGGAGACGGTAATAGGCTGCTTCATGCTGTCGCTTTAAAGGAAGAGCTTCTTTAACAAGGGAAATTAGTCCAGAAGAAGATGGCCCGATATCAACAACAGCAACATAAGGTAGTTTGCTAAGACCTGGCGAGAGTATTGTGGCTAAATTTAATGTATTCAAAAGAACAGATTTACCAGCACCCGGTTGTGCAAAAATTAGATCGAACCATGTTGTTGTAAGAGTGGTACCAGTTTGATAAGGCCAGATTTTTCCATCCGGCGTTCTGAACAGCATGGCCCCATTTTCAAAAGGGCTAGATGGTCTTTGCCAGGGAAGAAGGCGCATCATTTCAGACATAGGAGCAACACCCGTTGGTGCTGAACCGGCGCAGTGAATTCCCATGGCCGAGGACATCACGCAATCTAGCGCATCGCCTGAAAACTCACTGACCTGGCAATAGCCCCAACTTTCAACGGCCTGAAGCAGAACGGACAGCCTATCATCAATTACATTTTTTTCATCAATCTTGCACCAGGTTGCAAAAGAGATTCTCATACGAACGACGGGTTCGCTTCTGGCCATAATCGTCAGACCTTCCAGCGCGTATTTTATCTGCTTGTTGGCGGCATTGGTTGGGCCCATCATGGTTGCCAGAAAAGAACGCATTGTCGTCGCGTAGGTGCCGCCGCCTTCGAGCAAAAAGGAAATCCTGAAAGGAATATCTGCCTCAACAAGCCGGTTCATTAAGACGGGAAAAGGTGTTGAGTCCATCGGGCCAATGGTCATATCTGCTCCCGCCCACATTAAATTTCCAATACGGACAACAGACTTTCCCATTGTTGTGGCGTCAGCTGCCGTGATTTGGTTGGGTAGCGTTGGCCAGAGAAGGTCGGACATATCAACCTGGCTCATAGGTGCTCGAGCGGGTATGGGGTCACCCGGTAAGCAAGCCCGCCAGTTTTCATTGGCCCGATCCGGGAATAAATTTGTACGAACAGCAGATAGGGCATCATGAACTTCAAGAAGATCGCCCCTAATGCCCAATTCATCCATAGCGGATAATATAGCTGATACGAAACTTTTGTGCCGTGTCCTTAAAGGTTCAAGCGCAGCGAAAGGGTATTGTGCATTTGCAGCAGGTATCCAGTTCTTAGCCTTTTCTCTGGCGTCCTTGGCTGTACGTTGAAATTCATTCTTTGTTAGAATTTGAGGGCGTGTCCACAAAACGAAATAAGATTCTTCATGCGATAAAAATCGTTCCAGGTGTTTAACTCGCTCATCAAAGAGATCATCTATTTCAAGACCCATATTAATGGCGGTGTTACGGCTGGGCCGGACATATTTTTCCAGTTCTTTTCTGATTCTTTCAGGGTCTCTGGCGAAAAAAACCTGTAGGGCATGACCTTGCCGGTCAAAACGTGCGCCGATCTTAATTGTAGAGGCCTCGATAATATGCTCGAATTCTTCATCGCCAATAATCTGACGGCTTCCTTCAACTTTGATGTAAGACACCAGCGAGCCGTCAGCAGCTGCAATAACGTGCGTGTCATCCGACGTTTCGAGTCTAATAAAGGAAGCAACAGACTGCTTGAAGGCCTTTTGAAACGGGGTCGCTATTTTGTCTAAAAAGTTCATAGAAGATATAAAATCTGCTTGGTTATATAGCAATTAAACAGGCGCAATTGTTAATATACAAAACTTGCCTTACCCATCATAGAGAGCATAACGAAAAACTGTCTTTTTATAAGGAAAAAAATGTAATTAGGATGCTTTTGCCATATCTTGATAAATTGAGAGCCATGTGGGAGGGGCTTTTCCACCAAAAGGGCCGTCTTTGGAGCGCCAATAGGCCAGTATTTGTGGAAATTGATTAAATTCCAGATCGGCTTCCTTGATAATGCGCCGGTCCAGTGGGAAAAGTCTTACGCCCTCAAGCTTTTTGTCGCGGTAATGATAATGTTTAGCTCCTAGATAATCACGCATAACCATAGCCAGAATATAGGGGTCGTCTGTCCCTATTCGTTTCCTGACCTCTTCCCGCCGCTCCATCAGGGTATCGAGAGAGCGTCTTGCAGCATCGGCGACCGGCCCTTGCGAGATACGGGCAACGTAGATAGCGCGGGCTATATGGTGCAGCTGCGCCTGTGAAATTTCCGGAAGCCATATCAGGACGCCGGAACGCATAATACTGACCTGTTCCATGTTAAAACATTGATGACAAAAAATGCAGGCTGTCGCTAAATTATGAGAGTTTGTGTCTTTTATATCATTGTTGAGGAAGTGAACTTCCTGATATTTTTGTGATTTAAACCTGCAAAATGTGCAGGTGTTGTCGTCGCGCTTAAAAACTTTTTGCTTAAGTTCGGGCGCTAGAGGCCCTTTGGAGGATGCGGACTTTCCGCTTTCCCCTGATTTTTTCGTAGTAGCGCCCGCTCCCTTTTTTTGCAGGGGGCGGGCGATACCTAAAATGGGTAAACCATCCATATATTTTATTGTACGGCAAATTTAACTTTGGTCAACTGCGCCGCCGTGGTGGTCTGACCTTGAGAACCAACAGTTTCGAACATTGATTCGAATATAATTGGAATCGCAAATAAGGCACCACCTGATGCCAGACGGATAGCGCCATCTTTCAACGGTGTTTGTGTTGGGTTTTCAACATGGTCCTTG
>BQJE01000010.1 GCA_021604545.1 Micavibrio sp.
GCGACTTCATAAGCCGCCTTGGCCGCCTGCGCTTCATTGGTGTCAACACTTTGCGATGCCAGAGAAAAACCGTCGCCATAGGCTTTAATATTCTGATCATCACCAAAAGAACCCGCAGGCGTTGGCGCCGGCAAAACCAAATCAAAACCCTGCATCGCCGCAGAAGAGGTTTGCAACTGCAAACCCAAAGGCTGCAATATACCAGGCGAACCGGACGGCGCAGAACCTCGTGATAATTGAGGAGCCGTAGTTTCTCTGTCCATAGGTAAAGCAGGGCTTGGTTCGACATTGGCAGAAGAAAAAAGTGGCTCAATACCAGATGTAATACACTGCACGGAAGGCGAGGTAATACGATGACAAAGTTTTTCGGCAGTCGCATTGTTTAAGTTTAGGATGTTGATGTGGTAGTCCAGAAAGCCTTTGTTACTTTTGTAGACATCCACCCATAACTGATCCTTGCGAATGGATTGCTTGGTTTCACTCGGCAAAGACTCGTAGAATTTTTGAGCATGATGTTTACTATTGAACACACCAATGTAAACATTGCTGCTCGCCGCATTGAGTGTACCAGCATACGCAGATACGCCCACCAAAATGGTAGCGCAAAACAGAAAAAGGCAAATTTTTACTCTATCAAAAGCCAAGAACAGGCTTCCTGATTAAGAAACGGGCAAAATTACCCATACTTATATTAGCCCAGGCAGCCTGCAATTGTTAACATATTGGTATATTAGGCTAATAAATGCTGTGGAATGAGCTTGGCTACTGAGACTGTACCCTGAAAGTATTACCTATAGAAAAAGTGGAGGGTAGCGGCTAAGATGCCACTGTTGTTGATAATTTTGCTTTCTTATTCATTGTGTTCAGTCCTTTCAGGCTCAGTTGGGAGTTTTAGTTTCCCATGTACACAGCGTACAAAACGGGCATACTGGCTGCTTCACTTGTTTCAGGTGTTGCCGGATATATATGGCTCTGGACAATAGGTAGGAACAAGCGTTATGAAAGCAGTTCCATACCGGCCTGATCGTGATAATATGGCTGTATCTAATCTAGGAAGCGAACGTTGTCATCACTGTCGAAGTGTTCTTCAAACAGGTCAACATGTTCCTCAACAGCATTGGAGTCTTCAAACGCCGCGATGTGATACACCGCCTCTCCACGATTAAGCAAAGGCAAGGTTGCCATGCCAATCACAATACCGGTTCTGCGCGCTGTAATATCATGTTTTTCTCGTCCGAACGGATCGGATATAATCCCTAAAATCTGGCCCTTTTTAACCCGCGTTCCCAAAGTTGCTTTGGCTGATAAAATACCGCTATGCGGTGCGCGTATCCAATGACTGGAACGGGCAACAAAGACATCATGCGGAACGGATTTATTCTTCAGCGGCTTCAACATGCCGATCTCGCGCATAACAGAAAGCACCCCATTCAGACCGCTTTTGATTGTTTTTTCATTAAAGCGCAGAGCTTCGCCACCTTCAAATAATAAGGTGGGAATTTTCAACTCTCCTGTTGCTGCACGCAGCGATCCATCCCGTAATTCGGAATGTAGAACGACTGGAACATTAAAGGCGTGAGCCATTTTTTGTGTCTCAAGATCATCGAGGCAGGCCCGGATCTGCGGCAGGTTGACACGATTGACAGCGGCACAATGTAAATCAATTCCATGCGTGCAATGCTTGATAACCTCATCCATGAATGTGTATGCAAGCTGTGCCGTAAGGGAGCCATTTTCAGCGCCAGGAAAGCTCCGGTTCAAATCCCGCCGATCCGGCAGATAGCGCGAGTTCGTGTTAAAACCAAACACATTAACAATCGGCACGGCGATCAATGTGCCCTTGATACTCTTTAGGGTTTTCTTGGTTAAAAGCCGCCGGATAATTTCGACACCATTAATTTCATCACCGTGAACGGCACCGCTGACAAATAGCACCGGCCCATCTTCTTTGCCACGCACAACCTCAATCGGGATGTTCATATCCGTGAAATCATAAAGCTTGGCAACATCAAGTAGAACGCGCTTACGTTCCCCTTTTTTTATAGGAACACCGCCGATAACAAGGTCTTCCATTCTGCTCTATCCCTTGCCAGTGATCTTATTGGGGCCTTTTTTGGAATCTTTTTCTATGTACTCAATAATGGCGCTGGCAACATCTTTACCCGTCGCCTTTTCAATACCTTCCAGTCCCGGGGAAGAGTTCACCTCCAATACGAGGGGCCCGTGGGCTGAGCGCACGATATCAACACCTGCTAAATCCAGCCCCATGACTTTGGCGGCCCTTACGGCCAATGAGCGTTCTTCCGGCTTTAATTTAATCACCTTTGCTGATCCACCCATATGCAGGTTGGAGCGGAACTCACCTTCTTTTGCCGTGCGCTCCATCGCCGCAATAACTTTGTCGCCGATAACAAAACACCGTATGTCAGAGCCCCCGGCTTCTTTAATAAATTCCTGCACAAGAAATTCTGTCTGAAGATCACTGAAGGCATTAATAAGGCTTTCCGCTGCTTTGTTGGTTTCTGCCATAAGCACACCCTTGCCTTGTGTGCTACTGATGACTTTTACAATCAAAGGAGCGCCGCCAACGAACTCTATTAAATCTTCTGTCGCATCTGCGCGATTGGCATAGCCTGTAATGGGCATGCCTATGCCCTTACGGGCAAGAAGCTGATGCGCCCGCAATTTATCGCGAGACCTTGCGATCGCAACAGATTCATTGATCGCGTATACATTACCAACTTCAAATTGCCGCAATACCGCCGTGCCATATGTTGTAACAGACGCGCCAATACGCGGAATAACCGCATCAAATTTTAGTTTTTCTCTCTCACCTTTGCGTTTGTAATATACTGTCGGCTTGTTGGAGGTGATATTCATGTAACAGCGTAGAACATCTATTGTTCGTGCTTCATGCCCCCGTGTTTCTGCTGCTTCGATCAGTCTTTTGGTCGAATAAAGTTTTGGGCCACGAGAGAGGATACCGATTTTCATTTTTTGAGTTCCTTTAGTTTTTAAAACATTCCCGACAGAAATGCCGCAATGCCAAGAAAAGACATAAATCCAGCTATGTTCGTAATCGTAGTTAAAATAATAGAAGATCAAACCGCCGGGTCTTATCCCAAACGCTTCAAGACCATAGGCAACATCGCGCCCCCATCAGTAGCATCAACAATAGTAGAGTCTATACCGTTATCAGTGATTTACACCAAATACCATTGCCTGTCTGTAGAAAAAGGGGGAAAGGCTGGTAACCCTTTGTGAGAGTGGTGCCGCAACCAGGGGCCGAGCCCCATTCGCTCCGCGAACGTATCTAACTTATCTAAAGACGGGCCTGATGATTACAAATTAAATTATGTCTAATATAGTATTGCGCAATGCCTGATCATATTAAACGCTACGATCCGATCCAAATATAGGGATTTGAGTTGCGTTGAAGGCATATCTCTTACGTCCCATTCGTCTAGAGGCCTAGGACACCGCCGTGAAAGGCACCCTACAGCCGCACTGAGCAACACCAGTTACCATTTTGCACGATTGTGGGTTAAAAGCTTTGGTTTATTAACAATACAGCGGGTTTGAGATACTCTAAAGTAGAGTAATTCTGCTCTTTTCTTGAGGTAGGAAGCCTGTTCTTGGCTTTTGATAGAGTAAAAATTTGCCTTTTTCTGTTTTGCGCTACCGTTTTGGTGGGCGCTACTGCTTATGCGAAAGCCGTAGAAACGCAGAATGCTTCTGTACGTATAGGGATTTTTAATTCGCAAAGGACGGCGCAAGCCTTTTTTGAATCTCTGCCGGTACAATTTCAGGAAAGTATAGATCATGAGCAATTGTGGTTGAATGCCTATCAAAGTTCTTCCGGGTTTACTGAGCATCATCTGGAGATAGCAGGGCTAACGGCAAAAAAATCAGAAGGGCTTTGTGCGTTTGTTCAGAGCCACAACGTGCAATGTTTTGTTTCAACAAAAACAAAATGGAATCCATCCGGTAGCGTTATCCCAAAAATACAAGCTATTGCTAACCCCGTGTTACTGCAACCTGCCGTATCACCTAAATCGCCTGGTATATTGCAGCCTTTGGGGCTACAAATACAGGATACGCAAACCGTAGCAGCGCAGGATTTTGATTTGGTTTTGCCGGCGCCAACGCCTGCGGGTTCTTTTGGTGATGATCAGAATATTAAAGCCTATGGCGACGGTTTTTCTCTGGCATCGCAAAGTGTTGACACCAACGAAGCGCAGGCGGCCAAGGCGGCTTATGAAGTCGCGCGCAATAAGTTTTTAGCGGCGCTACAAAATATTGGGGAGGGCGCGAATGCCGGGCAGGCCAGCGAAGCCGCGCGGGAAAATATGATGGCGCTGGGGCGTGAGGCTTTTGAAGCGGCGGGCAGTGCGTATTTATCAGGATATCTTGAGCGGGAATTTGGCGCCGCTGAAGTGTTGTCCAGCGATGCTGGCTCCGGTCAAGCTTTTGTTCACCACGTGAAGAAAAACCTTGGCGGTAGTGCGCAGGCGACCATTGAAACTCTGATCAGTGATGTTCTGTCGAGCGCGGCAGATGGTGGGTTGCAGGAAGACCTGGTCAGGAAAAAAACGGATGCGCTGATGCTGTCCGGTGCGCGCGGAATTATTGACGCGGGGCTTGCATCTGCACGGCGCAGCGATCTTTATGCTCTGCGGCATTTGGAGCTTGAATATAATCTTAATAATTTTGAGGATTCATATTTCAGTGTTCTGGCAACGCAGCCGGTTCATCAATCTGCTGATCTGCGTCATAATATATTTGTGCAGGGTGGCGGCATCCTGAATGAGCGCAGCGTTGATATTGACGATGACACGGCGCGCCATACCTTGAACATTGGTACGGCTTATCGGTATTTGACTGTCGATGAAAAATATCTGCTCGGCGGGAATGTATTTTTTGATCATCAATGGCCCTATAATCATTCGCGGATGAGTGTTGGCGTCGATGCCAAAGCAGAAAACGTAAATCTTGCCGCCAATTATTACCGCCCGCTATCTGATTATCAGGATAGCCGGACGGACGCGCTCGGTAATGAGTATGAAGAGCGGGCGCTTGAGGGGTATGATCTTGAGCTTGGTTATACGGTGCCGTTCCTGCCTGATCTCAGTGTGTTTGGAAAAGGGTATCAGTATTTTCGTGAAACGGATGATGACATACGCGGGCTAGAAGTTAGCGCCGAGTATAATGTCCGCGATAATTTCACGGTGAAAGGTTCTGTGGTTGAGGAGAACGGCGGGCGTGACGGGGTTGAGGTCGCACTGCAATATCGCATTCCACTTTATGACCCGGATAAGCCCAATCTGGCGCTTGCAAATATGGAGCCTGCGGCGGGCAGCGCATCAATGCGCGACAAGATTTTTGAAAAAGTGCGACGGGAAAACCGTATTCGTGTTGAGGAGCGTTTGATAGTCGACTCAAACATACCCAATATTACGGCCCAGTTTAATGCGCTTAGTATTGGTTTGCCGTTTGATGTTGGCGGCGTGCCGACAGGGGCTTTGGTGAATTTGCCATTTGATACGGCGATTACCATTCCCAATGGTGATTTTGGGATTATCGATTTCAGCAATGGCGCGATTGCTAATATATCAGCCTCGGGCGGCGGCGATGTTATTCTGGAGTTCAACAATACAACCCTGACCGTGACGGCGACCAATGGCGGGTTCGTGCAATTTATTTCCGGCAGTGGCGGCGGCATAACAGTTGTGAATGTTCCCGGCGGTACGGTTAATCTTCTTGGAACTGATATTGATGTGACCGATGATGGTGCGATCACAACGGTGCAGGTGCGTGCCGGTAGTATTGATGTTGTGCCGAATGTTGGGGTGGCTGTTCTTGCCGGTGCGCAGGCCGATGTGGTTAGCCTCACTATTGCGACGGGCGTAACATCTCTGCTTATCAATCCGGCATTGGAGACCCGCCAGGAAGCGGCCTTCACCAATCTTGATCTGATCAATCCTTCGCCGCCGGGTATTGCATTAGCAGCGCCATTTATTAACGTTCTGCCGCAGCTGATTACCGGCCCACAATTCGTTGGTAACAATGCTGATTTGAGACTGACATTTACGCAACCTGTAACGGTTGGTGGGGCGCCGTTCATCAATGCCCTGGTTGGAATCAACGCCAGAACTTTTGCTTATAATGCCGGGGCCAGCACGCCGACGCAGCTTGTCTTCCGTCATGTTTATATCGCCGGTGATGTCGGAGCGGCCAGCGTTACCATCAATGACCTTGATCTCAATGGTGGCAGCATTACCGGCACAGCCAATACGCTGAACGCGATTACGGCCTTTACCCCAACCATTGTACCCATCACAGACCTCACAGCACCAATGCTCATCGGCTCAACACCAGTCGATAATGAACCGGCTGCAAGTGCCTCTGCAAATATTGTCTTGAATTTTGATGAGAATATTCAGGCCGGGATTGGTAATATTACTATTACCGATACAACGGATGGCTCTGACACGCGTATAATTCCGATTGGCGACCCGCAAGTCGTGATTGCCGGTAGCATGGTCACGATCAATCCCGCCGGTAATTTTGATCTTGTCACTGACTACGATATTACGGTTCCGTCTGGCGTTATAGAAGATCTGGCAGCAAATTCCTTTGCAGGTATTGCAAGCGGTGATCTGAACTTCACGAC
>BQJE01000011.1 GCA_021604545.1 Micavibrio sp.
GTCGCGTAAGAATTGATTCGCGAATCATAAAGAAAAATCCATACCCGGCGCGCTTTGAAAATAGCGCTTTAAATGGTCTTGATTATGGCTACTCATACTCAGAAGTGCTGTTAGCCACTCTTCTAGTGACTAAGCTTGCAACACCGCCTTAATGACATAACTCAGACTGTTTGTAGTGGTTTATTAATGTTGTGAGCCTTTCAGCAATCATTATCGCTCTGTGCTATAACGGATGTTCCCTTTTTCTTGGGGCGCAAAAATGCATATAACCAATTGAGATTAGGCAGCTTTACGCCGGGACGGCAGTTTTTTCTTAGTGGCCACACGAATACCTTTGTTTGCCAGAACAGGCGGTAATTTTACGTTGGCCAACTCCAGGAGCTGACGGCTCAGTTCGCGCGGTTCTGGAATACGGTGAAAGCATCCACCCGCTGCAACGGAGACTTCAGTTGAACATAAGGCATCCAACTCGGAAAGCGCTTCTGGTACGGTTAGATCGAGTGGCGCCCATAGGGTAGCCAGCTCCTTAACGATGCGATATGCCATCATCACAACAAAGGCATGGCCCCGTGTGCGACTTTCCAATCTGACGTTGACAGGGCGTATTTCCAGCTGTTTTGACTTGCTGGTTCGAAAAGCCCATTCAACTAATGCCAAGTCTTTATACCGGTTATGGATTATCTCCTTAGGCACTTTATCGTAAGGAAGGTCGGTTTTTAACACATAACAACCATCGAGCTTTTCTACTTCCCGAAGTTTTACCGCATCCTTCAACAGGGATAGCGTGCACCCCTTGTCAGACACGCAGACCCATTCGTCAATTCTCAATTGTTTACTTTTGTTCTCAATCTTTTGCCTGGCGGTGGCAATCTTTGCTCTGGGATGTTCCAACAGATAGTCGTTTTGCTTTTCGATGAAGGTAACTAAGCATTGATATTTGTCTTCTCTGGATTGTCTAATTTCCTCGGCACGCACAGGATTTCTACGCAATACCAAGCGCACGCTTTCTTCCAGTTGCACTTCAGTCAAATCCTGGTCGAACAAACCAAGCTGTATCTTGTTACTTTGCAGCAGCTTCTCGATCTGCGCTTTGGTGATGGCGGTAATATAATGCAATTCATCCTGATTATTTTGCTGCAGTTGTGCTATCTGCGGGCCTTTAATCATCCCGCGGTCACCAACAAAAGTCACAGACTGCGCGCCAAAGCGCTCAGCGACCTTGGCCACTTGCTGGCCAAAAGTCTTGGTGTCGGCGGTGTTGCCGGGAAAAACCTCGATTGAAAGCGGTGTGCCTTGGGCGTCACATAACAAGCCGATAACGATCTGCTGCTTGCCCTGCTTGCGGTTGCGGTTGCGGTTGTAGCCAAAAGCGGCCAGCTCGTTTTGCGTTCCTTCCAGATAGCTGCTGGTTACATCGTACAAAAACAGTTCGATTTTTTCCTGGTCCTGAAGCTGGTGAAATAACTTGCTTTCAATCTCCTGCTGGTTTTTCTGCAACCAATCCAGATTGGCATACAAATGCTCCTCATGAAACGCATCGCAATCCAGGATGTCGCACGCAGCATGGCTTGCCCCAAAACGTACCGCTGACAAACGCGAACCCTGATCAATCACCCGGGCAATCACCTGCCACAGCGCCAGTTTCCCTTGACGCGAAGAACCCAACGCATTTGTGATACCCAGCCGGCAAGCTATCTGATACACCACCCAGACAGCACCTACAGAATCCCCTTGGCGCAGCGTTAAATTCTTATCAACAGAGCCAAGCCCCGCCAAGTTGTCTTTATGCGCCAATGCCAGTTTAATGGCTTCGATTTCCCGCGCTGAACAAGCGCTTAGATTTGCAATGGTGCGTTTCTTCACTTTGCCGTTAGCGCGAAATGATTCGCGCAAAAGTACGCGTTTATAAGTTCGGCCTTTAGTTGTCACTGTGCTGGTATCGATGTACATTGCAAAAATACACCAAAATATGTTAGTGGCTACTATTATACCATTTCTAATAATACACACAACAAATAGATAAATTATATTAGTGGCCACATTTAGGGCTAAAAATAACTCATCTCGTTGATAACATTAAAAAACCTGAAATACAGGCGGGGAACATCCGCTAGAACACATGAAAACCAAACCGATTAAACGGATTAAACCGATTTTTGCAAGTTTGCAAAGTTTTACATGCAGTTTTTTACATGAGGAAAAGCAAAATGAAATTATTAAAAATAGCAGAACGAAAACCAACCTGGCGAAACCATGGCTTTGAAGTTTCGTCATTTCACAATCCACTTCTCGCCCTGGATGTTATCCAAAGCCACATAAACACAATTAGTAATGCGAAGGGCGATCATGAGAATGTTTTATCAACGCAGTTGTTCTTAGCGTTTCGCATGGCGAACCAGATCGATATCGATGACATCGAGGTGCTATGCGACAAACTGGCAGATGCAGCAGCACCCCACCTGGATAGTGCGGCTATCTACCTGATTATTGATGATGCTTGCAGCCGAGCAAACGAAGACGGCGACCAAACCAGGCAGCAGGAGCTTGACGAACGCCTAGACATGGTTAAACAACCTGGGCGCAAAGATCGTACACAAACCCTGATTCATCAACTCTACGCCGCATATCACTTAGCGGACGAGCGCACTATCCATAAGCATCATATTGAAAAGGTCTTTTTTGATGCAGCGAGGGAAGCTGGCATAGGTGAACTAACCACAAGGCTCGCTATTAAAAAAGTCTGCGATAGGCATCAGCGACAATTAAAAGCTGCGGTCTACTGAAAGGAGACGATAAATGCTAAGACGATTAAAAACGGATCACGTTTTTGCACAGAAAATATTAAGAATTCTCGTGCTGGCACAAGCAACATTAACCACCCTGCTTTTAATATTTCTCGTTCAGCTATAAGTCATTTATTTAATTGGTAAAAAGGGTCCTTGGTGGAGCAAAATTTATGCGGTTCTAAAAGAGCCCAATATTATGCTCAAAAACCGCATTTCATAATAGGTTTACACCTTGGAGATTTATAAATGAAACAGAAACAGCGAACGGAAGCAGATATCAAGGCATAGGCAAACGGTCTTTTGACGCCACGAGCATCGACCAGGTGACCAGGGAGAACTTAACCCTAGAGCAGGCTATGTCTAGTCAGTTAATCGTACTTATCACCAATGACCAGCAACCTGGCTATAAGCGTCTGTATTTTATGCAAAAAAAAATATTGGTAGCCAGGCCGTCTTTCGCAAAAGTCAGAACCGCCGATATCGAAGCGGTTTTATGGACATCTGCCCTAAATCGCACCGGATCACCTGAGTATTTACTTGTAGATTTGACTAAGAAAAACAAGCTATTTTAAACCTTTAGCATCCCGCCCTTGAGGCGGGTAAATTTACAGGTAATTCTCCAGGGCAGGCCACTGGCAGCCGCATATATAAACGCTTTCATGCATTTTTATGGCCCTACGCTTGACATTTTTGCAGTATAAATTTAACAGCCCTGCTGTCTGCTTACGACCCAATGTATGGACTCCTCCGACCAAACGAAGTAGGTTGTCAGAACTGTTAATTGACTGTGAGGGTTCATACATGAATAAGCTACAAACTATTGGAGTAGATTTAGCCAAAAACGTCATTCGAGTATCGGTCGTTTCAATCGCAAACAAAGAACAATTAAATAAAGATCTTACACGTACACAATTCGCTCGTTTTTTAGTAAAACAAAAACCATCACTGTTTGCATTTGAGGCTTGCGCTTCAGCGCATTATTGGGCGCGGCAAGCGATGGCATTGGGTCATCAAGTCAAGATACTTCCGGCATTGGTAGTTGCACCATTTCGCCAAGGGCATAAAACAGATAAAAACGATGCATTAGCGATTGCTGAATGCGCTGTTCGTCCCAAAATTAAAGAAGCACCACTAAAGAGTATTGAGCAGCAAGGTATGCAATCGATACAGCGTTCAAGGGAATTTCTTGTACAAGAGCGAACAGCACTTTCCAATCATATTCGCGGGCTATTAATGGAGTTTGGTATTGTTATTCGCCAGGGTTTTAGC
>BQJE01000012.1 GCA_021604545.1 Micavibrio sp.
CTTTTGCTCCGGTTAAATAGGTTGGCTCTAATTCCAAAACCATGAAAGCTTCTTCTGGCACATCGTATTCGCAATTTATTCCAAATCGTGCGGCAGGAGTAAATCCGAATTTGGGGTAGTACTTTGTATGGCCGAGCACAACAACAGCACCAAAGCCAAGCTTCTTACATTCATCAAGGCCAGCTTGCACAAGAGCAGATCCAATACTTTTTCGTTGATATTTTGGTAATACGGCCATAGGTGCAAGCCCCATAATTTTAAGATCAGAAGACCCACTGAGGGTCACAGGTGAAAACATGATATGACCAACAACTTTCCTGTCTTCTTCTGCGATAAGAGAAATAATAGGATGACATTGCTCGCGAAGTGTATCTACAAGTGCAGCTTCAGCAAATGTTTCAAAAGCTGATTGATTGATTTCTTGTATAGCAGTTTTGTCTTTTTCAGTTTCGGGTCGAATATTCATATATCTAAATCAAAACTCCTTTATGCGAATGTCCGCTTTGGGTCGTAAACGGGCATTCGCATATTTTCCTGAATAACGGTTTTCACGCAGCCACAGTATGGGCTTCATTCAATGATTCTTTCAAATTAAATGGCACTTATCACTCCAATACGCTAACCCCTTAAAATCGTCAAAGCCCAAAGCACAGCAAAAATCACGAACGCGCCGATACTGGCGTAAAGACCGGTCTTCCCTGTTTTCGCGGTGAAGGCCTTTTCCTTGCCGGCCGGTACAATTCCCTTTAACGCCGTGCGCAGAGCTTTCGCACTGACAATCTGAATCGCAAAAATAACCAGCGCCGCCCCCACCGCAAAAACCATAAGATCAATGGCCATATGCGCAGCTTCATTGGGCAGGGATTTCAGTATTGTTCCACGCACCAGGAAGAAATAAGCCCCATAGGCGATAGCGCTCACCCCCAGCCCGCCAATCAGGCCTTGCTGGCGCGGCTTGGCGGTAATGTTCTTAAGCGCCTTATCGGCATTTTGTACCATTTCGTTTATCTTCGCCTTCGACAGGCCCAAAGGTGAGCCCGATTGCACTGCTTTTACGGCCTTTTTCAGCGGATAGCGCGCCGCCGCAATAATTGCTTGGCGCAGCGTTTTATATTTCGCCGCCATTTGCAGATTCCCGGCAACAGAGCCGCGCCCCGCGCCTGCGTCCTGCAGCTTTTGCATACCCTTTGCGAGGATGGGCTCAAGAAAAGGCGAAACGGATGTTAATTTCACCTGATTGCCAAACAAAAACGCCGATGCGCTTTCATTGCCAAGTACAAAACCGATCTGGCCGCACGGCAACTGAACGCGGTAGTGAATAACAATCTCTTTCTCTTCCGCACCCTCCGCTGCTTGCACAATTTCAATGTCGGCATGCCCGCTTAATTTCGGGCCGAGCTTTTGAATCAGCGCCACCGCTTTATCCGGCACGCCATCACGCTCATAATCAAAATGCGTGTGCACGTCCATCTGGGCCGTTGTGATGTGAGAGTTCCAGCCATTCCCGTTGCAGGCCGTGCAAGTGGTTGAACCTTTTGTCTTGCAGGTTCGGCATTGAACCTCCCCGCGTTGTTGACACAAAGAACACGGAATGTCGCCCTGGCCCTGACATTGCGTGCAGGGCTGCATACCGTTTGGCCCCTGTATTTGCTGTGAACCGCGGCATTGCGTACATGGGGTCATTCCCTTTTTGTGACATTGCGGGCAGGATTCCTGGCCGACGCCGTGACAGCGTTGGCACTGTATCGTTCCATTCGTTTTGCATGTGCCACAACCTTCATAGTAAACGAAATCCTTCTTCCAGAAATCGATCGGGATGTCGATATCATCCAGCGCAAATCCCTTATCGTCTCGACCCAAAACAAGCGCTTTAATTTTCTGCTCTGTGTCGGCGCTTTTCTTGAGGTTCTCTATTTCCTGATCAACCGCCGCTTTGAGCGCAACGCCGCTATCAACGACCTGCGGTCCGGCCTGACGACCCGGCACGGTTTTTTCACTGACTTTGGTGCGGATCTCCAGCTGTGTTTTTGCTGCAAATTTGAGAACGCCGCCGTCAAAGCTATTAATGGTTATTTGTTCAGGGTCAAAGCGATTGCCCTTTACCGCCTCGCGAATTTTTACAAGCGCCTTTTCCTTATAATCTACAGAGGTCGGAATTTCACTTTCGGGCATGGTCACCGTCTTTAAATTGTCGTATAAAGTCGTATAAAGAAGCCTAGTCAAAGAAAGGACGGGAAACAATGAAATTCAAAGTTGATGTTGAATGCACCCCCGAGGAAGCCCGCCAGTTTATTGGTTTACCTGATGTTGCGCCGATGCAGGACGCAATGATGAAGGAGCTGCAAAAGCAAATGATAGACAATGTGAAAGGCCTTGACCCTGAAACCATGATGCAGACCTGGATGAGCCCGTCGATACAGGGCTGGAGCGAGATGCAGAAAATGTTCTGGGCGCAGATGGGCCTTACATCACCCGGGGCCTCACCTGAAGGCGAAACGTCGAAAAAAGCAGATAAGTAATCCCCCCCCCCTTTTTTTAGGGGCAGGACTCTTTAGCAATTACCGAACAGGTTTTGTTTTTGGAAATAAACTTAAAGAGAAATGGTGGCTTTTTGATCTGCGCCGACAGCCACAGGCTCTTCTGCGGTTAAGTTACCACCTTCTTGCTCTAGCAATTCTGCAAATGATTGAATTTTTGGCCCGGTGCCATTTAATGAAGGAATAGCCCTAAAACGCTTAGCCACGAAATTAATAAGGCCCTGCCTGTCATAAGTTACAGTATCATCATGCAAGGCTTGTTGAGTATAGTAGGCGGCTCTAGCAACACTCTGCATAACATCATCAGACTGCAATAGTGGATCTATCTCTCGACCTCTTATAGCGGCCACTCTTTTTGCACCATCCAGACTTCTTCTTAAACAGCCAAGATATGTTACAAATCTCTGTGGTAAATGCGCTTCATCAAAAAGATTGCCGAGTTCTATACCTTCGCCCATCTCCCGTATCATCATCTTGGCAGTCCTCCTTTCTTGTTGGTTATCATAATCTTATCACTTGGCATGTGTCAAATTTCTGCATCACTACAGCTCAAGGTTATTAGAATCTTGTTGAGATTTTAAATCCTTAACGTAACGCAAAATTTCATCCATTTTTTCTAGTTCTAGGGGTCTACTCTCCGCTCGCTGCCTTATCAATTCTTTTAGCCGCTTTGTTACTCTCATCCGAGCCTGAGATTGGTCGGCTACTGCAAGTAAATTTGATAATCTTCCACTATATTCTAACAAATATTCACTGCCCACCGTCCTCACAACCTTATTATTGTTGCTGTTGTTTGGTCCCTGATACGCATATCCAGTCGTTGCCTCCTGACCGTCAAAAAACATGGTCATTTTTTTATCAAAGCCGGGGCCGTCTTCAGGCATTTCACCATTAACGAGCAAAGAATCTCTATTGATTTCTATGATATCAGCGCCGCGCGGCCAGGGTGTGCCGAGATTGTCTCCTGTTCTGTTCTTATCAAAAAAGATTTCTTCCTGCTCGGCAACGGCTTTGTCCAAT